>DAMCMT010000020.1:34745-53436 GCA_032108265.1 Bacteroides sp.
CTCGGCGCTTATTGTTTTGGGTTGTGTAATGATGCGCAAATGTCACATGAATACCTGCCCTGTCGGTGTAGCCACCCAGAACGAAGAATTACGTCGCCGTTTCCGTGGACGCAGCGAATATCTGGTTAACTTCTTTACCTACATGGCCGAAGAAGTACGCGAATACTTAGCCGAGCTGGGTTATGAAAAGCTGGATGATATTGTGGGTCGGGCAGATTTGATTCTCCGTAAACCGGAAACAACCAATCCGAAACATCAATTGCTTGACTTCTCCAAATTAACCGCCCGCATTAACAGCGATGCAGCTATTAGTCATGTAAGCAATCAAGACCACGGCATCAGCCATGTAAAAGATGTATTTATGATTGACGCTGCCGCCGAAGCCATCGAAAAAGGTCGGGAGGTATCACTCGAATATACCATAGCCAATACCGACCGTTCGGTGGGTGCCATGCTTTCGGGCGCTATTGCTATGAAGCACGGCGAAAAAGGTCTACCCGAACATACCCTGAATATTAAGTTCAAAGGTTCAGCCGGACAGAGTTTCGGAGCATTCCTTATGCCGGGCGTTTATTTCAAACTGGAAGGTGAAGCCAACGACTACCTGGGAAAAGGTTTAAGCGGCGGACACATTGCTGTACTACCTCCAGTACGCAGCAACTTCGAAGCGGAAAAGAATACAATTGCCGGCAATACCCTGCTGTATGGTGCTACCTCGGGCGAAGTATATATTAACGGTCGCGTAGGCGAACGTTTTGCTGTCCGCAACTCAGGCGCCATTGCCGTAGTTGAAGGTGTAGGCGACCATTGTTGCGAGTACATGACCGGAGGCCGCATAGTAGTTCTCGGCGAAACAGGACGCAACTTTGCCGCCGGTATGAGTGGCGGTGTTGCATATGTGTGGGATAAAAACGGTGACTTCGATTATTACTGTAATATGGAAATGGTCGAACTATCCTTGATTGAAGAAGCCAGCTACCGCAAAGAACTGCACGAACTCATCCGCCAGCATTACCTATACACCGGCTCCAAGTTAGCCCGCACGATGCTCGACGACTGGAACCGCTATGTCGATGAATTCATCCAGGTAGTACCCATCGAATACAAAAAAGTATTGCAGGAGGAACAGATGATGAAGCTGCAAATGAAGATTGCGGAGATGCAACGTGACTATTAAGTAATTATGAATTATAAATTATGAATTATGAATGACCATGCGGCGTCATAATTTATAATTCATTAATCATAAAAAATAAAACCGCATGGTCATTCATAATTCATAATTTTTAATTCATAATTAAAAAACATGGG
The DNA here is from genome assembly GCA_032108265.1 of Bacteroides sp. Classification (GTDB taxonomy): domain Bacteria; phylum Bacteroidota; class Bacteroidia; order Bacteroidales; family Bacteroidaceae; genus Bacteroides. Next base: position 36,057 of record DAMCMT010000020.1, read on the forward strand.
CGACCCAAAAGCTTTCCTCACCATAAACCGCCTGGAACCCGGTTACAGGCCAATACATGAACGAATCACCGATTTTGGTGAAGTCGAACAGACATTAAACTCTCGCGAACGTAAACTACAGGCATCGCGCTGCATGGATTGCGGTGTGCCTTTCTGTCACTGGGCGTGTCCGATAGGCAACCGTCAGCCCGAATGGCAGGATGCACTGTACCGCGGTAAATGGCGCGAGGCTTACGAAATATTATCCGAGACGTGCGACTTTCCCGAATTCACCGGACGTATTTGTCCAGCTCTCTGCGAGAAGAGTTGCGTATTACAACTATCATGCGAAGAGCCGGTAACCATACGTGAAAATGAAGTATCCATTATCGAAGCTGCTTTCAGGGAAGGATATATACAACCTGTACAGCCCGAAAGAAACGGTAAAACAGTTGCCGTAATCGGTTCGGGACCGGCAGGATTAACCGTAGCCAACCGCCTGAATCGCAAAGGTTATACGGTAACAGTTTTCGATAAAGCCGAAGCTCCCGGTGGATTGCTGCGTTACGGCATTCCCAATTTCAAACTGCACAAAGTCGTTATCGACCGCCGCATCAATTTGATGAAAGAAGAAGGCATCGACTTTGTTATGAATACAAAAGTCATTTACGATTCATCTATTAACGATTTACGATTTGAAAATAATAATCAATCAATCGTAAATTGTAAATCGTCTAATCGTAAATCCTTTGATGCGTATTGTTTATGTACGGGAGCCGAAACACCCCGCGACCTCCCCATCCCCGGACGCGAATTGAAAGGAATTCACTTTGCTTTGGAGATGTTGGCACAACAAAACCGGATTCTGGCAGGTCAAACATTGCCTAAGTCCGAACTTGTGAATGCCAAAGGAAAGAAAGTTCTTGTTATCGGCGGTGGAGATACCGGGTCTGATTGCGTCGGTACCAGTGTACGCCACGGTGCATCCAGCGTTACCCAAATCGAGATTATGCCGCAACCGCCCGTTGCACACAACCCGGCTACTCCCTGGCCTCAGTGGCCGGTGGTATTGAAAACGACATCGAGTCACGAAGAAGGCTGTAACCGTCGCTGGGCATTATCATCTACCCGGTTTATCGGAAAAAACGGTAAAGTAACCGGTGTAGAAGTCGAAGAAGTAGAATGGATACCGGGCGAAAACGGTGGCCGGATGACGATGAAGCCTACCGGAAAGAAAGAAATTATCGAAGCCGACCTCGTATTACTTTCAATGGGTTTTCTGAAACCGGAATTATCTGCGTTGCCTGAAAATGTATTTTCCGCGGGCGATTTGGTTCTCGGCCCCAGTCTGGTAGTCAAGGCAATGGCAACAGGTAAAGAAGTAGCAGAGAAGATAAATGATTTTTTATCGGTTTAAATAACTAATTGTAGGTTCATTAACGCGTAACCTGAATTAAGTTATCATCCTGCTAATTGTTTCCTAGTATGAAACTGTTAGTTTCACGGTATGAAACTCCTCGTTTCAAAGTATGAAACCATTTGTTTCAAAGTGTGAAACTTTTAGTTCCAAAGTGTGAAACTTTTAGTTCCAAAGCAGGAAACAAATATTGAAACTAAATTGTAAACTTAAAACCATAATTATTATGTGTGGAATCATCGGAATATTCAACATTCAGGAGCAATCGAAGCAACTCCGTGATAAAGCGCTGAAAATGGCGCAGAAGCTACGTCACCGCGGGCCCGACTGGAGTGGCATTTACGCAGGTGGCAGTGCCATACTGGCACACGAACGTTTATCGATAGTAGACCCCGAAAGCGGCGGTCAACCTCTTTATTCGCCGGATAATAATCAGATTCTGGCAGTGAATGGCGAAATATATAACCACCGGGATATCCGCGCACGCTATGCCGGGGAATATAATTTCCGTACCGGTTCGGATTGCGAAGTTATCCTTGCCCTGTACCGTGATAAAGGAATTGATTTTCTCGAAGACCTCAACGGCATATTCGCATTCGCCCTTTACGATGAAGAAACAGATGATTTCCTCATTGCACGCGACCCCATAGGCGTTATCCCCTTGTACATTGGGCGTGATAGTGACGGTAAAATATACGTTTCCAGCGAATTGAAAGGTCTGGAAGGCTTTTGCGAAAGTTACGAACCATTTCTTCCCGGCCATTATATTACCCGCGAAGGCAAAATGACCCGTTGGTACAAACGTGATTGGACGGAATACGAAACCGTTCAGGAGAACGATGCCGACGTAAGCAAATTGCGTACTGCCTTAATGGAAGCCGTTCACCGGCAGTTAATGACCGATGTACCTTACGGTGTATTGTTAAGCGGTGGTTTGGATAGTAGTGTCATTTCGGCCGTTGCCAAGCAATATGCATCGAAAAGAATCGAATCCAACGACGAAAGTACTGCATGGTGGCCTCAGTTGCACTCGTTTGCCATTGGTTTGAAAGATGCACCCGACCTTGCCAAAGCCCGGGAGGTAGCCGATTATATAGGTACGGTTCACCACGAAATAAATTATACCATTCAGGAAGGTCTCGATGCGATACGGGATGTAATTTACTACATCGAAACCTACGACGTTACTACTGTCAGGGCTTCCACGCCCATGTACCTGATTGCCCGCGTTATAAAGTCGATGGGTATAAAAATGGTTCTAAGCGGCGAGGGAGCCGACGAAATATTTGGCGGCTATCTTTACTTTCACAAAGCGCCTGATGCCAAAACATTTCACGAAGAAACCGTCCGCAAGCTATCCAAACTTCATTTATACGACTGTTTGCGAGCCAATAAAAGCCTTGCAGCCTGGGGAGTAGAAGGTCGCGTACCTTTCCTTGATAAAGAATTCCTTGATATAGCCATGACTATAAACCCTGCTGCGAAAATGGGTGGTCCGGGACGTATCGAAAAGAAAATCGTTCGCGAAGCTTTTGCCGATATGCTTCCTGAAAGTGTAGTTTGGCGGCAGAAAGAACAATTCAGCGATGGCGTAGGTTACAACTGGATTGATACATTGCGCGAACTAACTTCTTCTGTCGTGACCGATGAAATGATGGCTAATGCCGGAGAACGTTTCCCCATCAATACACCGCAGAACAAGGAAGAATATTATTACCGCACTATATTTGAAGAGCATTTCCCGAGCGAAAGTGCGGCGCGCTCCGTTCCGAGCGTACCGAGTGTAGCATGCTCTACTGCCGAAGCGCTTGCATGGGATAAGGCATTCCAGAATAAGAATGAACCCTCAGGACGAGCTATTAAAGGGGTTCATAATGAAGCGTACTAATTATATTCTTTTTTGAAACGCAGATTAACGCAGATTAACGCAGATTTTTTAATATCCATGCGGCATCGAAATAAAAAAATCTGCGTTAATCTGCGTTTCAAAAAAGAGTATTACTTACTACCCTATCCCCAGCACCTTTTTACATAATTCTATCTCCTCCGGATTTCCTGTATTCTTTCCGGGAACATCTGACAATTTAACGGCATACAAATACTTCAATTCCTTGTTGAATTTTACCTGAGTCAGTTTAATAACCATATTCAACGGTTTAGCGCCCACATCATTGGTAAAGAAAGTGCCAATACCGTAGGCATCATGCACACGGCCATTTACATATTTCTTTATTTCCTGTACCCGTTCTAAATCCAGAGAATCACTGTAAACAATCGTTTTGGATAAAGGGTCGATACGGTTGTTTTTATAAAACCGGATGGTTCTGTCTGTATATTCCAACGGGTCACCGCTATCCCAGCGTACACCATCAAATAACTTAGCTTGCTTCAGATTGAAAGACTCATAGAATATATCAGTAGTATACGTATCTGTCAGGCTGATTCCCAGACTGCCCTGATATACATCCACCCACGCTTCCAAAGCCTTAGCCGTAGCGGCACGATAACCATAAACTGCACCGTGAAACATAAACCACTCGTGAGGCATTGTACCAATGGGTATAGTATCATATTTCATGGCGAGGAATACATTGCTGGTACCTTTAAAGTACTCTGTTGAATATTGTTTGAAACAACCGATAACTTTATCATGTACATCGAAAGAAAAGCGACGGCGGGTGCCGAAGTCCGAATAATCGGCTTTCATTTCGTTCAACCGGTTTGCTTTCTCAATGGCTTTTTCTTCAATAAGCTGAGGAACGGCTCCCGTAATCCGGAAATAAAGTTCGGATACAATTGCCATGAGCGGAACTTCCCATAATACAGTACGATACCAGTATCCCTCCACGGAAATATCTAATTTCCCGCCCTCCTGCGTAATTGTTACTTCGGAAGGGTCGTAACGATAACCCTCCAAAAAGTCAATAAATACCGGGTCGAAGTAATAGCAACGGCGGGTAATAAATCTTTTTTCTTCCCGGGTCATGCATAAATTCGCCATTGACTCTACTTCCTGTTTCAATCTTTCGGCAAACCCATCCGGAAACTCCGTTTTACCCCGGTTAATAAAATCATACCTCACCCATGCCCGGGGATAAAGCCGCTGTATAGCCAGCATGACAGAGAATTTGTATAAATCGTTATCAGTAAATCGGTTAATTATCATAAGAGTTTTATTGGTATAACAATAAATGCATAGGTACGGTTTTATTTTTCCTATCTTTACTGCGTAAAAATAAACTATATGGCAAAGTTAAATATTTACCTGAAATTCGACGGTAATTGCGAAGAAGTTTTTACACTTTATGAATCTGTTTTCGATTCAACTGTCTCTTTCATCAGCCGTTACAAAGATGTACCGCGTATGGAAGAGGAAGGAATGCCTGTAATCCCGGAAGAAGACCTGGAAAAGATTGAAAACATCTGCTTGCCGATTAGTAAAGATACCATACTTATGGGGGCTGACGGACTGGCTGCATTCGGAACTAAACCCATAATAGGAAATAACTTTTCCATATACATTACGGCAGAAAGTCAGGACGAAGCCTATAAAATATTCCACGGATTATCTGCCGGCGGACAGATACAAATGCCTATCAGCCGTGCGCATTGGGGAGATTATTTCGGAATGTGTACGGATAAATTCGGCATCAGTTGGTTTGTGAATTATTCGCCGAAACAAGTGTAGTAGAGTTTTGGGTGCCAAAGAAATAGGGTGTGTCATAAGTTCTCATTTCGTCACCCCGAGCTTGCCGAGGGGCCTACTATACCCCGACGAGGAAGCCTGTGGAGAGGTTGTAGTTCCCTCGACAAGCTCGGGATGACGGAGATGTATGACTTTTGACACACCCTCCCTTTATTATTTTTCAGTACTTAAATCAGCACTTTATATTTAACTGATTAAGTACTTTCCTTATAGCTTCAAAAGTTGTAATACGTGTAGGTACCAACGGCAAGCGAAGATTATTTTCAATCATCCCCATCGCATTCAGCATAGACTTAACCCCTGCCGGATTACCATCCACAAAAAGCAAATCAAATAACTCGGTGAAGCTATGATGTATCTTCAAAGCATTGGCATAATCACCCTGGAGTGCTAAACGTGTCATCCGGCTGAATTCTTTCGGGAAAGCATTACCGATAACCGAAATAACTCCGATAGCTCCTAAAGTAATCAACGGGAAAGCAATTCCATCGTCGCCCGAAATTACTTCAAAGTTTTCAGGTTTATTCTTAATAATATCATCCATTTGAGTGATATTACCCGAAGCCTCTTTGATAGCAATTACGTTCTTAAAGTCGCGGGCAATGCGCAGTGTGGTAGCCGCTGTCATGTTTACACCGGTACGTCCGGGTACATTATAAAGTATAATAGGAAGTTCAGTAGCTTCGGCAATTGCTTTATAATGCTGATATATACCCTCCTGGGATGGTTTATTGTAGTATGGGGCAACTGAAAGAATAGCATCTACTCCGGTGAAATCGTCGTTTTTCAATGATTCGACAATGGCGCGGGTATTGTTTCCGCCCAAACCTAGTACAATGGGCACTTTACCGTTTACTCTTTCAACAACCAGCTGTTTTATCTTCTTCTTTTCGTCTTCGGTCAATGTCGGGGTTTCGGCTGTCGTTCCCAGCACACAAAGATAATCGGCATTATTCTGGACAATGTAATCCACCATACGGAGCAGAGCTTCATAGTCAATGCTTTCGTCCGCTTTGAACGGGGTAATCAATGCTACGCCCATTCCTTTCAATCTGGTTGTCTGTATCATGAGTTAATTAAAAATCTCTAATCTTATCAGCCGCAAAAGTACGAATATTTTCGATTTTCACTGCACGAATGATTGTATAAAATCGCTGCTACATATAAAAATGTCACGAAATAAGGCTTAAAAACTCCTCTTCGTTCATTATACGTACTCCCAGCTTTTGGGCTTTTTCTAATTTAGCCGGGCCCATGTTGTCTCCGGCAAGGATAAAGCTGGTTTTGGCAGATATGCTTCCGACGTTTTTACCGCCATTCTTTTCAATCATATCTTTGTATTCATCGCGTGAATGCTGGGTAAATACACCACTGATAACAATCGACATTCCGGCCAGCTTATCTGTATAAGTACCCGATTCCTCTTCGGAACGTTGCATCTGCAATCCGGCGGCTTTGAGTCTTTCTACCAATATCCGGTTCGATTCATTACCGAAATAAGTAATAATACTCTGGGCAATCCTGCCACCGATTTCATCTACACTTGTTAGACGTTCCAGGTCGGCACAAGCCAATTCATCGATAGAGGCAAAAGAACGTGCGAGTTTCTTGGCAACAGTTTCGCCCACGAAACGGATACCGAGCGCAAAGATTACGCGTTCGAAAGGTACTTCCCTGCTACTGTTTATACCTTTTATGATATTCTCGGCCGACTTCTCTCCCATTCTATCAAGCCCTTTAATGTCTTCGGCTTTCAGTTCATACAAATCGGCCGTGTTTTTTATCATACCCAGCCGGAAGAACATATCTACTGTTTCAGCCCCCAAACCATCTATATTCATGGCCCGGCGACTGATGAAATGTTCAATCTTTCCTTTAATTTGTGGCGGACAAGCTGTTTCGTTGGGGCAATAATGCGCAGCTTCTCCCTCATAACGAACTAATTTACTGCCGCACTCCGGACAACAAGTTATAAACTTAACTTTCTCACCTAGCATAAAACTGCGAGCCGAAACATCCGCTCCGGTAATCTTAGGAATAATCTCACCTCCTTTTTCCACATATACCATATCGCCAATATGCAAATCGAGGTTTTCAATAATATCAGCATTGTGAAGCGAAGCGCGTTTCACTACCGTACCTGAAAGTTGCACCGGTTCCAGATTAGCCACCGGAGTAACCGCGCCCGTGCGTCCTACCTGATAGGTAACCGTATTCAGACGGGTAAGTGCCTGTTCGGCCTGAAATTTATAAGCAATTGCCCAACGGGGCGACTTGGCAGTGAAACCGAGGTTTCTTTGTTGCAGCAGGTTATTTACTTTCAATACAATACCATCGGTTGCTACCGGAAGATTTTTACGTTCCACATTCCAGTAGTTGATGTATTCAAAGATTTGTTCCAATGAACAGCACTTGCGCATGGTGTCGGGTACTTTAAAACCCCATTTCCGGGCTTCCTGCAAATTCTCGTAATGACCGTCGGACGGTAATCCCTCTCCTAACAAGTAATATAAGTAGGCATCGAGCTTGCGCGAGGCAACGACCGATGAATTCTGTAACTTTAATGTTCCCGAAGCCGCGTTTCTGGGGTTGGCAAATAAAGGTTCTTCCTTTGCCTCCCTATCCCGGTTCAGTTCTTCAAAAACATTCCACGGCATCAGTATTTCGCCGCGAATCTCGAAAGAAGCCGGATAATTATTACCATGAAGCACGAGCGGTATGCTGCGGATAGTTTTTACATTTGCGGTTACATCATCACCCTTTTCACCGTCGCCCCGGGTTACGGCACGCACCAGTTTACCGTTTTCATAACTCAGGGAAATGGATGTTCCGTCGTATTTCAGTTCGCAACATATTTCGAAATCACCATTTAAAGCACGGCGGGTACGGTCGTAGAAATCAATGACCTCGGCTTCCGAATAGGTATTTGAAAGTGACAACATGGGGTATTTGTGAGTAACCTGCGTGAAGTTCTTGTTCAAATCGCTACCTACCCGCATCGTGGGCGAATTTTCATCTTTATATTCCGGATGGCGTTCTTCCAAATCCTGTAACTCGCGCAACAGTATATCGAATTCGCGGTCGGTAATTACCGGAGTATTTAATACATAGTAATTATAATTATGCTGATGAAGTTCTGCCCGCAGGCTGTCAATTCTTTCTTTTGCTGTCATACAGATAAAATACTTTATTGTTTTTGAAACGCAGATTAACGCGGATTAGCGCAGATTCATTTTTTAGAGATTAATCTGCGCTAATCCGCGTTAATCTGCGTTTCAAATATTTGTTTCACGCAAAAATAAAAGTTTCTCTTTGAATATTTGTACTTTTGCCCAAAATTAAAATTATGCGTATCGATATAATCACCGTATTGCCCGAAATGATTGAGGGATTTTTCAACTGCTCCATCATGCAACGGGCGAAAAATAAAGGACTTGCCGAAATTCATATCCATAATCTGCGCGATTATGCTACCGACAAACATAAAAAAGTCGACGATTATCCTTTTGGCGGATTTGCCGGAATGGTGATGAAAATAGAACCGATTGAAAACTGTATCAACAAACTAAAAGCCGAAAGAGATTACGATGAAGTAATTTTTACGACTCCCGACGGTGAACAGTTCGACCAGAAAATGGCTAATACCTTATCTCTGTCGGGCAACCTGATTATTCTTTGCGGGCACTTCAAAGGTATTGATTACCGCATACGCGAACATTTTATAACCAAAGAAATAAGTATAGGCGATTATGTACTGACAGGCGGTGAATTGGCTGCCGCCGTTATTGCCGATGCCATTGTACGCATTATTCCCGGTGTTATATCGGATGAACAGTCGGCCTTATCCGATTCGTTTCAGGATAACCTGCTAGCGGCACCCGTTTATACCAGACCGGCTGATTATAAAGGATGGAAAGTACCCGATATTCTCTTATCCGGGCACGAAGCCAAAATCAAGGAGTGGGAACTACAGCAATCACTGGAAAGAACCCGCATGTTACGGCCCGACTTATTGGAGGAATAATACCTCGGCACAATAAACTTTTACCTTTTTCAGTTGTTATCTTTGAGATATGTTGGAATAATTAAAACATAACATTATGAGCTCAAAGAAAATCCGTGAACTATTGGGAGATAAGGAAGAATATTATCTCGGCCATACATGTAAAACAATCGATAAATCATTGCTGCATCCACCCTCACCCAGTCGGATTGACGATGTGTGGATGATGACCGACCGCAACAACCGTACCCTGAATAATATGCAGATATTAATGAGTCAGGGACGATTGGCAGGAACAGGTTATGTATCTATACTTCCTGTCGACCAGGGAATTGAGCATAGCGCCGGAGCTTCGTTTGCCCCGAATCCGTTGTACTTTGACCCCGAAAATATTGTAAAATTAGCCATCGAGGGCGGTTGTAATGCCGTAGCATCAACATTCGGCGTATTGGCATCCGTATCACGGAAATATGCACATAAAATACCGTTCATTGTAAAGCTCAATCATAACGAACTATTGAGTTACCCGAACACGTACGACCAGATTCTTTTCGGAAGCGTAAAAGACGCCTGGGAAATGGGCGCCCTTGCCGTAGGTGCAACGATTTATTTCGGTTCACCCGAAAGCCACCGCCAGATTGTTGAGATTGCCAAAGCATTTGAATATGCCCACGAATTGGGTATGGTTACGATTCTTTGGTGCTATCTGCGTAACAATGCTTTCAAAACCGAAGATGGCGATTTCCATACGGCTGCCGACCTAACCGGGCAGGCTAACCATATTGGAGTAACTATCAAGGCCGATGTTATCAAACAGAAACTTCCTACTATTAATGGTGGTTTCCAGGAACTCAACTTCGGTAAATATGATAAACGTATGTACGAGCAACTAAGCTCCTCGCATCCTATCGACTTGTGCCGTTATCAGGTAGCAAACTGTTTCATGGGTCGCGTGGGATTAATAAACTCAGGTGGAGAATCTCATGGTGATTCTGATTTACGCGAAGCTGTTATTACTGCGGTGGTGAACAAAAGAGCCGGTGGAATGGGGCTTATCAGTGGTCGGAAAGCATTCCAGAAACCCATGGACGACGGGGTTGAATTGTTACATACTATTCAGGATGTATATCTGGATAATAGTATAAAACTGGCGTAAAAAAACATAAATTCCGCATGGTTTCCCCTCCTTCCGGGAGGAGGATAAACAGTTACAATAGAATTATACCATTTCAAAAATTATATTATAAAAAAAATAATCATTCATTATGAACCGTTTCTTATTATTTCTCTGTTTTTTAGGGCTGTCCGTAAGTATGTCAGCCCAATACACCACACTGGAAAGCCAAATTAAAAACATAATTAAAAACAAAAAGGCAACCGTAGGGGTAGCTGTACTTTTCGATGGAAAAGACCTTGTTGCCGTGAATAACGATGTTCAATACCCCATGCAAAGTGTATATAAATTGCCATTGGCAATGGCCGTACTGGATTACATGGAAAAGAATAATCTTTCCATGAATACACAAGTAACCATTAAAAAGGCAGACTTGATGGAAAACACCCATAGTCCGCTGAGAGATAAATATCCGGAGGGAAATATTACTTTGCCCATATCCGAACTTCTTAAATATTCGGTTAGCCAGAGCGATAATAACGCTTGCGATATTCTTTTCGATTATGTAGGAGGCCCGACGGTGGTCGACAAATACATGAAAGGAATCGGCATGGCCAATATATGCATTACATGTACCGAACGTGCCATGCATGCGGAACCGGACAGACAGTACAAGAACTGGATTACCCCTACAACTGCCGTAATGATGATTGAGAAAGTTCGTGAGAAGGATTTTTATTCTCCAACCGCTAAGGAATTCCTGGAAAAAACATTAATTGAAACAACCACCGGGCCAAAGAAAATCAAAGGTTACCTACCTGAAGATGTAATTGTTGGGCACAAAACCGGTAACTCCGGACGTAATAAAGCCGGACTTAAAGGTGCTGATAATGATATAGGTTTTGTACTTTTACCCGATGGAAGCGGATATTCCATTGCTATCCTGGTAAAAGATTCCATGGAAGATGATAAAACCAATGAGGATATGATTGCACGGATTTCTCGGGTGGTTTTCGAAAATTATATTCAGAAAGATATGTAATAATATAATTATTCATAAATAATAAAGCCCCGTAAAGGGGCTTTATTATTTTATAGATATTCCAAAGAAATATGTTAAGGAGTTATCAGCATATCTTCCTATGATAATTTATTATCTTACCATAAAAACGAATTATCTTCCTATGATAATTAATTTTCTTCTTTCAAATCTACAATCAGATTCAATTCATCCAACTGAGATTTATCCAGGAATGAAGGAGCATCCAACATCACATCACGTCCTGAGTTATTTTTGGGGAATGCAATACAATCGCGGATAGAATCCAGTCCGGCAAATAGCGAAACAAATCTATCCAGACCATAAGCCAATCCACCGTGAGGTGGAGCGCCATATTTGAATGCATTCATCAGGAATCCGAATTGTTCTTCTGCTTTTTCAGGAGTGAATCCAAGTAATTCGAACATTTTGTTCTGTAACTTACTATCGAATATACGGATAGAACCACCTCCTACTTCAACGCCATTGATAACCATGTCGTAAGCATTGGCGCGAACGGCTCCCGGGTCGGTATCTAACAAATGGAAATCTTCGGATTTCGGCGAGGTGAACGGATGGTGCATGGCTGAATAACGTCCGGCTTCTTCATCCCATTCCAAAAGCGGAAAGTCGACTACCCACAAGCAAACGAATTTGTTCTTATCACGTAATCCGAGTTGAGAACCTATTTCTAAACGAAGTTCGTTCAGTTGTTTACGTGTTTTCATCGCATCATCGCCCGAAAGGATGAGGATTAAATCACCCGGTTTAGCATTGAATGCTTCTTTTAGCTGTTGCAGAACTTCCTGAGTATAGAACTTATCAACGCTTGATTTTACCGTTCCATCGGCTTCAATACGGGCATATACCATACCTTTGGCGCCTATCTGCGGTCTTTTAACATATTCGGTTAACGCATCCAGTTGTTTGCGGGTATAAGTTGCGGCACCCTCCGCGCAGATTCCGCCGATGTAAGCGGCATCATCGAATACAGGGAAACCATGACCTTTAAGTATATCCATCAATTCGACAAACTGCATACCGAAACGTAAATCGGGCTTATCGCTACCATAATATTTCATAGCATCGTGCCAGGTAATGCGTTGGAATGGCTCGTTTATATCCACATTGAGTATGGATTTAAATAGGTGTTTGGATAATCCTTCGAATGTGTTTATTACATCTTCCTGGTCAACAAAACTCATTTCGCAGTCAATCTGGGTGAATTCGGGTTGACGGTCGGCACGGAGGTCTTCATCGCGGAAACACTTTACAATCTGGAAATAACGGTCGAAACCGGAAACCATCAATAATTGCTTCAATGTTTGCGGAGATTGGGGAAGTGCATAGAACTGTCCCGGATTCATACGTGACGGTACAACGAAATCGCGGGCACCTTCGGGGGTTGAACCTACCAGAACAGGCGTTTCGACTTCCAAAAAGCCCAGTTTATCGAGATAGCTACGTACTTCGATAGTCATTTTATGGCGTAGTTCCAGATTGGCCCGTACGTTATTACGGCGTAAATCCAGGTAACGGTATTTCATGCGGATATCATCTCCCCCGTCTGTATTATCTTCAATAGTAAACGGTGGTGTGAGTGATGCATTCAGGATGTTCAGTTCCGAAACGATGATTTCGATATCTCCGGTTGGGATATTGGCATTCTTATTATAGCGTTCATTTACGGTTCCGGTTACCTTAATCACAAATTCGCGACCCAGTTTATTTGCCTTATCGCATAAATCGGCATTGGTTTCTTCGTTGAAAACAAGCTGGGTAACTCCGTAACGGTCGCGCAGGTCAACAAAAGTCATTCCGCCCATTTTACGGGAACGTTGTACCCATCCAGCAAGGGTTACCTGATTATTTACATCGGAGATACGCAATTCTCCGCACGTATGAGTTCTGTACATAATTCTTAAATTGAAAATTGAAAATGGAAAATTAACAGAATGCAAAAGTACACATTTAATTTTCAATTTTCAATTCTCCATTTTCAATTTATTCAGTCTTTTTTGGTAAGTTTTTTGATAAGGCTTTTATTCCGTTGCGTCAAATCATCGAAGATTATATCGTTCAGGGTTTTCAGTCCGTTTATATAATCGGAAGCGCGCATCAACACATTCGTGGGCGGATTCTTTTTTACTTCCGGAACAATCATCTTTAATCCTTGAGTGATTACTTCAACGAAAATATCTTTTCCCGTAATCATTGGGTCGCCATCAAAGTGAACAGCTCCTTCAGTGTTTCGATGAATACGGAGGCTTTTGCATCTGAATGTTTTAATACGGCTGTTCTGGTCAATGGTTTTATTGAATAGCTGAAAGGCCAGTGAAGGTACATCCAATACGGTAAATGGCTCCAGAATAGTTACATCCAGTAAACCATCCGTTATAGTAGCGTTAGGGGTTATATAGGCGTTATTACCGTACTGGGAAGCGTTTCCACATGCTATAAGGAAAGCTTTATGCTTTTCGGTACCGTCTTCCGTTTCCAGTTCGTAGGTTTCGGGCTTGTAATTCAGGCTTTCCTGCAATGTTTTTTCCAGGTAAGTTAACGGGCCACGTTTACCCGATTCGGCAAATTTGAGACTTACAAAAGCATCGAATCCAACGCCGCAGGTACAAAAGAAAGAAGTGCCGTTGATTTTTCCGTAATCGATGACCTCTTCGAAACCATTATTAATGATTTGGAGTGCTTTTTTAGAATCAATCGGAATTTCCAGGTGCCGCGCCAATCCGTTTCCCGAACCATAAGGGATAACTCCCAATGCGGTATTGGTATGTACAAGCGAACGGGCAATCTCGTTAATTGTTCCGTCTCCACCCACTGCTACAACCACGTCAAACTCGGCTTTCGCAGCATCGGCAGCTATATCTACCGCATGCCCGGCATGTTCCGTATAAGCTACTTCCCAGGTATAGCGGGCTTTGTCTAATACTTCATCAAACAATTTTACGAGCGACTCTTTGGTATGAGTTCCCGATATCGGATTTATTATAAATAATATTCTTTTCATTTTATTGCAGTAACACGGTATGCACTGTAGCAAATCTCAGCTTACAAAAGTAATATATTTCTCACAAATGCAATGTTCAGATATCACTTAATTGTGAAAAGTGAATATTTTCGGGTTAAAATGAACATCCAAAAACTTATTTTTATTATCTTTGACCCCGATTTTGAAACTTGTATCTTAAGAATAAAATAAAGAGTCAGATGTTATATTGTATTAAAATATGACTCTGATAGGTTTTGAACCTTTATAAACGACAATTCATGGGATTATTACAAGACAAGTTAGTAAGGTATGACCTCCCCCAACAGGTTAAAGCTAAAGGAGTATACCCTTATTTTCGTTGTATAGAAAGCGAACAACACACCGAGGTGATGATGAGTGGTAGAAAGGTTTTAATGTTTGGTTCCAATTCGTATCTGGGGCTAACCAATCACCCGAAAGTCATCGAAGCCGCAATAGAAGCGACAAACAAATATGGAACCGGATGCGCCGGTTCGAGGTTTTTAAATGGAACACTGGATTTGCATCTTGAACTTGAGAAAGAGCTGGCCGCTTTTGTAGGCAAAGAAGATGCAATTATTTATTCCACTGGCTTCCAGGTAAATCTCGGAGTTGTATCTTGCGTCACCGGACGTGAAGACTATGTTATATGTGATGAACTCGACCATGCTTCCATTGTGGAGGGTCGGCGTTTATCTTTCTCTACCGCAATGAAATTCAAGCACAACAACATGCAGTCGCTTGAAAAGGAATTGCAGAAGTGCAAACCCGAATCAATTAAATTGATTGTAGTGGATGGCGTTTTCAGTATGGAAGGCGATATTGCAAACTTACCGGAAATTGTACGCCTGGCAGAGAAATATAACGCCAGTATTATGGTAGATGAAGCACACGGTTTAGGTGTTCTGGGCAGACAAGGGCGCGGAACCTGCGACCACTACGGACTTACCGATAATGTTGACCTTATCATGGGTACATTTAGTAAATCTCTTGCTTCTCTGGGCGGTTTTATTGCAGCCGACGAATCAATCATTAACTTCCTGCGTCATACTTCACGTTCTTATATATTCAGTGCCAGCGCAACCCCGGCAGCAACAGCGGCAGCCCGTGCAGCTTTGCATATTATGCAGAATGAACCGGAACGCCTGCAAAACCTTTGGGATAATACAGAATATGCTTTAAAAGCTTTCCGCGAACTTGGTTTCGAAATAGGAAATACAGCTACTCCTATTATTCCTTTGTATGTTCGCGACCAGGATAAGACATTTATGGTTACCAAAATGTTGTTCGAAGAAGGCGTATTTGTGAATCCGGTTATTCCACCGGCATGTTCACCCGAAGATACACTTATACGTTTCTCGTTGATGGCAACACATACCAGAAGTCAGATTGATTTTGCCATTGACAAACTGGTGAAATGTTTTAATCAGTTGGAAATACTTTGTCCGACGGAACAGATTGAACAAAGCTTATAAAAAGAAATAACTTTATATTTTAAAAGTCCGCATAACTCAAATCTTTCCGGATTTGTTATGCGGACTTTTTATTTGTTGTAGCGTCCCAATACTATTCTAGTTTATCTGTATTATTTTGAGTATGTTATATCTTTGCCGACATGCACATGTACGCAGCGCGTAGATGTGCATGTACGTAATGCTAACATGTGCATCTACGCACTGCGTACATGTGCATGTCGGCAATCAAATGAAGGTTTCAATTGAATTAAATGATAAAATATATAGTTTCATATAGTACTATAAACTTATTTCGGTTACTACCTGTCCGTCGAACAGATTAATTACACGGTCGGCATATCCGGAGTCGTTTTGGGAATGAGTTACCATAACGATGGTGGTTCCTTCTTTATTCAGTTCAGTAAGCAAGCCCATGACTTCTTTTCCGTTTTTCGAATCAAGATTACCTGTAGGTTCATCGGCAAGTATAAGCTTCGGATTGGCTACTACAGCACGGGCTATTGCTACACGCTGCTGCTGTCCGCCGGATAATTGTTGCGGGAAGTGTTTACTGCGGTGCGTTATTGCCATACGTTCCATGACAACATTTACCCGTTTTTTACGTTCGGAGGACGAAATTCCCATATAGAGCAGCGGTAGTTCGATGTTTTCGTAAACATTGAGTTCGTCAATCAGGTTAAAGCTTTGGAATACGAAGCCGATAACTCCTTTACGTAATTTAGTGCGTTGTGATTCGGTGTACTGCGAAACTTCGGTTCCATTGAGGATGTATTTACCTCCAGTAGGGTTATCAAGCAAGCCAAGGATATTCAGTAAAGTTGATTTACCACAACCCGAAGGGCCCATAATGGCTACGAATTCTCCTTCCTCAATATGTATATTCACGTTATTTAATGCCCATGTTTCAACTTCTTCCGTACGGAAGATTTTTTGTAGATTTTCTGTTTTAATCATGATAATACGTTATTATATTGTTTATTCTGATTTTATGGTTTCGGCAGGATTCTGTTCGCTAGATCGACGTATCCGGAAATAAACCGTAAGAAACACAATCAATGCTGAAGTACCGTAAACACTTATCCATAAAAGAGGGTGATTCGGATTGAACATTTGGTGGAATAGTTCCGGTACTGACGACATTGCTCTCAATACAGCCCAGCCAATAAGTCCCGACAACACGGCTGCAAACAGGTACAAGGATAAGTACAAGCGACCGAATAACCATCCTATTTCTTTCAATCCTGCTCCGTTTACTTTCCGAATGGCAATTTCCTTGCGGCGGCGTTCGGTATCAAGCGCCACGGCTCCATATATACCCAGTGTCGAAATCAGGATACTGATTAAGGCGCAAACTGCAAACACCCAGAAAAGCAGTCTATAAGCTTGGTGTATTAACTCCTCTGTTTCATTTACAGTTTGGATAGGAAAATGGTAATTTACAGGAATAAAGTTGCTGATGTAGCGAGAAAGTTCTGCTTTGACAGAATCCAGATTGGCTTCGGGCCTGACACGGAGATAAAGGTTAGACAACGGGCCGTCGATGTATGGTACATAAGCACACGGATCACCTTCGTCGCCAATGTTTCCTGTGATGGTGTATGTCTGACCAGCCGCCGGAAAATATC
>DAMCMT010000020.1:53446-60382 GCA_032108265.1 Bacteroides sp.
AATGGAATCTTGTTCGAGAAGCCTCCGGAGACTTTCCTTCACAAGACAAAATTCTTTTTCCGTTGCAATTGCCTCTTTCAATTCGGGATAAGACGAAAATTCGGCATATCCAGGTGTTACTGTAGCCATCCGGATTCGACGACTTTGTCCGTTAGAATGATATTCAGTAGCATCGTAATGCATAGCTCCAGCCGCTTCAGTCCACTTTTGTGAGGAGACGAATTGCAGGATATTATAACCATTCTGTTTTAACGTATATTCTTGATATATCGGTAGATGGATGTTGCGAATAGCATTGTTGTTATGTAATTCGATTTCGTGTTCATGGGCAGCATGATGCATCTGTGCAATAGATGCGCCTACACAAATCAGGAAAATCATACCGATGAAAACCTGTAGCCCCAGTAATGTATTTCTCATGCGATGTTTGCGACCGGTAGAATTGCCACGACGCATATCTATCAATGATTTTTGTAACTTTAATCGAGCTACGGCCAAGAAGGCAATAATGCTGCAGAAGAGCATGATCCATAATCCGTATTCCACATTGTGCCTCATTGCATACGGAATGTCAATGGTAAAGATACTCATATTGCCCGCCAAAAGCGATATTAGCCAAGGATATAGCAACTCGGAAACCGCAATGACAATCAGGATGGCACAGGTTACGATGATGAATAACTCGGTAAATAATAGTAGAAATAGGTGGAAATTTTGACCTCCAAGGGTTTTTCGCAGACTTAATTCGCGATTACGATTCAAGAACGAACCTACCGAGAAACTTAAAAAATTGATCACCCCCGTCAGCATTACCAAGAAGCCTATGAAACCGATGATACCAAATTGTAATGGAATCTGGCGTTGATCTTTAATCCAATCGAACTTCATTTCGTTGCTTACATCTTTCATCCGTGTATGGGTTTCTATTTTCTGTAAACGGTCGTTCAGTGCGTCCAATTGGGTACCTGGGTGCATCAGAAAAGTGCACTCATTACCCAGTCCACTCTTTATAAAGAGTTCCGGATTGCGTCCCAAGGTGAAACTGGTAAATGCAGGATAATCGTCGATTACCCCGGCAATAGTGTATGTTTGTGAATCTTCAATCGCTTCATTCCTGCGTGATATCAACGTAAAGGTCTTTCCTAAAACAGACTCTCCCAGCCCAAGTTGCAGGCTGAATGAGCGGGTAACAACAGCCGTTAACGGCCGGTCAGCAAATAAATCTTCGCGGCCTTCCAAAAAAGCACCAGGGTATATCTTGAAAAAGTCGCTGCTGACTTCCATAGCTGATGCATTATATAATACCTGATTGCCTGTTGCATCAGTCCATTCTATATTGTGCGCCACCGAAGGATTGTACGAGGCATAATACGATATCTCGGGAAAATTCATATCAATCACTTGACTGATATCTTCTTTTCCTGCCGGTACGTCTTTGGTTTTCGCGACAAACCCTATGCGGCCCTCATATTTCATATAGATGCGAGCCATACGGTCGAACTCCGGGAACACCGCATCATTGCGGTAAAAGGCACGGGCATAATAATTTGTGGTAGTAAAGCAAAAGATACCCGCTACAAGTCCAAGTATACTAATGATTGTTTTCGTTTTATTTGCCGATAACACGCGAAGTGCCATGTTGAAATAATGTCGTATCATGTTCTATCTAAGTTAAATTATTCACTCTTCACCACATCCGCAGGATTCTCAGAAGCAGCTTTCAATATGTGTCTTAAAACCGTTATAGTGATAAGCCCTGTTGTTATCGCCAGTATTATCAATATATCCAACCATCCGATATTAGTATGATAAGGAAACTGTTGCAACCATTTGTTCAGAAAATACCAGGCGATAGGGATAAATAATAAGTTAGAAAGTAATGAAATCCGTATATATTCGGCCAGGAGCATGGTTGTAATATTATAAGTGCTTCCTCCCATAACTTTATGGATGGCTATTTCTTTTCTTCGACGATATATGCTTGATTCGGAAATAGAGTAAATTCCAAAAACAGATATTAGTATTGATAATACAGCCAATATACAGAATAACTGGAAGCTGGAGTTTTCCGATTTATTCAATTCATCAAAGATTTCATTGATGGTATATACTTCAGGAACCGGATCAAAGGGAATAGCGTGCTTTTCAAAAGCCTTGACGATATCCTGTTTAGCTTTTTCTTCATTTCCTTTACCCACTCTTACATAATATGTATATCCACTATAGCGGTCGCATACATGAACAATTATTATAGGTAATTGTGCAGTACGGGAACCGGTTGTTTGGAAATCTTTTACTATTCCTACAATTTCCATTTCATCTGTTTCATAAGTGCCGTCAACATTTATTACGCCATTCCATACTTTAATTTTTTTCCCGATTATATTATCATAACCTATAATACGTGCTGCTTCCTCATTAATTAAGCCGATTTTATTACCACCCCATCGTTGAGGAACATTATCCGTTTCATCAAAATATCTTCCTTCCAGCAATTCAAGTTTCATTGTTATGGGAAAATCTTTATCGCATTCTATGATCTGGAAAATCGGTTTATAATTGTCTGGTTTATCGCTCCAATCTACAGCAGACGTAGTACCAGGATCATTTTGAAAGTGAAAAACTCCCGCAGCGGTAATATTTTCGATTAGTGGTATTTTTTCTATTTCTTCCAATGTTAGATTTCTTTCCTTGTTGGAACTTAAGAAATGCAATAGACCTTCTTTCTGAAATCCAATATCTTTTTTCGAAAAGTAGAATATTTGTTTACCGGTTCCTAATGCGCACAACATAAAACCAACACAAATACCTACCTGGAAAATCATTAATGTTTTTCCGAATATGGCAGACTGATGAGCTTTACTTCCTAAAGCAGACACTTGTAAGGATGCATTCCGGATAAAATACAGGAATAAAGGAATCTGAATTAAAAAGACAATAGCAAGAGCGATAAATGTAACATAGAACAGGCTGGTCCATAATGAACTTTTATCCATACTGATATTTAAGATATTTGTAAATACCGGTAACAATAATTCTATAAAACAACAGGAAAGAATGAAGATAAGTATAAATTGTATGGACAATTCGGCAATGGCCTGAGATAATAATTGCTTTTTCCCGGCTCCCACTGCATGCCTTAATATCATTTCCCTGGTTCGGCCATACATACTATTTAAATACAGATTGGTATAGTTTACAAGTACACACAAGAATAATATAAACGTGGTAATAATAAAAATATAGATATAATTTAAACTGAATGTTCCTTCTACCCGAAAGGATTGTCCAAAGGTATGTCGGATACCGGAAATGGGAATTAAACGCAAAGCCAGTTCTTCATTATATTTTCTGTCAATCAGATAATTTTCCAGTTTATTGTTGAAATCATCCGGGTTCTCCGATTCATTTAAACAAATAAAAATTATTACTTCTTGCTGTTTCCATTTCAACACCGGGTCTCTTTGCTGATTGTATTTGCGGGTTATTATATCCGGCTCCCACATCTCGACAGAATGGAAAATAGAATTTTCCGGGAAATCTTCAATCACTGATGAAATAGTGAATTTAAAATCATAACCTGAAGTAACAGTCTCCCCTAAAGCATCTTCCGGAGTATTCCAGAACTTCTCTGCAAATGAGCGGGTTATTACCGTTTCATCTTCCTGCTTAAGCATCAGGTCTTTGCCACATATCAGCTGAGGAGTAAAATAATCCAGAAAGGATTCATCTACAAACTCCACCTCCGGATCTCCGATTTCTTTATCACCACTTTTATATGATGAACCATATTTTCCATATAATGCGGTAGCTGTTTCGATTTCCGGGAATTCGGACTGTAACGCATATAATAGAGATAAAGGAAGGTTTCGTTGTTTTTTACCTGTTTGAGTTTCTACCCCTGAAACCATGTATAAACGATCGGACTTCGGATAAAAGCTATCGAACGTTGTTTCGTATTTATACCACTGATAGCCAAACACAAAAGCAACTAATCCAGTAGCCATACCCACTATCCCTATAACATTCTGAACCTTATATTTCAGAATATTCCGCAATGCTATTTTTAAATGATGCTTTATCATCGTGGTTTCATTTCAATATCAATTCCTGCGCCTCCCCAAAACTATCATATCCTGCAACAATAACCAAATCTCCGGGCTGCAAACCGTCGATAACTTCATACTGCTGCGGATTTTGCCGGCCTATCGACAGCGGCACCCGTGTTGCCTTTGTCTTCGCCGCATTCACCTTATATATCCACTGCCCGCCCGTCGACTGATAAAAATTACCCCGCGGAATAACCAACCCATCCTCCGGCTGACCGAGTTCCACCTGCACGCGGAAACTTTTACCTACCCTTGCATTATCCGGCATTTCGTCCGTGAAAACCAGGTCGACATCGAAAGTACGTTCCTTAACTTCGGGAACTACCTTGGTTATTTTCAGCGGGTATTTCCTGCCCTGATAACTTACGGTAGCGGGTAGCCCGGTGACGATGCGGTCGATGTAATACTCACTCAGTGAGGTGGTTATCTTGAACTGGTCGAGGACTTTGACCTCGGCAATGCTTTCATTAGTGCTGACTAGCTGACCGGGGGTAACCTTTACGTAACTCAGTTGCCCGTTGAGCGGTGCGCGGATGATGAGATTGTCGAGCCGTTCTTTCATCCGTTCGTATTTCTTGCGTTCCCTTTCGCGGTCGTTGAGGAGCAGGTCGTGCCGGATGATTGTCATGGCCGAGTCTTGTTGCAGGCTTTCGCGTTGAAGTTCGGCGGTTCGTAGTTTGTAGGTGTATTCGTCCTGCGATACTTCGAGTTGGGCTTTGCTTTTGATGCCCATTTGAAACTCTTCCTTATCAAGCTCGAAGCTTTTCTGCAAGCGGGTTAACTCGTAATCGTTTTGCAGGGATTGTTGTTTGAGGTTCAGGCTCTTTTGCTGCATCTCGATTTCTTTCTCGCGGTAGCTGATGGATTGCTTCTCCCATTCGTCGCGCTGGTCCTCGATGGTGCGGATTAAGTCGGGGTTGGTGAGTACGAGGATGGTGTCGCCTTTTTTAAGCAGGCTGCCCTCTTCGGCTACAATGCGGTCGACGCTTCCGGTTTCGCGGCTGTTGATTTTGATGGTTAAGATGGGTTGCACAACTCCCTCGACGTCGACGTATTCCATGAATTTGCCGTTCTGGACTTCGGCAATCTGTATCTTTTCCATGTCGATGCTCAACCGGCGCGGGCCTACGGAAAGGGTGATGACGTATATGAGAAAGGCTACGAACACTACCCCACCGGCGATGTAATACTTATAACGCAGGTACCAGGGCTTTTTTTCTATTTTTATATCCATTTTGAGTGATGAGTTTTGAGTGGTGAGTAATGAGTTTAGTTTATCAGGTATTCGACGTCTGTTTCCAGCTCTTGCCGCTTTTCGAAATCGTAAAGCGTAATACTGCGCAGCGTATAATACAAACTCCAGTAATTATAAAGCGCCTTTACATAATTGCGGCGGGCATTATCTTTCTCGGTTATCGAAGCATTCAAATCGAGGATGGTTGACTTCCCGAGGATGTACAGGCGGCGGGCGACGTCGTGACGGCGTTGTGCGGTTTCGTCCGTGCGTCCGGCAATCTGTACACGTTGCGCTTGCAGGTTGAATTGTTTTACAAGTTTCCTTACATTCAGATCGAAGTCCATCCGGTCCTGGTCTACTTGTGCATACTCGAGGTCGCGGTTGGATTGGGCGACACGTATTTTGCCCTTTCCACGCCCCCAGTCGAGTATAGGCAGGGTGATACCCAGCCTGATTAACTGCTGGTCGAGGGGATTGCGGTAGGCATCGCGGAACTTATCCCCCGTCTGTGTCAAGCCGAACTGGATGTAAACATCCGCTTTAAGTCCGGCATTGGCTTTGGCTTGTGCCACAGCGCTTTCGCTTTCTATCCGCCGGCGAATCATATTCTGAATATCGGGGCTGTTGGTGGAAGCCATATACATGGCTTCGTCCAGCGGAATGATGAAATCGGGCAAGGCTTCTTCGATATCGACCGTTAACTCGATATCCTCCTGGATACCCAGGTATGAGCGAAGTGTTTGCATGGCGTTTTCCACTTCAATCTGGGTATTCATCAGGTTGGTTTCTTCGGTAAGTTTATTTAACTCTAGCTGTAGCATTTCGTTCTCGGTAATCGTGCCGATGCTGTACCGGCCCTGCGCGTAATGATACAATGTATCGGCGTTGGCATAGTTGAATGTGGCAGTTTCGAAGTTGCTTTGGGCGGTGGCGAGTGCAAAAAACAAGTCGGTGGTTCGTACGGCAACGAGTTCCAGCGTTTCGAGATAGGTTTTCCGTGCTTCCTGGTAGCGCACCGGCTCTATCCGTTTATCCCACTTCAGGGAGTTGTAGCCGAAAAGCGTCTGGTAATAGCCAATTGTAACGGGACTGGTTTGCCAGGAAATTGTTTTATCCGACAGCATATCCAGCCGTTGCGCGGCTGTTTCAACGAATACGCTACCGCCCGTCCAGGGGATATTCTGGGTCAGGGTCAAAGAAAGGTCGGTCGAAAGCATATTTTGTTCTACGAACTTGATGGTACCGTCGGCCATGGTTACTTTATTAATCGCCCGGTTCAGGTTGGGATTGGAGTTCATCGTCAGGAACGGCAGGTAATTTGCCTTGTACGACTTATACCGCCAATACTCGGAACGGAAACTATGCCGGGCGCGTTGGGCATCGGGCGAGTTTTGCTGTGCCTGCTCGATGGTTTGCTTAAGAGTCAATCCAGATGCCGCGGGCTGGGCCGCTAAATAGCCCAGGAAAGCGGAAAAGAGGATGAAAGGAATAATTCGTTTCAGATACATAGTATACTACTTTAGAATTTAGGTGGCTATATACTTGTTTTCTTTGTATTTTGAGGGGTTTTGATCCGCATGGCGTAGGGGC
>DAMCMT010000021.1:0-31723 GCA_032108265.1 Bacteroides sp.
TCTTTGACTATTATGCTATTTTTTTGATGATTTTCTTATATCGAACTCACGTTAATTTAAATTATGAGTAAATTACGTAAAGTCAAATTAACAAATGCAATTACTCTGAAAGAAGAGGAAATGAAGCAGGTATGTGGTGGTAGTCTTATAAGCGGTAGTATAGGCGACCCAATGTGTCGTTCAATCTGTATGTGCCATGATATGAACAGGCAGCCAGTTGGTAGTGGTACATATATATCTACCAAAGAGAACTGTGCTGACAACTGTCGTAGGCAGCTTGGTTCCAATTATGGTGGTTATTCATGCTAAAAGTTTTTTAATGCTGACTATTAATAATAAACAAAAAAGTAGAAACCGCAATCGACTTTGAATGAAGCAGCATCATTGAAGTTGAATAATATTAACTGGCTGCAGAAAATCAATTTTAATTATGAGTAAGTTAAGTAAAGTTAAACTGCCAAATGCAATTGTCCTGGAAGAACAAGAAATGAAGCAGGTACTTGGAGGTAGCTCCAGCAATTCATGCGCATGTAAGTGTTGGGATAAAAATACCGGACGTCCGGTAATAGGAAGTTATTGGAGTTATTATCCCAACGAGCAATCATGTAAAGATTACTGCATAAACAGACTGGGGTCAAGCTACGGTGGTCAGACATGCTAACATCTTGTACTAAAGTACTTAACAAAGGCACCGTTTAACGGTGCCTTATTGTAACTGCTAAACATACAATAATTACTATGAAAATCTGTCAAACACTATGCTCCAACTATAAGAATCTATTAACAGACTCCTTCGGTTGGTATTCACCGCAACATCACCTGATAGCATGGGCTTATAGTTGTTTAAAACTAAGAGAGTTTTACCCAAACGTACAACTATATACCGATTCGGAGAGTGCTAAAATACTAATTGATAAGATTAATATACCATATACAGATTACCACATTGAATATGACCAATGGAGATACAACCATTTCCTGTGGGCATACCCTAAGTTATTGACCTATAATAAACAAAAAGAAAGCTTTATTCATGTTGATGGAGATGTTTTTATAGAAAAGTCATTTGATGATTCTTTGATAAATGCTCGGTTGATTGCTCAAAACGAGGAACTGAGCACGGATTTTTATAAAGAATTATTTGCCCCTATTCTGAAAAAGATCATTTATATCCCTGAATTCCTTAAAGAGAATCTTTTGGCAGAATATCCAAAGTCCTTTAATGCCGGCGTAATAGGAGGGAATGATGTAGATTTATTACAAAGATACTCGCAGGAAGCTATACAATTTGTAGAAGAGAATTATCCATGTCATCCTGAAGGAAACTTCAGCATGATTTTTGAACAAGTACTTTTCTACTCGTTTACCGAAGAAACCCAAGTAAAGCCTGCCTGTATATATGAAAAAACATATAACGACAATGGTTATATCATGGATGACTTTGGTGACTTCTCAACGTTAAAATATATGCATCTTATCGGCCCTTTGAAAAAAAACAAATATATTTGTGATCAATTGACTCGCCGTTTATATATTGAATATCCGTCATACTTTGAAAAAGTAGTTTCATTATTTCCATCTACTCATAAAAACATATCCTTTTTTATCCAGAAAGAAACAAACGTACAGATACGAGAAAAAAGCGTCTACAACAAAACCCGGGCATTGATTCAGGATTTATATCCAGATAATAATCTGAAAGACACTGACAATGTGGATTCTTTTGTAAATAGCCAAAACAACTCCATACTGAATAAAGTATATGAATACGAAAAAGAATTTAATGAAATCCTGAGTAATAAATTCTCGCAGATAGATATAAAAGACATTGAACACCTAGAGAATAATATTTTTGCATCCAATACTTACCTGAGCAGTCTTCAAGGCAAATTATACCTGAATCCATACATTGAATTTATTGAAACTCCGTTCAACGTTCTTAACTTTAATCCTTTTGAAGTGCTAAGTGAAAGAAAGACTACCCAAATGGTAGCCTGTGTACCCCAGTTATTCTTTGACGGTTTTAAAGAAATAAACCTGGACGATCTGTCGGTCAATATGCTTGCCATTCTTGATGAAGAAACGGGACCCATTACTTATTCCCAATTAAAAGATAAAGCATCAGATTTATTCGAACGGGTGGAAAATGATGAAGATGCGATAGACTCTCTATTACAAAGAAATTTAAAGTTTCTAATCGGAAATAACCTGATATACATACAATCCTCAGCCGGATAACTACTTCTTCAACCATGAAAACACACAATGTCTTCACGACCTATCTTCAATTATTAGATGTAAAGTATACATCAAGCTTTTCTGATACGTATTTTAATGAGCATCCGCATAAAAACAACCTGTATGGTATATCCCGTATGCTATCTGATTATGGCATTGAGAATACGGGATTGAAAATGGAGAATAAAAAAGATATCTTTGAATTAGAGGCTCCATTTATTGCACATGTAAGTACCGACTTTGTGGTAGTGTATAAAATTACACCGGAACAGATACAATATATTGGGGATGGAAAGCATACAACCGTCTCATTAAATGACTTTTTCAATGTATGGACGGGAGTAGTATTAATTGCAGAAGATGATACTAACGCTATTGAACCTGATTATAAGGCAAATAAACTCAGCGAATGGTTAATAAAAGGGCAAAAAGCTCTTTTAGGCTCTGCTGTTGCTTTCCTTCTCGTATATTCTTTTTTCCTCTCTGGAATTTACAAGGATATATACGGACTACTTTTGCTTGCACTAAATATTGCAGGAGTATATATCGGCTATTTGTTAATACTGAAACAATTAAACCGGCAAAGCCGCTACAGCGATAAAATATGTTCTTTGTTTAAGCAAAGTGATTGCAACGATATTCTGCAATCAGATGCTGCCCGCCTATGGGGTGTTATAGGATGGAGTGAAGTCGGTTTAGGCTATTTCCTTGCCAATGTGGTTATTCTTTTATTGTTCCCTTCTTTATGGTCACATGTAGCCATTATTAATATAGGCTCTTTGCCGTTTACTGTATGGAGTGTATGGTATCAAAGAGTAAAAGCCAAACAGTGGTGCCCGCTTTGCCTGTGTGCATTGGCCGTTTTATGGTTAATTTTCTTAGTCAATGTATTCTCCGGTTCCCTTTACTTTCCATCAATTATGTTGGAATACCTGGTTGTCGGTTGCATATATCTACTTTTCATCATAACTCTTAATCTGTTAGTACCACGGTTGGCACTGGCAGAAAAGACCGAAAATATTACACAGGAACTGAGCAGTTTAAAATCCAAAGAGGAAGTTTTTTATTCATTGCTTCAAGTTCAGGCTTATTATCCGATCAGTAAAGACACATCCCAAATTCTATTTGGAAATAAAGAGGCTAAAAATTTGATTACTGTGATTACTAATCCACACTGTGAACCTTGTGCTAAAATGCATGCCAGAGTAGATAAACTTTTAAAGAAAGGAGGAGAGAAAGTATGTATTCAATACCTGTTTTTAAGTTTTCCGGATTTGGAAGAAAGTAATCTATTCCTCATCGGTACTTACCTGAAAATGAATACGAAGGAGTCTATGAAAGTGTACACAGAGTGGTTTAATCAGGGAGGGAAAAATCAAAAGGAATCATTCTTTAAACGTTACCCTCTTAACCTGAATGAAAACGATACCAGAAAAGAATATGAAGCACACCGGGAATGGGGAATAAATTCGGGAATCAACAGTACTCCGACAATCCTCGTTAATGGATACTTGTTGCCGCCATTCTACAAGATAGAAGATTTGATGGAGGTAATCTAACTTATATGTGCCGTATGAAACGGATAGCTTTACTGCTTTTCAACCAATACATTTTTTTTGATGGAGAAAGGGAAAGTCCAAACCATACACACCCGGGAAGAAAAAAACGGAAAAACACCACTAATATTTCTCATTAGAGCTCCCCGGGTAAGTATATTGTTTTTACATGTATAATATCACACAGGGCTTTCACCTCTCCGTTATCCCCGGATTGTGTTCGGGAAAAGGTGTCAATATCCAACCGTAAGCTGACCCAGTTTACCAGAGAACAATAATTATTTAACTCATATTTCAAGCGAGTGTCTGGGATTTTTTTATTGATTTAGAGTGCTTTCCCAGGCACCATACTTTGTTATACGGAAAAGTTTTATCTTTGTTCCGTCATAACTTTAAGTAAACAATAACCGTATGAATACAGGTTCTTTATATCAATTATTCGAAATAAGCAACGGAGTAACTACCGATAGCCGCAACTGCCCCGCAGGTTCCATATTTTTTGCCCTGAAAGGTGACTCGTTCAATGGGAATTCCTATGCGGCGCAAGCGCTGGAAAAAGGATGTGCTTATGCAGTAATAGATGATGAAGCATATTACCAGGATAACGGAAAGTACTTTTTGGTTAATGATAGCCTAAAAGCTTTACAGCAACTGGCCGCTTATCATCGACGCAAGCTTAAAACACGGATAATCGGCATTACCGGCACCAATGGAAAAACTACTACCAAAGAACTGATTGCTGCCGTACTTCAAAAATCTTTCAATGTATTATACACCTTAGGGAACCTGAATAACCACATCGGGGTACCATTAACCCTGTTGAGACTAACCCCGGAACACGACATTGCCGTCATTGAGATGGGTGCCAGTCATATTGGCGAAATAGCTGAACTGGCAGAAATAACCGATCCCGATTATGGTATAATCACCAATGTAGGCAAAGCGCACCTGGAAGGGTTCGGGTCTCTTGAAGGAGTAATAACCGCTAAAGGCGAGTTATATGAGTACCTGCGTAATAAAAAAGATTCCCTTGTATTCATCAATCAAGACAATGAATTATTAGTGAACATGGCGGATGGCCTGGAAAAGATCCAATACGGCACCAAAACCGGATTGTATATTAATGCCCGGATAACCGGGAATTCTCCCTTTCTGGAATTTGAATGGAAAGCCGGAAATAGTTTAGAAAGCCACATAAGTACAGAGTTGATTGGCGATTACAATTTCACTAATGCGCTGGCTGCTGTTACTATCGGATATTATTTCGGCATTACCCGCGAAAATATAAATAAGGCTATTAGTGAATACCAACCACAAAACAGCCGTTCGCAACTAAAGCAAACGGAGTATAATACGCTTATTATTGATGCTTACAATGCCAACCCCACCAGTATGCAGGCATCCGTACAGAATTTCATCAACCTTAAAGCCCTTTCCAAAATGGTGATCCTGGGCGATATGAAAGAACTAGGTGCCGATAGTATAACCGAACATCAAAAGATCATTGAGCTTTTGGAAAACTCGCCCCTTACCGAGGTGGTACTTATTGGTGAGAACTTTGCCGCTGTTAATCACCGTTACCGTTCCTTTGCCAATGTAGATGAATTTATCAATAGTATAAACGAAAAGCGGCCGATAGGTAAGACTATTTTAATTAAAGGTTCAAACAGCACCCGGTTGAGCAAGGTGGTCGATTTATTATAACTCTTAGGATTTGCTAGTATCAAACGGTTCATTTGGTACTGGCAAACGGATCGTTTGATACTGGCAAACGACTCGTTTGGTACTGGCAAATGAACCGTTTGGTACTGTCAAATTTCTGAAGCCCTGTTTTTAATCATTCGCGGTCGTAAAACATAAAACGCAATCAGGCTGGCAACTACCGCACCTGCACTGTTTGCAGCGAAGTCCAACCAATCACCACCCCGGTAAGAAGTACAATATTCCTGCAACAATTCTACTACACCGCTAAATAATACCGGACAAAAAAAAGCCCCAATCCATGCATGCCACAATGGCGCATCATTGTTTCGATGATTCCGCAGAAACTCGATCCAAAGCATACCCGACATTCCGAAATACATACAGAAATGTACTATTTTATCCAGAAAAGGTATTACTATTTCCGTATCTATTGAAGGTGGTTTGAAGAAAGAAAGATATATAACTACAGCTATTATAAACAGGGAAACGGGGTATCTTTTTATGTATCGGAGCATTTCATTAAATATATTTATAAGAAGCAAAAGTAAGAAACATTTTATATATTTGCAGCATTACAGGACAGAAATGAGTGAAATGGTTTTAACCGCAGAGTTACGCAGAGTTGCGCAGAGTTTTTATTACGATGCCGCATGGAAACTAAAAACTCCGCGCAACTCTGCGTAACTCTGCGGTTAATAACCCTCAAAACAGAAAAGAAATGGCTAAAGTTGACAGGGCAAAGTTTGGGAGTAAAATAGGAGTGATACTTGCATCGGCAGGTTCGGCGGTAGGATTAGGTAATATATGGAGATTTCCTTATGAAACGGGGAATAATGGTGGTGCTGCATTTATCCTGATTTACCTGGGCTGCATTGTTGTTCTGGGTCTGCCTATTATGGTTTCCGAATTTCTTATCGGCCGGCGTTCCCGCGCCAATACAGCAGGAGCTTACCAGGTACTTGCCCCGGGAACGCAATGGAAATGGGTAGGACGTATGGGTGTACTTGCCGGATTCCTGATTCTAAGTTATTACTCGGTTGTTGCCGGCTGGACTTTAGAATATATATTGGAGGCCGTAACCAACAGTTTCTCCGGAAAAACCTCTTCGGATTTTATCGCTTCTTTCGAAAGTTTTTCGGGTAATCCCTGGAAACCGGTTATATGGTTAATAGTATTTTTGGTGGGTACTCATTTGATTATAGTCAAAGGTGTGGAGAAAGGTATTGAACGATCGTCTAAAGTGATGATGCCCGCCCTGTTTATCCTCATTATTATACTGGCAATTTGTTCGATATTGCTTCCGGGAGCAGAGCGTGGAATTGAATTTTTATTGAAGCCCGATTTCAGCAAAGTAACGGGTAGCGTATTTCTTAGTGCTATGGGCCAGGCTTTTTTCTCACTTAGCTTGGGTATGGGCTGCCTCTCTACTTATGCATCTTACTTTGGCAAAAAAACCAATTTAACCAAAACAGCTTTAAGCGTTGGCGTAATCGATACCTTTATTGCTATTATGGCGGGGTTTATTATATTTCCAGCGGCATTCTCTGTGGGTATTCAGCCAGATGCCGGACCAAGTCTTATCTTTATAACCTTGCCGAATGTTTTCCAACAGGCATTCAGTGGAGTACCTTTCCTGGCATATATTTTTTCGGTCATGTTTTATATTCTTCTGGCGGTTGCTGCTCTCACATCAACCATCTCTATGCACGAGGTTGTGACGGCCTATCTGCACGAAGAATTCAAATTCACCCGCAGCCGGGCGGCAACGTTGGTTACTTGCGGTTGTATTTTTCTGGGTATTTTCTGTTCGCTCTCGATGGGGGCTACAAAAGAATTCACTATTTTTGGTAAGGGAATGTTCGACTTGTTCGACTATGTTACTGCAAAGATCATGCTTCCGTTAGGTGCCTTCTTCATTTCTATTTTTGTTGGCTGGTACTTAGATAAGAAAATTGTCAAGGCCGAAATTACAAACGATGGCACACTAAAAGATTCTCTTTATAAGATTATAATCTTTATACTGAAATTTATAGCGCCTGTTGCGATTGCTTTTATATTCATCAACGAACTTGGCCTTTTAAAATAATATGTGGAAAGATTTTTTCTTTTTCTCGCGGACGGAGAAAAGAGGGATTATACTTTTGTCTATATTGATTCTTGTTTTTGTTGTTATCAGATTCTTCTCCGGGAATAATACTGATAAATCACTGGAAGCGGATATTGACTTTGATAAGGAATATGCTGATTTCATGGCATCATTGAAGGAAACTCAAGAAGAGCCTGTAAGAGCATCCACCAATAACAATTATAAACAAAAGACAATTACATTATTTATTTTCAACCCCAACACCACCGATTCTGCAACCTTCACCCGGTTGGGGTTACCGGGATGGATGGCAAAAAACATTATAAACTACCGCACTAAAGGAGGTAAATTCAGGAAGCCGGAAGATTTCAGGAAGATATACGGAATGACAGATGAACAGTTCTCAGAACTGCTACCGTATATATCTATTCCGCAAGAGGAAGCAGAATTAAAAGATATTCCTCCGTTATTTGAAGAAAAAACAGATACGATTCAAAGAGTATTCAAGTATCCTGCCGGAACTGTTGTTGATTTAAATACAGCCGATACTACCGAACTTAAAAAGATTCCGGGTATCGGAAGCGTTACCGCCCGGCGGATTATAACTTATCGGAACCGTATCGGTGGATTTTATGAGGTTAATCAGTTACGGGATATCGACCTGGATACAGAACAATTTGCCGGGTGGTTCTCAACAGATAATTTTGAAACCGTCCGCATCAACCTGAATAAAGTCAGTATAGACCGACTAAGGAATCACCCTTATTTCAACTTTTACCAGGCCAAAGCGATCGTAGAACTCAGAAAGAAAAAAGGTTCACTTAAAAGCCTCGACGAATTAGCTTTACTGGAAGAATTTACAGAAGAAGACTTCGAACGGATGAAGCATTACGTTACATTTGAATGACCCCATCCAGCATGTGAACGGTACGGTCGGTAATGCGCGATAATCCTTCATCATGTGTCACAATGACAAATGTATGCCCAAACTGGTTGCGCAGGTCGAAAAATAACTGATGCAGTTCTTCCTTATTGCGCGTATCCAGGCTACCCGAAGGTTCATCGGCCAGTATTACCGCAGGATTATTAATTAATGCACGTGCTACGGCTACCCGCTGCTTCTCTCCACCCGAAAGTTCATTCGGCTTGTGTGTAGCTCGGTCGGCTATTCCCATAAAGCGAAGAAGTTCATTGGCGCGTACACTGGCTTCCTTCTCACTCTTTCCGGCAATAAAAGCAGGTATCATGATGTTTTCCAATGCAGTGAACTCGGGCAATAACTGGTGAAACTGGAATACAAAACCAATACTCTTATTCCGGAAGGCCGAAAGTTCTTTTTCTTTGAGTTTACGCACATCGGTTCCGTCAATGACTACCTGGCCGGCATCGGGCTTATCAAGCGTACCAATAATCTGCAACAGGGTGGTCTTTCCGGCACCGCTGGGGCCAACGATACTGATGACTTCGCTTTTATTGATATCCAGGTCGATACCTTTCAATACTTGCGGCGCTCCGAAACTTTTGGTTATTCCTTCTAAGTGTATCATATTTTCGAGTTTTAAGTTTTAAGTTATAAGTTTTAAGTTCTGAGTTGACATAAAAACTTAGAACTTATTACTTAATACTTATAACTTCTTAATAACGTATTCAGCCAGATAGCAACCAAAAACAGCCGGCATATAGCTCACCGTACCGCAGGTTGATTTCTTATTCATCTCATCTTCTGTCAATATAACAGCATCCGGATTCGCTTGTTCAGTACTGAAAACTACCGGTAGTTTACGTCGTACGCCCATTTTCTGTAAACGCTTCCTCACTGCTTTGCTTAGTCCGCAATGATACGTATCGCGTATGTCGGCAAATTGTACTTTTGTTATATCCGACTTTGCTCCGGCGCCCATGCTTGATATTATCCTAATATTCCTTTTCAGCGCATGATATATCAGGAAACATTTGGGGCTGAGGGTGTCAATTGCATCCACTACAAAATCGTATGTTGCTGCATCCAACAGTTCGGGGATATTATCATCTTTTAGGAAAACGGGCAATACATTCAGTTCCAGTTCCGGGTTAATCTGCCGGAAACGTTCGGCCAGTACTTCGGCCTTCTTCATACCGATAGTAGAATGCAGTGCGGGTAACTGACGATTGATATTACTGGGCTGTACCGTATCCGCATCCACTATAGTCATTTTCCCTACACCTGCCCGGCAAATCATTTCGGCGGCATACGCTCCTACTCCTCCCAGGCCGACTACCAGTATATGCGCGTTTGCCAGCCTTTTCATCTTCTCGCTGCCAAATAGCAGTTCCGTTCGTTGCTTCCACTCTCCCGGCATCGTATTCTTACTTCTTATATTCTTACCTTCTTATCTCAATTCTTTCTAAACCATTTATAGAACCATTTGCCCACATTCTCGTATGTTTGGGTTTCGTTGTGGTGCATGGGTTCAGAGAATGACAAACTCTCCTGCGGGTCGCCATACTGGTCCGGATAAATAACCATCACACTGTTGTTGCTGAAATACTTCATTTGCGAAGGAAGTTTTTCGAAAGCAGGGTGGTATGAAATAAACCCGCGACGCGCACTCACGATAACCAACAAATGGTCGTAGTTGAGGTGTTTGGTGATTAATAAAAGGTCGTCCCAATCTTCCATTACCGAGTATTCCCGGCGCAACACCCTGTGTTTATTAAATATATATCCTTCCAGGTATCGTTTCGTATCCGGATGCGCGAAGAAATGCACCCGGCAACCCAGTTGGGTACCCATACGGCATATTCTTTCCAGCCATTTGGTAAAACCGGCTTCATATTCGGCTTTCCGTGGAACGGCAATAACAATGCGCCGCAGTGTATTAACCGGCATAAGGCTTTTTACAATCATAATCTGTTTGTAGGTACCGTTCAGCAGATTTTCCGTAAGTCGCCCCAGGAACGAGTCGACAATAGTTATTTTGTGATGTAAACCGATAACTACCTCGGATGCATTATATTCTTTCATGGTATGGATAATGCCCGAAGCTACATTCAGGTCGTAGCGCGTTACCGTATGCACATTTATGTCGGCAGCAGCAGCAACCATGGCAGCACGTTCCAGGTAACGTTTACTTTGCGTCATCCGTGTTTCCGAAGCATTATTATCGTTTATAACACTCATGGCTATCAGTCCGTTTTTACGTTTGGGCTCTTTCAGGAGCAAGGCCATGTTAATAAGATTGGCTATTGTTTCGGGGTTGGCAATCGGAATCAGGATGTTTTCTTCTTCTTTCGGTCTGTCGTCCTCTCCTTCGGCTGTATCTTCTACAACCATACGCCGGGCAGCTCTTTCGGTGATTACAGAACTGATAATACAGGTGAAAAGTATCATAACAACTGTACCATTCAATACATCATCATTCAGCAAAGGTACTCCGGGCGAAATCTCAATTTTATTTCCCACCAGTACGGCTGCCAGGGTTGCAGCTGCCTGTGCATTACTAAGACCGAACATCATTGAGCGTTCATTGTGGCTCATGCGGAAAGTCTTCTGTGTTAACCATGCAGCCAGCCATTTACTAAAGGTAGCAACTACAGTCATCACAACAGCTACTTTCAGGGCATCTCCTTCGGTAAAGAGCGAACGTACATCGATAATCATTCCCACCCCGATAAGGAAATAAGGGATAAACAGGGCATTACCCACAAATTCGAGGCGGTTCATCAATGGAGAGAGGTTAGGTATCAACCTGTTCAATACCAACCCAACAAGGAATGCACCGAGAATACCTTCCATGCCAGCGAGTTCGAGCAAGGCACCTCCAAGAAATACCATTACCAGTACAAAGATAAATTGCATGATACTATCCTCGTACTTGCGGAAGAACCAACGGCCTATTCGCGGGAAGAAGAAAATAATGATAAATGTTACTGCAACCACCTTAACCGTCAACAATATCCAGAACATTTCATTGATAGTACCTTTGTACATACCCGATATAATAGCCAGGATCAATAACGCCAGGGCTACAGTTATAGCCGTACCTCCAACCGTGATGCTGACACTACGCAAACGCGACAGTCCGTACCGGCTTACTATAGGATAAGCAATCAGTGTATGCGATGCATACATACTGGCCAGCAATACAGAAGTGGAAGTATTAAAATCGAGCAAAGATATGGAACTCCATACCCCCAGTATCATAGGAACGGCAAAAGTAAGGATACCGAAAACAAGCGCCTTATTACGGTTCTTCTTGAAGTCTTCCAGATCCATTTCCAGTCCAGCCAGGAACATGATGAAATAGAGCCCCACTTTGCCGAATAATTCAAAACTACTATCGCGTTCAAGGATATTCAGTCCGTGCTCACCTACAATGATACCCGCCAAAATCATACCGATAATGTGCGGAATACGGAGCTTGCCAAGCAGTATAGGCGCAAAAAGTATAATAAGAAGAACCAGCAGGAAAACCCAGGTAGGATCTGTAACGGGAAGATTTAAGTCGATGCCAAGCCAATCCATTCACATACTGGTTTTTAGTTATATTATATACAGAATTTTGAAACGCAGATTAACGCGGATTTACGCAGATTGATATTAATAAAATGATTAATCTGCGTAAATCCGCGTTAATCTGCGTTTCAAAAAAATAATCTAAATACTATTTCCCGCAAAATTAGCAAAAATAACTGCTATATTTAAAGAATATATCGTATTTTTGCCGAAATTATTCACACTTTAATAATAAGAAGAAAAAAATGAAAGTAGCTATTGTTGGCGCAAGCGGCGCGGTGGGACAAGAGTTCCTTCGCGTACTCGATGAGAGAAACTTCCCGATGGATGAACTGGTATTATTCGGCTCTAAACGTAGCGCCGGTACCAAGTACATGTTCCGTGGTAAGCAGATCGAAGTCAAGCTTTTGCAACATGGCGACGACTTCAAGGATGTGGATATCGTCTTCACCTCAGCCGGTGCAGGCACTTCCAAAGAATACGAAAAGACAATTACAAAATATGGTGCTGTGATGATTGACAACTCCAGTGCTTTCCGTATGGACACTGATGTGCCATTGGTAGTTCCCGAAGTGAACGCTGCCGATGCCAAAGACCGTCCGCGCGGAGTAATTGCCAACCCCAACTGTACTACCATACAAATGGTGGTTGCGTTGAAAGCAATCGAAAAACTGTCGCACATCAAAACTGTACACGTTTCTACTTATCAGGCAGCCAGCGGTGCAGGTGCCGCAGCAATGGACGAACTGCACGAACAGTATCGTCAGATTGTAGCCGGCGAGGAAGTTACGGTTGAGAAATTTGCTTATCAGTTGGCTTACAACCTTATACCACAGGTAGATGTATTTACCGAAAATGGTTATACCAAGGAAGAGATGAAGATGTTCAACGAAACACGTAAAATCATGCACTCGGATATTAAAGTAAGTGCAACTTGTGTACGTGTTCCCGCTCTTCGTTCACACTCCGAAAGTATCTGGGTAGAAACAGAAAGACCAATCTCTGTTGAAGAAGCCCGCCAGGCATTCGCCAATGCTGACGGTATAGTATTGATGGACAACCCGGCAGAAAAAGAATATCCTATGCCATTGTTCCTCGCAGGCAAAGATCCTGTTTACGTAGGTCGCATCCGCAAGGATTTGACTAATGATAACGGATTAACATTCTGGGCTGTAAGCGACCAGATAAAGAAAGGCGCTGCACTGAATGCAGTACAGATTGCCGAATACCTGATTAAAGAAAAGAACATTTAATATTTTCCGATTTTTTAATTAAATAATTTGTTTGGAAAGGGGGCCTTTGGGAAAAGGCTCCTTTTTTGTTATCCTTATAAAACACACCAATAACCACAAAATTCAAGCACATAAACAAATAAAACGGTGTTTAACCACAATGCTACCTAAATAATTTATTATATCAACCAAAATAATTATACATTTGTAAAAGATAAAAATCTTGTTTTAGTTTTTATACAACAATGTAATAAACCCGGTGGCGGAATTTTTAACAGGAAATAATTCCGGAACAGGTGTATAATATAACTATTTTTGTATGATTAGATAACCAGGCAACCAATCACTTACGATGCAAAAACACAGTCCAATTTTTCTAATTTTATGCTTCATCTGCGTTATTTGTTGCGAAAACCCGAACCGGGAAACTGCTACTTACTCGGCAAACCACATAGAGACTCTTTTAATGACATACAAGGACTCTCTTTATGAAAAACCGGCATCCGTGAGAGATACATGCCTCAAGTTGCAATTAACAGTTACCGACTCTTTGCTGTTCTACCAATTATCAAGCCTTCTGGTAAAAGCATACTACCTCAATGCCCAGACCGACAGCGCCTTAATAACCAGCCAACGAGTGACCCGCTATTTCAAAAGTCTTACTTCTCCTCCCGATAAAGCCATTAAAATAGCTGCAGATGCCTACAACACCAGTGGAATTATTTTTCATGAAATAAGCCGGCGAGATACAGCCATCAGTTGTTTCAACATGGCATACAACCTATTGTACAATACTCATTATAAAGAAGATATACCTTACATCTGCATTAATCTCGCCGATTGCTATTTGCACGAGGGCGATTATACTTCGTCCAGCTTTTATTATAGAAAAGCATTGGCAATCTCCGACTCGCTACATACAGGCAAACAAAATAATTACTCGATATTTTCGGGTATGGCCAAATTATATCAGGAACTGGGAAATTATAAGCTGGCCGAAGAGTATTACGAGAAAACCCGGGAATGGTTGGATAATTCTTCGCTCTTTGATAAATACTTCTTTCAAAACTCTTATGGCAGCTATTTTTACATGATTAAGGATTACGATAAGTCGCTTACCTGCTTCCGCGAAGCTAACCGGATAGCATCCAGTTTCTCTAACACCTACTACCAGGGTATCAGCCAGGGGAATATGGGAGAACTTTTTATACTCAAAGAGGAACCCGACTCGGCACAATTCTACTTGGATAAAGCAAAACTATTATTTGGAGAGTTTTACCACCAACCTTCCATCAAATTTTACACAGACGGTTTATACGCTTCGCTTGCCATGCTCACGAACGAATTACCAAAAGCCGAAAAGCTATTAACACAACCTTACGATACTGCACAGATAAACCCGCAATACCTCTATCATCATTATCAACGTCTGCAAGAACTTTACCGAAAGAAACAGGATTTCCGAAAGGCATATCAATATCACAAAAAAGCTGTAGCTTATGATGATTCCCTTCGCAACACGATAACACAAAGTAACATTGCTGAGATAGATTCGCGGTACCGGCAGGATACGATTCTAATCCGGAAGGATATGCAAATAGCACTGACAGCGCAACAAGCCTCTCAATGGCAAAAGATTGCTCTTTCAAGTATCATATCATTTATCTTATTGCTGATTCTTATCGTCGGTATCATTCATTATCGCCGTAAACTCCGCGAATTAAAGCATCAAAAACAAATCGGTATTATTACAGGGCTACGCATGGAGATTATCCGCAACAGGCTGTCGCCGCATTTCGTATTTAATGCGCTAAACACAATTATGCCCTCGCTGGAACACTATAAAGAACTGAAAGAGCCCTTCCAGTTATTAATCAGACTACTCAGAAACAACCTGCAAGCATCCGAACGAACGGCCGTTGCGCTGGAAGAAGAAATAAACCTGGTGAAAGATTACCTGCATCTATACACGATGAAAAACGAATCGAAGATTATCATCGACTGGCAGGTCGACGACAACATCCCTCTGCATACACTCGTCCCGTCGATGTCTATCCAAATACAGATTGAGAATGCCGTAAAATATGCATTCACCGGTAGCAGGAGCACCCAGCCAACCATTTGGATAAACATATCCCTCTGCAACCAATCTCTTTGCATCATTATCGAAGACAATGGACAGGGATATCAACCCGATAAGTATAAAAATGATATACGCGGAACCGGTAGCGGCCTTAAAATGCTATACCGTACCATAGAAATACTGAATGCTCGGAACGAAGAAAAGATAGCATTCAATATAGACAACCGTTCTTTCAGCGATACGGAAGAAAAAGGTACACGTGTTACATTCATTATCCCCACCCATTATAATTTCGAATTATGACCAAAAAGATACGAACCATTATTGTAGATGATATTCCGGCAGCTATTACCAAACTCAGCCACGACCTGAGAAGTTATCCGGAAATTGAAATAATCGGATGCCTGCCTTCGGCTAAAGAAGCCATTGAGCTTATCATAGAGCAACAACCCGAATTACTGTTCCTGGATATGGAAATGCCGGAAATGTCGGGCCTGGAATTATTAAATCAACTTAAAGAAGAAGTGAGGGATATACGCGTTGTATTTTACACAGCCTTCAACCAATACTTACTCGATGCTGTCCGCGCCTCTGCCTTCGATTACCTGCTGAAGCCCTACCTGCCCGAAGAACTCTATTTTATTATCAACCGACTGTTGGCTACCTGGGATAAGCCGGTTCCCAACTTCAAGAATTCTTTATACGAGTTTATTCAAAAAGAGAATAAATTTGCCATTCAAACAATCACAGGCCTTATGCTGGTGAAGTGTACAGACGTGGGCGTTTTCCAATACACAAAGTCCCTGCGATGCTGGACAATGAAGCTGGCCGATGGAACCCAACATAAACTACGCACCAATATCGGAGCGAAAGAACTCCTTCCGCTGTCTAACCTCTTCGTTCAAATAAACCAGCAATGTGTTATAAACCTGGATTACCTTATATCCATCGAAAATAAAACACTCAAATGTATTTTATATCCACCGTTTTCGAACATTGACGAAACGGTAAGTACCAGGTTTTACAAAAAAATCAAGGACGATCTGGATATTATTTAACCCATCCAGCACAAAAGCGCTATGGGAAGGCCATATTTATTCCATCTTAATCAACCATTTTAAACGTATAAACAAGGATACCGACACTTAGACCTAT
Source organism: Bacteroides sp. (assembly GCA_032108265.1). Taxonomy (GTDB): domain Bacteria; phylum Bacteroidota; class Bacteroidia; order Bacteroidales; family Bacteroidaceae; genus Bacteroides. Next base: position 16,550 of record DAMCMT010000021.1, read on the forward strand.
TCGCCCAAAATGTCTTTAAACAGACTTTAACGATTTTGTATATTTGCCTTAAATATTTGTTGCGGTTCCTGCTGTTAAAGGTAGTAATCGCTTTGATTGTAAAGAGCGTTTTTTAGTAATAAAAAGTTCCCACGCCTCTTTCTTTTATAAACTTGCCTTGGGGAACCGGCAGATATACAAATGAACCCAGTATGTTAAACCGATTTTATTTATTAAGCACAATTGCCTTGGTATATTCTTTTGCTGCAATGGGGCAAACCAAGGAAAAAAATGAGTATGAACAATCTCAATCGCGAATTATTGAGCCTAAGCAAGATGTGTTTATCGTGCCATTGGTGGCTGATATTGAAATTCTGGACAACCAGGTACGGCAAGAGTACGGACCCTACGAATTCGATGTCCCGGCAGGAGTAGAGACATTATCTTACGATATGCTGGAAGAGCACAAAAAGAGTTCGCTGTACCGGGCGGCCAAGGAAGCAAATGCCGACCTTATCGTAGCTGCAACCTTCAATGTTTATGCTAAGAAGATGAAAGGGAAAATAATTTCCATCGAACTATCAGGCTATCCGGGCAAGTACATCAACTTCCGGTCGGTTATTAAAGATAATAAGGATGGAGATTATCAATGGATTCCTATCATCTATCCGCAATACGACCGGCTTAACGATGCTACAGGCAAAACTAAAGCACTGAAAGACAGATAAACTGCAATCATTCAATTGATATTTATTAATTATAAACAAAAACACGTATGAAAAAGCTAGTAATTTTATTCGTAGCCGTATGCCTTAGTTCAGCCATGAGCGCACAACTTGTTACAAGTACAACCATCTCGAAAGGGAAACAAGAAAAAGGTGATTCGGGAATGTTCATGGAACTGGGAGTCGGAGCTCTTAAGGATGCCGATGGCGTGGCCTTGGATCTTGGTTTTGGATATCGCAAAGTATTTACACCCAATATTGCATGGGATATCCTGAAGCTGAAAGCAGCAGCAAATCTGGAACATTTGTCGGAAACAATCTCTCCGCAATTACTGACTGCCTTCCGTGGTACTTCGCCCGAATTTGCCGGGATGACCGCCTTTGCCAGCATCGGGCTTGGTTATGGCTACTACATTGAAGGAGAAAAAGGAGGATTCGCTTACGAATTTCAAACCGGTTTGAATGTCCTTCCGCGCCTTAGTGTTGCCTTTGCTTACAACAGGCAATCTATGTCGGAAGATGGTTGGGATTACAATATCACATTCATTGGCGCCAAAGTAGGATTCAAATTCTAACACACATTAAACATGTATAAAGCCCTTTTTTCAATTTTATTCCCCACTCTTTTCATACCGGCCCTAGCCCAGGGTCGGTATGACTACACTGTTGTCGACAATAGAGTTATTGTTACCGACTTTGTAACGTTCGACGACCTTGCCGGCGAACACATCTTCATCAATGCCCTACTATTTGCCATCGACCAAGGAACATCCGAACTAGAGAATATTGAAGAAATAAATTTTGAAACCCAGCGCTTTATCGTGAAACAGCAAGTGCCCTCGGCCGAATATGGTTCGGCGGGCACTTCGTATAAGTTTACCACACAGATTCAGGTTGCAGAAAACATGTTATCGTTCCTTACCACCGACATTCAACTCGAAACAAAAGGCTTCCTAAACGAGTACAAAAACATTGCCTTCGAACGGCTCGACCCGGAGAAAAAGCCCAAGCATCAAACGTATTTAAATGAATTTATATCTGCCCACTCAGGATATCTCAACAGAATGTTCGAATTCATCCGTAGCAATGAGCACCATCCCATTACTCACTGGGACGAACTCAAAGCCGGAAGAGTAGTAAAGGGTATGAACGAAACCGAATGTACACTCGTGTGCGGAAAACCCAGGCATGTGCGCGAAACAGGAGGCAAAACACGGTGGTTGTTCAGCAACAATTTCGTGGTATTCTTCGAGAATGGAGTCATAACATCCATTATTGATTAAATATTAACCGCCCCTTCTCTGAGGGAGCACACTAAAGCATATAAAATCATGATATTACGCCGGATAAGCATCTTTTACACACTCATATTCCTTTTCCTTTCCACCACCTTTATCGCCTGTAGTGATGATAATGGAGGCAGCCCCGCCGATATCGAAAACGGGCATCTGTCAGGAAGCGTTTGGGTAAGTAAATATGAATCACACACCAGTATAACAGAATCAGAGATTGAGATGACCTATTCTTTTACTTCCGATAAAGCAGGAAAATACACACGAAAGGGATATTCTCGAATAAAGAGGAACAACAAGTGGCAACCGACAATACACGTAGACGAAGAGAAAGAATTCACGTACATATATGCTCCCACCGAACGAGCCGGTGTCATTTATATGAAAAGTGGTTCGGAACTGGTCTTTTATATTAAGCAGAACTATGAACAAATGACTTTTCTCACTTCGAAGAATGTATATGAGTTACAGTATTAATATATGAACAAACTTACTAATATGAAAAAGAATAATTACCTGCTTATTGCAGCATTTTTATGTTTTTGCGTGACTATTACTTCATGTAGCGACGATGATAACGCTTCATCTTCCGACCTTGTCGGAGAATGGACATTAGTCAGAAGTGTAGGATATTACAAAGATTTCGAAGAATCCCGTTGGGACGACGAATGGGATGATACATATAATGTCGGAGAAGATGTTATAAAATTCAAAGCTGACGGAACTTTTGTAATGTCCGTCAATGACGATGCAGAATATGCAAAATGGAAATTGAAAGGTAATAGTATAATCATTACTTGGCCAACTGATGAAGATGACGATGAACATACAGAAGAGGCTAAAATACTAAATCTTACTGGTACTGAATTGATTGTAGAGTCTTATTATAAAAATCAATACGAAGAAGAGTATTCCAAGAATTATTACCAGCGTATAGATTAACCTTGCAATTATTGACAGTCTCAGGCGCGTAGTTTTCACCATTTCTATTTTATATTGAAGCAACACATATAATAGAAATCATAAAACAGGATTAAGGATTACCGGATTTTAACTGTTCTAAAGCCTTGTTCTTGATACTTTCAAAATCAAATTCTTCCATAAAAAAAACTGTGTTAGTAAAGTTAATAATTTATTCTTTACTGACACAGTTTAAATTACAGTCTCGATTATAATTTTAATCAATAAGACTAATATGCTTCATTTCTCTCTCTATAAGATGTAATATTTGTTTCTGATGTTCATATTCTTCTTTGGATAAAGGACCTATTTTTTCCCAAGGCACTCCTAATTCTCCCTCTTTTAAAGGTGGAAGCATTTTTACAATGTAATATTCTTCAATACTATCATTTAGTGTATTACATGAAGGTGCTAATATATATTCTTCATTCCAGTATACTTCCGGTGTGTAGGCGTTCAATATTCCGATAAAAGATTCTTTCATCTCTGGGTAAACATAACATAATCCCCAAATATTGGCGACATTAACATTCTCCACTAAATAATAATTGGTTTTCCCTAGTCTTTTAGAACGGGTAAAATCAAAAGAACCTATCACCACTCCAAGCATAAAAAGGGCTAATAAAACACTGGAAATTAAAACTAATATAATATGTTTTCTTTTCATAATTATTTGGGTGATTTCCAAATATAAAATTGATATGTATTTGAGAATTCTCGCGCTTGACTTCTATTCTTATTAGGTAACGGCAAATGAAGAAAGAATGATGTTCTACTTTTACTATCGCTAATAACATTGTTTAGGGTTTTCCCATCAGAACTTGAAAAAGCATCATAACGATAACTTCCAATAAATTGTTTTGCCATTGAAGTTGTTCCTAACACATTTAATGGTGACCACTTACGACTTACATTCGTAATCTGACCAGGAACTTCAGTATTGCCATCAGCAATCATTTTTTGGGCTTCAAGAACTCTTTTATCGGTTTTCATAGCTTCTGTATAAGGATGATCAGGTAAAAGTACTGAAAATTCCGGACCAACACCATTATCCATAATCTTCGAGGAGGATGCGCTTCAGCTCACCGTTTTCATAGACTAAATTGCCGCAGTAATCCAGAGTGGTTTCCGAATCGCCATCCACATGCCGGGCACGTAATTTATTACCGCGGGCATCGTAAGTATACACTGAATACCGGCTATCGTTCCAGATAACTTTTCTCGGTAAATTTAATGAATTATATTCTATTTTCGTTATACCTTTCGATAAATCCTTTGTCATGTTACCGTTTCTATCGTAGGCATATTGTTGTTCGGTCTGCGCAAAGGCAGATGTTGCCATTAGGCTTAATAAAATTAATAAGTGTTTAATTGTTTTCATAAGTTATTCTGTTTTCATAAGTTTTTGATTAAAAAAGCGAACCGAAGGTGAAGCAATCCAGCATTGTGAAGCTTATGAACTGGATTGCTTCGTACCTCGCAATGACGAGGCTGGTTCTTTTAATACATGTTTTTACTGGTTTTACTTTGTGTTAGTGTCTTTGCTTTACGCATTCGGATCCGGTGTAAATCCTCCATCATCTCCCCCATCGTCGTCGCCTGGATTGTTATCGCCCGTAGTTGATTCGCCACGGATATAAAAGCTAACGTTGTTAGGGCTACGGGTAGCTGCACCGGTATCATTGATGAGGCGCATACCCTTTTCGGGTTTGAAGCGGATGTTTACCTTGTAAATGTTTCGCACGGTGCAATCTTTCATCTCCTCCGTTCCTTCGCTGTTGAAACTGAGGAAGAAGGTTCCCAGACCGGCTATTTTTACTTTATCACCCTGCACAATGGCATTCTTCAACCGTTTGCCTATGGCGCTGGCTACGTGTACGATGTCGTCCGTACTCATCGAACCGATTTGTTCGATATCGGCAGCCAACTGCTCCAGGGTTAAGGTTCGCGAATAGCCCGGTGCGGGTCGCAAGTAATATAACTGGGGCGAAGTATCGTCGCCCAAAATCTTGTTGCGCAAATAGCGCGTTACAGGTATACTCATAATGTATCCTCCTAATAATTAATTTGTTAATAAAAATTGTTTGAATTGCTTCTCATAATTGCCGGTATGAAGATGGATCCTGTTCTACGTCCCGGCGGTGTAATGCAAAGATACAACATTGAAAATTAGCCATTTTGGGCAATGTCGGGCTATGGAGAGTTAAGGGTTTGCAGGCGGCGTGCTAATGCGAGATAAAGCGAAATAAAGCGAACTACCGCCCTGCAAAACAGCATGAAATGGACTACCGGGCTATAACCAACCGGAATATTTAAAGAAAAGGTTCGCCCAGATAGTCGAAGATAATTTCAATTTGCCGGGGTGTGTACCTGCGAGTTAGCGGAGTAAGTCCCCGTGAGCGCAGTAAGCCCGCGAGTTCTTTATCCCGCCAAACCCAGATGTTAAATTGTTTGAGTGCGGACGACTCGGCCAGATACGGGAAATACAGCTTAGCCAGTTCGGATTTGGTGTAACCACCTTTTTTGTTTAGGGAATTGTTTTTCTTCATTTTTCAAGTTTTTTAAAGTTAATAATTGCGTTGTGTTTAGTTTTTCCTTTCATGGAAGGGAATATTCTTTTATCCTACCGGGATAACGGTCTTGTCCTACCGGGATAAGGGGTGTTATCCTACCGGGATAAGGGTACTATCCTACCGGGATAACAGGGGTTATCCTACCGGGATAAGACCGTTGTCCTACCGGGATAAGTATGGATATGGTAACGGGATGGTGATGCCTGATAAGATGGCTTTTATTTCCTGAACTTTTTTCCGTGTAGCCCGTACTTGCTTCCTGTGAGTTTTTTAACCAGACTATTGTAGCCCTCCTCGGCCCGGAGACGGTTTTCTTTGAATGCTTCGGATGCGGCGTATTCCTGCCAGCGGCGGCTTTTTTCGTTCAAACCGCTGATTTGCAATTGACGTTGGTAGTTCTCGAAAGCATCCATGCGCTGATGGTTATACTTACGAAGCCAGTTGAAGATTACCCCGCCATCCAACCGCCCGTACACCTCGCCGAAGTAGCCTTTCTTGGCCTGTTTGAAGAAAAACTTCAGGTCGGTAAGGGTGAAATGACCGTATTCATCAAGTAACAGGTTGACTATTTCGATGCGGTGTGCATCATCCCTCCGGGCTAGATTATAGAAATCCAGAAACGAGTTGAGGAACTTTACCAGCAGGGCTTTCAGTACTACAACGCCGGTTTGCCGTCCAATGTCGTTCAGCGAAAAGTTCTGCTCGGTGGCTGTCCGGGCTACGTCGGTCATTGCAAGAGGATTAAGTTCGTCCCAGTATTGCATCAATTTGCTGGTCGAGATTGCCGGTTCCGGCAGGCTGGGTGGCTGCTGAGTGTGTGCCACCGGTGTTTGGTTGTGGTTTTCGTTTGTCTTCATGGTGATTGGTTTTAGATGTTCTTATCTGTTCTTCTTTAATCCAGTAGTTGGCCCGTCCTTTCCAGCTACGTATCTGTCCTCCGGTGGCGGTAAGCCATCCCAAGGCATCGAAGTGGTGATAGAAGAGTTCGGCTTGTTCTTCCCATCCGGGTAATTTCTCTGAAAAAAAATCTTTGACTTCCTCCAGGGTGGGGGGACAATGTTTCTTTTTCTGTTTTTGTTTAATGCGCGTACCTATATATAAGGAAGAAGGTGTCAGGTTTTCCGTCAGGTTATCCGTCAAAGTATCCGTCAGGTTATCCGTCAAACTTTCCGTCAATTGGAACAGCATCCGGGGTTCGAGTATTCGATATACGGTTTGCTGGTTTTTCCCACTCCGCCCGGGAGTATAGGCTATCAACCCTGCTTTCACCAGCTTCTTCCGTGCTTGCTTCATGGTATTAACGGATATGGCTGTTTCGATGGATACCCGTTCATCGCTTCTTTTCCATTGGGGGTGCCAGCCCAAACGATTGGCTGTTTTAAGCAGGTAGAAGTACAGGCGCGTTTCGTTACTCGAAAACTGCCAGCTTTCGTCCTGAAGCCAGAAGTTGTTAATCAGTTCAATGTAGTTCATAAGTTTTATTAAAGTTATTTAGTTAATTAAATATTCAGCTTTAAGTTCACTTTGCAAATATAAACCATTCTGAATTATTATGCAAGCTTTCATTAAAAAAATATTTGTATTATTTTTCAAAGTAAAAGTAAACTCCGCATAAACAGAGGCGAATCCAACTTTTACATCCGGCAGAGATTAACAATTTACCTCTTCGCACTACCGAATTTTAGGAAATTATCTTATATTTGCGTTCGCACACAACAAATCATACTATGGGGCCGTATACCGTACTATTAACAATCGCTATTTACTTTATTGTACTATTCGCCGTATCGTACATAGCCGGTCGTAAGGCCGATAACGAAGGATTCTTTGTAGGCAACCGGCGGTCGGCCTGGTACGTGGTGGCTTTTGCTATGATTGGATCCAGCATTAGCGGTGTTACGTATGTATCGGTGCCGGGTATGGTAGCCGCCAGTAATTTTGCTTACTTGCAAATGGTATTAGGTTTTGTAGCTGGTCAATTCCTCATTGCCTTCGTACTCATCCCATTATTCTACCGCATGAACCTTGTGTCGATATACGGGTATCTGGAAAACCGTTTCGGCATGAAATCTTATAAAACCGGGGCGTGGTTCTTCTTTATATCCAAGATGCTGGGGGCAGCCGTACGCTTGTTCCTGGTGTGCCTTATACTTCAGTTGCTGGTTTTCGAGCCGTTGGGGTTGCCATTTATACTGAATGTTACTGCTACGGTGCTGCTGGTATGGCTTTACACCTTCCGGGGCGGAGTAAAGTCGCTGATATGGACCGACTCGTTGAAAACGCTTTGCCTGGTAGTTTCGGTGGTTCTTTGTATCTATTATATTGCCTCCGACCTTGAACTTAGTTTCGGTGGAATGGTGAAATCCATCACCGAAAGCGACCTTTCGCGTATGTTTTTCTTCGACGATGTGAACGATAAACGGTATTTCTTCAAGCAGTTCCTGGCGGGAGTGTTTACGATGATTGCCACCACAGGCCTCGACCAGGATTTTATGCAACGCAACCTGAGTTGCCGTAACTTCCGCGACTCGCAGAAGAATATTATTACCAGCGGTATATCGCAATTCTTCATTATTCTTCTTTTCCTGATGCTGGGAGTGCTGCTTTACATGTTTGCGGCTCAAAACGGGCTATTTACTGCGCAGGATATTACAGCGGAGAAAATGAAGAGCGACGAAGTATTTCCCATCATTGCTACGGGCGGATATTTCCCGCTGGTTGTGGGCGTACTTTTTATTATCGGGCTGATTTCGTCGGCCTATTCGGCAGCAGGTTCGGCGCTTACGGCACTCACAACGTCATTCACAGTCGATGTGATGGGTATTAAAGACAAAGGCGAAGAAGAAGTGCGCCGCTTACGAAGCAAGATACACGTTGCCATGGCCGTGGTGATGGGTGTGGTGATATTCGTTATCAACCTGCTGAACAACACCAGTGTTATCGATGCCGTTTATACACTGGCCAGCTATACGTACGGGCCTATACTGGGGCTGTTTATATTTGGTATTTTTATCAAACGGCAGGTACGCGATAAGTACGTACCTTGGGTAGCCTTGGTGGCTCCGGTAATTTGTTTCGTGCTGCAACGTAATTCCAAGGCCTGGTTCGGCGGGTACGAGTTCAGTTACGAGTTGTTACTGTTCAATGCCCTGTTTACTATTATCGGGCTTGCAATCTTGATTATACCCAAAAAACAAAACACATAAACTATGATTAAGCTTACTACAGTTTTAGATTTTATACAGACTGACCAGATTACCGGCAACAAACAGCTTAAAGCTTTAATTGAGCCTTTAGCAAGACCATTTACCGCCCTTTGCCTGCGCCCGATAGATATTGAGGCAAGCACACAGGCGCTGTTCACTGCCATAAGCAACATAGCCACATCGCCGCATGCATTTGCTTTCTTCGGCCGGTATTTTCTGTCGGGTTGCGTGCGCGACGATTTCGATTTCGGACCGGTCCTGATATTCAAAACATCGGCGTTGAAACATTATGCAAAAGCATTGCCTAATTGCAAGTACGCTGCATTCTACTCGCTTATACTCGGAATTATGCTTCATGATAACGAAATATGCGTTATTGAGCCCGACGGCGAGAACAAGATTGTGGAAGATATAGTTTCGAAATACCTGAATGCATCGCACTTCGATTATGTCGACCCGCGCAACAGGGATGTACAGATAGAAATGGAACGTGCTTTCACTGCATACCTCAAAGCTAAAGGCACACTGCTGGAAGGCATTCCCGAACCAACAATTTTTAATGACGAAAGCTTCCCGGTCGAGGCTTCCGTTATTATTCCGGTAAAAAACCGTACACGTACTATTACAGATGCTTTGAACTCGGCATTGAGCCAGCAAACAGAGTTGCCTTATAATGTTATTGTTGTTGATAATCATTCCAACGACGGTACCACAGAGAAGATACAGGAGATTGCCCAACAGGATAGCCGCCTTATACATATTATTCCTACGGCAGACAACCTCGGAATTGGTGGTTGCTGGAATCTGGCCGCACAGGATCCGCGTTGCGGAAAATTCTGCATCCAACTCGACAGCGACGATATTTACAGCAGCCCGAATACCGTACAAACTATCCTTAATACGTTCTACGCCGAGGAATGCGGTATGGTAGTAGGGTCGTACACTCTGACGGATTTTGATATGAACATTATACCCCCGGGATTAATAGACCACCGGGAATGGACTGATACGAACGGCCGTAACAACCTGCTGCGTGTAAACGGCATCGGTGCTCCACGCGCATTCTATACACCGTTGTTACGTAAGCATCCGGCACCGAATGTAAGTTACGGAGAAGATTACGCACTGGCACTGGTATTCAGCCGCCTGTACCGCATTGGACGGGTGTACGAATCGCTGTATTTCTGCCGCCGGTGGGAAGATAATACAGATGCAAATCCCGATCCGGAATTAAAGATAAAACAAAACAGATTCAAAGATCAATTACGAACAATTGAAATACAGGAGAGGAAAAGAGAAAAGGAGAAAAGGAGTTAGATGGAGTTAAAGGAGTTAAGTAAGAATTAACCTGCCACTTTGTGGCGAAGAATTATGTAAAATACCTACTTTAATTCCTGAGCGAAGCGATACCTCCTGAACGAGCAAAGCGAGTGGTACCTCCTAGCGAAGCGATACCTCCTAACATAGTGATAACTACTTTTTAATTATGAATAGACAAGAACTCAGAGCATTCTTTATCAGTCAAATGAACGAGTGGCCGGAGGTTGCAGAGCGATACCGCCGGCTGAGCGAGATGCAGGTAAAGTATCTGCGGGAAAAGAAATGGAAGAAATACAGGGTTATCTATAACCCGGCCCGTGCAGCTTCGGTTACCGCAGAGCCATCGCCGGTTACACCAAGAAACTGTCCGCTATGCAAGGGAAACCGCCCGGTCGAGCAAAAACTGTTGCATTATGCCGGTAAGTACGCTATTCTGGTAAACCCTTATCCTATTTTCAACAGGCATTTTACCGTTGTTTCCAACAAGCATCAACCGCAACAAATTACCGATTGCATAGCCGATATGTTCAGCCTTGCCCGTGATTTAATAGGCTATACTGTGTTTTATAATGGTCCCAAGGCTGGGGCATCCGTTCCGGAACACCTGCATCTTCAGATTGCTTCCTCGGAAGAGTTACCTTTACGACAGGATTTTAAAATATGGAAATCCGAGAAAGTCCTCCGTCACCGGGAAACAGAAATGAGGTTGGTACGCATGCCACAATCTTTCCTGATAAGATCAACCAATCTGGACGAGGCTTTACGCTTTTTCTATATATTATATAATACACTGAACAAGAAAGAAAAGGAGATGCACAATATCCTGGTGTGTTACGAAAGGGATACCTGGTACGCCACTATTTACATCAGGCGTAAACACCGACCCGATGCATACTTCTTCGATCCGCCCGAAAAGCTGACACTGAGCCCTGCCGCTGCCGAGATGGAAAGTGTAATCGTTACCATCAATCCCGAAGACTTCGAAGAGCTAACCAAACCTATATGGGAAGAAATTCTGGAAGAAGTAAATATTGGCCCCGAACGGGCAAGGGAGATAGCAGAAGCGGTAAAAACACAAAAGCAACCGTACGATGTGGAGGTAGGAATAGTAGAAGCACCGATTATCGATTTTGACCTGTTGTCGCCCTACATGGTAAACGGCCAAACAGTCGAAGGCCCACAAACAGTAAGCTTTTCGAACGACAAAATATATTATTGCGGCAAGCTTTACCGCGAGTTATTGTTTACCCCGGTAGAAAAAGATAATGCCCGTATATTGGTGCCACGGGTAGTCATCGGAAAAGACTTTCACTGGCAGGAAGAGCAGACACAGGAGTTCTCGGGCTCGTGGCGGGTGGTTCCCGGTGAGGACAATGCGATAGGTATTAATATAATTAACATGGAAGAATACCTGAAAAGTGTTGTTTCGTCGGAAATGAGCGCCAATGCACCTGCCGAGTTGTTGAAAGCCCACGCCATTATTGCCCGTACATGGCTTATACGAATGATTGAACGTGATGCACCGGAGAAGGTATCTAATAAAAACCCCGAACTGGTGTGGCATGAAGCAGAAGAACATATACACTATGATGTTTGTGCCGACGACCATTGCCAGCGCTATCAGGGAGTAACCCGCATTACCAACGAGGAAGCCGTGAAAGCCGTCGAAGCTACCCATGGAATGGTTATTACGTACGAGGGAGATGTTATCGATGCCCGGTACAGCAAATGCTGCGGAGGAATAACCGAAGAATTCGACACGGCATGGGGCGACGTTGATTATCCCTACCTGGTACGTACCCGGGATACTGTGAGCAAATGGCGGATACCGCATAGATGGATAGACGAGAATATCGATTCCTGGATACACGAAGCTCCTCCGGCGTGGTGCAACGTAACCGACCCGGCTGTAATCGGAGCCATCATGAACGACTTCGACCGGAAGACTACGGATTTCTACCGGTGGACGGTTAGTTATACGCAGGAAGAACTGGCCGGTATCATCCGCACTAAAACGGGTATTGACCCAGGCGAGGTGCTTTCAATCGAGCCATTGCGAAGAGGTCCGTCGGGTCGTTTGTGGAAAATAAAAATTAACGGCACATTGAAATCCTGGATTGTAGGTAAAGAACTCGAGATACGCCGTGTTCTCTCTCCTACCCACTTATACAGTTCGGCCTTCCTTGTCGAAACTGAATTGGATGAGGCCGGCAGCGTATCGCGCTTTATATTCCACGGTGCCGGATGGGGACATGGGGTAGGCCTTTGCCAGATTGGTGCCGCCAATATGGCTGCGCATGGATATTCTTTCCAGGAAATAATTCAGCATTACTATAAGAAAACAGAAGTAACGAAAATATATGGAGAAGAAGAAATACAGCCGTAGCCATTCATGGGCATGGGTACCTTCGCTGTATTTCGCCGAGGGGTTGCCTTATGTGGCAGTAATGTCTATTGCCGTTATTATGTACAAGCGACTGGGACTTAGTAATACCGAGATAGCGCTATATACCAGTTGGTTGTACCTTCCGTGGTTGATAAAACCATTATGGAGCCCGTTTGTCGACCTGATTAGCACCAAACGTACATGGGTGGTTGCGATGCAGGCATTAATTGCTGCCGGGTTTGCCGGAATAGCTTTCTTCATTCCAACAGACTACTATATTCAGGTAACGCTGGCATTCTTCTGGTTGTTGGCTTTCAGTTCGGCTACACACGATATTGCAGCCGATGGCTTTTATATGCTCGGACTTACGGAAGGAGAGCAGTCATTCTTTGTAGGTATCCGTAATACTTTTTACCGCCTGGCTATGATTTTCGGGCAGGGCTTGCTAGTTATGCTTGCCGGGCTCGTCGAAGAAGGGAAGATACTGCCGGGGCTTCAAGGAAATATTCCACTGGCATGGAGTTTGGTTTTTTATCTGCTGACTGCTATTTTTATTGGTCTGGCTCTGTATCACCGCCGGGCTTTGCCTCATCCCGAAGAAGATGCTCCCCGGAAGGACACAACGGCATCGGAGTTATTCCATAATTTCGCCCGTACTGTTAAGTCTTTTTTCCTCAAAGACAATATAAAGTTAATATTATTCTTTATCCTAACATTCAGGTTGGGCGAAGCGCAATTGGTGAAAATCGCTTCTCCGTTTTTACTCGATTTCAGGCATGTAGGAGGTATCGAAATGGATACTTCGGTAGTGGGTATCATATATGGTACCGTGGGAGTTATTGCACTACTGCTAGGTGGAATACTGGGTGGAATAGCCATTTCGCAAGGTGGATTGCGCAAATGGATTACACCAATGGCCCTGGCTATAAACCTCCCTGATATACTATATGTGTGGCTAGCCATCGCCCAACCCGACAATATATGGTTAACCGGCGGTTGTGTAGCCATTGAACAACTGGGCTACGGTTTCGGCTTCACAGCTTTTACATTATACCTGATATATGTGGCACAAGGCGAGCACCGCACCGCACATTATGCCATTGGTACTGCATTTATGGCGGCGGGCATGATGTTTCCGGGTATGATTGCAGGGTGGATTCAGGATTTAATCGGCTATACAGGCTTCTTTGTGTGTAAGTACGTCGCCGGGTATATTGGCGGCGGTAATGGTTCGGCATAGGTTGCCGGATGGTTTTGGAAAGTTGAGAGCTAAAAGGTAAGAGTTAAAAATTGACAGCTACGATATTGCATATAAACTTTTAACAGTCAACGTTCAACTGTCAACTAAATTTAATATCTTTGTAATATGAAAACAAATGCATCGAACCGACTGCTGGCTCTTGATGTACTGCGAGGCATCACCATTGCCGGAATGATTATGGTTAATAATCCCGGTAGCTGGCAATATGTATATGCACCGTTGCGTCATGCATCATGGAACGGACTCACCCCTACCGACCTCGTTTTCCCGTTCTTCATGTTCATTATGGGGATATCTACCTTTATATCTCTGCGCAAATTCAACTTTACCCTTACCAAAGATTCGGGTTGGAAAATACTGAAACGGACGGTTGTTATATTTGTCATCGGACTGGCTCTCTCCTGGCTGGGTGTAACTATCCGTACCTGGCATTCACTGGGTGATGCCGAATTGTCGTTTTTTGCCCGCCTTGGACAAAGTTTATGGTCGTTCGAAAACATACGGATAATGGGAGTCCTAGGACGTTTAGGCCTCTGCTACGGATTCGCATCACTCATTGCTGTTACTGTAAAACACCGCCTTATACCCTACATTATAGCAGCTATGCTGGCTGCCTATCTTGTTATTCTGTATGCCGGAAACGGATTTGCATACGACGAAACCAATATTCTCTCGATTGTAGACCGCGCCGTACTGGGATTGAACCATATGTACCGCGACAACGGCATAGACCCCGAAGGCATACTGAGTACTATACCTTCAATAGCCCATGTACTTATTGGTTTCTGGTGCGGTAAGCTGATTATGGAAGTCAAAGATATACACGAAAAGATAGAACGGTTATTCATTATCGGTGTGTCGCTTGCATTTGTTGGTTTCCTGTTAAGTTATGCATGCCCGATAAACAAGAAAATATGGTCGCCATCATTTGTCCTGGTTACTTGTGGCATGGCATCCTGCCTGCAAGCTCTTTTGTTGTGGATTATCGATGTAAAGGGATTTAAAAAATGGAGCCGTCCTTTCGAAGTATTCGGTGTAAACCCGCTTTTCATCTATGTAGCGGCCGCGGTATTAGCCACGTTGTTGGGCAGTATAACATTCAGCTATGCAGGTGGCAATATATCTGTACATGGGTTTATCTATCAGGAGTTACTTCAACCCATAGTTGGTAATTATTTCGCTTCATTAATCTATGCGTTACTCTTTGTTACCTTAAATTGGGCAATAGGTTATTATCTGTATAAAAGGAAAATATATATTAAAATATAAACGACTATGAAATTGATCGCAGATAGCGGTTCTACCAAAACACGGTGGATATTGACGGAAAACCGGATGGTTCTTAAAACATTCAAAACCAGAGGAATGAATCCCTATTTTCAGACACCGGAAGAAGCTGGGGAAATATTGAAAAAGGAAGTTCTTCCTGAACTGGGCGATGAAGATATTACCGCCGTACATTTTTACGGCGC
>DAMCMT010000021.1:31733-58672 GCA_032108265.1 Bacteroides sp.
AAGAAAAGAAGTGTTAAGGCTACTTTGAAGAAACACTTTCCCGAAGCCAGCAAAATTACTGTCGAGAGTGATATTCTAGGAGCTGCCCGTGGCCTTTGCGGGAAACGTGCAGGCATTGTATGTATACTGGGTACCGGCTCCAACTCTTGCTTTTATAACGGCCGTAAAATAATTCAGAATGTTTCTCCATTGGGTTATATTCTGGGAGATGAGGGAAGTGGTGCCGTACTGGGACGTAATATGGTAGGCAGCCTGTTGAAGAATCAACTGCCCGAGGGATTGAAAGAAAAGTTTCTGAGCCAGTACAATCTCACTTCAGCCGATATCATAGAACGGGTATATCGTCAGCCTTTTGCCAACCGTTTCCTTGCCAGTCTTTCTCCGTTTCTGCTAGAGAACATCACCATACCCGAAGTACGTCAGTTGGTACTGGATAGTTTTCTGGCATTTATCAACCGCAATGTGAAACAATACGAATACAAAACATATCCTGTTCATTTCACTGGTTCCGTGTCTTATTATTACCATCAGGTAGTATTTGAAGCAGCTTCGCGGAGCGAAATCAACATTGCCTCGATAGTAAAGAACCCGATTGACGGCCTTGTTGCCTTCCACTCTTAAATAAGCAATACTGTTATGGAGTTCGAAAAAATAACTGAACAGCCATCATTATATAACGATCTTGAAAAGAAATCCGTACACGAGATATTAACCGACATAAATACTGAAGACCAAAAAGTTGCATTAGCTGTACAGAAAGTTATTCCGCAAATAGAAAAGCTTGTGGGTGAAATCGTTCCCCGTATGCGTAAAGGGGGCCGACTGTTTTACCTGGGAGCAGGAACAAGCGGACGCTTCGGCGTACTCGACGCTTCGGAAGTACCTCCAACTTTTGGTATGCCTCCCGGACGGGTAATTGGTCTGATAGCAGGCGGTGATAGCGCATTACGTACTTCAGCCGAGTTTGCCGAAGACGATAGAATACGCGGTTGGGAAGATCTGGAAGAATTACTAGCCGGCCCGATGGATGTAATTGTGGGTATTGCGGCATCTGGTACCACTCCTTATGTCCTGGGAGCTATCGATGAAGCTAAAAACCGGGGAATACTTACTGCCGGAATAACATCAAATCCCGGTTCTCCGCTGGCTGTTGCGGCCGATATCCCCATTGAAGTAGTAGTAGGTCCTGAGTATGTTACGGGTAGTTCTCGGATGAAATCAGGTACGGCGCAGAAGATGATTCTCAATATGATTACTACCTCTACGATGATACAGTTGGGTCGTGTACACGGAAACCGTATGGTAAATATGCAGTTGACCAACAAAAAACTTATCGACCGGGGTACACGAATGATTATTGAAGAACTGGATATGGATTACGAAACAGCAGAAGCATTGTTATTGACTCACGGATCGGTAAAAAAAGTGCTGGAAGAATGTAAATAAACCACAGATATGGATATAATACTATTACTGGGCGGATTGGTACTTATCTTAATCGGCGCTAACGGCCTTACTGATGGCGCAGCATCGGTTGCAAAAAGATTCAATATTCCTTCAATTGTTATCGGGCTTACCATTGTAGCTTTTGGAACCTCAACACCCGAGTTGACGGTGAGTGTATCGTCGGCCCTAAAAGGAAGTACCGATTTAGCCATTGGCAATATAGTAGGCAGCAATATTTTCAACACACTGATGATTGTAGGCTTTACGGCAATAGTAGCTCCAATCGTTATTACGCGTAATACATTACGGAAGGAAATTCCGCTATGTATCCTCTCATCCATTGTACTACTGATATGTGCAAACGATGTTTTTCTTGACAAAGGCACCGAGAATATCCTCAGTGTAACAGACGGGCTTATTCTGCTTTGCTTCTTCGCAATATTTATAAGTTATACTTTTGCCATAGCTACGGGAGGCAACAGTGAAGAAACCAATATAAAACATTTACCTGTATGGAAATCGGCATTGTATATTATAGGTGGACTCGCAGGACTTATTTTGGGCGGTCAATGGTTTGTAGATGGTGCTAGTGGCATTGCGCGCAACCTTGGTGTAAGTGAGTCTGTCATCGGACTAACACTTGTTGCCGGAGGAACTTCACTACCCGAACTGGCAACTTCTATTGTTGCGGCGCTCAAGAAAAATCCCGAGATTGCTATTGGTAATGCCATCGGAAGCAACCTGTTTAATATCTTTTTTGTACTGGGAATAAGTGCCACAATAACCCCGATGCAAATGGGTAATATCACCAATTTCGACCTGCTTGTATTACTTATCTCGGGAATCCTATTGTGGTTCTTCGGGTTGTTCTTTGCCAAACGTACAATTACCCGTATAGAGGGTATTGTTCTGGTTTTATGTTATGTAGTATATGTGGGCATCCTGCTTTCTAACAGTTAATAGTTTGTGAATTAGTTTTTTACCCACTACAAGTTTTTTTCGGGATTATCGTTTATCTTTGTGAATTCAATTGAGAATAGACTATGCCAATAACTATAAAGAAAGTAGCGACCAAAAAGGATTTAAAGAAATTCATCCGGTTCAATTACGAGTTATATAAAAAGAATCCATATTCCGTACCCGACCTGTACGATGATATGGTTAATACGTTTTCCAAAAAGAAAAATTCTGCTTTTGAGTTTTGCGAAGCCGAATATTTTCTGGCTTATAAAGATGATAAGCTGGTGGGGCGTATTGCGGCAATTATCAACCGCAGAGCCAATGAGGTGTGGAATAAGAAAGAAGTCCGCTTTGGATGGATTGACTTTATTGACGACCTTGCCGTATCGGATGCACTACTAAAAGCCGTCGAGGATTGGGGAAAAGAACGCGGAATGGACTCCATACAAGGACCACTCGGCTTTACCGATTTCGATGCGGAAGGTATGCTCATTGAGGGATACGACCAGCTTGGAACAATGGCTACCACATACAATTATCCGTATTACCCGCTTCACATGGAGAAACTGGGATACGAAAAGGATGCCGATTGGGTGGAGTATAAAATTTATATACCCGATAGTATACCCGATAAACACCAGCGTATATCACAACTGGTTCAAAAAAAGTACGACCTGAAGATAAAGAAATATACTTCGGCCAAGGCAATTGCCGCCGATTACGGACAAGCCATATTCGAATTAATGAATGAGGCATATATGCCGTTGTATGGGTTTGCGCCACTTTCGCCGGGACAGATTGAACAATACATTAAAATGTATCTCCCCATTCTGGATTTGCGTATGGTAACACTCATAACGGATGCTGAGGATAAACTGGTAGGGGTAGGTATATCAATGCCGTCTCTTTCCGAGGCTCTTCAAAAGGCAAAAGGAAAAATGCTACCTTTCGGATGGTACTATCTGCTTAAAGCGTTATTTATGAAACGCCGTGCAAAAGTGCTTGACCTGCTGTTGGTAGCAATCAAGCCCGATTATCAAAACAAAGGCGTGAATGCGCTATTATTCTCAGACCTTATCCCCGTATATCAAAAACTGGGCTTTGAATATGCCGAGAGTAATCCCGAACTGGAACTCAACGGAAAAGTACAGGCGCAATGGGATTATTTCAAAACTGAACTACATAAACGGCGAAGGGCGTTTAAGAAAGAAATTAATTAGGAATTATGAATTTTGAATTTTGAATTTTGAGTTATTACCATGCGGGTAGTTTATAGGCCACATGGTAATAACTCAAAATTCAAAATTCAAAATTCAAAATTAAATAACATGGAAGAAGATAAACTGCAAGAAGTCAGTTATACCGAGGACAACATAAAAACTCTTGATTGGAAAGAGCATATCCGTCGCCGTCCCGGTATGTATATTGGCAAACTGGGCGACGGTTCACACTCTGATGATGGTATCTATGTACTTCTGAAGGAAGTAATGGACAACTCAATTGATGAATACATGATGGGCTATGGCAAAACCATTGATGTAACAGTAGCCGACGGTAAAGTTACAGTGCGCGACCGCGGACGTGGTGTGCCACTGGGCAAACTGGTAGATGTATCTTCGAAAATGAATACGGGTGGAAAGTACGACTCGAAAGCTTTCAAGAAATCCGTAGGACTGAATGGGGTAGGTATTAAAGCAGTAAATGCACTATCCAGCTATTTTAAGGTAGCCAGCTTCCGCGACGGGGAGATGAAGGCAGCCGAATTTGAAAAAGGTGACATTATTAACGAGGAACCTATAAGCCCAACCAATGAAGCAAACGGAACACTGACGGAATTTATTCCTGACGTATCCATCTTCAAAGACTACCAATATCAGCAAGAGTATATTGAGCCATTATTGAAAAACTACGTATTCCTCAATTCAGGACTTAGTATCATATTCAATGGTAAGCGCTTCCACTCCAAAAACGGATTGGTCGACCTGCTGAATGAAAATATGACAACTGATCCTCTTTACCCGATTATTCATCTGAAAGGTGAAGATATCGAAATGGTTCTTACACATAGTAACCAGTATGGAGAAGAATATTACTCATTCGTTAACGGGCAACATACAACTCAAGGTGGTACACACCTTAGTGCTTTCCGCGAAGCATTGGGCAAAACCATCAAAGAATACTATGCCAAGAACTTTGAGTATGCCGATATCCGTAGCGGTATGATTGGAGCTATCAGTATTAAAGTTGAAGAACCTGTATTCGAGTCGCAGACAAAAACCAAGCTTGGTTCTAAAGATATGGGTCCTGAAGGAGTTTCGATAAGCAAGTTTATTGGCGATTTCGTAAAGAAGGAACTGGATAATTACCTGCATATTAACCACGAAACTTCGGACATTATGCTCCAGAAGATTCAGGATTCCGAAAAAGAGCGCAAAGCCATTGCCGGTGTTACTAAACTGGCTCGTGAACGTGCCAAGAAGGCCAATCTGCACAATCGCAAACTGCGCGATTGCCGGATACATCTGAACGACAGTAAGGGAGAGTTACAGGAGGAATCATCTATCTTTATTACAGAAGGAGATTCTGCCAGTGGTTCGATTACCAAGAGCCGCGATGTACGGACTCAGGCGGTATTCAGCTTGCGTGGTAAGCCTCTGAACTCTTTTGGACTTACCAAGAAGGTAGTTTACGAGAACGAAGAATTCAACCTGTTGCAAGCAGCATTAAATATCGAAGATGGTATTGAAGGATTACGCTACAACAAAGTCATAGTAGCTACCGATGCCGATGTAGACGGTATGCACATTCGTTTATTGTTGATTTCTTTCTTCCTTCAGTTCTTCCCCGACCTGATTAAGAAAGGACATGTATACATACTGCAAACTCCATTGTTCCGTGTACGCAATAAAAAGAAAACATCTTATTGTTATACAGACGAAGAGCGGTTAAAAGCGATAAAAGAGCTGGGACCGAATCCCGAAATAACCCGGTTTAAAGGATTAGGCGAAATATCACCGGACGAATTTGTTCATTTTATCGGCCCGGATATGCGGTTGGAACAGGTAACACTCCGTAAGAACGACCAGGTAAAAGAACTTCTGGAGTTTTACATGGGCAAAAATACGATGGATCGCCAGAACTTTATTATCGAGAATCTGGTTATAGAGGAAGATATTGCATAATAAATTGAAAATTGAAAATGGAGAATTGAAAATGAATAAATCTTTGTGATGCTATTTATTAATTCTTAATTTTCAATTTTCAATTCTTAATTTTCAATTTATGAAGAGGGCCATATTCCCCGGTACTTTCGACCCCTTTACCATCGGACATTATTCAGTGGTTAAGCGGGCGCTGACTTTTATGGATGAAATTGTTATCGGTATCGGTATCAATGAAAACAAGAATACATACTTTCCGGTGGATAAACGGCTGGAAATGATACAGGCATTATACAAAGATGAGCCGGGAATAAAAGTTATATCGTATGACTGCCTGACGATTGATTTTGCCCAACAAGTGGATGCAAAATTCATCATCAGAGGTATCCGGACAGTAAAAGATTTCGAATACGAAGAAACCATTGCCGACATCAACCGTAAACTGGCCGGAATAGAAACAATCCTGCTTTTCACCGAGCCGGAACTAAGTTGCATTAGCTCGACCATTGTACGCGAATTGCTTACTTATAATAAAGATATTAGCCAGTTTCTGCCCGAAGGCATGAAGATAGACTGACTCCCAAAAAACAATATATAATGAAAAGTATCCTACCAATGAAGATATCCAGATACGCATTGCAAGCCCTATTGTTGTGCGCTTTTGTACTTAATGCACTCAATGCACAGGCTCAGAATTTTGGAACTTCTGCAGCCCGCAAATTACAAGTGGCCGAGTTTGCAATCACAAACCTGTATGTCGACCCGGTAGATGAGGATAAACTGGTGGAGAATGCCATTATCGAAATGCTGAACCGCCTGGATCCGCACTCGGTGTATTCGGATGCCGAAGAGGTTAAGAAAATGAATGAGCCCTTACAAGGCAACTTCGAAGGAATCGGTGTACAATTCAATATGATTGAAGATACTTTGTTCGTTATCCAGCCTGTCAGCAATGGCCCATCCGAAAGGGTAGGCATATTGGCCGGCGACCGTATTGTGGCTGTAAATGATACAGTTATCGCAGGAGTTCAGATGAATACAGACAAAATTGTGAGCCGGCTACGCGGTCCGAAAGATTCTAAAGTGAACCTGACAATTATCCGAAGAGGAGTAAACGAACCTTTATTGTTTACTGTTATCCGGGATAAAATTCCTATCCATACATTGGACGCTTCATATATGATTCGTCCGAAGATGGGATACATACGTATCAACCGTTTTGGAGCTACGACTGCCGAAGAGTTTAACACAGCACTCAAAGCACTTCAAAAGCAAGGGATGACTGATTTAATACTTGATTTACAAGGTAATGGAGGTGGTTATCTGAATGCTTCCATCGACCTGGCTAATGAGTTTCTGGGACAAAAAGAATTAATTGTATATACGGAAGGACGCGCCTCTCAACGTTCGGATTTCTTTGCACGGGGAACGGGTAACTTTAAAAAAGGAAGACTGATTGTATTGGTCGACGAATACTCAGCCTCTGCCAGTGAGATTGTCAGCGGTGCTGTTCAGGACTGGGACAGGGGTGTTATTGTAGGACGTCGTACTTTTGGAAAAGGATTGGTACAACGCCCGATTGACTTGCCCGACGGTTCGATGATTCGCCTAACAGTTGCCCGGTACTATACTCCTGCGGGACGCAGTATACAAAAACCTTACGAAAGTGAAAACGACCATGTCTCCGGAACCACTGCCGACGGCGAAAGAAACAGGGATAGTTATCATTACGACCTGATTAACCGCTATAATCGCGGCGAAATGCTAAGTGCAGACAGTATTCACTTCCCCGACTCACTGAAATACCAAACCCGCAACCTGGGCAGAACCGTATATGGTGGCGGAGGCATCATGCCCGATTATTTTGTACCTGTCGACACTACTATCTATACAAATTACCACCGCCAACTGGTAGCTAAAGGTGTTATTCTGAAAACAACAATACAGTATATCGACGAAAACAGAGCCCGTTTACTTTCGGAATATAAAAATTTCGAAGAATTTAATGAACGCTTCCAGATAGGAGATGATATATTGAGTAATATGCGCCAGTCTGCCGACGATGAAAAGATAGAGTTCAACGAAGAGCAGTATAATATATCCATTCCGCTAATCCGTACCCAACTCAAAGCACTCATAGCCCGCGACCTATGGGATATAAACGAGTATTTCCGGGTCATGAACGATACAAACATGAGTGTTACGCGTGCTGTTGAGTTACTGGAAACGAATGGATATGAAGAAATACTAAAAGGCAAGTAAATTCCACATCTGTAGGCTGGCTTTTGATACTGG
This sequence comes from Bacteroides sp., assembly GCA_032108265.1. Classification (GTDB taxonomy): domain Bacteria; phylum Bacteroidota; class Bacteroidia; order Bacteroidales; family Bacteroidaceae; genus Bacteroides. The sequence continues at coordinate 39,596 of DAMCMT010000021.1, forward strand.
CAAACGGTTGGTTTGATACTAGCAAACGGTTGGTTTGGTACTGGCAAACGAGTCGTTTGATACTGGCAAATCAACCGTTTGCCAGTATCAAATTTCTAGTAACACAATATATGCTTCATTACAGTTTCTTCCTATAATCTGCCGGTGTCATTCCGTATTGTTTTTTAAAACATTTACTAAAATATGCCGGACTCGAAAAGCCTAATTGATATCCTATTTCGCCGATAGTAAGATTATGTTCTGCAAGGAGGACGAGGCTTTTATTAAGCTTCATTTGCAGGATATAGTCGTTGGGTGTCATTCCCGTTATCTGTTTAATCTGGCTAAACAGTCGGGTACGTCCTACACCAAGTTGCTTGCTCCAGACGGATGTATCGAATTCGGGGTTACCAATGTTTTCCTCAGCAATTTTTTTTGCCATAAGGAGAAAATCCTTATCCCGGGTATTTGTAGCTACTTCGTGAACCACCTGATCCTGAAGGTTTAATTTGTTTTCAATGATCCGTTTTCTTGTTTTAACCAGATAATTACACCTGAGTATCAGCATATCCACATTGAATGGCTTAACAATGTAGTCGTCAGCCCCGGCCCTGATACTTTCTATCTGTTGTTTCTCGGAAGGCTGGGAGGTTAATAATATAACCGGTATATGCAACGTACGCATATCATTCTTTAGCATGGTACATAACTCTATTCCGTTAGTACCAGGAATCATGATTTCGCAGAGTATAATATCCGGAATCTGGCTTAATGCATATTGATAAGCGGTTACCGAATCCTGCATTTCAATTACTTCATAGTTGAAAGAAAATATCTCTTTTAATAAAAGCCGCACTTCGTCATGATCTTCCAAAAGAAGCATTTTGAGTTTTTTCTGTCCGTTCTTCTCTGGGAGTTGATTTTCGGTTTCATCGGTATCTATAAACTCTTCTCTCACCTCGGGCAAAGATACTGTAGTAGAAGTTTCTTCAACCCTGTCTGTATAAAAATCCATCTGACTGAAATGGTTATTCCCCGATTTGAGGTTTAAATGGAACGTTATACCGTTTTCGGACTGCCATACAGAAATATCACCCTGATGCAGATGCACTATCCCTTTGCTGAATATAATTCCAAGTCCTCCTTCAGGAAGCAAAGAAAGGTCAGGAACCTGATTACTTGTACCATTTATAAACGAGAAAAAATAATCACACAATTCGGGGTCGGGTAACTCTCCGTTATAATGAATCTCAATTTCAAATTTTTTAGCACGCGTAGTCAGGGATACCAGAATGGAATCTTTTTTGGAAGCATACCTGAAAACAAAAGTCAATAGATTATATATAACCTTTTGCAATTGTTTAGGGTCGAACCAGGCCGGGATTGACTCTTCCGGATGATTGTAACGGTACGTTATCTGTTTGTCTGTTGCGTAATCGGTATAAGTACGATATATCTTTTTAATGAACTGGTTCAAATCCTGGTTTTGTACATGCAATGACAGTTTATTCTGTTCCATCTTCCGGAAATCATATAATTCATTGATAAGGTCTTGCAGGCGTAATGCCTGCGTCCTGATTCTATCCAGTTTCTTCTTCCCGGTTGTGGGCGTCTCGTGTATGAGGTGATCTAATTGGGAAAGAATCAGTGTAAGAGGTGTACGGAACTCGTTTGATATATTGATGAAAAAATCCATTTTATTCTTATTCACCTCTTCTATACGTTCAATTTCAACTTCTTTATTTTCGAGTGATGCCTGCAACAGTGTCCTGCTTCGCAGGAAACGGGCTATAAAAAAGATTATAACACAAATAGTAATTATATACAATAGAATTGCCGGAGCTGTAGTCCAGATAGAAGGCTTGATAATAATATCAAGTTCCACACTCTTATTCCTGTTATGAGCTTCGCGTACATAAAGTTTATATTTACCCGGACGCAGAGAGTTATAAGTTATTGTCTTATGGTCAATAACATTCCAGTATTCATCTATCCCCTCCATCCGGTATTCATAAGGAGTATCCCGAGTCGACAAATAATTACTGCTGGCAAAGGTGAGGCTTACGGTATTTTGATAATATGGCAGAGTTATTTTTTTCATATATTGGAGTGGCTTTTCCAAAATTTCGGAAGGAGATTTAACCACGGCACTATTTATACTCAGGGAAGAGAAATATAATGAATAATCTGATTTATTTATTACCAGATCTCCCTCGGAAAAGGACAATAATCCATATAATCCTCCAACATAAATGCGGTCGGAATACTGAGAAGAGTATAATCCGCAGTCACCACTTAAAGCCACAAGCGGGAAGTGTGCAGATAATGGTATATGATGTACTGAATTGAGTTGAGTACGGGAGGTAAGATTTAGAATAGAAATACCTTTATTGGTAGTAACCACCAGATTATCATACCAGGAGAAACATATATTATAACATATATCGCTAAGCAAATCATTATTTTGTTCAGTGAACCTTATAAAATCATCATTTTCAGGATCGTATGCTAAAATACCGGAATTTAAAGTTGTCAGGAAGAGACCCTTTTTCTTATTCTCGCAGAAATTAATAACTGCACTTGGCAAAAAAGTTTTATTCTTTAATCCATCGCCATACGAGCGCGTTATGATACCATTTTTAAGGTCAATAGTAAACAATCCTTTTTCGTAAGACGACACCCATAAAGTATTATTCGCATCTATATGAAGTGCCCGGATAATACCCGAACAATATTCATGCAAATCCGGATCATCAAACATCCGGCTAATTTCCTGTGTTCTGCGATCAAATTTGAAAATCCCATCCTGAGTTCTTAGAACGAGATAATGCTGATACGGAATCATCTGCTCAATAATACGTTGATAAATGGATTGCAAGGAGTCGTTCTTTATCGGATATATTTTTTTATCATTTATATTATAATAGGAAAGTCCATGCATATATTCACTTATATATACCCGTTCATACTGGTCATCATACCATAAATATCTAATTTTTCTTCTATTTAATCCATCCCTGTAATTCAAATGAGTAAACTTTCCTGTCTGAGATGACAATATATTAATGCCACTTCCTTCTGTAGCAATATAAATATCTTTGTTCTTATCCTCAACAATAGCGCCAACGATCGCTCCATGAAGCCGTTCGTGATGACTCTCATCTGTTGCATAAAATACATAATTGTCTACCTCAGGATTAAAATAGCGTACATCTCCATAATAAGACCCTATCCAAAGAGTTCCCTGACGGTCTGAGTGTAATGCATAAATGTTGGCCTCCGGTAAGACATAGTTTAATACTGTTGCTGTATTAGTATCAATCAGATTTTCCCGGGTAATCTGATATAAACCGGAAAGTGTTCCCAACCAGATAGTCCCTTTAATATCTTCTTCAATGCACAGAATATCCGACAATCTTGTAGTGGGATTTAATGATAAAACCTGAGGCACGTATGCTCCCTGGCGCATAGTAAATATTTTTCTGCTCCGGGATATCATCCATACATAATTTTGAGAATCCATAAACAGTCGTGATATATCTTCCTCCTCCAATATACGCCGATCTATAACTCCGGTTTTAATATCAATAATAAATACACCATGTGGAGTACCTAACCACAATTTATCTTTACCTGCGTACATTATATTACGAACGATGGTAATATTACCCGGTAACTCTACAATTTTAGTTGTTTTACCTGTAATCCAGTCAAATTCGTTCAAAACATTATCTGCGAAAAAATAAGCCCGGTTGTTCACACAACATACCGAACTCGTTTTTATTCCTGTCAAATGAAGTTCTTCTGTAGCCAGATTCATATAAATCAGATTATTCTCTGCAATAAGAAACATTACAGAATCGTTTCCGGTTATAGTATGTAGGTCGGCATCTTCAATTTCAGAAAAATATTCAGACAGTCGGTAAACTTTCACCTTCTCACCATCATAACAATTTAAAGCATCATTTCCTATCCAGATCCTACCAATAGAATCCTGCCAGATTGATATAGCAGAAGACTGGGATAAACCGTGAATACTCCCTAATTGATGGAAGTGTATATCACGTGATAATCCGGGAAAACAGCAAAATACAAGTGTAAAAAAAGAGAACAGTAAGATTCGCATTATGTTTATTATGATATTTAAATACAATTTTAAGTCTAATTCGTCTCCCGGATATAACAAATTCGTCCGTTAATATCATACAATCGTTCACAATATTTTAATATGATACTAAAAGAATCATCTTGCCCGTTACTAAGCCAATAAGTGTCTAGTTTTGACCAGACATTTAAATAACTGTTAATGCCTACTTGTAGGCAAGGGATTTTCTAATACTATTATTAACAATTTTCTAACTTATGCTAAAAGTGAAAAGGTTATTTTGCGCTCTGGCGCTTGGGTTAGCGGTATGCTTCCCGGGAAGCGTACACGCTTCGGACACACATGCTGGTGAAAAACACTCAATCGACCAGCAGAAAAGGAAAGTTACCGGAAAAATTACAGATGACTATGGTGAAGTAATTGGCGCATCCATAGCTGTAAAAGGTACTAATACTGGTACTATTTCCGATTTAAACGGAAACTTCTCAATTGAAGTAAGTGATGGTCAGGTACTGATTTTCTCATTTACTGGTTATGTTCCACAAGAAATAACTATCAATGGACAAACTACTTTAAACGTTCAAATGGTAGAAGATGCTAAGGCGCTAGATGAAGTTGTCGTAACAGCTTTGGGTATGAGCCGCGAAAAAAAGGGTTTGGCCTATGCCATGACAGAAATTAAAGGAGATGAAATCGCGCGTGTAAACTCTCCGAACCCAATCAATGGTTTACAAGGAAAAGTAGCCGGTGTGCAGATTGATATGGGTAGTAGCGGTCCGCAATCATCTAACCGTATCATTATCCGCGGTAACTCTTCATTGAGCCCTAACAACCAACCGATCTTTGTAATCGATGGCATTATCATTGACAACCCTGTGACAGGCAGTACACAATGGGGAGCACAAATGGACTTTGGTAACGACATCAAAAACCTAAATGCAGACGACTTCGAGTCTATGTCTGTACTGAAGGGTGCAGCTGCAACCGCTTTGTATGGCTCGCGCGCCGCAAATGGTGTAATTATGATCACAACTAAAAAAGGTAAGGCAGGCGAAGGCATTGGTGTAAGCGTTTCTCATTCTATGACCTGGGACAAGGTATACGGCTTCATGGATATGCAGGATCAGTTCGGCCCGGGTGCTAACAGTGCCTGGCCAGTAAATGCCGATGGCAGTATCAACCGGACAGCAACAACCGGACGTCACTTCGGCCCCCGTTATGATGGCCAACTTTACACACAGTCTTCCTCTATTACAGCTAACTCAGAAGATTTTTACTATAAAGTAGCAAAAAACAACATTAAAGATATGTACCAGACTGGTGCGTATATGAATACAAACGTTGCAGTTCAGGGAGGTGATGACAAAGGCGCGTTCCGTATTTCTTATTCACATCTGGAATCCAACGGTATTACACTGAACAACGGATATGATCGTAACAGCATCAATCTGAACGTGTCTCGTAATATCACTAAATTCCTCAATGTTGAATCAGGAGTTACATATGTGGTTTCCGACACCAAGAATCCGACACGGCAGGGAGGAGGCGGTTCTCCATTATACGATTTCATGTATAGTGTACCACGTACATTTAACACCGCTTACTGGTTGAAGAATTACAAAAATGAAAACGGTGATGGATGGAACGCTAAATCTCCGTATTATACCAGCTCGCTTTTCAACATGTTAGAGAATAATACTACCCAGAAAGAAAATAACATGCGCGGATATGTGAATGCGACCTTGAAATTCACAGACTGGTTGAGTCTTAAACTAATGGGGAATATGAACCGCCTGAATACGCTACGCGAATGGAAAGTTCTGGCTAACGGCCGTTCCAATTATGACGGCGCTGAATACAGATTCAATAAAACTGAAAAAAACCAGTATCAATTGACAGCTATGTTGACAGCTCGTCATCAATTCAATGATTTTGGTGTGAGTGGTTCAGCTGCCGTTGAACAATGGGACACCCGTTCTTCTTACTACAATGCAGGCACAAGAGGCGGTCTGCGCCGTCCGGGCGTGTTTGAGCTCTCTAACTCTGTTCAAACAATTAATCCTGCGGATATCCGCATGGATGTAGACCGGAAACGAATTAACAGTATTTATGCTTTTGTGAATCTGGATTGGAAAAGTCAAGTATTTCTGGATATTACCGGACGTAACGACTGGTCTTCAGCGTTGATTTATCCTGACGGAAGTGGAAACGTGTCTTATTTCTATCCTTCAATCGGCGGCTCCTGGATTGCATCAGAAACACTTCGTGAACAATTGCCAAGCGCAATCTCATTTGCCAAATTGAGAGCTTCTTATGCAATTGTAGGTAGTGATTGTAATCCGTATCTGACAAATATTGGTTTCTACAAATTAGACGGAGACAACCCGACTTATACAAACCCGAATACAGGAACAACAGAACCTCATTATGTGTTTGATGCTGAGGAATTGAGAAACATGAACCTGAAACCGGAAAAGCAACACTCTATCGAACTAGGTTTGGATATGCGGTTCTTAAATAACCGTTTGGGCTTTGATTTAACCTGGTATAAAACAAATACAAAAAATCAAATTCTGGCTTTATCGATTCCACAAGAGTCAGGGTTAAACCGTCGTTGGGTAAATGCAGGTAATATACAGAACTCGGGCATTGAATTATTGCTTAATGGTACCCCGATTGAAAACAGAGAATGGCGCTGGGATGTATCATTGAATATTACCCGCAACACCAATAAAATTGTTGAATTGATCGAAGGCGTTGAACAATACCAGATTGAAGGCGGTGGCATGGATTTACAGGGATACGCTACTGTTGGTGGAGCTTACGGTGATATATACACAAATTATGCTTACTCGAGAAATGAAAAAGGTGAAATATTAGTCCGCCCTGACGGAGGATGGACACGTGCAGGTAAACCCACTAAAGTAGGTAATATTCAGCCTAAATTGTTGGGCGGTTTTAACACTACGTTGAGTTATAAAAATATAAGTTTAAATGTGATATTAGACGGACGTTTTGGCGGCCATATCGTTTCTGGTACATATAACTATGGAATGGACCGTGGGGTATTGGCAGGTTCGCTGTATGGACGTGATGAAAGCCTTGGAGGACTTCCCCGCGAATATGTATCAAACGGTCAAACGCTAACATCCAATGACGGTATGATTCCCGAGGGGGTGTTTGCTGATGAAACTGTTATTAATGGAGTAGATGTTAGCGGCATGTCTTACGAAGAGGCTTACCGTCAAGGATTGGTACAGCCGATTTCAGCTAGTCAATACTATAGTAACAAATTTAGTTGGGCCTCTGGTATCCGTGAGGCTTCTGTCCATAAATTATCATTCATAGCTTTACGTGAAATTTCATTAAACTGGGCATTGCCGAAAAAGTGGGTAAATGCTGCTTATATCCAGAAAGTTAATGTTGGTCTTATATGCCGCAATGTAGGCTATCTTTATAACAGCTTACCTGATAATATTCATCCGGAAGGATTGTCAACCAACCGTAGCTACGAGTTCTACGAGTCAGGCGGACAACCTTACAACCGCAGTTATGGCTTTAACATAAACGTTACATTCTAAAATGAAAAATAAGATGCATACGATAAAAAATCTATTATTAGCAACAATGATCGGGACTTTGGTTTGTGTCTCGTTCAACAGCTGTACAAATGACTTCGTGGAGATAAACTCGGATGTCAGGACTATTTATGAAGTAGAACCGGAAAGATTCCTCTATAGAGTCCAATATCAAACAAGTGGGCATGAATACTTTTATGATGTCTTTGCAAAAACAATGCCTTGGCTACAGTATGGTATTCCAACTGCAGGAAACGATGATACTAAATTTGCCAATGATGCGAACGTCTTTACACGACGCTATAGTTCATTTATAAACACCGGCTCTTACATGAAACATCTGGAATATTTGGTAAACTCTTCCTCAGCATCTGATGCCGACAAAGCCCGTTATCAGCCAGTGGTCGAAGTGGCGCGTATCAATTTGATATATAGAGCTTTGTACGCTTCCGATGTTTATGGCTCATTGGCTTATACAGAAGGCTGGTCAATGCGCTCGGGTGGTGAAATTACTGAACCAAAATTCGATACACAGGAAGAGCTATTTGCTATCTGGGATACGGAATTGAAAAACGCAATCAGCATAATTAAATCCACCAGTAACCCTGTAGCAATTACCAATTATGATATGGCTTACAGTGGAGATTATAACAAGTGGTTAAAGGCAGCCAACGCATTACGTCTCCGCATAGCATTACGCTATATGAAACGCGACATGGCCAAAGCTAAAAGTATCGCAGCAGAGGTGTTGGGAAGTTCAGATATTCCGTCTTCTACTGACGACTCATTCATCGTTTGGCTGGGTGGTAATGAAACGAATCATGAAGACTATTCTGCCATTCAGGACCGGGTTCGCCCCACTTCTACCTTCATGGATTACCTGAATAATTATAACGATCCGCGCAGGCGTTTCTTCTTCAGAATAAACAACCTGACAGAAGCAAATGTTGCGGAATGGAATGCAGCTAATCCGGACGATAAACTAGACGAATATGGTCGTTGGGTAGGCGGTTCTTCCAGCTATGATGATAATGCCCTTCCTGAATCGGTAAAACTTTACAAAAGCCGTACACTCGGTGCAATAAACATGACACCGCTGAACATACCACAAACACGAATCTTCCGCGGAGCATATGATGAAGGAAGCGGCGGTAGCTGGTTACCGCGTGTAACATATGCAGATTTTTGCTTTATGGCAGCCGAATTCGTTTTGGAAGGAGTGTCAAGTAGTAAATCCGCCGAAAATTGGTACACTGAAGGGGTAAGATCATCGTTGGAATTATGGAGTAAAGTAGGTAAACATTGCGATATTGTTGATTATGTAGAAATCACCGAGACAGAAATTGCCGAATTTCTGGCCCAAGATAACATTAAATGGAATCCGGCTATCGGCAAAGAGCAAATTTATACCCAGGCGTATGTCGAGCATTTCAAAAACACGAATGAAAGTTATGCTCAATACAGAAGAGTAGGCTTCCCCAACCCTGATTGCAAGATTATAACCCCTGTAGTTCCTCTAGTTGATGGAAAAGAGCAACAAATTCCAAGAAGAATTGCATTTAATTTACCACAGGAAGGTACAATCAATTACGAAAATGAAATGAAGCGACTTCAAGATATGTTAGCTGATCCAGACTTTGGGGTCAGGAATGATGTTTATGGACGCATTTGGTGGGATAAAAAATAAACATATGAGTTACTACAGAAATTGCTGCATGCATCTATGCAGCAGTTTCTGGTTGTTCACTAAAAAAAGTCATATGAAAAAAGATGTTTTAACTTGCCTATTTATATTTGGCTTTTTATTAAATATTGCCGCTCAATCTTCTCAAAAGGAGAAAACTTATCTTTTTGAAAAATTCACCGCCGGAAAGGTTTTAATGAAGGATGGAACAACAATCAATGCTTCATTAAACTACGATTGCATAAATAAAGAGATGAATTATTTGGAGAATAATGAACGAATGATTCTACTTGGATTAGAAATGATTGATACGGTCTACATAATTAATCGAAAGTTTATACCACATAAAACATTTTTTTTAGAAGTTATACCTGTAGGAAACAGCGAACTATATGTAAGTTGGAAAACAAAAGTGGCAAATAAAGGAAAAGAAGGAGCAATGGGGATGGTTAGTCATAGTGGTACTGTCGAAACTTTGGATGTATTACGTATACAAAATAAAGGTGTTGATAATGCCAATTATTATATTTATAATTTTGCTCCCGAAAACACTTACTATCTCAGTTTGAATAACCAATTGAAAAAATTCAATAATTCAAAGAGTTTATTGAAACTGTTTCCTGAAAAGAAAGATAAAATTAAAACATATTTAAAAGAAAACGAAGTATCATTTAGTAATTTAGAAGCAGTCATTTCTTTAATAGACTTTATTATAAAATAATTTCGTTTTGCACTATCTTAATACCAAGACCCCCATCTGCGGTATTATATTTAATCATTTTTCAATAGGTGATATTAGGTGCATTAAGAGTTGTCCAGAAATTTTGGACAACTCTTATTTGCATTATCAAGTCCTATTAACTTCCTTACAGAACATATACCAGAATTAACAATGAATATGTTATGTCAATAATATTTCTACCGAATCGTTTGCTTTTCAAGTATATTTTCATTATCTTTATCAACAAGACATCAACGACCTTAAGAATTCCACATCAGGGAATACTGTTTACTAACCATCTTTTTTTACTAACTTTAAAAATGCAGCCTTATGAAAAAAAATTCTTAAAAGTTGCCTGTATGGTGCCGTAGTAACCGTTTTGAGTATATTGCAGGCAAGTTGTACTGATGAAATAGTTGAAGTGAGTCCTACGACTCTTGAAAGAAACGACGGAATTGTTTATCCCAGTTCTGAAGGATACGTTTCACCCGTTACACAAACCCGTTCTTCTGACGTGGGTGATTGGGAATTATTAGTAAATTCCTACTTAACAAACAACACACCCGTAAAAGTTCCCTGGCATAATACAGGTGTAAATTCGAGCCTACCAATTGAAACCAGAATGGATATGAAAAAAGCCGATGGCTGGAAAATGATAGCAGGAAAATACACAGCACATTCTGGCAACTATAATACGCCGGCATTTTTTCTCCTTCACAATGTATTGACAGGTGAACTTAAATATTGGTACTACGTTGAATCTCAAGACACAAAAAACAATAACGGCTATTGGCAATTAACCTTTAGACCAAGGGATGGTAACCAACAAAGACAATTTTCCTTTCTCAGAGAATATGCCATACCATTGGGAAGTAATTATACCAATTCAACAGGTGTAGCTTTAGAAGATGGATATAAAACTACAAACCACACATTTAACGAATCTAAAGGTTTTGGTCCCGGATGGAATCTGATGACAATAGAATTAGCTTACAACCCGGCCTTTCAACGCAGTCAGTTAGTTATTGATGCATTTTGTGATAATCATACCTCTTTCGATATATCGGGTACATTCACCAACACAACATCAAGTGCTGTTGTCAATATACCAAAGATAACCCAATTAACAAACAATTTCATAACCAGTACCGTAAAATATATTGGCGACGAAGCTTTTACTTCATTAAAAAACAAAACAGAAAACGGGAATACCAGTTCAAGAGGTGTCATAGGAGCTGCCCTGGTTGGCTCATTGATTAAACTAGGAGGAGATCTGCTGGTAACTGGTTTAACAGCGTCTACCAGTAAAACATCGTCAGTACAAACTACAATTAACGAGAAAGTGAAGCTTGGAGGTACAGCGGTAACACCAACAACAGCCCCAATAATACCAGTTTCAATAGACGAATTTACTAAATCTATAGTTGGAGATATTGGCGGTTGGAATTTAGCTGCGGACCCTGTAGTTACAGTTGATGCCGGAATGCATTATACAGGTAATTCAACAAGCGGAATGTACAGGGCTCACGAATATCAACTACGAAACGGAGCACCTGAACCAGGTATTAGTTACAGAGTTGAATATAGCCCAGAGTTTAGAGCCAAAGCTATAAGATATTGGAGTGAAGCTATATTGCTTGATACACGGAAACAAATTAAATCAAATATTCCAAACTTCAATTATGGCAATGCAATATCAAGAGAATCCGGGAGTATGGCCATATACAACCAGCAAGATAAATCCTGGGGTACAGGCACCGACAAAGTTTATAAAGCTAAATTTAACCATAAATTTTGGGTAATAGGCTACAACGATTCCAGGCCATTCCCACACAGTAACCCGCCCATGTTGCTGTATGCAAACGAAATACAAACAACTCCTGATGTTGATGACATTAACACTCAACTACTTCATACTTATTTAGTGAAAATCAGAAACTATGCTGTTTATCAAAACTCTGAAGCCCAAATGGATACGGTAATATCGACTAAAACATTTGTACCCAAAATTGTATGGGGTAGATAAATAGTTTAGTTAGCTCCTCACCGAGATACCCTTCGTCCCTCACCGAGATACAGCATGTATCTCGGCGTCGGACAAGGTGTGTCTCGGTGTCGGACTGCACACATCTCGGTGAGAAACGAACTACTCTCCGGTATCCGCCCTGCAATATGTCTCTATAAAAACCTTCCGAAGAAACTTTTCATTAAAAACTTATCATTTTCCAAACCAATCCCCTATCTTTGTACCCGAAATCATATTGTGGAAAGATTTGAGAGTAGCTTGCAACCACAGAAAAAAATGCTAAAACACATTCTTTTTCGTCTCCGTACACGTTACTCTTTATCACCTTCCCACATTTTTATTAAACCATAAAACTCAATCAAATGAGCTATTTATTCACATCCGAATCGGTGTCCGAGGGGCACCCCGACAAAGTGGCCGATCAAATATCGGACGCTATACTTGATGAACTGCTGGCCTATGATCCCAGTTCGAAAGTAGCATGCGAAACGCTCGTGACTACCGGACAGGTAGTACTTGCGGGAGAAGTGAAATCCGAAGCATACGTTGACCTGCAGGAAATTGCACGGCAAGTAATTAAATGCATCGGATATACAAAAGGAGAGTATATGTTCGAAGGAAACTCGTGCGGCGTATTCTCGGCCATACACGAGCAGAGCGCCGACATTAACCGTGGGGTAGAACGTACAGACCCGATGGAACAAGGTGCCGGAGACCAGGGAATGATGTTCGGTTATGCTACCAACGAAACCGAGAATTATATGCCGTTGTCGTTAGACCTTTCGCATCGCATTTTGCAGGTTCTTGCCGACATACGTCGCGAAGGGAAGGAAATGACCTACCTGCGCCCCGATGCCAAAAGCCAGGTAACCATTGAATACGATGACAACGGAAAACCCGTTCGCATTGATACCATCGTTGTATCGACCCAGCACGACGAATTCATCTGCCCCGCCGATGAAACAGTTGCTGCGCAGCAGAAAGCCGACGAAGAGATGCTTAAACAAATACGCCAGGACGTTATCAACATCCTTATGCCACGGGTAATAGATTCTATCACTCATCCCGAAGTACTTGCACTCTTTGATACCCATATAACATATCATGTAAACCCCACGGGTAAATTTGTTATAGGTGGCCCTCACGGGGATACCGGATTAACCGGACGGAAGATAATTGTTGATACCTACGGTGGCAAAGGTGCACATGGCGGTGGTGCCTTTTCGGGCAAAGACCCCAGCAAAGTAGACCGCAGCGCAGCATACGCAGTACGTCACATAGCCAAAAACATGGTTGCAGCAGGCGTAGCCGATGAAATGCTGGTACAGGTATCCTATGCTATTGGTGTGGCAAGGCCGATTAATATTTTTGTGAATACCTTTGGCCGTAGTCATGTAAATTTGACCGACGGAGAGATTGCAGAAAAAATAAACGAACTCTTCGATTTACGCCCAAAAGCAATTGAAGACCGTTTGAAACTGCGTAATCCTATTTATTGCGAGACCGCCGCTTATGGACATATGGGGCGTCAACCGCAAACTGTAACAAAGAAATTCCGTTCGCGTTATCAGCCCGAAAAGTCCATCGAAGTTGAGCTTTTCACATGGGAAAAGCTGGATTATGTGGAGAAGATTAAAGAAGCTTTTAAGCTGTAACTGCATTAAAAATAATATGGCGAGAGGTTGCAGGTAATATGGCGGGAGGTTGCAGGTAGCATCCCGGAACGTTACCTGTAACGTCCCGGGATATTACCTGCCATGTTTTTTTTGATTAAACTTCCACTAAATTATAAGCTTGTCATTGAAATAATTAGCTGTATCTTTGCAGCAAAATCGATACTATTACCGACAATTTAGATAAAATGAATACCATCTCATCCGTTTGCGTATATTGCGCTTCGAGTACTAAAATAGATTCGCAATATTTCGATGCGGCCACACAATTAGGAAACCTGCTTGCAGCCAACCGTATCAAGTTGATTAACGGAGGTGGTGCTATCGGCCTTATGGGATGCGTTTCGGATGCTGTTCTGGCTGAAGGAGGATATGTAACAGGAGTAATCCCCGAATTTATGGTTGAGCAAGGGTGGTGTCATAACAAGTTGTCAGAGCTTGTGGTTGTAAAAAATATGCACGAGCGAAAAATGAAAATGGCCGATTTAAGTGATGCTGTAATAGCACTGCCCGGAGGATGCGGAACTTTGGAAGAATTACTAGAGATAATCACCTGGAAACAACTGGGTTTATACCTCAATCCGATTGTTATTCTGAACACAAACGGATTCTATGATCCGCTTCTTGAAATGCTTTCCAAAGCAGTTGAAGAGAAATTCATGCGCGAACAACATCAGGATATCTGGTATGTAGCCTCCACACCCGAGGAAGCTATTGAAGCCATATACAACACTCCGGTTTGGGACATTTCTATCCGCAAAATTGCTGCGATATAATATGGGAGAACTTATTCCATATACACTTAAATCCGATGATGGAATTTCAGTTATTATACTGATTAGTTTCTTTATCATAACTTTTGTGCTTGCAAGTAGCCGGAAATACCTGCTTCAACAAGGAAAAAACTTTATTTTACACCGCGAAAGATTCAGTCTTTTTGTGTCGGACACATCACTGAACAGCAATTTCTCTTTTTTGCTCATACTTCATATGTGCTTCCTTGTTGCCTTAGTTTTTCATGCCTGGTTTCAATACAAATGTCCGATTTTAATACAAGAAATTTCCTCATGGAAGCTATTTGGAATTTACACAATTCTAGCAATGTTCTATGTGTTTTTTAAACGGGTTATCTATACATTCATCGGTTGGATTTATTCCGACAAAGGCACAACTTCCCTTTGGCTTAACTCCTATTTTACACTGGTTTACTACTTCGGATTTACGCTTTTCCCGTACGTATTACTCTTGGTTTACTTTGACTTCGATAAGCAGATTGTTCTGACATTGGGCTGTGTTATTCTAATAATTACTAAAATATTGATGCTATATAAGTGGTTAAAGTTTTTTTTCATTAATATTTATGGTCTTTCCCTATTAATTTTGTACTTTTGTGCCCTTGAAATCGTGCCCTGTTTATTATTATACCAGGCACTGGTGGATATTAATAGTTTATTGCTTATAAAAATTTAGGACGTTGAAGATTAAGAAAGTACTTGTATCGCAACCCAAACCTGCGACAGAAAAGTCTCCCTATTACGACATTGCGGAGAAGTATGGAGTAAAGATAAATTTTCGTCCCTTCATAAAGGTTGAAGGTGTTTCCGCAAAAGAATTCAGACAGCAGAAAGTCTCAATTCCGGATTATACCGCTATCATTTTCACATCCAGACATGCTATCGATCATTTTTTCAACCTATGCGTTGAATTGAGAGTGAGCATTCCCGAGACAATGAAATATTTTTGTGTTACCGAAGCCGTCGCCTTGTATATACAAAAATATGTGCAGTACAGAAAACGCAAAATCTTTTTCGGTAGTTCCGGCAAAATCGAAGACCTTATTCCTTTCATAACCAAGCATCATTCCGAGAAATATCTCACACCGATGTCTGACGTACACACCGACGACATCAAGAATATGCTCGACAAATTGAAAGTGCAACATGCCGAAGTTGTTATGTACCGTACGGTAAGTAATGATTTCACGGAAGAAGAAGAATTCGATTATGATATGCTTTTGTTCTTCAGTCCTGCCGGAGTAATTTCGTTACAGAAAAACTTCCCGGACTTCGAACAGAAAGATATCAAAATCGGTACATTCGGCACTACCACTGCTCAAGCTGTACGCGATGCGGGTTTCCGGTTAGATTTGGAAGCTCCTACTGTAAAGGCTCCATCCATGACCGCTGCGCTGGAAATGTTTATAAAAGAGAACAACAAGGATTAATCCCTGCTTGAAACAATATGAAGGGTTGGTAATCTTCGGGATAATCCTGATTACCAACCCTTTTTTGTCAGGAACACCATGGTAAAATATACATTACATAAAGAAGAACGGCTCTGTAGTAAAATAATTATCGACAGAATGTTCGAGGGAAAGTCTAAGTCTTTCTCCGTTTTCCCTATACGGGTGGTGTATATGAATATGGAGAAAAAAGAAAAGGCCTCTGCGTCCATCCTTGTAAGCGTAGGCAAAAGAAAATTCAAGCGGGCAGTAAAAAGAAACAGGGTAAAACGCCTTATCCGCGAAGCCTACCGTAAAAACAAATACATTCTTCTGGATGTTTTAGATACGAAAGAAACCGGATTGGCAATTTCCTTTATATATTTGTCGGACGAAATAATGCCTTTGACCGTGATAGAGGAAAAGATGAAGATAGCCCTTACGCGGATTACAGAAAATATGGAATGAGAAAAATACTTTCATACGTGCTATTACTGCCCATTTATTTCTATCGGGCATGTATTTCGCCGCTGACATCTCCTTCCTGTCGCTTCACCCCAACCTGCTCCCAGTATGCTATAGATGCTATAAAAAAGCATGGCCCGTTCAAAGGATTCTACCTCGCTGTACGCAGAATACTGAGATGCCATCCCTGGGGTGGTTCCGGATATGACCCTGTACCATGAATATACTCGATATACATACCCATCGTTTTTACGAAAGTCCTTCGGTAAGCATACTGAACTGTTTTCCGGACGATTTTACACCTTTTCCCGAAAGATATTACTCCGTAGGTTTTCATCCCTGGTATTTAACAGCCGATGGAAAGGAAGACTGGAACAGATTCCTGGAACAAGTTTCGCACCCACAGGTTCTGGCTATAGGCGAGGCCGGACTTGATAAACTTGCAACAACCAGTATGCCCGTTCAGGAAGTGGCATTCAGCAAACAAGCCGATATAGCAGCAAAGCTGGGAAAGCCCTTAATAATACATTGCGTAAAAGCCTACAACGAAATTATCCAATATAAAAAGCAATTGAAACCGGATGTTGCCTGGATTATCCACGGCTTCAGGGGTAAGAAGCAACTTGCCGAGCAGTTGGTTGAGCACGGGTTTTATCTCTCTTTTGGAGAAAAATATCAGGATGATGCATTAACAGCTACCCCAACCGACCGCCTTTTTATCGAAACAGACGAAAGCACTATTGACATTCATCAGCTTTATCAGAAAGCCGCTTCTACCCTATCCATGCCTTTCGGCGAATTCAGCAAGCAAATTCAGACTAACATTCGCAATATGTTTTTTAATTCCTAAATATTGTTACTTCGAATAAAGAGTCGTACTTTTGCTACGTAAACTTTTAATAATTAAATCATTCGATGAATTTTGTAGAAGAATTAAAATGGAGGGGCATGATTCAGGACATGATGCCCGGTACAGAAGAAAAATTACAAGAAGGCATGACTTCTGCCTACGTTGGTATCGACCCGACGGCAGATTCATTACACATTGGTCACCTGGTAAGTGTAATGATGTTGAAGCATTTCCAGCGGGCAGGACATCGTCCTATCGCTCTGGTTGGTGGTGCAACCGGTATGATTGGCGACCCTTCGCTGAAATCGGCCGAACGCAACCTGCTCGACGAAGCTACCCTTCGTCATAACCAGAACAGTATTAAAAAGCAACTGAGCAAGTTTCTGGACTTCGATTCAGATGCGCCCAACGCAGCCAAGTTAGTAAACAACTACGACTGGATGAAGGATTATTCATTCCTGAACTTTATCCGTGACATTGGCAAACACATCACCGTAAATTACATGATGGCAAAAGATTCGGTAAAGAAACGCATAAATGCCGAATCGGGTACAGGACTTTCTTTCACTGAATTCTCTTATCAATTATTACAAGCTTACGATTATTTATATTTATATCAGAATGAAGGCGTGCGTTTACAAATGGGTGGCTCGGATCAATGGGGTAATATTACTACCGGAACCGAACTGATTCGACGCAAACTAGGCTCCGAGGCCGAAGCCTTTGCTTTAATATGTCCGCTTATAACCAAAGCCGACGGAGGTAAATTCGGAAAAACCGAAACCGGAAACATCTGGTTGGACCGCCGCTATACTTCGCCTTATAAATTCTACCAATTCTGGTTGAACGTAAGCGATGTCGATGCCGCCAAATACATCCGTATATTCACCGCATTAAGCCAGGAAGAAATAGAAGGACTGGAAGCCAAACAGGCCGAAGCACCACACCTGCGCCCATTACAAAAACGTCTGGCCAAGGAAATTACTGTCATGGTACATTCCGAAGAAGACTACGATGCAGCAGTCGAGGCATCTAATATTCTTTTTGGCAACAGCACTTCGGATGCACTGAAAAAGCTTGATGAAGACACCTTATTGGCTGTTTTCGAAGGAGTACCCCAATTCGAAGTAAGCAAAGATGCACTGAACGAAGGAGTGAAAGCTGTTGATCTTTTCGTTGAAAATGCCGCTATCTTCCCTTCGAAAGGCGAAATGCGCAAGCTGGTACAAGCCGGTGGAGTATCGATGAACAAAGAAAAACTGGAAGTATTCGACCAGGTTATTACTACCACAAATCTGCTTAACGACAAATATCTGTTGGTACAAAGAGGCAAGAAAAACTATTATTTAGTGATTGCCAAATAAAAAAGCCTGCATAAAATTTGCAAACTACGATTTAGAACCTTATCTTTGCACCGCTTTTTAACAGAAAGCCCATGTTTGTTCCATGGTGTAATGGTAGCACAACAGTTTTTGGTACTGTTTGTCTAGGTTCGAATCCTGGTGGAACAACAAACAAATTAAAGCGCTTAATTATCGAAAGATACTTAAGCGTTTTTTTATTTACCGCACATTGAATATTATGGAAACGCAGATTTTATGTTCCAGTTAACCCAAGACGAGTACAATATCTTGAAGTCACAATTTGTGACCTCAAGTTGGGGCGGACGCCGTACTTAACTCTCCACATAAAATAATAACCGGAGGTAATTATATATTAGTTTACACCAAAACTGGTAGGAAAATGATGGAATTTAAACACGGAGGCATAGAGCC
>DAMCMT010000022.1:0-57055 GCA_032108265.1 Bacteroides sp.
CAGCAACCATAAAAACGAGTATTTTCTGTCATTATAAATTTATGCTGACTATGTAACCCCTGCGCTATATATTAACCCTTATATATCTTAATGTTAATTAAAATCCGCTTTTCTTAGCATTATTCCATAAAAAGTGCTACATTTGGCACTTTCATAAAACACGAGTGCCCGATGAGCATATCAATTAAAGCACTAAACAAGATCTACCCAAACGGTAACCATGCCTTAAAAGACATTAACCTGGAAATCCCCACAGGTATGTTTGGGCTATTGGGACCTAATGGAGCCGGAAAATCTACACTAATGCGCATACTGGTAGCATTGATGGAACCCACTTCGGGAAAAGTCGATGTTTTCGGGCACGACCTGATGAAAGACCGCAAGCAAGTACGTTCATTGTTGGGATACCTTCCGCAGGATTTCCGCTTTTTTGCCAAATATAAAACTTATGAGTTTCTGGACTATGCCGCCCGGCTATCCGGAATGAACAACGGCCGGAAACGGAAGCAGGCAGTAGATGCCATGTTAGAAAGCGTAGGACTTTTCGACGTCCGCGAACGTTATGCCAACAAACTATCCGGTGGTATGAAACGCCGTCTGGGCATTGCACAAGCCTTGATACACAATCCCAAAGTGGTGATTGTAGATGAACCTACCACCGGCCTTGACCCCGAAGAACGTATCCGGTTCCGTAACCTTCTCTCCGAAATCAGTGAGAACGAGGTAACCATCATCCTTTCTACGCACATTGTGGGCGACATTTCCAGTTCATGTCAATGTATGGCCCTCATTAATAAAGGTGAAGTTTCGTTCAACGGCTCACCTCAGGATATGCTACGCGAGGCCGAGGGCAAAGTGTGGCGCATTCAGGTTTCGGCCGACGAATTACACGAAGTCGACAAACGCTATCCGGTTATTGCCACCATACCATCGGGTACAGGCTGGGAAGTGCAGGTGGTGGCCGACGAGATTATAGGTTACGATGCCAAACCATATCCCCCCAATCTGGAACACGCTTATGTATACCACATGGAAAATCAATTAAACCTTTGGACGAACGGTTAACCTAAAACACACATTTACGTATGTCATTTATTACCAATATACGTTCGGTTGCAAAATATGAAAGTAAGCTTCTGCTCAGAAGTTGGTTCTTCCGAGTGTTTACCATATTGGCAGCGCTTTTTCTGGGTTTCTTCAATGGGGTGGTTATGTTCGGAAACGACAATGGAATGTGGATGCTTATGGCTATTCCATCCAATATACCCTATTTTAGTATGTTATTGCTTAATACCGGACAGGCTGTTGTTGCCATCTTTCTGGCTTCGGATTTCTTGAAACGTGATAAAAAACTTGATACTTCCGAAGTCTTTTATGTGCATCCACTCAGCAATGCCGAGTATGTATTTGGGAAAATATGGGGTAATCTGCGGGCTTTCCTTGTTATCAATATCTTAATCATGGGTATGATATTGATATTTAATATCTTTTCCACCCGGGTAGACGGGGTCGATTGGATGGCTTATATTTTCTATTTCCTGCTTATCTGTATTCCTACACTGGTCTTTATCATAGGGTTTTCAATCTTCCTTATGCTTATCTTGCGCAATCAGGCGCTTACGTTTGTCATATTGCTGGGTTATATTGCACTAACTGTATTCTATATTGGTAATAAGTTTTATTACCTGTTCGATTATATGGCTTATAGTTTGCCGTTGCTCAAATCGTCCATCGTAGGCTTTACCAGTTATGCCACCATATTTAACCACCGTGCCATATACCTGTTTGCGGGGTTTGCCTTTATCTGTTTTACCATTTCCCTTTTCAATCGTTTACCGAATTCCAGGCGCAGTAATATTCCGTGGATTATATTAGGTGGATGCTTCATTTTACTGAGTGGCGCTTGCGGATATGGACATGTGCGTTCGATAATCGATGCCAACGATAACCGTAAGATGTTTACAGAGGTAAATAATAAGTATGCCCGTCATCCCCGAATGGCTGTAGAGGTCTATAATATGGATGTACAGCAAACACCCGACGAGATTGTAGCGGATGTTCAAATGACAGCCATAGCCCTGACCTCGGCACGTGAATTTGCTTTCTGTCTCAACCCCGGAATGACGGTTCAGGAAGTTATCGCCGGAGCCACTTCATTGCAATATACCCGTGACAAGCAAATTCTGCTGGTCGATATGGGTGGAGAAGTTGCGAAGGGCGATACCATTACACTCACGATGAAGTACCGCGGACGGGTCGATGAAAACTTCTGCTACCTCGACATCAGCCCCGAAAAGCTGGAAGAAGAAAGCCGCAAGTTACTTATCAACGTAGATAAGAAATACTCTTTCCAAACGGGCGATTATGTACTCTTTACCCCTGAAACCTACTGGTATCCGCGCCCCGGCGTAGCCTACAGCGATAAGTATCCCGACTGGCAACAGGTTTATTTCAGTAATTTCAATATAAACATACGGCCATTGCCCGGATTGACGGGTATTACACAAGGTCAGCTTCAGGAAAGCGAAGAAGGGAATGAAGAAGGTACATTCCGTTTCGTGACCGACGAGCCCAACCAGTCGGCCACGCTCGTTATCGGTCGTTATCGCGAAACGAGTGTTCTGGCAGATAGTGTCCTGTTCAGCATCCGTTACCTCGAAGGGCACGATTATTTCACTGCTGAATTCGACAGCATACGCGACACGATTCCCACACTTATAACCAATGTAAAACAACAGTTCGAACGCCAATATAAACTGCAATATCCTTTTAAGCGATTCTCTGTAGTCGAAGTTCCCGCACAATTTCATAGCTATCCGCGGGCATGGAGTCAGGCGCAGGAAGCTATGCAACCCGAAATGGTTCTTTTCATGGAGAAGGGATGGACGGCATGGCAGCTAGATATAGTACAGCGTCAGAAAGACCATATCCGCTGGTCGAAGTGGGGTGGGCAAGCCGAAATAGATGCCAATGAAGCCAAAAGGCGAACGCTCAATGACTTCCTTTATTTATTTTACCAAACAGAGTTGGATTATAATTTCTCACAAGGAAACCGTGGCCAAGCGGAATTCACTGCGCAAGCCAGCCCATATTTCTTCTTCCCGCAATTGTACAACTTCAAGTATAATATATTCTCCCAAGATTGGCCGGTCAGTAACCGGTTGTTCGAACTATACCTGCAAAACAAAAGTAGCGACCAGGGGTGGGAGCGTCAGATAAACGGTATATCGAACAATGAAAAAGCCAACCTGCTCTTTGCCGAACGCCCTTTCCGCGACCTGCTTACCGATGTAAAACAACTCGATATCATGGACAACATGATAGCTCTTCGCGGACGTAATCTTCTGGGCGAAGGAGAGTTGAATATCGGCATTCAATCCTTCCGGGATAGCGTGTACAGTGTTCTCAACCGCAATGTATTCCGTAACCTCAACTTTGAAGCATTACTCGATACACTGGGGCAGATAAGTCGCGCCGACTTCCTCCCGGGAGTAGAAACATGGAACCATCCCATCGGTTTGCCGTATTACTCCATCAGTACGCCCGAATTGATTAATGTAAGTAGTCGTGGTCAGGAAAACTTTGTTTTAAAGTTCCGTATTGCTAACGATTCTGAGTTCGACGGCATGATTAACGTACACATCCGCGCCGGACAATGGTGGAATGGTACCCCGACTCCCAAAGAGAACTTTAATGTCTTTATACCTGCGGGTCAGACCCGGGAATTTGTTTCCATCTGGGATTCGCAACCGGGAGAAATTTATATAAATACACTTGTGTCGGGCAACTTACCCTCTGGAATTAGCATACCAATTCGTAATGTGCGAAAGGAAACCCGAACCTTGACGGAAGTGGAAGGTATATATCCGGCAGATGGTTTGCAACGTGCCGACCGAAACGAAATAATTATCGACAATGAAGACCCGTTATTTTCTTTCTCCGATCCAACCGTAACCGGGTTATTGCCCAAATGGCTCGACAAGATTGAAGACACGAGTTTTAAATATAAAGGTATAGCCTGGAACACCCCCATCGAGTGGACACCCACTACGCACGACGGATTTTATGGCAAATATATTCGCTCGGCTTACACAGTACGTAGCGGAGACGGTAGTAAAACTGCCACTTGGAAAGTACCCATTCCCGAACCCGGTATTTATGAAGTATATTACTGGGCTTTCAACGAGGAAGCACGTTGGCGCCGCAACGAGAATGCCGAATACCATTTGCGTGTACTCTATGGCGATGAGACGGAAGATGTTTTCCTGAACTTGCGTAATGCAGGTGAAGAGTGGGGGCATATGGGTAACTATTTCTTCGATACTGATACGATAAAAATTGTTCTTTCGAACGATTTTAAGCTGCGGATGGTGAATGCGGACGCAGTGCGGTTAGTTAAAAGATAAACGATAAAACTATAAAATCAAATACAATGAACCTTACCTATCTCAAACGAAGCTTTTGTACAGCTATTCTGCTGATAGCTGTAACCTCGATGGTGCGTAGCCAGGAACTGCTGAGTATAGAGAAAGCCATGGACATAGCGGCAACCAACAGCCCCGCGCTCCGCCGCTCGTACATGAACCTCGACCGCTACAGACAGATACTCATCGCACAACGGGCCTCGCTTAAGTCGAAGTTTTCGCTCAACCTCAACCCGGTAGAGTACACCAAGAACCGCCGGTTCGACAACCGCTTGTCGCAATGGTATACTAACGAAACATTCTCCACGAACGGAACTTTCCGTATCGACCAACCTCTGTTGTTCAGCGACGGACAGGTATCGCTTATCAACACTTTCGGATGGCAGAACAATGATTCCGAGACTGAGGGTGGGAAATATAGTAACAAGGCATTCAGCAATGACCTGTATCTGCAATTAACTCAACCTCTCTTCACTTATAACCGGCGCAAGATGGAACTCAAGCAGATTGAGTATGATCTTGAGAACGCCAACATCAGCTATGCCTTGCAAAGGCTCGAAACAGAACGGCAGATAACCGACCAGTTCTATTCGGTGTACATGGCTCAAAGCAACTTGGAGATAAGCCGCGAAGAATTGGTGAACGCCGAACAGAGTTTCGAAATTATCAAAAATAAGGTCGACGCCGACCTTTCCGCCCGCGAAGAACTCTTTCAGGCCGAACTGAACCTTGCTACCGCCCAATCGAGCGTTGAAGAGCGTATGCTCGCTCTCTCCAACCAGAAAGACGACCTCAAACGTACCATAGGCATGGACTTGGCCGAAGATTTCATCGTATTCGCCGAAGTGAACATAACACCACTTGATATTGACCCCGAAACTGCCATCAGGCACGGCCTTGCCTCCCGCCTCGAACTGCGCCAACGCGAGATTGAGAGCGAAGAACTTAACTTCGAACTTATCCGTACTAAAGCTCTGAATGAATTCAGGGGTGATATTTCTCTCTCTCTTGGGGTGATGGGAGATAATCAAAAATTCGGTAAAATATATGAGAATCCCACGCAGAACCCACGCGTATCCATCAGCTTTACGGTGCCACTTTTCGACTGGGGTGAAAAGAAAGCACGTATCCGCGCTCAGGAAGTAGCCCGCAACATCAACCGCATGGAGCAAAGGGAAGACCAAATCGACATCGAACTGAATATACGCAAAGTATGGCGTAATCTGGAAACACTTAAAACGCAAATAAAGATAGCCGAACAAAATGTAGTAAACGCCCAGTTGACCTACGACCTGAACCAGACAAAATATCGCGAAGGCGATATCACCGGTATGGAAATGAGTCAGTTCCAAACGCAGCTATCCAATAAAAAGATATCTTACTCGCAGGCACTTATCAATTACAAAACAGAACTGTTGAATATGAAAATTCTCTCTCTGTACGATTTTGAAAACAACCTGCCTATTGTACCTATGCTTAATATTAACACCGAAAATCAATAAACCATGAAACTATATACCTGCAAGAAACTCTCTGCCCTGTGTTTAGGCGTATGCATACTAGCCGCGTGTAATAATCAGCCATCGGGAAACCAGGGCGATGTAGCTACCCCCGTTTCCGTAATGGAGTTAAAGAAACAAAGCATCAGCCAATATGTGAACACCACCGGAACGGCCAACCCGTTGCTGGGTGCCGAACTGAATAACGAAGTAGCAGGCGAGTATCACCTGATGAAGAACCCAGCTACGGGTAAACCTTTCAAGATGGGCGATCGTGTAACCAAAGGGCAAGTCATCATCCGTCTGGAAGACGCCGAGTATGTTAATGGTATTGCACTGGATAGTAAAGAACTCAACCTCGAAATATCCGAGCAGGAGCAGCAGAAACAAAAACAGTTGTACGAAAAAGGCGGCGTTACCCTACGCGAGATGCGTAATACCGATGTAAACGTAACAAATGCCCGGTATGAAGTAGATAACGCCCGTCTGGGTATAGAGAAAATGAGCATCCGCGCCCCGTTTACCGGAGTGATTGTTAACCTGCCGCATTATACCGACGGTGTGCGCGTAGAGCAGGGTAAGCCCATGGTAGGAATCATGGATTACGGTCAGATGTACATGGACATCAACCTGCCCGAAAGTGCTATAGGTAGCGTTAATGTGCAACAGCCGGTACACATCACCCATTACACCCTGCCCCATGATACACTGAAAGGTACGGTAGCCGAACTCTCTCCTGCCATCAGTATGGAGACGCGTACATTCAAAGGAAAGTTAACCATAGACAACAAAGAACTCAAACTTCGCCCGGGAATGTTTGTTAAGGCCGACATTGCCGTGAGCCGTGCCGATAGTTCGATTGTAATACCAAAGCATATCATCCAGTCTCAACGCAATAATAAGTACGTATATATAATAGAAAAGAATACAGCCTATCAACGGAACATCCGTACCGGTCTGGAAGATGAGAATAACGTCGAAGTACTCGAAGGGTTGAATGTGAATGATAATCTGGTTGTGCGGGGATTCGAAACTTTGCGGGATAATAGCAGGGTGAAAGTAAGGAGATAACCAAAACAGCCCCTCCCCAACCCTCCCCCGAGGGGAGGGGGTAAGAATCTGGCGAATAGATAGCGCAGCCAGCACCCTCCCCTCGGGGGAGGGTTGGGGAGGGGCTGCTAAATATAGAATACAACATGAAAAAAATAGTCAACTTCGCGGTAAGCAACCCGGTAACAGTCAGCATGATAATTCTGGCTATCCTGCTACTGGGCAAAATATCCTACGACCGCCTGAGCGTAGACCTGCTGCCCGACCTGAATACCCCCCGTCTGTTCGTCGAAATAAAAGCAGGCGAGAGGCCACCCGAGGAAATCGAAAAACTGTATATCAAAAACATGGAAGCTATGGCTATCCGGCAGAGCGACGTTACCCAGGTATCGTCTGTTATCAAAGCCGGTTCGGCCCGCATCACCGTGGAATATACCTGGACCAAGGATATGGATCAGGCTTACCTTGATTTACAGAAAGCCATGAACCCCTTTGCCCAAACCGAAGGCCTTGAAGAAATAAGCATTACCCAACACGACCCCAATACCGCACCCGTAGTACTTATCGGCCTTACACACAATACGATTACCGATATGGCAGAGTTGCGGAAAGTAGCCGAAAGCTACATTCGTAACGAACTAATTCGACTGGAAGGGGTTGCCGAAGTAGCCATAGCAGGTGCCGAATACACCTCCCTCTTTATCCGTACCGACCCGTACCGGCTCGAAGCCTTCGGACTTACCATCGACGAGATTGCCCAGCGCATCGAGGCCAACAACCAGACCATATCCGGCGGTCGCGTAACCGAAATGGGTATTCAGTATCTGGTGAAAAGCGTCAGCCAGTTCGACACACCGGGCGATTTTGAGAATCTTATCGTAGGATATAAATCTGTTGATGCAGCGACAACAACCGCTGCCGGTGCAACTGAAGATGCCTCAGGCGTCCGCGCCCCCGTTTACCTGCGCGAGGTTGCCGAAGTACAATTCGAAAACGACCGTCCCGAGAATATTGTACGCATCAATGGCGAACGTAGTATCGGCCTGTCGATATACAAAGAAATGCGGTTCAACACCGTCAAGGTGGTCGACGGCATCACACGGCAATTAGCTGTTATGGAACATGCACTGCCGGGATACCGTTTTCAAGTCATTACCAATCAGGGCTTATTTATCAAAAGTGCCATTGGCGAAGTGAAGGACTCGGCTATACTGGGTATCATTCTGGCTATTATCGTACTGTTTGTATTCCTGCGACGCATCGGTACAACACTTATTGTTTCGTTGGCTATACCCATATCTATTGTAGCAACCTTCAACCTGATGTTCTTTACGGGCCTTACCCTCAACATTATGACTCTGGGAGGGCTGGCGTTAGGCGCCGGAATGTTGGTGGATAATGCTATTGTGGTTATTGAAAGTATCTTCCGCAATCACCGGCGCGGACTATCCATCAAAGATGCCGCCATACAAGGTACCAGCGAAGTAGGAGGAGCTATCATTGCCTCCACACTTACCACTATTGTGGTGTTTTTGCCCATCGTGTACCTGCATGGCGCTACCGGCGAACTGTTTAAAGATCAGGCGTGGACGGTTACGTTCTCGCTTATTTCGTCGCTTTTTGTGGCTATTCTGCTGATACCGATGCTTTATATTAAGATGTCGGGTAAGAACAAAACCTTCACCGAAGATAAATCGCTCGAAATCAAAGGATACGACAATGCACTGAGGCTTTTCATCCGCAACCGCTGGGTGGTTATCGGCATTGGCGTGTTGATGATAGTTATTGCCGTCGCCTGTCTGCCTTTCATTGGTACCGAATATATGCCTCAGGCCGAATCAAAGAGTTTCACCGTACAGGTAAAACTTCCCGAAGGAACCCGGCTGGAACGAACTGCATCCGCTGTTGCTACTCTCGAAGAACTGGTTTATGAAATATCTGCCGACTCGCTTGCTACCGTTTACAGTCATATAGGCCCCGGCGGTAACTCGGAGAATGCTATATTCGAAGGCGAGAACACCGCCACCATGAAGGTAATGTTATCCGGCAAAGCTGCGTTAAGCCCCGAAGAGGTAATTACGCTATTCGTGGAAACTGCCGAGAACCCCGGTACCATGGAAATTACCATTGCCCGCGAAGAAAATTCACTGAGCAGCCTTCTAGGAAGCGATGAAGCCCCGCTTGTAGTCGAAGTAAAAGGCGAAGAACTCGACGAAATTGCCAGTATCACCGCCTTAGTAAAAGAACGGATGCTCGCCGTGCCGGGCCTGTTCAACATA
This sequence comes from Bacteroides sp., assembly GCA_032108265.1. Taxonomy (GTDB): domain Bacteria; phylum Bacteroidota; class Bacteroidia; order Bacteroidales; family Bacteroidaceae; genus Bacteroides. The sequence goes on from DAMCMT010000022.1 coordinate 9,253, forward strand.
GTAACTTCCGTTGAAGACGGCGCACCCGAAATCATCGTCTCGGTCGACCGCACCGTAGCCGGTATCAACAACCTCTCCGTAGCTACGGTTGTCGAACAACTGAAACAGCAGTTGGGCGGCCGCGCCAGTGGAAAGATGGACTACCGCGGCGAAATGCGCGACATACTTATCCGTATGCCCGACATCAATCTGGCATCTTTGGGCGAGGTAGTGATAAAGAACAACGACCAGAGTTTCCGTTTGCGCGAGATTGCTGAACTGAAATACGCACAAGCACCTAAAGAAATCTTACGGCGCAATCAGGCACGCATCAGCAAGGTAATGGCTGGCATTGATAGTCATATTTCCCTCGACAAAGCAGCGCGCGAAGTACGTTTATCAATTCAAGACATTGAACTCCAACCCAACTACAGCATCATTGTAGCGGGTGACGAAGAAAAACGACAGGAATCCATGCATAGTCTCGTACTGGCATTAGTACTCTCGGTAGTGTTGGTATATATGGTATTGGCATCTCAGTTCGAATCATTGTTACATCCGTTCACCATCCTGCTTACCATACCGTTGGCGGTAGTAGGTGCCATACTCTTATTCTTTATTACAGGAAGCACCATCAACATCATGGGCGTTATCGGAATTGTAATGCTCGTGGGTATCGCCGTGAACAACTCCATTATCTTAGTCGACCGCATCAACCAAATAAAAGACACGGGTGTCGAACTCACCGAAGCCATTGTGCAGGCCGGGCAACAACGTATACGCCCCATCATCATGACGAGTCTTACCACAATTCTGGCATTGCTGCCGATGACGTTGAGTTTCGGAGATGGAGCCTCGCTTCGTTCGCCCATGGCTATTGCTGTAGTGGGCGGGCTGATAACCTCCACGCTGATGTCGCTCGCCGTGATACCTTGCGTGTATTACCTGTTCGAAACCGCTAAACAAAACCTAAAACGCAAGCGCAATGAACTTCCTACTGCATAGACGCATCACTATCAGCATGCTTTTCATAGCGCTCACGCTATTGGGCTATGTATCCTACCGGCAATTGTCGGTAGAGTTGCTACCCAATGCGGAGTTACCTACGCTCTTCGTCATGGTCAGCTCCAATCAGGAGTACGACCCGAGCTATCTGGAATCCGAAATCATTATCCCACTCGAAGGCGCTATCAGTTCCGAAGGCGGTGTTGAGAAAATTTCTTCGTCCATCGATAGCCGGCAATCGACCATTCGCGTAGATTTCAAAGCGGGAGGCAATTTCCAGATAACAGCGCTTAAACTCGAAGAACGAATCAATAAACTGGCTGCCACTTTCCCCGACGGTTTCCGCGTGCAGGTGCAGAAAGTGGATATGCAACAAATGGCTAACGCCTTTATGGTGTTGCAGGTGCGTGGTTCGGGTGGAGTCGACCGTGTGCGCAACGTAGTTGATAAAGAAATAAGCCCCGAACTCGAGAATATCGACGGTGTAGCCAGTGTCAACGTATATGGCGGTCGCGAACGTGCCATCGAGGTACAATTGAACCCCGAAATGTGTAAGGCGCTTAATCTTACGCCATCATCCATTAGTGCCACGCTGACGCAAAACACGCGTGATAAAGAGTTCGCCGGATTTGCCATTGAGCCCGACGGGCAATTCTTTGTCCATGTCAGTTCGCCCTATACGCACGTCTCGGAGTTGGAGAACATTGTAGTTGCCCCCGGGCCAGTACATCTAAAAGATGTAGCTACTATCTTCTTCGATCTTAAGGAAGAAACTTCGTACAGCCGTGTCAATGGTAAAGATGCCGTATCCGTGTCTCTCAGCAACGATTCGAAAGCCAATCTTATAGAACTTTCGCACAAGGTGCAGGAAGGTATCGACCGGATAAACGAGAAAATCGCCCACCTCGACGTAGAAGTTGTTGTGCAGGAAAACAGCGCGCAGGTTATGGAAGATAATATTAACGATATTATCGACCTTGCCGTTACAGGTGGATTGCTGGCTATCATCATCCTTTGGTTCTTCCTCAAAAATATCCGGTTGGTAATGCTTATCGGACTGTCAATCCCTATATCTATCTATACGGCATTTAATTTCTTCTATGCCGCAGGTATTACCATCAACAGCCTAACACTCATTGGTATGGCGCTGGCCGTGGGGATGCTACTCGATAATAGTGTGGTGGTGCTCGAGAATATTTACCGGCTCTCGGGCAACGGCATGTCGCCCGAACGTTCCGTCACGCAGGGAACCACCGAAGTATGGCGTTCCATTGTGGCGGCTACACTTACTACGGTTACTGTATTTTTGCCGTTTATATTCTCGGACAACTTCCTTATTAAACTTATCGGTAACCACATTGGCGTGTCCATTGTATCTACCCTTACTGTTTCGTTGGTGGTGGCGTTGGTGTTCATTCCTATGGTTACATACGTTATCCTGCGGCTCAAAAACCGCCGTGCGGTATTCTACGAAGAAGTATCCGTCACCCAGCGACCCATACAACTCTATCTTGTATTCCTTAAAGCGGCCATGCGCAACCCGGGAACAACGATTATCGGCTCCATTGTATTGTTCTTCGTTACGCTCATTGGCGCCATTACCCTCAATATACAGTCAATGCAGGATATAGAGTCCGACCGCTTTAATATATACGTCACTATGCCGCGCGGCAGTACGCTGGAGAAGTCCGACCAGATTGTAAAGCTGATGGAAGACCGCCTTGAGGGTATGGGCGAGATGGATGAACTCATCTGCCGCATCCGTGAACAAGATGCCGTGTTAACACTGGTGCTCAAAGAAGATTTTAAGAAGACCGGCAAACGACGCATCGGCGAGATTAAGTCCGAAGTACTGAATAAAGTAAAAGACATTCAAGGTTCCGAAGTGAGCGTATACGAAGACTCGGGTAACCAAGGCGGCGGCGCCATGAGCGGACTGGGTGGCTTTATGCGCCTCATGGGTATCGGCCAGCAACAGGAACGCATCGTTATCAAAGGCTCGGATTACGACATGATGTTCCAGGTAGCCGAAGACCTCCGTTACCAACTCAATGAGCAGGATTTTGTCGACCGCTCATGGGTTTCGTACACCGGGCGACAGGCGGAACTATTATTAAACTTCGACCCGATACTCTTAACCTCCTACGAGATTAGCCGGGGCGATATATCGAACGGACTGATGTCATTAAACCCCGAATTCTCTTCCGGAACCACATTCAAGGTAGGAGAGGATACATACGACATTATTATCCGCAATGATATTCCTAAAGAAAAAACCACGCTCGAGATTACAGAACTCGCTGAAGAAGTAGTGACTGATACTCTTGTTGCCGCTGTCGATACCATTCCCACCGTTACCGATAGCCTGCTCGCTCAAGCTGATACGACAGGAATTTCCATCGATTCGTTGACCGCCTTGGCCGATACAGCGACTGCGGCAACCGACACCGTAACCCCGCCCGAACCCATACCCACGGTACTGGCCGAAGAACTGGAGTTCAACGATAAAACAATCGACGACCTGAAAGCCGTGCAGATTAAAAGCGCCAAAGGCGGGTTGCACCGCTTGGACGAGGTAGCCGCTATCAACGAAGCCCGCGGCCGGGCACGTATCATGCGCGTTAATCAGGATAAGCAACTGGAACTGTATTATAGTTTCGGCCGCAATGCCGAGGCATCCAAGCAGTTACTCGAAGGTTATCGTTCAGATATTGATGCACTGGTAGCAGCGTATAACCTTCCATCGGGAATGGCTATCGAAGTTATTCACGAGGAAGACGAGTTTGCCGAATTTAAGTTCCTCATCCTTGCCGCACTCATTCTTATCTTTATGATACTGGCTTCGGTGTTCGAATCGTTCACCACTCCGTTCGTACTGTTATTCTCTATTCCGTTGGCTGCCATCGGTTCATTGCTGGCGTTGCTGCTTACAGGCAATAGCCTGCTCAATGCCAATACCCTGATGGGCTTCCTTATTCTGTTGGGTGTGGTGGTGAATAACGGTATTATACTGATAGATTATGCCAATATTCTGCGCAGTCGTGGCTACCGTCGCAACCGTGCGCTCATGGCGGCCGGGCTTTCGCGTATCCGCCCCATCCTGATAACCTCCATTACCACCATTGTGGCTATGTTGCCTCTTGCCCTTGGCGATGCTGAGTATTCAGGCGCAATCGGCGCACCGTTTGCTATTACGGTTATTGGTGGGTTGGCCTTTTCTACTATACTCACACTGGTGTATATTCCTACCGTCTGCCTGGGAATGGAAAATGCATTGGCATGGTACCGAAGTTTATCACCTCGCTTGTGGATTACCCACGCCATTCTATTTATAATAGGAGTGGCCGCGATTTATTTTAACGCCGAAGGTTTACTTTGGCAAAGCATCTGTCTGGTAGCGATTGTTATCCTGATTCCGGGCATTACTTTCTTTATCCAGAACAGCCTCAGACGTGCCAGCGAAGGAATAGTCGATCCCAATGAAGAAATACAAATCACTGTTCGCAACCTGGTGAAGGTATACGACCGCCCCGGCAAAATCCGTCGCGATCTGGACAGCGGAGAAGCCGTCAACAAACGCTTGGGAACCAGCAAGGACTATCATTCCCTGCGCGATTTTGTTAATGATGTGTGGCTCATGATAATACTGGCCTTCACTATATATCTGGCTTGGTTTCACATCGATTCGGGAATCTGGATATTCCTACTCTCCATAGCAATTTATGCTATGATTCTGCTGCTTTGGCGCAAACTCAGGAAGTATCTGTTCTACCGTTTCGAAGGCAGCCGTACCATACGGATAATTAACCGTATTATCTTCTGGAGTATTCCGCCCCTTGTGTGGTTAATGATGCTTAGCAGGCTGGATAACGCAGGTCTCAGTGTATTCATTGGTATATTGTGGGCAGCAGGTATAGCCATCTATATTACCTCGCGACGTTTGTACGAGAAGAACATCAACATCGAACGTGTTACCGGCCGCTTTGCAGGTTTGCGCAGGTCGTACTACCGTCTGGTAAAGAGTATTCCGGTAATCGGTAAACAGAAGAAACCATTCAAAGCATTGCGTGGTGTATCGTTTACCATTCATAAAGGAATGTTCGGTCTGCTTGGCCCTAACGGTGCGGGTAAATCAACCATGATGCGTATTATCTGCGGTATTCTCGAGCAAAGTTATGGAAGTATTTACGTCAACAACCTCGATGCCCGCGAGTTCCGCGAAGAGTTGCAGGGTCTTATCGGCTTCCTGCCGCAGGAATTCGGCACGTACGAGCACATGACTTCTACCGAATTCCTCGATTATCAGGCCATCCTCAAAGGTCTGACCGATACGAAGGTGCGCGAAGAACGCATCGAATACGTGCTCAAAGCCGTACACATGTACGAACGCAAGGACGATAAAATAGGTTCCTTCTCGGGCGGTATGAAACAGCGTATTGGTATTGCGCTTATCCTGCTTCACCTGCCCCGCATCCTCATTGTGGATGAGCCTACAGCCGGACTCGACCCACGTGAGCGTATCCGCTTCCGTAACCTGTTAGTCGAACTGAGTAAGGAACGTATCGTTATCTTCTCGACGCACATTATCGAAGATATTTCCAGTTCATGCAGCCAAGTGGTAGTTATCAACAAAGGCGAACTGAAATACTTTGGCGACCCGGTAGATATGGTCAATATGGCTAATGGCAAGGTTTGGCAGTTCAGTATCGACAGGTCGGCCTTCGAAACACTGGATAAATCTATGGTTATTCATCACATGCAAAACGGGGATACTATTCAGGTGCGTTATCTTTCTTATGAACAGCCCCAACCGGATGCCGTGCTGGTAGAGGTGAATCTGGAAGATGCGTATTTGTGCTTATTGAAAAATATGAACTGATAAATGATTTTATGACTCTAAAACAACTCATATACCTGGTGCCGAAGCTGGTGAAATATAACATGAAGATTATATTCGCCGGCAAATTCTTCTGGTTCCTATTGGCTGCCTTCGGCTTCTTCGCTTACTTCATGTTCAATATAGCGTGGAACCGGCAAATGGTGAACGACGGCACCCTTTACGAAATACTTATATTTCCCAGTTTATTGCTTATTTTCTATCCCACCGTTTTCGGTATCCAGAACGATGAAGATAGTCGGATTCTCGAAATTATCTTCGGTATACCCAACTACCGGTACAAAGTCTGGGGTGTACGGTTGCTGATGATTTACTTCATTGTTTACGTCATTCTCTTAGTCTTTTCATATGTTGGCACATTGTTATTATGGCCTGTTAATGAACTGGAAATGACCACTCAACTTATGTTCCCTGTACTGTTCTTCGGTAATATGGCCTTCATGTTTTCTACCATCGCCCGTAGCGGAAATGGTACGGCAGTAGTTATGATAGTACTGGGCATTTTATTGATGATTATTACCAGTACTGGTGATAATCAGTTTAAATTCTGGAATATATTTCTCAATCCGTTTGAGGTTCCCCGTGGTTTTCATCCTTTAATCTGGCAGGGAATTCTGTTGAAGAGCCGTATCTTTCTGGCTGTAGCTTCAGTGGTATGGTTACTTATTGGATTGTTGAACTTACAGAAAAGGGAGAAGTTTGTATAGATAAGGCAACCGCCTTTTTTCCTTATACTATTTCATTTATTTGCTACTGGCAAATCTTTTTGTACACCCGGGTGTACGGAACACGAACACCCGGGTGTACATGGCTTGTACATCCGGGTGTACAGACTGTGAACACCCGGGTGTACGAAAGGTTTTGCTAGTTTGATAATTGTTTAACTCCATAACCAGATTTAATTTAAAGTACTGTGTTTTAATTAATAGATGTATTCATACAGAGTTTTAAAGTTCTATGCGGCACCGAAATAAAAAACTCTGTGCAACTCTGTGAACTCTGTGGTGAATTTATTTCGTTTGTTCCCTAATTCCTGAATAATATTTCGGAATACCTATTATACGGCCAATCAGAACAATCTTTCGAATATATTGTTATATTTGTTTCATAATTGTTCTGTGGATAACTTCCACATTTGTGGAAAACTTCCACACATACATTTCTCCTGAGTTAGTTAACAAATTGTTAAATACATAAACATATAAACCTATAACCTGAACAATTCTTAATAAAATTATAAATCCCTATCTTAACAAGATACCTCCTCATACCCGCACCATTGTGGTACGTTAATTGCCTAAGCTTAATTAAGTTAAAAAGAAAGAGTAACAAGATGAAATCATTCTTTTCCAAAGGCGACATTAAAATAAATGTCCGTACAATTGTTCTTATATTAGTATCCATTGCTGCTTTAATAGCTATTTACCTTTATGTAAAGCGGCCACGAAAAACTCCTCCGGAATTACCCATTGTAATGGTAGATACTGCCCGCACAGACGATGTGGAAATTTACAATGAATATGTTGGGCGCATCCGTGCGCAGCAATTTGTTGAGGTTAGAGCCCGTGTTGAAGGGTATCTTGAAGAAATGCTCTTTGCCGAGGGAACATTTATTAAAAAGAATCAGGTATTGTTTGTAATCAATCAGGATCAGCACCGTGCCAAAGCCGAGAAAGCCCGCGCTCAACTTAAAAAAGACGAAGCTCAGGCACTTAAAGCAAAACGCGACCTGGAACGTATCCGTCCGCTTTTCGAGCAGAATGCAGCCAGCCAACTAGACCTCGATAATGCTATTGCTGCTTCCGAGAGTGCCGATGCCAGCGTTAGCATGAGTGAAGCCGATTTGCAACAAGCCGAACTGGAATTGGGATATACGCTGGTTCGTTCTCCCATATCGGGCTATATCAGTGAAAGAAGTGTCGACCTGGGTTCACTCGTTGGTCCCAGCCAAAAGTCTTTACTGGCAACCGTCGTAAAAAGTGATACGGTATTAGTCGATTTCAGCATGACCGCGCTAGACTACCTGAAAAGTAAAGAACGCAACGTAAACATCGGTCAACAGGTTGCTACCCGTTCGTGGCAACCCAATGTAACCATTACGCTTCCTGATAATACCATCTATTCATTCCGTGGCTTCGTTGATTTTGCCGACCCACAGGTAGACCCCGAAACAGGAACATTTTCCGTACGTGCCGAGATGCCAAACCCCGACAGAGTATTACTTCCGGGGCAGTTTACAAAAGTAAAAATGCTGTTGGATGTTCGCGAAGATGCTGTTGTGGTACCTACCAAATCGGTTATTATCGAAAAAGGCGGTGCCTATATATATGTAATACGTAAAGATTCCATAGCCGAAAAGAGATTTGTGGAACTAGGGCCGGAATTTGAGAATTCCATGGTTGTGGAACGCGGTTTGGCTTCCGGAGAACAGATTGTGAGCGATGGGTATCATAAGTTAACGCCGGGAGTGAAAGTGAAAATACAAAAGAGTGAGGAAGAGAGTGAGGTAGAGTTAGGTAAAGTAGATGAGTAGTCGATGCCGCATGGTTTCCTACTTTACCTCACTCCTTACCTCACTCCTTACCTCACTCTTATACCTCACTCTTATACCTCACTCAAAACAGATAAACAATGAACGTAAACTTCTTTATAGACCGACCGGTATTCTCGGTAGTCATCTCAGTCCTGATAGTCATCGTAGGAGTTATCGGATTGACGATGCTCCCGATAGACCAATACCCGCAAATTACCCCGCCCGTGGTGAAGGTTAGTGCATCTTATCCCGGGGCAAGTGCGGTGACTGTTTCGCAAGCGGTAGGTACCCCCATTGAACAACAGTTGAACGGAACTCCCGGAATGATATACATGGAATCCAATAGTTCTAATTCCGGAGGTTTCTCGGCAACCGTTACATTTGATGTAAATACAGATGCCGACTTGGCAGCCGTTGAAATACAAAACCGCATTAAGCTGGCAGAAAACAGTCTGCCAGCCGAAGTTGTACAGAATGGTATTACTGTTGAAAAGCAGGCTGCCAGTCAGCTAATGACCCTTTGCCTTACCTCCAACGACCCTAAGTTCGACGAAATATACCTCAGTAACTTTGCCACTATAAACGTAATCGATGTATTGCGTCGTGTGCCCGGTGTAGGAAGGATTTCGAATATCGGAGGTCGCTATTACGCTATGCAAATCTGGGTACAACCTGATAAGATGGCTAGCTTCGGAATAACCGTGCAGGACTTACAAAATGCTCTGAAAGATCAGAACAGGGAATCTGCCGCCGGAGTATTGGGTCAACAACCTATGACGGGATTGGATGTAACCATCCCTATAACCACTCAGGGCAGACTTTCAACCGTCAGTCAATTCGAAGAAATCGTTATCCGTGCCAACGCCAACGGTTCCGTTATCCGGTTGAGGGATGTAGCCCGCATATCGCTCGAAGCATCCTCCTACAATACCGAAAGTGGTATAAACGGAGAGAATGCAGCCGTACTGGGTATTTTCATGCTTCCCGGTGCCAATGCGATGGAAGTGGCCGAGTCGGTGAAGAAGGAGATTGAAGAAATCAGCAAGAACTTCCCGGAAGGAATGAATTACGAAATTCCTTTCGACATGACTACCTATATATCCGAATCCATTCACGAAGTGTACAAAACACTGTTCGAAGCATTGTTTCTGGTAGTACTGGTTGTTTTCCTTTCGCTGCAAAGTTGGCGGGCAACACTTATTCCCGTGGTGGCTGTGCCTATTTCGCTGATAGGTACTTTCGGCTTTATGCTTATATTCGGCTTTTCGCTGAATATCCTTACTCTTCTGGGGCTGGTACTAGCCATCGGTATTGTGGTCGATGATGCCATTGTGGTGGTCGAGAACGTCGAACGCATCATGGAAGAGAAGAAACTAAACGCCTACGATGCTACAAAGCAAGCCATGAAAGGACTATCAAGTGCTATCATTGCTACTTCATTGGTTCTGGCAGCGGTATTCGTTCCGGTAAGTTTTCTGGCAGGTATTATCGGGCAGTTGTACCGGCAGTTCACCGTAACTATTGTGGTATCGGTACTTATTTCAACGGTAGTTGCCCTTACGCTAAGTCCGGTAATGTGTTCGTTGATACTGCGTCCGGGTAAAAAACGTAAAAAGAATATTGTTTTCCGTAAGATAAACTTTTGGCTCGCCCGCGGTAACCGCAAATACATCGGTATGGTGAATAAACTCCTTGTCAACCCCCGCCGTGTCTTTACAGCATTCGGACTGGTTATCATCTTTATATTCTTCATCCATAAAATGATACCCACTAGCTTCCTTCCCGTCGAAGACCAAGGATATTTCAAGGTAGAACTCGAATTACCCGAAGGTTCGACTCTCGAAAGAACCCGCGTGATAACCGAACGCGCCATTGATTACCTGATTCAAAACCCGGATATTGCCTATGTGCAGAATGTAACCGGTAGTAGCCCGCGAGTGGGTAGCAATCAGGCTCGTAGTGAACTCACCGTTATCCTGAAACCCTGGGATAAACGGAAGAACTCGGATATTGAAAAGATAATGGCCGATGTGCGGGAAGAACTCAGCAAATACCCCGAAAGTAAAGTGTATCTTTCTACTCCTCCGGTAATACCCGGTCTGGGAACATCAGGCGGGTTCGAAATGCAACTCGAAGCCCGCGGAGATGCTACGTTTGATAACCTGGTTGATGCCGTAGATACCCTGATGTATTATGCGGCGCAGCACAAGGAGCTTGCCAGTCTTTCATCTTCTTTACAGGCCGATATACCACAATTGTATTTTGATGTCGACCGCGACCGCGCCAAGTTGCTTGGAATTCCGATGGCTGATATCTTCTCGACCATGAAAGCTTACACTGGGTCGGTTTATGTGAACGATTTCAATATGTTCAACCGTATATATAAGGTGTACATTCAGGCCGAGGCTCCTTACCGGGAACACAAAGATAACATCAACCTGTTCTATGTAAAAGGTTCCGGAGGTTCCATGATACCGCTTACATCTATCGGTACGGCCTCTTATACAACCGGGCCCGGAAATATTAAACGATTTAATATGTTTACCTCATCCGTTATCCGCGGAGAAGCTGCACACGGGCATAGTTCCGGTCAGGCTATGGAAGTCATGGAACAGATTGCCCGCGACCATCTGCCCGACAATATTGCTGTAGAATGGAGTGGACTTTCCTATCAGGAAAAGAAAGCCGGTGGGCAGACAGGTATTATCCTGGCACTGGTATTCCTTTTTGTTTTCCTTTTCCTGGCAGCACAATACGAGAGTTGGATGATACCAATCGCTGTATTACTCTCACTACCTGTTGCCGCCCTTGGCGCCTACCTCGGAGTGTGGGTATGCGGATTGGAAAACGATACTTATTTCCAGATTGGACTGGTAATGCTGATGGGTATGGCGGCAAAGAATGCCATCCTGATTGTAGAATTTGCCAAAGAAGAAGCGGATAAAGGTCGCGACCTTATACAGTCTGCCTTGCATGCCGCACGGCTCAGGTTCCGTCCGATATTAATGACCTCGCTTGCTTTTATCCTTGGTATGTTGCCAATGGTTATTGCCAGTGGCCCGGGTTCGGCCAGCCGTCAGGCAATTGGTACCGGGGTATTCTTCGGAATGATATTCGCCGTAGTGTTTGGTATTATACTGGTGCCTTTCTTCTTTGTACTGATATATAAAACGAAAGGTAAGTTTAAAAAGAAAGCTGCAAAATCATGTTGATAATAATTATTTTAGAACACAGAGACACAGAGGCACAGAGTTTGTCAAAGAATCAGGTGTGCAATTGTTTATTAGAGAATTAAAACTCTGTGCCTTTGTGTCTCTGTGTTCTAATCATATTAATAAATTATGAAAACGATACATATAATCTTCACTATACTCGTCACTTTCATGCTGTTTTCCTGCAAAGTAGGTAAAAGTTATGTGAAACCGGATATTCAAATACCCGACAGTTTATGGGCAGGGCAAACCGATCTGAGTATGGGCGACCGCGAGTGGTGGGAAATATATACCGACGGCCCTTTGCGCGATTTGATAGATTCAACCCTCGTAAACAATAAAGACCTGATGATTGCCGCCGCCAAAATTAAAGAAATGGCTGCCCAACGTCGTATCAGCAACTCTGCCCTGTTTCCGCAAGTGAATGGTACTGTAACGGGCGACCGCGAATTCGAAAACCATGGCGGGGATAATGCTAAAGAAAGCAGTACTTTCGAAGCCAAAGCCCTCCTTTCATGGGAATTGGATTTATGGGGAAATCTCCGCTGGGGTAAGGATGCGGCCATTGCCGAATACCTGCAATCGGTCGAAGCCCAACGCGCTCTCCGCATGACAATCATTGCCGAAGTAGCTCAGGCATATTATGAACTGGTGGCTTTGGATAACGAGCTGGCTATAGTTCGCCAAACCTTAAGCGCCCGCGAAGAAAGCGTCCGTTTGGCTCGTTTGCGTTTTGAAGGCGGTTTAACCGATGAAACTCCTTACCAGCAGGCGAGGGTAGAGGTAGCCCGTACTGCAACTCTTGTTCCCGACCTGGAACGCCAGATAACACTTAAAGAAAACGAAATAACTTTCCTGTCAGGTGAATTCCCAAAGCGTGTGGAGCGCACCCGCTTGCTCGAAGAATTTAACTATACCATGTTATTGCCTGTGGGTATGCCTTCCGACTTATTACTACGTCGTCCGGATGTTCGCCAGGCGGAGCAAAAACTGAGAGCCGCCCATGCCAATGTGGGTGTAGCATATACCAATATGTTTCCCCGTCTAACCCTCACCGCTCAGGGTGGTTTGGAAAGTACTGAACTATCGTCGTTCCTGAAATCTCCCTATGCATTCCTGGAAGGTGCTTTACTTGGCCCCATCTTCACGGCCGGAAAAAACCGTGCCAGGTGGAGAGCCCAACAAGCCGTTTACGAACAAACATATCATGGATACGAAAAGAGTGTTCTGACTGCTTTTCATGAAACACGAAATGCAATTGTAGAATTCAATAAGGTGCGCGAAATGTGCGAACTCCAGGCACAACTGGAAAAAGCAGCCCGGAACCATAAAGACCTGGCGCAGTTACAGTATATCAATGGAGTAGTTAATTATCTGGATGTACTGGATGCGCAGCGTACTTATTTTACTGCCCAGATTGGATTGAGTAATGCCATACGGGATGAGTTAATAACCGTAGTGCATATGTATAAGGCGTTGGGGGGAGGGTGGTGAGTTCTATCTTTGCCTTGTAAATCATAAATAACACCGCATGGCTCAGCCGGAACGGCTGTTAATCTTGGTAGCCCGGAGGCTTTAGCCCCGGGATAATAAATTGTCAGAGCAGTTGCGTGCCGAAGGTATGCAATCTACTGATTATCATTTTTAAATTATCTAATTGCGTACCTTCGGCACGCAAAGTTTTATGATGATCCCCTCCCGGGGCTAAAGCCTCCGGGCTACCAAGATTAACAGCCGTTCCGGCTGAACCATGCGCTGCTGTGCAACATCCAATATATCATCAATAAATAATATCTTCTACTACCGCCTTTTCTGTTCTTCCAAATAATTCCTCAAAAGGCATATCTTTCACCGCCATAGGCTGATGAATAGTTAGCGTTATCTTATTTCCAAGCCCCATTGGGAAAGCTCCCCACCGGGTCATTTTCCACGAGTTATTTATTGTTACCGGCACAACATAAGCAGAAGGAGAAAACTTGGAAAGAATCTTCAACCCGTTCTCTGCAAATTTGCGGGGTTTACCCGTTTTGCTTCGTGTTCCCTCCGGAAAGATAATGGCTGAACGTTTATTCGCTTCAATATATTCACCCATCTTTCTGACTGCGGTGATTGATTGGCGGGCATCTTTACGGTCAATTAACACCGAGCCGCCATGATTGAGGTTATAAGAAATACTCGGAATTCCTTTTCCCAGTTCCTTCTTGGCCACAAATTTCGGATGCACACTACGCATAAACCAGCAAAGACTGGTAATATCGTATAAACTTTGATGATTGGCAGCAATGATAAGAGGAACACCTTTGGGAATCAGATCCCGGTTCATTATTTTATATCTGGTACCCAGTACATAGGTATTCGCTACCAGAAAGAAACTGAGTATATCCACACTCTTTTTGTGGGCCTGATAGCCAAACACGTTGAAGCATATCCACTGGATAGGATGAAATATCGCCAACGTCATTCCGAAGAGAATATAATATATGGCAGTAAGTGGGTAAGAAATTATCTTTTGCATCAGAACATAGTTAATATGGAGTGCCAAAATTATAAAGAAAATCCTAAATAGTTTAGTACTAACTGATAATTTGTTTGAATATGTTTTTAGAACACAGAGACACAGAGTTTAATTAATGATATTTTATTCTATAAATAAGTGTTCATAATTAATTCGTATTAAAGATATGAAACCGGGATATCAATTGCCGTCTGCTTTAGCTGACGGATTTAAAAATATACACCCATCTCGGGCTTTAGCCCAACCTCTTTCAAGAATTAGGCTAAAGCCCGGGAATACGAGGGATACACCAACCGTCAGCTAAAGCAGACGGCAATTAATATCCCAGTATTATAATAATACGAACTAATTATGAACATCTACTTATAAAAAACTCTGTGCCTCTGTGTCTCTGTGTTCTAAAAACATATTCAAATACTCCTTCATTGTGTAGTATACAGTTGTCTATGCTACTATTTTTCCGCAAAAATGATCTTTTTATCTTGTTGTTAATCAGTTGATTAACTTTTTATAATATTCTTAAATGTCAATCTTTATCAGTTAAATGGATATGTTATTAAATCTTTAAGTACTTTTGAGAGCAGAAATGGATTGGTTTTGATTATTCTTTCCCGCGATTACCACAGTTCTCTCCCGAAATGAATTACATGTACTAACCCCTTATTTAATAGGTCTTTTATTTGTTATATACAATATTTATATGAAATCATTTTTCCTGGGAAACTTAGAAATTAAGGTTCCAATTATTCAAGGCGGAATGGGTGTAGGTGTATCCCTGTCCGGTCTGGCTTCGGCCGTAGCTAACGAAGGTGGTATTGGAGTTATTTCCTGTGCCGGATTAGGGTTGATTTACAATACCTCGCCCGGCGACTATCTGTCTAAATGTATTTACGGACTCAAAGAAGAACTTCGTAAAGCCAAAGAAAAAACAAAAGGTGTGGTAGGTGTTAACATCATGGTTGCCCTTACCAACTATGCCGATATGGTAAAAACATCCATAGCCGAAAAAGTGGATGTTATCTTTGCAGGGGCCGGACTTCCGTTCGATTTGCCCTCTTACCTTACTCCTGAAAGTACCACAAAGCTTGTTCCTATTGTTTCATCTTCAAGAGCCGCAAAAGTTATCTGCGAGAAATGGAAAAACAATTTCGGTTACCTGCCCGATGCCATTGTAGTTGAAGGCCCCAAAGCCGGCGGACACCTTGGCTTTAAAGTTGAACAACTTGAAGATGCACACTATTCATTGGAAGAAATTGTTCCGGAAGTATTAAATGTAGCTTCGCAATACGAAACAGAAAAGAACATTCCCGTTATCGTAGCCGGAGGTATCTCCAGCGGACAGGATATCCGTCGTTTTCTGGATATGGGAGCTTCGGGCGTACAAATGGGTACCTTGTTTGTAACAACCGATGAGTGCGATGCATCAACAGAATTCAAAAATACATTTATCAATGCCAGGAAGGAAGATGTAAAAATCATCCAGAGCCCTGTCGGAATGCCCGGACGCGCCATAGACGGCGAGTTCATTAAAAGCGTAGAGGCGGGAGAAACCAAACCGCGGAAATGCCCTTTCCATTGTATCAAAACCTGCGATTATACCAAAAGTCCATATTGTATTGTTCAGGCGCTTTATCAGGCAGCCAAAGGCAATATGAAAAAAGGATATGCATTTACAGGTATGAACGTAGAAATGTCGAAAAAGATATCAAGCGTTAAAGAAGTAATAGAAAACCTGAAGGCTGAGTTTTTGGGTAAAATGGCTTATTAAATTTGCGTCTTATAAAGTGACCCGTCGACTTTTCTTTGTTGACGGGTCGACTTTTTACTGCGGATAAACTCTTTGCGTACGGTCATCCACCTTCCGGTAATTCAGTTCTTTACTTGTTTGTATCACCGCTTGATTTATTGCACGGACTTTATCCAAATCCATTTTCTCCACCTGGCGGTCGTATGTTACTACTCCGTTTATTTCATGTTCCACATCGGTGGTCTGGGTATAGATTGCGCAACTCACTCCTCGGTATAGCATCATCTGTTCCACTTCATTCAACAAGTAAACATATGTATCGGAGAGTATTTCTTTGTTTACCAGGATCTCGTACGAATTGTTACGTACTGGCCATAAATGTCCTCTCACGAAAAGGCCTTTACCGCCAAATTCGCCTATGGATGCTGCACGTTTCTCATCGGGTTGAGGCGTATTACGCTCATTTATAGGTCCATAGTTGTGCAGGTCGACGAAATCACCATTGCCCGGGTCACCGTATGCCGGTCGGTAACCGGGTGCATAATTGTATCCCGAATTACCATTTACGAGCCGCGACGGATCGTATTGCTTGGTCCAGTCTGTAATTTCTTTTACTTCGAATGCACCCCAGTTTTCATTGAAGGGTACCCAAGCTACGATAGAGGGAATACTAATCATCTGGTCGATGATTTCTTTCCATTCCTGGCGGAACTGTGTACGTACAGCAACCGAATCAACTCCGTCGGGTTCCCAGATATTGGGCATATCCTGCCACACAAGTAAGCCCAACCGGTCGCAATGATAATACCAACGCATGGGTTCGGTTTTTATATGCTTGCGTATAACATTGAATCCTGCACGCTTGGCAAGTTCAATATCGTACAAAAGTCCTTCTTCGGTTGGAGCTGTCAAAACACCGTCGGGCCAGTAACCCTGGTCAAGAAGTCCTAATTGGAGAACAAATTCACCATTCAGTAATGTGCGAACCTTTCCATCTATTTTGCCCAGCGATATGGAGCGCATACCGAAATAACTGTCGACACGGTCAACCACTTTACCCTTATTATTGCGAAGTTCGAGTGTTAGGTCGTAAAGGAACGGGTCGTCTGGCGACCATAATTTAGGATTAGGTATAGACAAGGTAAATTTCTTGCCTGAAACACCCTCAGCCTGGGCAACCTGGCGTGATCCATCAGATGCAACGGCAACCACTCTAAGTTCCCTGGCATCTGCCGATACTTCAATATTAAGACGTTTGTTGGCAACATCCGGGATAAGTTTTATATGCGATATATGTTCTTTTGCAACAGGTTCGAGCCATACACTTTGCCAAATACCGGAAGTGAAAGTATAATCTCCCCGCGGTCCATTCTTTCCGGAGGCAGCCTTACCGTCGTTAGGATCCCAGGCACCCACTACCAATGTATTTTCGCCCGATTTTAAATAATCTGTAATGTCGAAACTAAATGCTGTGTATCCGCCAGTGTGGCTACCAACTTTCTTATCATTCACAAAAATTGTTGAGATACGGTCAACCGCACCGAAATGTAGCAATACTTGTTTACCGTTCCATTCTTTAGGAATATTGAATGTTCGGCGGTACCAAAGGTTTGTTTCTCCATCGCGCGCTATGCCTGAAAGTTCAGCCTCGGGACAAAACGGAACAAGTATGGTTTCAGGGTTTGAACTGAATTTTGGCGGAATACTTGCTGTAATAGGATTTTGTTGATTTGTACCGCCCATATAACTCCATTTCCCGTTCAGGCACATCCATTCATTACGTACCATCTGCGGACGAGGATATTCCGATAGTGGAATTTCATCATTAAAAGCGGTTTGAGTCCAGGGGGTGGGAAGTGTGAATTCGCTGTTTTGCTGGGAAATGGCACTGGAAGTACCTAGAATCAGGCAGCAAAAAGCAACAATCATTTGTTTCATTTTTGAAGGTTCTTTTAAGTTGTTTTCAAATTAATTAGTGGTGCCGGCAAAAATACTATTTTATCTGATTATATTTACAAGTGATTGTAGATATAGATAAAATTAATTTATATCCTTGCTATGTCAGGACGTATTACACTTCTCAGTGTCGGACTTAGCCCGCTTGTAATAAATCATTTCTTTAACTCCCTTTAACTGCTTTACCTATCTGCGCCCTTTTCCATTCTCCTAAAATTCTTGTACATTTGCACATCTTCCTGAAATTGTAAATAAAAAGCAATGAAAAAATATATAGCTGTCCTGATGCTTTGGGTGTATGGCATACAGGCAGGCGCGCAGGTTAATACGACTAGTTTTAGTCCCCCTTTTGATTTTCCTCTTATTTTAAGTGGTAACTTTGGCGAAATTCGTGCCAATCATTTTCATGCCGGACTTGATTTTAAAACGCAAGGAGTTTCCGGAAAAAAGATTCTGGCACTGGGCGATGGATATATCTCTAAAATCCGAGTAACCAAAGGTTCAGGATATGTGCTTGATGTTACCTATGACAATGGCTATACTACTGTGCTTCGCCACGACCAGGGATATGTTGGCGAAATTGCCCGTCGGATAGAAGAACTGCAATACGAAAAAGAAAGCTGGGAAGTAGAAATTACACCCGAGCCTGGAGAATATCCGGTAAAAGCCGGTCAACACATTGGATGGAGTGGTAATATGGGATATTCTTTCGGTCCACACCTGCATTTCGAAATGTTCGAAACCTCTACCGGAGATTATATAGACCCATTACCGTTCTTTAAATCAAGGATAAAGGATACCCGTGCGCCACAGGTGCAGGGATTCATGCTATTCCCGCAGATAGGAGAGGGGATAGTAAACCAGGAAACCACACCGCAACAATTCGCCACAACCAACAAGGAAGTTATTAACGCATGGGGTGTCATTGGTGCCGGAATCCGGGCTTATGATTACATGGACGGTGCAAACAATCGCTATGGCGTACATACTGTTATGCTAATTGTTGATGGTGAAGAAGTTTATAGCAGCATCGTTGATCGTTTTTCATCCTATGAAGACCGTATGATAAACTCCTGGACGCACGGACAATATATGAAATCTTTTATAGAGCCCGGCAATACATTGCGAATGCTTAAAGCATCAAATGGCAACCGTGGTTTGATTACCATTAACGAGGAGCGCGATTATCATTTTCTTTATATCCTCAAAGACTATTATGGTAATATCACCCGTTTTAACTTTGTGGTTAAAGGCAAAAGAGCAGATATACCTGCAGCTCCTGAAAAGAATAAGTACTATTTTGCCTGGAACAAAATGAACTATCTGTACGAACCGGGTCTTTCCCTGATTGTTCCGCAGAAAATGCTTTATGATGATGTATACCTGAAATACGAAGCCCGGATGGATTCTGCAGCTATTTCGTATACTTATCAGATGAATGATAAGCAGATACCGCTTCACAGTTACTGCGATTTGCGTATAGGTTTACGGAATAAGCCGGTGGCCGACACAACTAAATATTACATAGCCAGGGTAACCGATAAAGGCAAGCTGGTAAGTGTAGGGGGTACTTATGAAAAAGGATATGTAAAAACCCGTATTCGCGAACTGGCTACTTATACTGTTGCTGTAGATACCATTCCACCCAAGGTTACTCCCGTTGGAAAAGCTAACTGGGCAAAGAACGGACGCATAGTATATAAGATTAATGAGGAAGAAACTGGTATTCAGTCCTACCGGGGTACTATAGATGGTAAATATGCCATTTTCGAATTGCATATTATGGGTAACCGGCTGGTATGCGAACTCGATCCACGCCGGGTGAAAAAAGGAGGAACACACAATGTTGAAATTATGGTGACTGACGGTAGAGGAAACCAGACAAAAGTAAGTGATACGTTTATATGGTAAAGGATTAATAGATAAAAGCACAACAATAACTATATTATATTTATGAGAAAAAGAATTTTTCTAAGCGCTGCAATTATTCTGGCAGCCGTTGCGAATACCTTCGCATGCACGAACCTTATTGTCGGCAAAAGAGCTTCGGCTGATGGTTCGACTATCGTATCTTATTCGGCCGACTCATACGGGCTTTTCGGCGAGTTGTATCATTACCCTGCTGCTAAACATGCCAAGGGCACCATGCGCGACGTGTACGAATGGGATACCAGCAAATATCTGGGTCAAATAGAAGAAGCCGCCCAAACATACAATGTAATTGGTAATATCAACGAATTTCAACTTACCATTGCCGAAACTACTTTCGGTGGTCGCCCGGAGCTTGTAGATCCTACCGGGATTATTGATTATGGCAGCCTTATATACATCGGACTGCAACGTTCGCGTACAGCCCGCGAAGCTATAAAGGTAATGACCGACCTTGTTCAACAATATGGCTATTACAGCAGTGGTGAATCGTTCACCATTGCCGACCCGAATGAAATCTGGATACTCGAAATGATTGGTAAAGGTCCCGGTATCCGTGGTGCTGTATGGGTAGCTGTTCGTATTCCGGACGATTGTGTTTCGGCACACGCTAACCAGGCTCGTATCCAAACATTCGATATGAACGACAAGAACAATTGTATGTATGCTCCCGATGTTGTTTCTTTCGCCCGTGAAAAAGGTTATTTTGACGGTGTAAACAAAGATTTCAGCTTTGCCAAAGCATATAATCCACTCGATTTCGGTGGCCGTCGTTACTGCGAAGCCCGCGTATGGAGTTTCATGAATATGTTTACAAGCATGGGTAACGATTATCTTCCTTACATTCTGGGCGAAACCGATGAACCAATGCCACTTTACTGGAAAGCCGACCGCAAACTTTCGGTACAGGATATCAAGAATGCCATGCGCGACCACTATGAAGGTACTCCACTGGATATAACCAACGACATGGGTGCCGGTATCTATAAAATGCCTTACCGCCTTTCTCCATTGAGCTTCAAAGTTAATGGCGAAGAGTATTTTAACGAACGTCCTATTTCTACTCAGCAATCCGGTTGGGTATTTGTTTCACAGATGCGTGCCGACAAGCCTGATGCAATCGGCGGTGTGCTTTGGTTTTCGCTCGACGATGCCAACATGAGTGTCTTTACACCTGTTTACTGCTGTACAACCAAAGTGCCCGATAGCTATGCTGCTAATGGCGCCGACTATGCTACTTTCTCCTGGGATAGTGGTTTCTGGATTTACAACTGGGTTTCTAATATGGTTTATCCTCGCTACAGCCTTATGATTGGCGATTTGCGCGAAGTACAGCAAGACTTGGAAAACTCTTTCAACCAGATGCAGGAGTCCATCGAAGCCACTGCGGCAAAAATGTATGAAACCAATCCCGATGAGGCAAAAGCATTCCTGACAAACTATACTGGTCAGATGGCTGATAATACTATCAGTACCTGGAAGAAACTGGGCGAATTCCTTATTGTTAAATACAATGATGGTGTAGTAAAACGTGTGAAAAACGGTCAATTCGAACGTAACGAAATCGGACAACCCGCTACGGTTACCCGTCCGGGATATCCCCAGGAGTTTCTTGAAGAATATGTGAAACAAACCGGCGAACGGTATAAAGTAAAATAGAGTTATGTGAGTATTGAATTATGAGTATTGAATAGCCATCCGGCATTGAAACTCAAAACCCATGATTCATAACTCAAAACTTCTTATTACATTTGTATGTTTTTATATATTTTAGTATTAACCTAATATAATATAATTATGGACAATCAGGAACTCATTAAACAAGTAACTGAAAAGGCTCAGAAGTGGCTTACACCAGCGTACGATGCAGCTACTCAGGCCGAAGTAAAAAGAATGCTGGATAACGAGGATAAAACCGAACTTATCGAATCATTCTATAAAGATCTGGAGTTCGGTACAGGCGGTCTGCGAGGAATCATGGGAGTAGGTAGCAACCGCATGAACATATATACTGTTGGTGCTGCCACGCAAGGATTATCCAACTACCTTAACCAGAATTTCAAGAGCCTTGACCAGATATCTGTTGTTGTAGGCCACGATTGCCGCAACAATAGCCGTAAATTTGCCGAAATATCAGCCGATATTTTCTCGGCCAACGGAATTAAAGTTTATCTGTTTGATGCTCTGCGTCCTACACCCGAAGTATCTTTTGCCATCCGTCACCTCGGTTGCCAGAGCGGTATTATCCTCACGGCTTCGCACAACCCGAAAGAATACAACGGATATAAAGCCTATTGGGACGATGGTGCACAGGTACTCTCCCCCCATGATACCGGAATTATTGATGAGGTAAATAAAATAGCTTCCGCATCCGAAATTAAATTCCAGGGTAATCCTGAATTGATTGAAATTATAGGCGAAACCATCGATAGCGCATATCTGGATGCAGTGAAAACTGTTTCCATTGAACCTGAGGCCATCCTTCGTCACCGCGATATGGGAGTTGTATATACACCAATTCACGGAACAGGAGTAACAATTATTCCGCGTGCTTTGAAAATGTGGGGCTTTGAAAATATTATCCATGTTCCCGAACAGGATGTAGTAAGTGGTGACTTCCCAACAGTAAAATCGCCCAATCCCGAAGAACCGGCCGCCCTTTCTATGGCAATAGAAAGAGCCAAACAAACCGATGCCGAGTTAGTAATGGCCAGTGACCCAGATGCCGACCGTGTAGGGATTGCCTGTAAAGACGATAACGGCGAGTGGGTACTTATCAATGGTAACCAAACCTGCTTGATGTATCTCTATTATATACTTACTCAATACAAATCGCTGGGTAAACTGGAAGGGAATGAATTTTGTGTCAAAACTATTGTTACAACCGAGCTTATCAAAAAAATTGCCGATAAGAACAATATCGAAATGCTCGACTGTTATACTGGTTTCAAATGGATTGCCCGTGAAATTCGCCTGCGCGAAGGCAAACAGAAATACATAGGTGGTGGTGAAGAAAGTTACGGTTTCCTGGCCGAAGATTTCGTGCGAGACAAAGATGCTGTATCTGCATGCTGTCTTATTGCTGAAATTGCTGCATGGGCGAAAGATAACGGTAAAACCCTTTACCAACTTCTTCAGGATATCTATGTAGAATATGGTTTTTCCAAAGAAAAAGGAATCAGCGTAGTAAAACCGGGAAAAAGCGGTGCCGACGAAATTAAACAAATGATGACTAACTTCCGTTCCAATCCACCGAAGGAAATGGCAGGTTCGAAAATCATTCTTTGGAAAGATTATCAGACACTTAAACAAACAGATGCAACCGGTAATGTTACGGATATAGATATGCCGGATACATCCAACGTATTACAATATTTTACCGAAGACGAAAGTAAGGTTTCTATTCGTCCTTCGGGAACAGAACCTAAAATTAAATTCTATATCGAAGTAAAAGGCGTGATGGGTTGCCGTGGTTGCTACGAATCGGCAAATCTTGAAGCTGATGAAAAGATTAAAGCGGTAATGACGTCGCTGGGAATTTAATAAAAAGTTAAAATGGTTAATGTCTTAGGAAATCTATACCAAACTATTTGGTTTTGTACCAATATTTAATATAACATCATTTTCATATAAAAATGAGACTGTCTCCCAAACCAGAGGGGGACAGTCTCTTTTTTTATTTTAAATAATTCATAATTCATAATTCATAATTTTAAAACCTATGGCTTGGATTTATTTATTGTTGGCCGGACTATTCGAAATGGGCTGGCCATTATCTATCGATAAGTAAGAACTTAAAACTTTCCGGATTTGTTAATGTGATACTTATGTAATAACTTTAAAGACAATTTTGCTTATCAAATAAATATAAATCTATAATAATAGACATTATGGCAACAACAAAATTTAAAGGAGCACCGGTAAATATTGCAGGCAACTTTATCAAAACAGGAGATTTAGCTCCTGAATTTCAATTAGTGAAAAGGGACCTTTCCTCAATGACTTTAAGTGAATTGAAAGGAAAGAAAGTCGTTTTGAATATTTTTCCGAGTTTGGATACAGGTGTATGTGCGATGTCGGTACGCCGGTTCAATAAAATAGCTTCCGAAATGGAGAATACTGTTGTATTGGCAATATCAAAAGACTTACCTTTTGCCCAGGAACGCTTTTGCACTACGGAAGGTATAAAAAATGTAATTCCGCTTTCCGATTTCAGAAAAACAGGTTTCGATGATAATTACGGATTACTTATGGAAGATGGACCATTGGCTGGTTTACTTGCGCGCTCAGTAGTTATTGTTGATGAAAATGGTAAAGTAATTTATACCGAATTGGTTCCTGAAATTACTCAGGAACCTGATTATGAAAAGGCACTGAAAGCAGTGCAAGGATAATGGCTTGACACTGGTTATTCTTTTTATTCACCACAGATTACCCAGATAACACAGATAAATAATAAGACTCTGTAAAATCTGTGTTATCTGAGTAATCTGTGGTGAATTGAAGTGTTTATATACTGCTGATAAATTTTACCGCTGCCCAATTATTTTTCTCTTTGTAATGATTAAAAGATAATCCCAGCGACTCTGCCTTTTCCCGTATAATTGGAATATCTTCCACATAAAAACCACTCATATATAGTTCGCCACCCGGATTCAGACTTTCTGTATAATACGGCATATCCTCCAGAAGTATATTGCGGTTTATATTGGCAATTATAATATCAAAAGGTCCCCGTTCTCTTATCAATCCGGCATTTCCTAATTCCACAGTGATATCCGATAAATTATTCAGTGCGATATTTTCTTTAGAATTCTCGACGCACCATGTATCAATATCAATAGCCGTAATTGGTTTTGCACCACGCATACGGGCTAGAATTGCCAGTATTGATGTGCCACAACCCATATCGAGTACCGATTTGTTTTTCAAATCTATGTTTAATAACTCACTGATAATAAGGCTGGTTGTTTCGTGATGTCCGGTGCCGAAGGCCATTTGAGGATTAATTAATATATCAAATTCAACCTGTGGAACATTGTTGTGGAATGTACTATGGATGACACATTTATCATCAATAACAATGGGTTGAAAGTAATTTTTTTCCCATTCCTCGTTCCAATCTTTATCTTCTGCTTCACGGAAGGTATAAGTAATGATTGTATTTTCCAGTGGGAAATTATTTAGAGTAAATTGTAAAGTTGTTTCGTCGAATAATTCTTTAGGTATGTATGCATTTATTCCTCCATTATTCTCGACGAAACTATCAAAGCCCGCATCGGCAAGAACGGCAGAAAGCACGTCGTTCACTGTTTCGGTACACGGGTTCGTTAGAAATTCAAATTCAAGATATTTCATAATCTATAAATCAGTTAGGATAGTGAACATTTATGTTTGGACAAAGATATTGATAAAATTTCATAAGAAGAAACCTACTTAACTCCTTATGTAATTTCCATAACTTACCGAGATAATTTTATATCAGGCCGTAATAATTTCATAAATTATTGTTCAAAATCAGTTAATAGGTATGTTCTTTACGCATGAATCCCCGCATGGGGATTAAGGATGGCTGTATTCTCACTTTTTTCTATTGATATATATGCCCTACGGGCATCAAAACCAGTGTCTAGAGAGCATACAAAACCAGTGTCCAGAGGGCATACAAAACCAGTGCTCAGAGGGCATACATATCAATAGCAATATATCCTATACAGCAACAAATCCCCATCGGGGATTCATTGATAATGTGATAACATAATAGCATGAATTAATTATGAACACTTACTTAAGTAAATACTCACAATTAGTTGATATCATATTTTTTAATAAAACGCTCAAAATGAGCATTATGGAAACACATATACATTAAACTAATTCTGTTTAGCTACTTACTATTTAAACTATATATAAATGTGTGTGTGCTTAATAGGTGGTAGGGTACCCACCCTCCTTGTATACACACACACATTTATATAGTTTTATAAATGGATCGGTATTATGTTTAATTACCCAATAAATTATAAGAAATATGAAATGAATGCAGTATGTGGCATATATTTTGTATTTTAGTGATATAGATTTAAAAACTTCCACTCAATTGATGCTGTTATATGCACTATTGAAGACAATAAAATAACGTTTTGGTAGTTGAAATAGGGAAACCCCTATAAATATTTGGGGGAATTCTTCCCGATAAGGTAATTACCAGCATTATCTTTGTAACGAGATGAAGTGGAACAACAAACCAAACCAAGTAAACCAGAAAAGTATGAAAAAGATTGTTTTTTTATCACTGTTAACACTCTGTCTGCCGTTAATAAGCAGGGCTCAGAGTATTGATGATGACCTTTACTACATTCCGAAGAAGCAGAATGATGCGACGCAAGAACAGGTAAAAGAACAAAAAGTTACACCTGTAACGGAACAAAGAAGGGAAGTCAGCACTGCAACATCTATCTATATAGAGCCAGAAGAACCAACAACTACTATCGTGGTTAAGGACAGAAGAGGGAATATAAGGGATGTTGATGAATATAATCGCCGTTACGACTCGACGCAGAACGAGTTCGAAATGGAGAATGATACCCTATTTATTAAGCAAAGAGGAAATTACCAACTCGATGGAGAATGGACGAATGGTTTCGAAGGCAGCCAGGAAGATTATGAATATGCCGAACGAATCATCCGTTTCCGTAATCCACGTTATGCTATACATATAAGCAGCCCGTATTATTGGGATGTAGTTTATGGAATGAATTCATGGGACTGGAATGTATATTCCGACGGATTGTACGCTTATGCTTTCCCCACTTTCTCTAATCGTTTGTGGTGGGATTGGCGTTATGGTTCAGTAGGCTTCGGCTGGGGTTGGAATTACGGTTGGGGCTATCCCGGATATTATTCGAGCTGGGGCTGGGGTTATCCCGGTTACTGGGGCGGATATTGGGGTGGTGGCTACTGGGGACATCACCATCATCATCACTGGCACCATGGTGGCGGTGGATGGGCAGGAAACTGGCACCGACCAAATACATATTATAATAACCGTAGGAGCCCGATGGCTACAGGTTCTTCACGTCCGGCAATCGGTACTTCTACAAGTCGCCGTTCATCATCAACCAGCCGTACAGGAGTTAGTGGAACCGGTGCTTCAACCAGTCGTCGTTCATCGGTATCTACACGTCCGGGAACCGGTGTTAATAATGGTACTTCTACTACAAGTCGCCGTTCAGCTACCACAGTACGTTCGGGCGAATCCGGAAGCAACAGTTCACGTAGTTCGGGTAGAGTTGTTGGAACACGTCCTTCCGGAAGTACAGGCTCCGGAGTATCTACCGGCTCAAGTTCGTCTACTTCTAGGAGATCAACTTATACACGACCCAGCACATCCGGTAGTAGTTCGGGTTCTGTAGGAAATAGCAGTTCATCAAGCAGCCGCCGTTCATCCGTAGGAAGCAGCAGTGCAGGAAGTAGTAGTAGGAGTAGTAGCTCTTATTCCCGTTCCTCGACTCCTTCCAGTAGCAGTAGAAGCTCTTCTTCTTACTCGCGTGGTAGTAGCAGTTCTTCATCAAGCAGAAGCTATTCTCCAAGCAGTAGTAGCCGGAGTTCATCTTCTTCTTCACGGAGTTACTCTCCGAGTAGTAGCAGTAGTAGTCGCTCCAGCAGTAGTTACTCGAGCGGTGGTGGAGGGTCATCACGTTCAAGCGGTGGTGGCGGAAGCAGTTCTTCTTCACGTTCAGGCAGACGATAATCTATATTTGCGAATCTAAACTTTAACGCTTAAAATAAAATTGATAACATTATGAAGACAATAAAACTTATAATACCCATAGCCGGTCTTTTAATGGCCAGCGCAACTTTACATTCGCAAACTGTCTATGATGCTAATCGCCTTTCCGGTAGCGATTTGAATGGTACAGCTCGCTTCGTAGGGATGGGAGGAGCTATGGGAGCCCTTGGTGGAGATATCTCTACCATGGGTACCAACCCTGCGGGTATCGGTATTTACCGAAGTAGTGATATGAATATCTCTTTTGGCTTCTCTAATGTGGGCAGTAAATCTACAGGTAACGGTTTTACATCCGAAAATGATAAATTCTTTGGCTCGTTCGATAACGTAGGTTTTGTTATCGCTTTGAAACAAGGAAACTATACACCGGTTCGTTTTGTAAACTTCGGTTTTAATTATAAGAAACTGAAGTCTTTTGATAGGGATACATACGTTCAAGGTAATCATAATGTATCCCAAACTGACTATATTGTAGATCTTATGAACAGGAATGCTAAATTTTACGGTGAAGCAATTTCGCCAAATTCATTAGTTAGCGATGGTGCATACAATTTTGATGATATTCCATGGTTAGCACCATTAGCTTATCAATCTTATTTAATAAATCCTGATGGTAAAGGTGGTTATGAACCATATAGGCTGGATGATAACACCGTATATAGTGATTATTATTCGTATGAAAGAGGAGCGATACATTCTTATGATTTTAATTTTTCATTAAATCTTTATGACCGGTTTTATGTTGGAGCAACTTTAGGAGCATATTCGGTTGATTATCGTCGTACTACCTCATATTATGAAGATTTTTTGTTGAATGGAAAAAGCGAAGGTAATTATGAACTCAATAATTATTATGATATTGAAGGCTCTGGTATTGATTTTAAGCTAGGATTTATATTTCGTCCTTTTGAATCATCGCCG
Organism: Bacteroides sp.; assembly: GCA_032108265.1. Lineage (GTDB taxonomy): Bacteria > Bacteroidota > Bacteroidia > Bacteroidales > Bacteroidaceae > Bacteroides. The sequence goes on from DAMCMT010000022.1 coordinate 37,739, forward strand.
CTAAGGATAGGAGCTTCGGTAGCGACACCTACATTATATAATCTATCTGCTTACCAGTCAACTTCATTACACTATAATACTTTTAACCCAGATAAAGATGATTTTGAAAAGGGAACAGTTTTCCCATACGATAATTATGGCAAGGGTGATTATCCAAGTATAACAGATTATAAACTAATAACTCCTTGGAAATTTAACGTGAGTGCTGGGTATACAGTTGGTAATAATATTGCTTTAGGTGCGGAATATGAATTTATGGATTATTCCAGTTCAAAAATGAAACTGGATGGTTTAAAGATGGAATATGAAAATCAACAAGTACAACAATATTTAAAAGGAGTACATACAATTCGTTTAGGTGCTGAAATTAAAGTTGCACCACAGTTTAGTATGCGTGCAGGGTATAACTTAATAACTTCTAGCATGAAATCTACTTCACATAAGGATTTGGCTTTAAACTCGGTTCGCACAGATACCGACTATGCCAATGGAAAAGTGATAAACAATTTTACATTAGGTTTTGGCTATCGTGGTGATCACTTCTATGCTGATATGGCTTATCAATATCGTAATTATAAAGAAGATTTTTATGCGTATTCCCATCGAGATACTAATATTGGTGTGACTGAAATTTCAAATAATAAACACCAAGTACTTTTTACTCTCGGAATGAGATTCTAAGATTTTTTCTATAGCAATATAACTTTTGATTTGTGTCAGGGTCTTAAAACTTTTTGTTTTAGGACTCTTTTTTTTGTTTTTTTTTGTTTTATAAAAAAAATGTTTTATATTTAAAAATTAAATAGTTATCCCCTAATATATTCTTTTTATACATAATGTCTAATTTTAAAAAATATGGTTATGAAAAATGGAATTATTTTATGTGGAATAATTTTATTCCTTGTACTTAATGGATGTAGTGATGAACCATTCGATGGTAGTGGTAATTTAAAAATTGATGAATCGGAATGTGCTTATATAAAAGCAGATCCTGATTACTTCTTAAAAAAAGAATTTTCATCCGCATTAGCTCATGTTTTAGCTGATAATAAAGATGTTAGATTACTCATAAAAAATGAAGCATTAAAAAAGATAAACCATGATTATGATGTCCTTTATTATTTAATAAAGGACAAAGTCTTAAGTAATGGATTTACTTTGAAACAAGAACTTCAGAAATATATTGAATCTGATAAATTAGAGGAAATAGAATTAAAATTGCCTACACTTACAATCTTTGTTCCTAGATTACCTTTCGATTCTTTTTCTGCGGATAAATGGGATATTGAAAAAGATATTCCTGTTGTGGGTTTACGAATATGGGGAGCATCAGAAGTTCCAGTTTTTAATAATTTAGGCGAGAGTTGGACAATCGCTGGTAATCAGGTGCCAATAACACCTACAGTAGTAGTTAAAATAAATGAACGAATAATTGTTGATCGAGGAATGAACTCAGCGCTTAGGTCATCTTATGGATTAAATAGTGGTTTAAATTTTGCTTTTTTAGATGATGAATTTGATAATATAAATACTTTAAACACGAGGGCAACTCCTGAACGTATATATTCGGGTTCTGGTACAGAAAATGATCCCTATGTTTTACCTGGAAGTGATAAAATACTACGAGCCTATGATATATATGGTACATCCTCGAGTGGTTGGCAAAGAGATTATATATATTATGATATCTCACCAACTTCTCCTAAAGGGCCTTTTAATTATTCTTTTCAAGAATACCTTGTCGGATTCGAACTTATTGGGGATGGGTTTACTGCAGCAAACCACATTAGTGATCAAACAGGTGACCCGAAACAAATTGAAATCACTAGAAATAGAGCTGGGTTAAACTATTGGACTGATGGCCAATTTGAATTCAAAGTTAAAATTTATATTGGAAATAAAAACGGAACAGGAATGGAACTTGTAAAGTTTTTTAGATGTGAACCAGAAGATTTATTTAAACCTAAATGGAGGGCTACCGCTGAAAGACCAGAAAGAGATGAAAATGCTGGAAGTGGTGGTCATATAAATAGACCAAGCCCTTCACCTGCAGTTTTTGAGGGATTTACGTGCCGTAAAGTTGAATTAGCTTTACCGTTATTTGAATGGAATCTAGAAAATATTTCTTCTCAAATAAAGATTGCTTTTGAAGAGGTTGACCCATCACAGACAATCACAACCACGCAAACTTGGAGTTATGAATTTGCTACTAATTTTAGCGTAACTACTACTTCTGGTGATAAAGTAAAAGTTGGTACTACTTATGGCACAAGTACAAAGCAAACTACTGCAATACAGTATCAAGTAACAACGAGTATGGGAAATGATTTATTAGGAGAAGAATTGGTGAATTTTGCTGATCCAATAATATTAAATCGAAATACCGAAACAATAAAAACGGGTTCAGGAAGGACTGGATATGTATATTATTCTAATTTAATAGGTTATCAATCAAAATATAATACAGGTTATTGTAAATTTTATATTGCTCCGGTGAAAAACTATTGAACTGATAAATTATGATTGGAGTGAAATAAGTTATTATAAATTTAGTTTTATGCTCTAATAAATTAAATAATCCAGACTATTTAAAAATATGTCTGGATTATTTTTTATTGTGGAAATTTATAAATTTCAGATATCTTCTTTATAAATCATAAACACCATTTTATTCTTTTCATGCTATTTTTGACATGTTTAATATCTTATCTTATCTTCTTTTTCGCTCCAGGCTTCGAAAGCTTTGATAGCTTCCTCATGTAATAGAATCTCTGATGGAAGTTTCCGGTCTTCAGGTTTCAATTCCAGTTCATCATAAATGAATGAATCATCGAACCCGATATTTTTAGCATCAGTTTTAGTATTGCCATAATACATTTTATCCAACCGCGCCCAATAGATAGCTCCCAGACACATCGGACACGGTTCGCAGGAAGTATATATTTCATACCCACTCAAATTAAAAGTTCCTAATTTGGAGGCTGCCGAACGTATAGCACTTACTTCAGCATGGGCGGTAGGGTCGCAGCAAGCAGTAACCCGATTTAATCCTGTAGCTATAATTTCTCCATCTTTAGCGATAACTGCTCCAAAAGGGCCACCACCATTTTCTATATTTTCTTTGGATAACTCGATGGCCTTCCGCATTAATTCTTCTTTGGTCATATTTATTTCTATGAATTAATATTTAGGCTAAAGATAGTAAAAAAATGGAATAACTAAATATAGAAACAAATTCTAATATACTTGGAACAGATGACCAATACAGCAACCCGTCAGGAGGCGTTAATCAGAAACCGGAGTTCTTCTGAAGAAGAACCCCGGTTTCTATGAAGAGGATCAGTAGTTTTTGGTAAGGAGAAACTTAAGTTTCTTACTATAAGAAACAGTGGATCCTCTTTAGAGAAACAGTAGTTTCTTAGTAGGAAAAACAGTAGTTTCTCTTTAGTATAAATTTTCTAGTAAACAGAAATATCACCAGAACCATTTAATACCAAATGAATACGGATATAATTCGGGTCCTTTATTATTTTCAAAAAGGCTTGCTGTAGAATAGCGGCAATAAAATCCCCAGTCTGAATAGCCTGCCTGGAGAAGGATATTGACACCAAGTGGACGAACATTCAGGTCTTTGTTCAAGGTTTGTTTCTTTCCATTAACAACCGCAATTGATTTTGTCCACAAACGTGTCTCAATTTCGGCTCCCATTGAAAAGAAGAGTGGGCCTTTCCAACCGAATCGTTTTTGCCATTCGATATTTATTGGTAATCGAAGGTGGTAATAACGCAATCTACTTTTTCGATAAGTAACATCCTCGGGAGCGTCGAGTATTTGGGTTATTCTATTCTCGTTTTCAATAAATGCCTGGTTATTATCCAGTCGGTACGAGGTGTAACCAAAACCAAGACCACCTGTTAATCCCCAGTTTTCAAAGAAACGTATGGCGCCGTCGAACAGATTGATACCCCATTCCCATGATTTGGAAGCTACCAGGTCTAAATCATCAGCCGAGCCAAAGCCCAGAAAGCCATCACCCATCTGATAATAACCAAGGTAGAAGCCCGAAGAATGCGGGTCGAAATAATGTTTGTTGCGTGATTTCTGCCTGTTCATAAACGGCACACTTACTGAGAAACGCTGTTCCGAACTCTGTCCGTCACGGTATATTCCTTCGAATATCTGGTCGTTCCGGATGGTATCTCCCGAATATATTTCTTCGAATACCTTTACGCGGAGCTTTCCATCGTTTTCTTTTACTACAAATTTTCGGTTACCTATAAATAGGGTTGTATCCTGCGGTATTGTTTCTTGTGCTGTAATTAACATTGCAGGTATAACTGCCAATAAGAGAAAAATAATTCGTTTCATATTATTAATTTGATTATTGTGTTTTTATTTATTTCATCAATAGCAACGTTACCAAATCATCTGACTCCAATTCTCCTTCGAGATAAATAAGAGAAGCTGAACCTTTCTTACCTACCCGGAATAAAATAAATCGGTTTATATGTTCCTTGAGTTGTGGTAATTGATAATAGCCCGATTGTATCTGTCCGCCAACTACTACTTCTTTTACCTTTTTTGCCTGCTTTTTATCTTCTTCCAGACTACTAAGAATGTCCGGAAGTGCAGATTCAACATCTTTAAAAACGATACTCTTATAAAGTTTCATTTCATAGGCATCGACTAGTTCGTTGGACAGTTCAACCATTGTTACACCTCGCTGCTTGCCGTATTTCTGGAATACCGAAGCTATCTGCAGCCCGTGTTGAGCCATAAGGTCTGTTCCGGCTGTTAGTAACAGGATAATTAGCATGGTTCTAATGAGTTTGTTCATCATTTTTATTATCTTATTTTTTCTTTTATTCAAATAAATTATCGAAGATATCTTCTTGAGTGAAACTTACATCAGTAAAGGCCATTCGGGCGTGTTCGCGTATAGTTTCTTTATCCGTATATCTTTTTCCATCAATTATAACATAGTCCTGGGGTTGCCGTATAAATTGGTTGTAAATTCCGTTTCCTGCTAAAAGAATAAACAAAGAAGCCGCTATACCACTCACCGTATATATTATATATTTATATATATTCTTTTTGGGCTTATTCTTTTTCCTAGTAGCTTTGGCCTGTCGTATTTCTTCCTCAAAATAAGCAAAGAACGGACGGTATATTTCACACTCTGCGGGTATATTTTCCTGCTCGAAACGTCTTCTCAACTCTCTTTCTTCATCACAGGAAGTTTCTCCTTCAAAATATTTATTAAGTAAGTCTTCCGTTTTCATATTTCGTTCCTCCTTTTTTCTTTGATCATTTGCAGGTAAATTTCTCTCACCCTTTTACGGGCACGGGAAAGATTGCTTCGAATGGCTTCATTTGCACAACCGGTTATGGCAGCTATTTCTTCTGTTTCGTATTCTTCGATATCTTTCATGCGGATAATTGTTTGCTGGAGGGGTGGAAGAGATTCTATAATCTTTTTCATCAGCATCATTTCGTCTTTTTCTTCCATCAGCATTTCGGGGGTGCGGCTTTCTCCACTCACTGGCAGCATTTCGGAAATAAGAAATTCAGGCTTCTTCTTTCTCCACATATCCATACATAGATTGTGGGTCATCCGTATGGCCAATGCTTCCACACTATTATATTTATCAAGTTTATCACGAATATTCCACAATTTGATCAGTGTTTCCTGTACCACGTCTTCGGCATCGGCACTGTTTTCGGTCAGCTTTTCTGCATAACCGATAAGCCTGCCGCGTAGTGGGAGAATACTTATTTTAAATTGTTTCAGTTCCATTTACATTTATTAGACGAATGAACGGGAAGAACGTGACATCAAAAATAAGAAAAATATAAAGTGAGGTAAAGTGTGTGGTAATTTATGTTTTTCTTATTTTAATTGCATAAAAACATTCGGAGTAAAATTGATTTTAGTATATTTGGTCGGTTTTTAAACAATCAATCATCTGAGGTTAACATGAAAATTCTTCGAAAACAGTCTTTTGGCAGAATCAATATTCATTCTGTAATATTCATTTGTTTATTGTTTTTGTCGGTACCATATGGGTGTACCGAGCCTCCTGAAAATCTTTTTGATAATGGTGGAAATATAGGTGATGTGAAATATCCGGGTGCTTTAGTCTTTGACAGAAATACAAATACTTATCAGCTTTCGGGAAGTGGAACCAATATGTGGGGAACTTCGGATGAATTCTTTATGATTTGGCGTGAAGTGACAGGCGATTTCTCACTTTCTGCCCGGGTGAGATTCAAAGGTGAAGGAGTAGATCCACACCGGAAGATGGGATTAATTATCCGTAAATCATTGGATGCGAATGCGGTATATGCGGATGTGGCGTTACATGGAGACGGACTCACATCTCTGCAATACCGGGATATCCAGGGAAATGAAACGCAAGAGATCACTTCATCTAATACTACTCCAGAATATGTAGTGCTGGAAAGAAAGGGTAATCGCATCATTATGAAAACCGGAATGAAAGAATATCCAAAAGAAATTGATGGAGAAATTGCCCTGGAATTACCGGAGAAATGTTATGTAGGAATTTTTGTATGCTCTCATAATCCGGATGTAATGGAGACGGGAATCTTTTCGGATGTGAAATTTGAACAATAAACAGATTATCCAAAGTTGGTGGGGATGAATAAGGTGCGTATTATCATATTATTAATATTCTCTTTTGGATATTATTATACAATTTCGGCCCAGGAAAAAGTTTATCCGAAAAATGGAGACGGTGTCATAAGTTTGCTTCGTCGTCATAAAAGGAATAGTATAGAGCACCATAAACAATTCCTTGAACTTAATAAAAATAAGCTGGGAAAAAAGGATAATCTTATTATGGGAGTTGCCTATACACTTCCACCGGTAAATCCGTCTTCGGCCGGTGCAAAGGATAAACCTGTTTCGTCGACTTCTAAAGAAAAAGGTACAAAAAAAAGAGAACCTCTATTCGGCTCCAAATATAGAGAGTATGAGATTGTTTCTTCTGATTTAAAAGGAGCGACCTTCTATCTGGTTAGTGGGCATGGTGGCCCTGATCCGGGTGCTACTGCCCGTTTCGAAAATCATACTTTACACGAAGATGAATATGCATACGACATAACATTAAGGTTGGCCCGGAATTTGATGATGCACGGAGCCACTGTTCATATTATAATTCAGGATGCAGTAGATGGGATACGGGATGGCAGACTATTGGCAAATAGTAAAAGAGAAACCTGTATGGGGGCAAAGATTCCGCTTAGCCAAACAGCACGTCTGGAACAAAGGGCTGATAAAATAAACAGTTTGCACCGGAAAACAGGTATAGGATATGCACGGGCAATTTTTATACATATTGATAGCAGGAGTAAGCACAAACAGCTTGATGTTTTCTTCTACCATAGTTCTTCCGATGCCAGTAAACGACTGGCATCAACTATGAAAAAAACTTTTCAAAATAAGTACGATCGCCACCAACCCGGGCGGGGATTTTCTGGAACTGTAAGCGAGCGAAATTTATATGTACTGCGCAATACTACACCCGTTGCAATTTATGCCGAACTGGCTAATATCCAGAATGCTTCGGATTTAAGACGAATAATCCAAAAAGACAACCGTCAGGCACTTGCCAACTGGATGTGCGAAGGTTTCATTTCTGATTATAAACTGTTTAAAAACAATTAATAATATTTGTTTGTTTTTCGGATAAATATGTATCTTTGTGAAGATTTTGTTTTTATTTCATTAATGAATTTAGTATATGAAGAAATTCCTGCTTTTAAGAAAAACACTAATATGCATGTTGCTTGGTTTGATGGCATTTATATCAAGCTGTGAAGATAAGAACTTATATGATCCTGATGAAGAATTCCCAAATCCGATTGAGGAAATAAATGTTCCGGATGATTTTGATTGGAAGACAATGAATACAATAAATCTAAAGGTAATTGTAGATGATCAGTTTGAAGGTAAATATGCCTATCAAGTAGATATTTATGATGGGAACCCAGTATTGGAATCTAATGCAAAAAAGATTGCTACTGGATATGCGAGGAAAAGCAGTCCGTTGAATGCCAAAGTAACTGTTCCTACCAGTATTGAGTCATTATGGGTGAAACAAACGGCTCCAACCGGATTAGCATCTTTTGTGTCCGTAAGTATGGAAAAAGAAAGTGTTACGGTTAATTTTGGTCCAGGTATTACTGCACGTGCGGCATCTCGTGCATTTACCAGAAGCGATGAGTGGGGGCTTGTTTTACCTGAAATTGACCATGATGACAGAACCTTATTTCCAGTTAGTGCACCGACAGATGCTACTGTTGTTGTTGGTACAGAAGATGCTTCTGATAGTAAGAACTATATTATTAATGGACAAACAACAGGGGTTAAAGATGGAGTAGATATTTCACTATTTGTTACCGAAGATGCAATATTGAATAGCTTAGACAAATTTGCAGGTAGGAAGGTATATATATTACCAGGTAAAAAACTGACATTGAATTTTGCATTATCGGCAATAAACGGTTGGCAGATTAGTATTGGTGAAGGTGCTCAACTGATTACTACCAACATTGAATTAAATGTAAATTCTACAATTTATAATTTAGGTACAATCAGTTGTAATTCGGTGCATACCAAAAATACATCTGTAATTTACAATGCAGGAATATTTACTGGTAAAGATATTAAAATAGATTCAGAAAGTACATTCTACAATCTGAACAAAGTAGAAGCTACGTCAAAATGGGATGGTATTGGAGGTTCAAGCCGTTTTTACAATGCTGAGGATGCTGAAATTAATGTTGACGGCCCATTTGCTGTTAGCTCGGGAAATATATTTATTAATGATGGAACAGCCAATTTCGGTAAATATTCATCAGTAGGTAGCTCGAAAAATCAAAATAACGGTATCATTAATGTTGCCGGATTAACAGAAGTTGATGCAGGTAAGGCAGTTTGGTATAACAATGGTACGTGGATAACAGAAACAATGACAACTACTGGCGTAGGGAATGACTTTATCAATGGATGTAAATTGATTGTTAATGATAAATTAACAATGATTTCTACTGTATTTTCAAATCTTACCGATGGATATATTAAAGCAAAAGATTTCAGTATGACAAATTCTCATATAAGTATGGATTCTGAAGCTTTTTTTGATGTGACTGGACTTGCTACTTTAATAAATAATAGAAAATCAGATAAACGTGGAGATGTATATGAGGGAATGTATGGTAATGGTACTGGTGAAAAAGCTCTGTTTAGAATAGCTGAAGCTGTTACAGAAAGTACTAATAGTACGCAGGCCATGTACTACAGTGGAAATCTTCAGGTAGCATGTGATAATCATTTTCCTGAAGTAAATCCGATTAATAAATACAATCCTAAACAATGGCTAATAGAGGGTGGAGCACAATGGGCCTCATACGACAATACAGTAACTATTCCATCTTCCGAATGTAATGCCGGTACTGGTGGAGACCCGAATCCTCCTGTAGATCCAACTCCGGAACCGGATGTTGAACCATTTACCTATTCTTACTTGTTCGAAGATATGTGGCCTTTCTACGGTGATTATGATATGAACGATGTGGTACTGAGAATAAAGGATATTACCTATGATATTGATAAGAACAACCAGGTTAGTAAGTTTAGTTTTGAGGCTTCACTTCGTGCAGTGGGTGCCCAAAAAAGGATTGCGGGTGCGTTGATGCTCGATAATATACAGGCTTCTGAGGTAAAATCGGTATCGTATAGTTCGAATAGGCCTACTTCATTTAATGTATCTGCTTCTGGTATTGAAAATAACCAAACTAATGCTGTAGTTCCATTGTTCGATGAAGTACATCGGTTTATGATGGGTAGGGATGGTGCATGGTATATCAATACATACCCTTCTTATCCGGATGACAATGTAGATAATCCTCCTGTAATAACCGTCACTGTTGAATTTAATAATCCGGTTGATAAGAATGATTTGATTGTGGATTATCTGAACTTCTTCATAATTACAGACATAGATATTAAAACGGTCCAGAATAACCCACGACGGGAAATACATGTCGTTGATTACCAGCCAACCGCAATGGCCGAAACTTCTTTGTTTGGCAATAACAATGATGGATATGATGTGAAAGGAAGATATTACATTAGTAAGCAAAATCTACCATGGGGTATTCTTATTTCCGATGAATTTGAATGGCCGACTGAACATACCAAAATTCAGGATGCTTATAAAGAGTTTGAAGGTTGGATAAATTCTAATAAGGCAACAAATAAAGAATGGTACAAAAATCCAACACCAGGACTTGTTTTTACGCTGAATTGATTAATAATTAATTGAAAATAAAAAGATGATAGGATTTACTATCATCTTTTTTGTTTTCTGCCCAATTCTGTTATCCGTTTTATAAATTTACTTTTCGCCTGTGTATATCCATCCCTGTCGTTTTCAAATTGTTCTTTCAAACTAAGTTTTAAATCCCCATATTCTTTAGCATCTTCAGGATGGCACCTTAAAAAATCCCGGAAATATATTTCATTCCAGTCTCCGGAATAACGAACATGAAGATGAAAAGCCTGCCCTTTAAAACCTTCCGGTGTATACCCTTTCATAAACATCATATGCGGAGCCGGATTATTGGGCTGTGGACTGTATATGTAACCGGATTCTTCCAACAATCTGATTAGTCTTTCCAAATCGGTATTTTGAATTATTTCCAATAAAATATCAATAGTAGGTTTAGCAACAAGACCAGGTACTGCTGTACTACCTATGTGATTGATATGGACTATATTTTCCATACCAATAAGTTTAATAAGGAATTGCTTTTCTTTTTCGTAGCAGCCGGGCCATTCAGGATTATATGTCGTTACTATAATGGGGAATAACTGCCATAGTTCCTCATTAGTCATTTCGGAAAGTGGTTTATACATATATCTAAATTACAAACTATAATCTGCACAAATATACGCAATTACTGAATACTCATTGAAATGATACCGTTACTCATTTGCCGGAATAGTTTTTTTATTTTCATCTAATTTTAGGAATGAAAAGATTAAAACTTTAATTTTACGATTATGAGAAAATTATTATTTATAATGTTAATTTTCATTTGCCCATTTTCGGTTCTACTTGCGCAGGAATATAAGAACTTCCACGATTTGGAAAAAGACGACTGGATGTTATTGGAAATGGCCGAATATTATCCGTATGTAGCGCCAGGTCTTGTGGAAGAAGTTCCCTGGAGGGCGGAAAATATTCGGCGGAGTATATTCCGTGCTACTGTTACTGCGATAGATAATGAAAGTATTACATTTGAATATCGGTTGGAATCTATCTATGATTGTAGAAATATAGAAGGAGAAGACCGTTTTATCTATTACGAAAGTGCGTATGAGAAAGAATTTTCTGATTCTCCTTTGTATCACCCCCAGGATTTTGGCCCATGGAAAATAGAAGGAGAATATTCTAACGAGGAAAAAGTACTGGCCAAGGCTAGTTACAATTTACAGAGTGGTGAGTTGCTTGAATTAAATACCCAGTATAAAAGCCTGTTTGCGCACTATCATAGAAAGTCAAAGTCAATTGGCTTACAAAATAATGAATCATTGGGTTTTGATAGTTCTGTATTAGGACATTTGAATACAGCACGTCTGATTGCCAGAGGAATGAATGTATTAATAAATCAGTCCAATAAAGGAAAATTGCTTACGATAAGTATAAGGCAGAATGCTGAAGTTATAAAAAAACAACTGGTATTGAAACCTGTTTTACCGATGACACGCGAAGAGATTGAGGAACTTTTAATTCCGTGTGAAATGAGAGTGATCGGAGCTTCATTCCCGCTTTCTCCCAATGTGAAGCTTACTTATTCGGATATAGATTCTATGGAAGTGGGCGAAACGAAAATAAGGAAATTCTTTATTCCTTACCCGTGTAAATACTTCCTGGAAAAAGAAAAGCATCCGGGTCATTACTATCCCTGGCTGATATCGCCGGGAGATTCAATCGTGAGAACCATACAGGAAAACAAGACTCCCTATTTCACCGGAAGGGGTAGTGAGCAGAATAATTTTTATTATCGTAACCGCCATCTGACTTATCATTGGGCAACTGATATGGAAACGGGAGAGTATTCAAAAACCGTACTTGATAACTTCCTGTCGGGAACAACTGGTTTTTGGAGAAGAACATTCCAATTGAATATGCTCTACGAGTTAGTTGATAGAGAATTGTTTAACGAGCATTTAAAACGGAGTATGCCTACTATGTATTCATACAAAGATATTAACTGGCAGGCACCTTATTTCCGCGAAATGATACCTTTAACCGACGGTTGGTATAAGTTTGATTCTTTCCAACCTTTTCTGAACTCATATTTAGAATATAAAAATATTCAATCAGCAACCGAAACAATAAATACACATGACTTTGAGCACAATATTGAGTCCAGTTTCAATAGAAAAAGAAATTATTATCTGAATAAATATTTCCTTAGAGGGTATCCGCAACAACTGATAAATGCCAGGAATATTATGGGTATGATGAATGAAGACTTCCTGACTGAAAGCAATACGGAATATGAAGACTTTGTAACACATTGCCCCGACCAGGAGCTTTTAAATGAGGTAATATCTCAGCATCAGCGTCTTGAAAAACTGGAAAAAGGAAAAAATATAAAGGACACAGATTTTGTTTTGCTGAAGCAATTGTTCTCGCAAAATGCAAATAAGGAATATGTATTCGTCTTTATGACTTCTCATCCTGTGGGAGGTGATGCTGAAATTTTCTATACGGAAGAATTATTTGGAATGCTGGAGCAAAAAAAAATACTTTCTCAAATAAATGTATTGTTTGTAAGTCCGGAAAAATCAGAAACTTATATTGAGACGGATAGGAAAAAGCGATTGAAAGATTTCTTCGTGAATCTCCCGAGAAAAGAAATTGAAACAGACTTATATCCTTACGACGATAGAAATATGTGTGTTTTATTGAGGAAGGATGGAACCATACTTTCCCGGATGTTTACTCTTGGATACCGCATTCCATCTGAAAAAATAATATCCTATATTGAAGAGGATATGAACCGTGGACAATCTGATTTTATGAAGGGTTTTCGTAAAGGCCTACTCGGAACCCTCGCAGCAGGATTTTTTGTATTACTATTTATTAAAATATATTGGGATAGAAAACGAAAAAAGGAAAGAGAAGAAAGACAAATAAAAGAACTGGAACTCAAAGCCATACGCTCGCAAATGAATCCACATTTTATATTTAATGCTTTAGGTTCCATTCAAAACCTATTAGGTAAAGGTTCCAACGATGAGGCCAATGACTACTTGGTACGTTTCTCCCGTCTTTTACGTACTGTATTGAATAATAGTGAGAAGAAGCTGGTACCTTTATCGGGAGAGATTGAACAAATATGTCTATATTTGGATTTGGAACAATTGAGATTCCCGTTTGTCTATACCGTCGAGATAGATGAGAGTTTGGAAGTTGATTTGATTGAAATACCCGGTATGATGATACAGCCATTTGTAGAAAATGCAGTGAAACATGCAATTGCACCAAGAGGAGAGGGTAATATAAATATCACGATGGGTAGAGCGGAGAATATTCTGAATGTATGTGTTATGGATGATGGTCCCGGACTGTCTTCAACAGTTTCGGGGGGATTCGGTATCAAAGCTGTTACTGAAGAAATTGAAATCCTGAAAAACTTATATCATACCCAGGTAGAAATCAGTATAGAAAACCGTCAGGATAGTGAACCGTATACAGGATTGAAAGTTGTACTAGCTATTCCAATCGGCTGAACATAATATGGAAGATAAGATAAACTCATTGATTGTTGATGATGAATCAGGCAACAGGGAAAACCTGCGGAGACTGATAAATTTGCATTGCCCGCAAGTGATTGTACAGGGAGAATGCTCATCGGTTAAAGAAGCGCGCGAAAGCATTTCCGCGTTTCATCCTCAGTTGTTATTCCTTGATATCTGCATGGCAGATGGTACAGGTTTTGATTTGCTCGAAAGCCTGGCCGGACTTTCAATGGAGGTTATTTTTATTACAGCGTTCGACCAATATGCCATACAGGCCATACGCTTTAGTGCCCTGGATTATCTTTTAAAGCCCATTGATACCAAGGAGTTGGTAAATGCTGTTGAGAAAGCCGTACAGATTATTAAAACCAAACAGCAGAACCTTCGTATGCAGAATTTACTACAAAATTCTCTACGGTTGGATAAAAAGAAAAGACTGGCACTATCGGTGGCAGATAAAATAGAATTCGTTGAAATAAACGATATAATCCGCTGTGAATCCGACAATAATTATACCACTTTCTATTTAAAATCCGGAGAAAAATTAATTGTTTCCCGTACCCTAAAGGAATATGATGAACTATTGGCACCCTATAATTTTCTTCGTGTGCACCAATCGCACCTTATTAACCTCGATGAAATAAAGAGCTTTATCAAGAATGATGGCGGGTATCTGGTAATGAATGATGGCTCGTCGGTTAGTATTTCGCGGCAAAGGAGGAATGAGGTGATGGAGGTGTTGAAGGGGCTTTGAGATAGGTGAAGATTTACGCCCTACCGGGGTGGGGTGTTAACATCAAACTGTAATATCCTTTTATCTCTTCTTGTTTTTCCTCCTGCGCATTTTCTGTTTCTTTCTTCTCTTGTAAATTTTATATCTCTTATAAATCATCCAGCCACTTAGCGCCGCCACTACTACAAAAATAAGTATCGTAATTCCCAAACCCAGGTTATCACCTTTAACGCGCGACCATATTGCCAGTACTTCTTCTGTCTTATCGCCAAAATCGCGTATCATGGCACATCTTTCAACTACGGCGCGGTCGGGGTATTGAATACGGTCAACCTGTACATGTTCGGCACCGGGTCCGAAAAGATAACTCAGGTCGGAGTAATAATCAAGTGTACTATCAATCTTTTCCTCTAAAACCTCGGGAGTTGTAATGGAACTTACATAACCTATCTCGTCCATATTACGAAGGGCTATGTCCGAGCGGCACATAAAATTAATGAAATAGCTGGCCGCCTTTACGTTCCTTGCATATTTAGGAATCACCCAGCCGTCATACCATATATTACTTCCTTCGACAGGTACTACATAATCCAGGTCGACGCCCACTGTTTCAGCTTCCTCAATCGCCCATACGGCATCGCCGCTCCAGGTCATGTTTATCCATGCCTTTTCCTTGGTCATCATCTCCTTGCCGAAGTCGGCTTCCCATCCTGCAATGTTAGGCTTCATCGCTTTCAGGTATTCTTCAGCCAATGCCATGGCGCGTGGAGAATAATCGTTCATCAGGTCTTCTACCGTTACCGTACCTGCTTCCAGTTCGGTAGCATGTGCATAGATAACTGCTGTTCCGTAAGCATCGCGGTAACTTTCTTTCATCAGTATTTTACCGGCATATTTGGGATCCCAAAGACATTCCCAGGAAGATGCATCTTCCTCGGGCACATATCGGGTGTTATAAAGAATTCCTGCCGTTCCCCACATATAGCAAACGGCATAATCGCTGGCGTGCCTGCCGGGTTGGCTCAACTTATTAATTTCGTTGCGTATATAGGGGGCCACATTACCCAGATAGTTAGGTGTATTAACGAAGTTCGTATCAATAGGAAGCAGAAGGTCTTTCTTCAACATACGCTCAATGATATACTCAGAAGGGCATACAACATCAAAATCCTCGCGCCCGCGTTCGATCTTGGTAAGCATAACCTCGTTTATATCGAATGTCTGGTAGATGATACGGATATCCTCGCCGGTAGCTTCTTTGTAGTATTGTTTGAAATCATCCAATACGGTCTCATCAATATAGTCACCCCAGTTGTATATTTTCAATACCCTGTCTCGCGAGCCCTGCGAATTGTAGCAGCTTGCGAACAGTAGTAGAATGGCAATATAATAGATAGTTCTTTTAAACATTTTCTTTTATTTTATCTCCTTTGCTTTACCCGTTGCCTTTCGGCCCGTTTATTAATAACAATCAGCAAGGTTAATACGACAACGAATATAATAGTCGACAACGGTCGTAATTCGGGAGTTAATCCTCCTTTACGGGCATCAGCATAAATATAAGTAGAAAGTGTTTCCAGTCCTTCATTACCGATGGTAAAAACAGTTACTACGAAGTCATCGATAGAGAGTGTAATTGCCAGGATGAAACCACTTATCATTCCGGGTTTTATTTCCGGGAAGATAACCTTGCGCAATGCCTGCATGGGAGTGGCTCCCAAATCAAGGGCTGCTTCGTATAGGTTGGGGTTCATCTGTTTAAGCCGGGGAAGTACACTGAGTACCACATAGGGGGTACAGAAAGTAATATGTGCCAGTACAACCGTAGTATATCCCTGCGATATGCCCAATGAAACAAATAAAAGAAATAAGGATATCCCTGTAATGATATCTCCATTCAGTATAGGGATGCTGTTAACAAAGCCAATGGCTTTTTGCGAACGTGCCTTGAGGTTAAAAATACCAATTGCCGCTATACTACCAAGTATGGTTGATACGGTTGCGGCAATCAATGCTATACTAACTGTATTCAGCAAAGCATTCAAAAGAGAATGATGTGCACCGGTATTGAAGAGTGAAGTATATAGCTTAGTCGAGAACCCCGTCCAGTTGCCCAATACCTTAGCTTCGGTAAACGAAAAGATAACAATGATAATAATGGGCGAATAAAGCATTAACAGCAATAACCAAAGATACCCCTGTGCAAGTATTTTCTTTACCATAATCCTCCTCCCTCGTTAGTATGGTCTTTATCGTCCGTATTGAATAACGAAGTGGCAGCTATCAGTAATAACATAATTAACGACAGGGCAGCCCC
The DNA here is from genome assembly GCA_032108265.1 of Bacteroides sp. GTDB lineage: Bacteria > Bacteroidota > Bacteroidia > Bacteroidales > Bacteroidaceae > Bacteroides. The sequence goes on from DAMCMT010000022.1 coordinate 54,632, forward strand.
ATAATTCCATAAACTGTTATTGATATTTTCCTGTATCGTGGTACCAAATAATTTAATATTATTCATGGTCAGCAACTCAGCAATAGCAAAGGTGGAAATGGTAGGCATAAATACCATCATGATACCGCTGAATACCCCCGGCATAGATAGTGGTAGTACTGTTTTCATAAATACCTGAAATGGATTAGCACCCAAATCCTGGGCAGCTTCAATATAGCTTTTATCCATTTTCTGAAGGGTATTATATATGGGGTAAATCATAAACGGAATAAAGTTATATACCATCCCGAAAAGCAATGCTCCTTCGCCCAGTGGTAATTTCAGGAAGTCGAAAAGAGCTACGGTAGCCAGTGTACGCACCAGTATGTTCACCCACATAGGAAGTATAAAAAGCATTACCATAGTGGTTGATTTGTTCATTTTACTATTGCTCAATATCCAGGCTGCCGGATAACCCAATAAAATACAGATAATCGTAGTAATAATAGCTATGCCTATGGAGTAAACAAATGTATTTATATCTTCGGGATGCTGGAAGAATTTCTCAAAATTATCAAGTGTTAGCTGCCCGCTTTCATCCGTGAATGCGTATACTAAAATCAGTATCAATGGAATCACCACAAAAACTGCCGAAAATATAATATACGGCAGTGCCCAGCTTTTGCGTGATGTGAGGTAAACAGATAATTTCATGTTAATTTTCCATTTTCCATTTTCCATTTTCCACTACTTTAATGCCGTCCGGAGGGATCGTAATTCCCACACGGTCGCCATCATCCCATACATCCTGAGTATCAACATATACATTTTCATCCCAGTCCGAACGGATGGTGAGGTGGTAATGATCGCCCTTGTAAAGGATAAACTTCACCTCGCCGGTCAGTGTACCATCTTCTTCGTTATCCTGAAGAATAACTTTGTCGAAATCTACTTCTACGGTAACATCACTTCCCGGTTCAATATCTGTAACCGGTAGGCATTCAAAGTTACTACCAAGGAATTCTACTTGGGTTTCGTCCAGTAATTTTCCCGTGAAGGTGTTGGTAGTCCGTTCTTTCTTCATGATATGAATGTCGAAAGGCTTAACCAGTAATCCAACCGTATCTCCTACATTGAACTGGTGATAATCCTGTACCAGCATCTCGTATCCGTTGGTAAGTACGGTCATTTCATAGTGTACGCCCTTAAATATAGACGATTGTACTACGCCAGTCAACTGTGCAAGGTCTGAAACAGGGAATATATATAAATCTTCGGGTCTCACAACAACGTCTACCGGAGTGTTTTCGCCGAAACCTTCATCAACACATTCGAACTCTGTATCGCAGAACCGTACCAGTTTATCTTTAATCATGGTACCGTTCAGAATATTACTTTCACCAATAAAATCGGCTACGAATGAGTTTATGGGTTCGTTATATATGTCGGTTGGTGTACCAATTTGCTGGATGCGTCCCTCACTCATTACAACGATGCTGTCACTTAGTGTCAGGGCTTCTTCCTGGTCGTGCGTTACGTATAAAAATGTAATGCCCAGGTCTTTATGCATTTCCTTGAGTTCCATTTGCATATCCTTCCGCATTTTCAGGTCGAGTGCAGCCAGCGGTTCGTCCAGTAACAATACTTCCGGCTCGTTAATGATAGCACGGGCAATGGCTACACGTTGCTGCTGTCCGCCCGAAAGGGTATCAACATCGCGGTCCTCATAATCCGTCATGCCTACCATTTTCAGGGCAGCACGCATTTTACGTTCTATATCCTTTTTAGGAATCTTTTTCAGCTTCAGGCCGAAGGCTATATTATCGTATACATTCAAGTGAGGGAATAAAGCATATCGCTGGAAAACGGTATTTACCGGCCTCTTATGTGGCGGTGTTTCCGTTATTTCTTTTCCGGCAATCTTTATCTCTCCACTGGATGCACTTTGAAATCCGGCAATAAGCCTCAATAGGGTAGTCTTACCGCAACCCGAAGGGCCGAGAATGGTAATAAACTCTCCTTTCCTTACCCGTAAGGATACATCATCCAGCGCGGTTTTATCACCGAAAAATTTCGATATATTGTTAACCTCAATAATGTATTTATTTTCCTGCATATCTATTCATGTTTCGCAGCGCAAAGATACGATTTTTCGTATGATTATTCGCGTATTTATCGGTATATTCTTCAACAAAATAAAATAAAAACCGGTGTTTTTTTTAATATGATTTAGTATGTATTATTGGGGGTTAAGGGTAACAATGTAAAGTATGATAGTTTCGGGTCAAAAGTATGATAGTTTCGACCGTAAAGTATGATACTTTTCAGTTCAAAGTATTATACTTTTAAGCAAACTTATCTCAACATTTTAAACTTGTTTCTTATTTTTTCTGTTTTGAGGGTCTTGATCCGCATGGTGTAGGGGCGGGTCTTGTGTCCGCCCTA
>DAMCMT010000023.1:0-37886 GCA_032108265.1 Bacteroides sp.
CGGTGACGGAACTTTTCCGTTGTACGCCATAGCCCACCACGACAACCTCGTCGAGCGCCTGCGCATCTTCTTTCAATATTATATTAGTAACTCCGGCCGCGGCGTTGCGTTCCTGCGTTTCGTAGCCGATATACGAGTAGATAATAGTAGCACCGGCCTTTACCGTAAGTGCATAATTGCCATCCATACCGGTGATGGTGCCGTTGGATGTGCCTTTCTCGAGCACGCTGACTCCAATCATCGGCTCCTGGTTTACATCGAGCACCGTGCCCGATATTCTTAGCTGTTCCTGCGCATATAGCAGGGGCATCGTTGCCACGAGCATAAGTGCTAAAGCGAAAATCTTTTTCAACTGTGTGTGTTTCAAACTTCTTTTCATTGGGTTAATATTAGATTGTTATTAAACGGTATGCAATGTTACGGACATTCGCCCGGACGGGTTTGCGGATGCGTTCAAATGGTTTTCGGTTTTGTTCAAATGGACTTTCGTATTTGTTCAAATGTTTGCGGATTTGTTCGGGGGGGCGGTGGCGACGCGCCACGGCGGGGTTTCCATGCGGGTTGCGGGGGGATGCCGCAGGGTGTCCTCCTTTGGAGGAGGTGCCCGCTTGCGGGCGGAGGATGAGAGACCCCTCCGTCGCTTCGCGCCACCTCCCCTAAGAACCCCCTCCCCCCTTCGGGGTACTCCCCCTCAATGAGAGGGAGAGTTGGGAGGAGTTGTGGACAATGGGGTAAATCATATGGGGAAGTATATTCAGGAAGATAACCCCACAGGCCTAAACTCCTCCCCTCGTTGAGGGGAGGTGGCGCGAAGCGACGGAGGGGTCAACAAACCGGAGGGGTCAACAAACCGGAGGAGTTAATAAGGCAGACAAGTCAATAAAACCCAGACGAATTAAACACCTCCCTCTTTCATCTTTTCCTCATATCGGTTCTTTGCATCCTCTATCGCATTAAATATCATTTCGGGGTTCACGAATACAACTTTATTTTCAAAGCGGAGTATTGTTGCGCCGGTTGCACCTTGTATATATTCAGTTCTATTTTCGTCGTATTTGATTGCTTCGGGGGTGAAGTGTACCATACCGTCGAGTTCAATAACAAGATTTATTTCGGGACTGTAAAAATCTACCACGAACGGGCCGATACTAAACTGACGGCGAAATCTGATACCCGCTATCTGCTTATTCTTCAGCATTTTCCATAACATGGCTTCGGCGGCCGTTCCGGTGGTACGCAGTTGGCGGCGCACACCTTCCATCTCTTTCTTGTTTTTTATTTGCTTGTGTAGTTTCATAGTTTTGTTGATTTGTACTGTTTAATTCCTCTGGTTCTTGTTGACCTCTCTGGTTTTATTGACCCCTCCGTCGCTTCGCGCCACCTCCCCTCAACGAGGGGAGGAGTTGGCGGGCAATGGTTCTCGGATGGGCTACTGTATTCTGATAACCCCACCGGCCCCAACTTCTCCCCTCGTTGAGGGGAGATGCCCGAAGGGCAGAGGGGTCAATACCTTGAAATCCCCATCCCCCCACAAATATAACAAATCCTACTCATCTTTTCCTATCTGCATATTAAAATACCCAGGATATGCATATTTATCCGAATTCTCTTTATATTTGTAGATATAACCACCCGGTACTTATGAAACAACACTCTTATACCCTGATTATCCCCATCCTGTTCACCTTTCTTATATCCTGCGCCCATTCCGGCGAAGGAAACGAAAACAACACCGCCACCAACCGCGCCTACGCCCTATCCAGCGACATATCGAACCAGCAGATAGAGGCTTTTGCCGAAGACCGTTTCGGCCACATCTGGATGGGCACGTTCCGCGGGCTGAACAGGTACAACGCCAAGGAATATCACCAGTATTTCAACAGCAACGACTCGATGTGCCTGCCGAATGACCAGATACGCGACCTGCTCAACGACTCGCAGGGCCGTCTGTGGGTGGGAACCGTGGGCGGCGTGTGCAGGTATACCGACCAGGACAATTTCAAACAGGTTCCCATCGAGGGCGAGAACCATCTTGTGGCTCAGTTGCTCGAAAACCGCGCCGGCCGCCTGTTTGCCAATCTGAGTACGGAGGTATGCGTGTATATGCCCGAAGAAGACCGCTTTCGCAAGGCTGTTCCGCAGCTGGAAGGGGCCAATATATTCATCACCCGCTGCTTCATCGACGGCGACGACAACCTCTGGGTGGTCAATCCGTACCTGTTGCGCTGTTTCGACCCGAACACGCTGCAACTGAAAGGCTCGTACGAAACCGGCGGGCAGTATATTCAGTACGCTTTTATGCGCGATAATGGCGAGTTGTGGCTCACTTCATCGAACAATCTGCTGATTTTCGATACCCGGAAGGGCGGGTTCACGCAGCGGCCCGAAGCTATCAGCCGGCATCCCCGGCTATCGGCCGCGGTTATCGAATATATCCATCCGTACAACCCCACGTCGCTGCTGCTGAACACGCAGGAGGGTTTCTTCCTGTATAACTTTGCCGATGAAAAGGTGATTTACGAGGGGGAGGCGGGTTTCCCCTTCGAGGCGCCCCGGTTTAAGGTAAAGACGATGTTCACCGACTCGCAGAAGAACCTCTGGGTAGGCTCGTCGGATCAGGGGGTCGTAACGTACTATAATAATAAGGAGCGGTTCAACAACAATAACTACCTGCGCACGTTTACCGAGGGGCTGTCGGTCGTCTCGCTGAGGCTGGATGGCGACAACGGGCTGTGGATGAATACCTCGCTGGGCGGGGTGTTTGTGTACGATATGGAGAAAGAGGTGGTCAGGGCGGTCGAAACGCAGCACCTCTTCCCGGAGAAACGTTATTTGCTGACGCAGGTGCGGTCGGTCTTTGTCGATAGCGAGGGCAAGATATGGCTCAGCGCGAGTTCGAAGGTGGTTCGCTGCCGGTACGACAAGGCCTCCAACCGCCTGATTGAGGAACAGTCCTATTGGCTGCCGTACCTGAAAGCGGAGTTGACGGAAGACCGCAACGGCACCATCTGGGCGGCGGCGTACAACGAGGGCATCTACGCGCTGCGCCGCGGGGCCACGGAGTTCGAGGAATTGAAGCTGTTTCCGCCTGTGTTTACCTTTACCAATACGGTGATGACGCTTTCATCGGGCGAAATCCTGGTGGGCGCATTTCCGCACAACCCGCGGCTCATTAATCCGGATACGTGGGAGGTAAAAGAAATAGATGTGTATCCGCATATCCGCCGCTCGGCGTTTATCCCGGTATGCTTTTATGAGGACTCGCGCGGCGATGTGTGGATGGGCACCATAACGAACGGGGTGCTGCGCTACTCGCCTGCCTCGGGCGTGGTAGAGCGCATGGAAGGCGCGGCCTGCACCGATATTTCGGCCATTGTGGAGGATGTGCAGGGCAACATCTGGGTGAGCACGCTGGACGGGTTGAGCAAGTTCGACCGCACGGCGAACCGCTTCACAAACTATTACAAGGCTGACGGCATCGGGGGAAACCAGTTCAACGAGCGGGCGGCCTGCCGCCTGGACGATGGCACGGTGATTTTCGGAGCCACGCACGGGCTGACGTTCTTCAACCCGGCATACATCACCCCGCAGCGCAACATTCCGCTGGTGTTCGAGGACCTGAAAATACACAACCGGGTCATCCGCCCGTTCGAGAGCGATAACATCGACCGGCATATATCGTACAGTCCGCCCGTCACGCTCAGGCACGACGAGAACAGCTTCACGCTTTCGTTCGCCGCCCTGGAATATTCGGAGTACCAGCGGGTACACTACAACTACATGTTCGAGGGCTACGACAAGATGTGGATTGATGCGCGCAATAATATGGAGGCGTATTATTCGAACCTTCCGGCGGGGCGCTACACGTTCCGGGTGCGGATAACCAACAACGACCAGACGGTTGTAGAGGCCGAGAACGCGATAACCATCCGTGTCAGGCCCGCGCCGTGGGCAACGTGGTGGGCGTACGCCATCTACTTCGCGGTGGCGGCGGCCATCGGAACGATGATGGTGCGGCTGTACCGGCGCATCAGGCTCAACAAACGGCGCATCGCCCTGGCCGAGTACGAAAAGGAGCAGGAACAGCGGGTGAACCGGATGAACATGAGTTTCTTCGCCAACGTGTCGCACGAGTTCCGCACGCCGCTGACGATGATTGCGGGGCCGGTAACCCAGCTTTGCAACAACGCGGCCATTACCGGAGAGCCTAAACAGTTGCTGTATATTGTCCAACGCAGCGTCAACCGGATGCTGAAACTGGTCAATCAGTTGATGGACTTCAATAAGCTGGAAAATGATACACTGAAACTTCAGGTGAGGCGCACGGATATCATCTCGGAACTGACGCGACTTATCGAAGTGTTTATTATCAACGCCAACAGTAAGGAGATAACAATAAAGACGTATGGTCTGGAAGACTCGTTCATCATGTGGCTGGATGCCGATAAGCTGGACAAGATTACGGGGAACCTGATAAGCAACGCCCTCAAATTCACCCCGAATGGCGGCAGGATTGAGATTGCTTTCGACGTTATTCACCGCAGCGAAGCGGAAAAGCTTTTCAGCCTGACGGCGGAGGACATGAGCACGGAGTACGTCAAGGTCACCGTGTCCGACTCGGGCCCGGGTATACCGGAGGATAAACTGGAAAAGGTGTTCGAACGGTATTACCAGATAAGCAGTCAGTCGGAAGATGTCTACAACTGGGGAACGGGCATCGGGTTGTATTATGCCCGTCGGTTGGCCGAGTTGCATCACGGCTATATCGGGGCGGGTAATAATCCGGCGGGAAGCGGTGCTCTCTTTACGTATATACTTCCGGTGGACGAGGGGGCGTATCTGCCGGAGGAGAGGAATAATCAGCCGGTGGTTCAGGAGCAGTTGTTCCCGCTTCAGACGGAGAAGCAGTACCGGGGGAATACGGAGTCTCAGGCGGGCGAAAACCAGCCGGTTATTCTGGTGGTGGACGATGATACGGAGGTGGTTCACTACCTCAAGTCGCTGCTTTCGCAACATTACAAGGTAGTCTGCCGCTTCGATGCCGACAATGCGTACAAGTCTCTGGGAGAGGAGGCTCCGGACTTGGTTCTCAGCGACGTGGTGATGCCGGGCACAAGCGGCTTCGAGCTTTGCCGGATGATTAAGGAGAATATTCAGTTGTGCCACATCCCGGTGGTGCTCATCACGGCCAAAGCGGCTGTTGAGGATCAGGTGGAAGGGCTCAACACCGGCGCGGATGCGTATGTGACAAAGCCGTTCGACCCGAATTATCTGCTGGCGCTTATCCAGTCGCAGCTTTCCAACCGGGCGAAGGTGAAGAGCATTTTAAGTCAAACCACCAACGCGGACAAAATAGAGGAGAATGTGCTTTCGCCCCAGGACAATCTGTTCAAGACGGAGTTGTACCGTCTGATGGAGAATGAACTGTCGAACCCGGACCTGAACGTCACCCGGATGACGGAGGTGCTTAAAATTTCCCGCACCAAGTTCTACTATAAGGTGAAGGGTCTGACGGGGGAGAATCCGAATGTGTTCTTCAAAACGTATAAGCTGAACCGGGCGGCGGAGTTGCTTGCTGAGGGGAGGTATAATATCTCGGAGGTGGCGGATATGGTTGGGTTCAGTACGTTGTCGCACTTTTCGGCGAGTTTCAAGAAGCAGTTCGGGAAGTCGCCGAAGGAGTATGTGACAAGTTAAATTCCGGGGCCCCTAAATCCCGGCCCCCCTAAATCCCCCCGGAGGGGGGGACCTCCATGCGGCATCGCAGTCCCCCCCCTCCGGGGGGATTTAGGGGGGCCGAACAAAAAAACTCCTTCTTTATGCCTACTATTCCATAAATGTTGTATTTTTGCTTATTGAGCAATTGTTGTAATACCAGGAACTATGAGAAAGTTGATACTTTTATTTCTGTCAGGCTTAACTATCGTGCTCGCCTCGTGTGGCAGCATGGAACTGATTACCATTGATTACCTCATCCCGGCCGATCTTAGCTTCCCGCCGCAGATAAGAAGAGTAGGGGTAGTGAATAATATAAACGTTAATGTGCCCGATAATGTAATACCATTACATACGGATAGCATATTGCAACCCTGGGAGTTGGCCCGGAAAGTCGATTATTACATGGGCGACGCCAAGCTTACTACAGAATCGCTGGCCGAGAGCATTGCCGAGGCGAACTATTTTGATGAGGTATTAATCTCGGATTCGGTTCTGCGCGCGAACGATAGTTACGCACGGGAAACCACGTTAAGCCGGGATGAAGTAACCGAACTCTCCCGGGAAATGGACGTAGACATGATCATAGCGCTCGAAAACGTTCAACTCAAAGCCACACGTACCGTTAGTATGATTTTAGAAGGGGGCTATCTTGGGGTGGTCGACCTCAAAGTGCATCCTACGGTAACCCTTTATATCCCCAATCGCAGCGTTCCGCTGGCCACCATAACCGCTAGCGACAGTATTTTCTGGGAGGGCGCCCACTATTCGCAAACCCGGGCTATGACCCAGGTGATATCAGACGAAAAGATGATACAGGAAGCATCCACCTTTGCCGGTACTATACCTATTAAACATATGCTGCCCTACTGGCAGAGTGCCGAACGCGTTTACTTCGTATCCAATAATTCACTGATGCGCGATGCCGCGGTGATGGTGAAAAAAGGCTCGTGGGATGATGCATTCAAATTGTGGCAGGAAGTACACAAGTCGAAGAAAGACAAGGAAAGAATGCAGGCCGCCTTCAACATCGCCTTGTACCACGAAATGAACGACAATATAGACGAGGCCGTTAAATGGGCGACGGAGGCTTTTGAACTCGCCCGTTCCATCAACGGATTTGTGGAGCCCATACCGGATATCGACATGAAAATACTCGCCGGATATGGTAACGATAACTTTGTATTAACCTGGCAATATCTCAAAGCGTTGAAGGCCCGCAAGGAACTCCAAAGCAAATTGAATATCCAAATGAACCGCTTCGAGGAGGAAAATTAGCCAAGAATGCACCATAGTGAATGTTTTTTTATATCTTTGAAAGACTTTTAGAAAGAACGGATTTATGAAACTTAGCCAACAGTCGCAATTACAGATACAATCGACCATAGAAGAGGCACTCGCCAGGTACGCCTGCGGATGCGAACAAGTAGTTACGGATATACATTTGCAACCGAACCAGACATCGGGTGAGTTGATAATATTTGATGATGACGATGATGTGCTGTCCTCTGCTGTGATAGAGGAATGGATTGATTATAACGGTCCGGAGTTTTATAAAGATACTGAACGTATATTCCGTTCTATATTAAGCCGGGCAAAAGATGCCGGTAAGTTTGAACAACTGGCTATTCTCCAGCCTTTCACTTTTGTACTGGTGGATGAGGATAAGGAAACTGTGGCTGAAGTATTACTGGTGGATGAAGATATCCTGCTGGTCAACGATGAACTCCTGAAAGGACTGGACGAGGAACTGGATGCTTTCCTGAAAGATTTGCTTGAAAATTGATATGATATAAGGGGCTGTTCAGACAGCCCCTTATCAAAAATTAGTTATTTCCTTTCTTCAGCGCCGCCAAACTATTCTTCAACGACAGGATAATACTTTCAGCATCGGCCTGCTTTTTCCGTTCCATTTCCAGAACAGCTGCCGGAGCATTATTCACAAACTTTTCGTTGCTTAGCTTCTTCAAAACACCTTGCAGGAAGCCTTCTTTATGTTTCAATTCGGCTTCGATACGGGCAATCTCTGCGTCTACATCAATCATATTGCCCAGCGGAACAGCAAACTCTGTAGTGCCTACCATGAAGGAGGCTGAACTTTCTGCTTTAGCTTCGGCAACTGTGATGGCAGAGAGGTTACACATTTTGATAATCGCAGCTTTCATTTCCATCACCGCAGGATTATTGCCAATTATCTGAAGTTCCAACGTTTCTTTCTGTGCGATGTTCTTTTGCAGACGGATGGTACGGATGTTGCTGATTACCTCTTTTGCAATATCGAAATCTCTCACAAACGTTTTATCCACATACGTATCGATAGTCATATGCGATACCATCAGGCTTTGTCCTTCTTCCCTTTCGTACATTTGTTGCCAGAGTTCTTCCGTGATAAACGGCATAAACGGATGCAATAGGTGCAGCAGATTATCCATGAAGCAAAGCGTTGTACCATATACCGTATTGCTTATTGGCTGGCCATAAGCCGGTTTAATCATTTCCAGGTACCAGGACGAGAAATCATCCCAGAATAATTTATAAACCGCCATAAGTGCATCGCTGATACGATATCTGCTGAATAAATCGGCCACTTCGGCGGCAGTACGGTTCTGAACAGAGTCGAACCAGTGCATGGCCAGATTGCTGGCTTCGGGTATTTCAACCTTATCGGATACCTGCCAGCCTTTAATGAGGCGGAAGGCATTCCATATTTTATTGTTAAAGTTACGGCCTTGTTCGCAGAGTGCTTCATCGAACAAAATGTCGTTTCCGGCGGGGGCTGAAAGCATCATACCCATACGAACGCCGTCGGCACCGTATTGGTCAATCAGGTCGAGCGGGTCGGGAGAGTTCCCTAATGATTTAGACATCTTGCGCCCCATCTTGTCGCGAACGATACCGGTGAAATATACATTCTTAAACGGCATCTTGCCTTCAAACTCATATCCCGCCATAATCATCCGGGCTACCCAGAAGAATATAATATCCGGAGCAGTAACCAGATCGCTGGTAGGGTAGTAGTACTGCATCTCTTCGTTGCCGGGATTGTTTATGCCATCGAACAACGAAATAGGCCACAACCACGATGAGAACCAGGTATCGAGGCAGTCTTCGTCCTGACGTAAATCAGCCAGGGTCAAGTTATCATCTCCTGTTTGCTTTTTAGCAATTTCCAAAGCTTCCACTTCGTTCATGGCTACTACATAACCTCCTTTCGGCAAGTACCATGCCGGGATACGGTGCCCCCACCACAACTGACGGCTGATGCACCAGTCTTTGATATTCTCCATCCAGTGACGGTAAGTATTCTTGTATTTGGGCGGGTAGAATTTCAGCTCGTCATCCATTACCGGTTTCAAAGCTATCTCTGCAAGATGCTCCATTTTCAGGAACCATTGCATAGACAGTTTGGGCTCGATAGCCACGTGGGTACGTTCGGAGTAGCCTACTTTGTTGGTATAGGCTTCTTCCTTTTCCATCAGTCCGGCAGCAGCGAGGTCTTTTACAATCTGTTTGCGAACTTCGAAACGGTCCATGCCGATGTACAGTTGTCCATCCTCGCTGATAGTACCGTTATCATTGAATATATCGATAATGGGCAAGTGATGTTTCTCACCCAGCATATAGTCATTAATATCGTGAGCCGGGGTAACTTTCAGGCATCCGGTACCGAATTCCATATCTACGTACTCGTCCTCGATTACCGGTACTGAACGGTTTACCAGCGGAACGATCACTTTCTTTCCTTTCAGGTGCGCGTTCTTCGGGTCGTTGGGGTTGATGCACATAGCTGTATCGCCCATAATAGTTTCGGGGCGGGTAGTGGCTACAACGGCATAACCGTCTTCGCCCTCAATCATATAGCGCAGGTAATAAAGCTTACCATGTTCTTCTTTATAAATAACTTCTTCGTCCGAAACGGCTGTAAGTGCTTTCGGGTCCCAGTTTACCATGCGTACGCCGCGGTAAATGAGTCCTTTTTTGTATAAGTCGTTGAATACCCGGAACACGCTTTCGCTACGGATTTCGTCCATGGTGAAGGCGGTACGATCCCAGTCGCACGAGGCGCCGAGGCGGCGAAGCTGCTTCAGGATAATACCACCATGCTCTTCTGTCCAATCCCAGGCGTGTTTCAGAAACTCGTCGCGGGTGAGGTCGGTCTTTTTGATGCCTTGTTCGGCCAGCTTGTTTACAACCTTGGCTTCTGTGGCGATGGATGCATGGTCGGTACCCGGTACCCAGCAGGCATTTTTGCCTTCCATACGAGCCCGGCGGATTAGTATATCTTGTATGGTATTATTAAGCATATGTCCCATGTGCAGGACGCCGGTGACGTTAGGGGGCGGAATGACGATAGTGTAAGGCTCACGACTATCGGGTTTTGAACTGAATAACTTGTGTCTCATCCAGTACTGATACCATTTCCCTTCTACATCAGCAGGGTTGTACTTGCTTGCTAATTCCATTTTTTTGTTACTTAAAAGTTAATTTTGAATTTGGGGTACAAAGATAATAATTTTGAAACGCAGATTAACGCAGATTTCCGCAGATTAAATAAAAAGAAGAATAATCTGCGGAAATCTGCGTTAATCTGCGTTTCAAAAAACGAATTTGTGTCTTAGTGGCAACCACTGCAACCACCTTCATGGTCGCCGCATCCACCGTCGCCACAACTATCGCAGCCACAACCGCCTTCGCCGCTCATCATATTTATCATTCCCTGAACTTCTTCGGGAGTTGCGATGCGGTTTTCTACGACCGAGCCTGTGAAAAGCAAGTCGGCTCCGGCCAGCGGGTGGTTCATATCCATAATAACAATATCATCTTTCACTTCGACAACAGTACCATTGAGGCGGCGTCCTTCCGAGTCCATCAACGGAACAACTTTTCCTTCGCTTATCATTTCGGAATCGAAACGGCCGTCGACCATGAACATATCTTTCGGCAAATCAAGTACATGCTCTTCTACGTATTCGCCGTATCCCTCGGCAACCGGAATTGTGAATTCGAATTTATCTCCTTTGTTCAATCCCACAATCTGGCTTTCGAATGCTTCGAGTGTTGTTCCCAGGCCCGAGATAAATTGAAAAGGGTGCTCAGCTTTAGCTTCTTCAACTAAATCTTTTTCTCCATCTTCCACCGCGTAAAGCGTATAGGCTACCGTGATGTACTTGTTTGGTTTTGTTTCCATTAGTTCTGTATAAAAATTTTAATACTAGGCGGAATAATTCCGAGTCGCAAATATACCATTTTTTTATTGGATATTGTATCTATGAGGATTGATGATTAGATAAATTTAGACTATTTATATGTCAAAACGTATAGGCCTATATGATAAATCGTATAGGCCTATACGGTAAATCGTATATGCATATATGATAAATCGTATAGGGCTATACGGTAAATCGTATATGCATATAAGGAAAATCGTATATGCATATAAGGTAGGATGATATATGCATATAAGGTAAGTACGTATATGCATATAAGGTAAGCGCTTTATAACTTTGGGGTTTTTAGCTTATTGATGCCCAGTTTACATTTGTTTTGCGCAGCGCTTTGAGTTGCTTCCAAAGTACCTGGTTTTCGGGCAGGGAGGCGTCGGGGTCGTTCTCTACAATTTGTTGGGCGATGTCGCGTACGTATTGCAGTAATTGTCCGTCGCGGGCGAGATTGGCTATTTTCAGGTCGAAGGCGATGCCGCTTTGCTGGGTTCCTTCGAGGTCGCCGGGGCCGCGGAGTTTGAGGTCGGCTTCGGCGATTTCGAAACCATCGTTGGTGCGAACCATGATTTCGATGCGCTTGCGGGTTTCTTCGGATAGTTTGTAGCTGGTTACAAGGACGCAGTAAGATTGGTCGGCCCCACGGCCTACACGACCGCGCAACTGGTGGAGTTGTGATAGGCCGAAACGTTCGGCGTTTTCGATGACCATGACCGATGCGTTGGGTACATTTACGCCGACTTCGATTACCGTTGTGGCTACCATGATGCGGGTTTCGCCGGTTACGAAGCGTTGCATTTGCTCGTCTTTTTCGGCGGCTTTCATGCGGCCGTGTACCTTGCTGATTTTGTATTCGGGGAACTCGGCCGATATCAGTTCGTATCCCTGTTCGAGGTTTTTAAGGTCTATTTTTTCGCTTTCCTTGATAAGCGGATATACGATGTAAACCTGTCGGCCTGCTTCGATTTGTTTACGGATAAACTGGTAGAGGCTTTCGCGGCGGTTATCGAACTGGTGGGTGGTGGCGATGGGTTTGCGCCCCGGCGGCAGTTCGTCGATTACAGATACATCGAGGTCGCCGTACAGCGTCATGGCCAGCGTGCGGGGAATGGGGGTGGCCGTCATTACGAGTACGTGCGGCGGTTGGGTGTTCTTCATCCAGAGGCGGGCGCGCTGGGCAACGCCGAAGCGGTGTTGCTCGTCGATAATCACCAGCCCGAGGCGGGAGAAGTTGACGGTATCTTCGATTACGGCGTGGGTGCCGATAAGTATGCGTACTTCGCCGGTAAGGAGTCCGGTGTGGATGGCTGCGCGCTTTTTCCCTTTCACCGAGCCGGTGAGCAGCTCTACACGGATATTCATGCCGAAGAGGAGTTCGCGCATGGTTTCGTAATGCTGGTTGGCGAGGATTTCGGTAGGCGCCATGATACAGGCCTGGTAGCCGTTGTCGAGCGCCATAAGCATGGACATGAGGGCGACGAGGGTTTTGCCGCTACCTACATCGCCTTGCAGTAGGCGGTTCATCTGCCGCCCGCAACCTACATCGTAGCGGATTTCTTTCAATACGCGTTTCTGGGCGTTGGTTAGTTGGAACGGCAGGTTCTGCGAGTAAAATGTATTAAAAATTTCTCCTACGGACTCGAAAACATAACCGCGGTATTTTAACTGGCGGACGTGGGAGTAACGAAGGATGTTGAGTTGGATATAGAATAATTCTTCGAACTTGAAGCGGTACTGGGCTTTGCGCAGCATTTCGGGATTAGCCGGGAAATGGATGTTGCGAAGCGCTTCGGTCAGTGGCATCAGGTGGTGTTCGGTTATCAGCTTGTCCGAGAGTGTTTCGGGCAGGGGTTCCTTGATAAGTTGCATCACCGAGGCCATCATTTTTTGTATGGCGTTGGAGTTGAGGAAGCTACGCTTCATCTTGTCCGTGGTATGGTAGTGGGGCTGCAATCCCATGTTGGAGAGTGTCATCTCGGATGGACGGTCGATCTCGGGGTGGGCAATGTTTATCCGGCCGTTGAATACGGTAGGCTTGCCGAAGATAACGTATTCTTCGTGCAGTTTATACTTGTTGAGTATGAATTTTATTCCCTGGAACCATACCAGGTCGACTACCCCTGTACCATCCGAGAAATGGGCAACCAGGCGCCGCTGGCGTCCTTCGCCGAAGGTTTCGAAGCCTACTATCTGGCCTTTGAGTTGTATGTAGGGCATGTTGCCGTCTATCTCGTGGGCGAAGTAAATGCGGCTTCGGTCTACGTATTTGTACGGATAATAATAAAGGAGGTCGTGAAGAGAGTATATGCCTAACTCTTTATTGAGCAAGGCGGCTTTCTGCGGCCCTACGCCCGATAGGTATTTTATGTCGCGGGTGGTTAAATCGAACATTCCAATAAAACATTCGCCAGTTGCAGGTCAAACGGAGTGGTGATTTTGATGTTTTCGCGGTTGCCCTCTACCAGATGCACCGGGGTTCCGTAGGATTCGACCACGGAAGCGTCGTCGGTAAAGGTTTCTGAATAGGGTCGGCGATATGCCATCTTTAATAAGGCAGCGTTGAAAACCTGTGGGGTTTGTACAAGGCGGAAGCGGTTGCGCTCTACTGAAAAACTCTGTTTACCGTCCATTCGGCGTAAGGATTCCACAACACCTATTACAGGGATAACTGCATGGTATGTTTCGGCTGCCGTGAAACAGTTGGAGATAACTTGTTGGGAAACAAAGGGACGAACACCATCATGCACACCTGCGAGCCCTTCATCGGGAACTAATTCCAGTCCGTTTCTGACGGAGTGGAAGCGGGTTTCACCGCCATCGGCTATCTGGTGGGGTATCTGGAATTGGTGTTGCAGGCATAGTTCTTTCCAGTATTCCTGCTGTTCGGTGGGTAGAACGATTATAATCCTGATAGACTCGTCATACCGGTAGAAGGCTTCCACGGTATGCATGAGTACAGGTTTTCCACCAATGGGAATGAATTGTTTGGGGAGTTCTCCGCCCATGCGCAATCCTTTCCCACCGGCTACAATTAGTATAGTTTTGGCAATCATTTCACGCACATGGCTTCTTTCAGTTCGGCTACTTTTTCGTTTCCGAGTAGTTTTTCTACGATAGCCAAGGCAAAGTCCATAGCTCCACCGGGGCCTACGCCTGTGATGATATTTCCGTCGACTTCAAACTGCTCTCCGGTGCAGGTAGCGCCTTCCAGGTATTGTTCGAAGCTTGGATAGCAGGTTACGGTTTTTCCTTTGAGGTATCCCATTTTACCCAGAACCATTGGTGCGGCGCAGATAGCTGCAATGGGTTTGCCTGCATTGATAAATTCGGTTATCAGGGTTTTAAGTCCTTCGTGTTTCGAAAGTGTTGCGGCACCCGGCATTCCACCCGGTAATAGCAGAAGGTCAGCATCGCTGAAATCGTTGTTTTCAAAGAAAGAGTCGCATACTACGGGAACATCGTGTGCGCCCATAACTACTTCTTCCCCGGTTACAGAAACCATTTCTACATTCAGGCTGGCACGTCTGAGGACGTCTACGCAGGTGAAAGCTTCGATTTCTTCAAAACCATCGGCAAAAAAGATATAAACTGTACCCATAATTTTAATGTGTTAATGTGCCAATAGGATAATATGCCAATGCCTCGGGCATATAAATCCATGTGGCTATGTTATTATATTAATTTTTAGACTTGGCTAATATACAAATAATTAATTAATTCATCAATTTATCGCGCAGCTAATTAGCATATTGGCACATTGGCATATTAGGACATTATCTAAGGTTAAAGTAATATGTAATTGTTCCGGTCTGGTTATTTACTCTATCTACCACGTTGAATCGTGCTTTCTTTGCTGCATCTTCGGCCGATTTACGTAATACGGGGTTAACTGTATTCGTCAATCGGTTTATGCTGGTTGAAATAACAAACCCGGCAGGATTCACAGTTATGGTTACCACTACCCGGCCTTCTTCCTGAACATTATATTCGGGTCGGGGCAGACCGCCTTCTCCGATGGAACGTCCACCCAGATCGAAGGTTCCGTAGCCACCGCTTCCGGTTGTAGCGCCTGTCGAAGAATTGCCGGTAGGCGTTCCTTGTATACCTTCGCCGGAATCGTTTCCACGGCTGCCCATTTCGGCTCCACGTCCGAATGCGCCTGCTACGCGGTTGTTGGCGGCTTCGGCGGCGGCGCGGCGTTCGCGTTCGGCTTGCTCTTCGGCTAGTCGACGGGCTTCTGCTGCTCTGGCTTCTTCGGCCTCTTTTGCTTTCCGGGCTTCTTCTTCGCGGGCTTTGGCGGCATTAATGGCTATGGTTTCTTCATCTTCCTGGGTTATCATTTCCTGCTCGGAAGGTGGATTAACAACTGCGGGTGTGGTATTTACCTCGGGCTGTGGAATAATGTCCACATCTACCAGTGATGAAGGATCGAAACCGCCATAGGCCGATTCTACATTGCCCATCATGACTTCAACCCCGCTTTCTTCCATTGGTTCGGGTGCGGTAAAAGCCAATAGAAGTAAAAGGGCAATAAAAGCCAGATGCACAATGATTGTGCCGGTTAATCCTATATATTTCCCTCTCTTTCGGTCGTTCATCTTCTTCTCTTTTCAGGAGGACGCGTGGCGAGAACCATTTTAAACTGGTTTTCGTTGGCGATATTCAATACCTTTACAATTTCCCGGTAAGGTACGGTTTCATCGGCATAGAGGGCCACGTACATTTCGGGTTCGCGGGAGGCTACGCTTTGCAGGAAGAAGGGTAGTTCTTCTTCATTGAGTACTTGTTCCTTTTCATTCCCGAAGGCAGCGTAGTATACCAGGTCTTTATCTATAATCACCCGGGTCAACGGCTTGGCCGATGTTTGTTGCTTCCCTTGCGGTAATAACACTTTGATGGCGTTCGGAGAAACGACCGTAGATGTTATCATGAAGAAGATAAGCAACAGGAATATAACATCCGTCATGGATGCCATACTGAAATTGGGCGATATTTTGTTTCTTCTTTTCAGCACGGAAATTAATTTTAAATTATGAATTATGAATTTTGAATTATGAACTTTATATCTTGAGAATTAATGAAACCACATGGTCATTCATAATTCAAAATTCATAATTCAAAATTGATTTATTTTCTAGCCGGTTCGTTCAGCAAATCCATAAAGGCCATGGTCTTGGCTTCCATTTTATTGACTACGCCATCAACCAGTGTAACCAGATAATTGTATGCAAACATGGCGATAATACCAACAATCAAACCGCCCACGGTTGTTACCATGGCTTCGTATATACCACCTGATAATACGGTGATGTCTATGTTGTTTCCGGCATTAGCCATTTCGTAGAAAGCACGAACCATCCCTGTAACCGTACCCAGGAACCCAATCATGGGAGCGCCACCGGCAATGGTTGCCATGATGGTAAGTCCTTTTTCGAGTTTGGCAACTTCCATGTTACCCACGTTTTCGATGGCGGCCTGTACATCGTTGATAGGACGACCCAATCGGCTGATACCTTTCTCAATCATACGGGCAGAGGGGGTATTCATGGTTTTGCAATAGTTCAGGGCTGATTTAATTTCGCCGCTGGTAATGTAATCCTTTATTTTATCCATAAACATGGGGTCTTCTTTTCCTGCTTTACGGATAACATACATTCTTTCGAACAGGATATAGAAACATATTGCCGACAGGATAGCGAGTACAATCATTATCCATCCGCCCTTTACAGCCATATCGAGCATGTTCATTTTCGCAGGTACATCTACCGGAGTAAGTACCGGATTTTCGGTAGCTAAAGTTTCAGCTAAGTTACCGCCCACTTGGGCCAGAAGCATAATCAGATTCATTTAATAAGACATTTTTTATATTCCTGAATAGTTTTTTCTAATCCCAGATAAAGTGCATCGGCAATAAGTGCATGGCCGATGGATACCTCGTCGAGCCAAGGTATATTAGTATATAAATAGTGCAGGTTTACCAAACTGAGGTCGTGCCCTGCATTCAATCCCATACCGAGTTTGCGGGTTATATTAGCCGCTTCCAGAAACGGTTTGATGGCTTCCTCGGGGCTGGTAGGGTAGAGGGTAGCATATGGCTCGGTGTAGAGTTCAACTCTATCGGCGCCGGCTTTGGCTGCGTATTCAATCATTTCCTTTTCGGGGGCTACAAATACGGAGGTTCGTATACGGGCCGATTTGAATTCGTCCAATACCTCAGTAAGAAAATCGACGTTTCTTTTGGTATCCCATCCTGAATTAGAAGTGATTTGTTCCGGAGAGTCCGGCACAAGAGTCACCTGGTTGGGTTTAACTTTCAGTACCAGGTCAATGAAATTCTTGTCGGGGTAACCCTCGATATTAAATTCCGTTTTGAGTAACGGTTTAAGTTCATATACATCGCTTCTGCGGATATGCCTTTCATCAGGCCGGGGATGGACGGTTATCCCATCGGCGCCGAACTTCTCGCAGTCCAGTGCAACTTGGGTAACATCAGGAACGTTTCCGCCACGGGCATTGCGCAGTGTAGCAATTTTATTAATGTTTACGCTAAGTTTCGTCATTGCTTTTAAGTTAATCTATATAATATCGTCCCCATTTCGTCAAAAGTACAAAATATTGCTGACAAAATATGAACCATAAGGAAAATTTCCCCACTTTTGCATAGTTAATGCGTTGCAAATGTAATACGAAAAAAGGATTTACGATTTACAGATTGACGATTTACGATTTAAATTAGACTTTTTAACGTAATCGCCCGTTATAAATTGTGTAATCCCAATCGTAAATCGTCAATCTGTAAATCGTAAATATTATGCGTTTTGCTATATTCGGAAATACATATCAGGCTAAAAAGGCATATTATGTGGAAGAACTTTTCAGAATTCTTCAACAGAGGAATGCTGAGATTATTATTGCCCGGGATTTCTATAAGTTCCTGGTGACGGAAATGAAACAAAACTTCAAAGTCGCCGGACTGTTCGATGGTAGCAATTTTGAAGCCGACATGGTTATCAGTGTCGGGGGAGATGGTACTTTCCTCAAAGCAGCTAACTGGGTAGGTAATAAAAGTATCCCTATCCTCGGTATTAATACCGGACGTCTCGGTTTCCTTGCTGATATTTCGCCGGAAGAGATTGAGAAAACCATCGACGATGTATATAACCATCATTATACCATCGAAGAGAGGAATGTACTCCAGTTATTTTGCGACGATAAAGCGGCAATCAAAACATCTCCGTATGCGCTGAACGAAATTGCGATACTTAAACGCGATAGTTCGTCCATGATAACTATTCATACTTCGATAAACAACGAATATCTAATTACATACCAGGCCGACGGACTGATTATTGCTACCCCTACCGGCTCTACAGCCTATTCGCTCAGTGTGGGAGGGCCGATAATGGCACCGCAATCCAATGCTATTACGCTTACACCGGTTGCACCTCATAGTCTGAATGTGCGTCC
The DNA here is from genome assembly GCA_032108265.1 of Bacteroides sp. Lineage (GTDB taxonomy): Bacteria > Bacteroidota > Bacteroidia > Bacteroidales > Bacteroidaceae > Bacteroides. The sequence goes on from DAMCMT010000023.1 coordinate 18,402, forward strand.
TATCGTTATCCGCGATGATTGGGAAATAAAACTGGATATCGAAAGCCGCAGTCACAACTTCCTTGTAGCAATCGATGGTAGAAACGAGTCACTTTCAGACAATACCAGCCTGATAATCCGCAAGGCCGATTACACCATTAAAGTAGTAAAACGCTATGGACAGAGCTTTTTTGATACCCTGCGAAATAAAATGATGTGGGGAATAGATAGCAGGAAGTAATCATTTTCATATCTTTGCGCCTTGTTTTTTGAACCGACTAACTAAAATGCAACTGCGCAATTCAAAATGAAAAAGAAAATTATGCTCATGCTGCTCGTGTGCAGCTCTCTGGCTATCAGTGCCCAAAACATTCAGTTACACTACGATTTCGGACATTTAATGTATGGCAACGAGCTCGATGCCCGTCCTAAACTGACTACCACTGTCGAAATGTTTAAACCCGATAAATGGGGAAGTACTTTCTTCTTTGTCGATATGGATTATACAAAGAACGGTGTTGCCGCTGCTTACTGGGAAATTGCCCGCGAATTAAAGTTCTGGAACGGCCCTCTTTCGGCTCATGTAGAATATAATGGTGGATTGAATTATATAAATAATGCTTATCTGTTAGGGCCTACTTATACTTATAATAATAAGGACTTTAGTAAAGGTTTCTCATTAACTGCGATGTACAAATACATTCAGAAGAATTCAAGTCCGAATAATTTTCAGCTTACCGGAACCTGGTATATACACTTTGCCAAACAAAAACTAACTTTTACCGGATTCGCCGATTTCTGGCGCGAAAAGAACTCATTTACAAATACCAAATTTATATTCCTGAGCGAACCGCAGTTCTGGGTGAACCTGAATAAGTTCGACTTTGCTTCTGATGACTTCAAACTCAGCATAGGAACGGAGTGGGAATTAAGTAACAACTTTGCTGCCCGCGAAGGTTTTTATTTCCTTCCAACATTGGCAATGAAGTGGACTTTTAACTGATAACTCAAAATTCACTACTTATCATGTTACAGAAACTATTCGGATTCGATAAAAAGAAAAACAATTTACGGATTGAGATTCTTGCCGGTGTTACCACTTTCCTTACTATGGCTTATATTCTGGCCGTTAATCCTACAATACTAGGCGCTACAGGTATGGATAAAGGTGCTTTATTCACATCTACCGTTGTGGCCTCTGCTTTTGCCACTTTACTTATGGCGGTGCTTGCTAAACTACCCTTTGCCCTGGCGCCGGGAATGGGGTTGAATGCTTTTTTTGCCTACACTATTTGTATCACTATGGGCTATAGCTGGCAATTTGCTCTAACTGCCGTATTGATTGAAGGGATTATCTTTATTATTCTTACTTTGACTAATCTGCGCGAAGCTATAGTAAATCTGCTACCCGACACCATTAAAACATCCATCAGTGCGGGTATCGGACTATTTATTGCGTTCATTGGATTGCAGAACTCGGGTATTGTTACAAGTAATGATGCAACCCTGGTGAGTATGGGGAATATTACCTCAGGTCCTGCTCTTCTCGGAATGATTGGCCTGGTGATAACTTCTGTTTTACTTATTTGCAGAGTTAAAGGTGCGCTGCTGCTGGGTATCCTGGCAACAACACTTATTGGTATTCCGTTGGGAATCACCAAATACACCGGAATTTTCAGTACGCCTCCTTCTTTGGAACCGATATTCTTTCAATACGAATTTCATAATATCTTCACTAAGGATATGGTGATAATCGTGTTCACTTTCCTTTTTGTCGATATGTTCGATACCATCGGTACACTGGTAGGAGTATCGACTAAGGCCGGGATGTTAAAGAACGGAAAGATACCAAATGGCAAAATGGCCTTTCTTTCAGATGCTATCGGAACCACGGTGGGTTCGGCATTAGGTACCAGTACCGTTACTACATTTGTAGAAAGTGCTTCGGGTGTTGGCGAAGGTGGACGAACGGGTATGACATCTTTTGTTACAGCTATTTGTTTTCTGCTGGCATTATTCTTTTCACCTGTGTTTCTGTCTATTCCGGGTGCCGCTACCGCGCCGGTATTGATATTGGTAGGGTTAATGATGCTAACACCTATTAAAGATGTAAACCTGACGGATTATTCGGAAGCTATTCCGGCATTTCTTTGTATTATCTTTATGCCGCTGGCATATAGTATTTCCGATGGTATTGTTATCGGTATGATTAGCTATGTACTGATTAATCTGCTTTGCGGAAAATTTAAGAAACTGAATATAGGGATGTATATCCTTGCTTTACTATTTACACTGAAATACTTCATTTAATAACAATGGTGAAATATATTTCTACCTTTTGTTAATATTAATAACCGTTGATAAGAGTGTGCACTTTTGTGGTATAAGAGTGTACACTCTTGGGGTATAAAAGTGTACACTCTTAGGGGGTAAAAGTGTGCACTCTTATGAGGTAAGAGTGTACACTCTTATACAGATGGTAAAAAAGACCCTCTACACGGCTTGTGAGATGGGTGGTGAGAAGCCGAAATTGTTTTTTTGAAATATGGTAAAATATTTGTGTTTACATTAATTACCAATAAGCTTTCACCGGATGGTCATAAAAAAGGGGAGTTACAGGCAAAGCCTATAACTCCCACATTATTTATATATACTTTATTATATTAAAGCGCTCCCACTTCTTTCAAAGCAGCGTTTGTTCCACGCACTGCATCAGCGCTTGCTTTGAATTTAGCTTTTTCGTCTTCGTTCAACGGAAGTTCAACAATCTCTTCAATACCGTTGCGACCCAGAATAACCGGAACACCGATACAGATATCTTCTTCGCCGTACTCGCCTTCCAAAGCTACCGAGCAAGGAACCATTTTCCGTTGGTTGTGCAGAATAGATTCTACCACGAATGCTCCTGCAGCACCCGGTGCATACCAGGCCGAAGTACCCAGAAGTTTAGTCAGCGTAGCACCACCTACCATAGTAGCGCTTACTACTTCGCCTATTTTTTCTTCTGAAAGGAAGTTAGAAACAGACATTCCTTTGTATGTAGCAAAACGAGCCAAAGGTATCATTGTTGTATCGCCATGACCACCGATTACCATACCATCAACTTCATTAGCATTGCAGCCGAGTGCCTGAGACAGGTAATATTTGAAACGTGAGCTATCCAAAGCACCACCCATACCAATAATACGGTTCTTAGGAAGACCCAGTGATTTCAATGCCAGATAAGTCATAGTATCCATCGGGTTAGATATAACTACCAGGATAGCATTGGGTGAATATTTCAATGCATTTTCGGCTACGCTTTTAACAATACCGGCATTTACACCGATAAGTTCTTCACGGGTCATACCCGGTTTACGTGGAATACCTGAAGTGATAACAATAACATCTGAATCTGCTGTTTGTGCATAGTCATTGGTGCAACCTACCAGTGTAGTGTCGAAACCCAACAACTGAGCAGTCTGCATCATATCCATTGCTTTACCTTCCGAAACGCCTTCTTTAACGTCCAGCATTATTACTTCGTCGGCTACTTCATTGAAAGCCAATACATTTGCACATGTAGCACCTACGTTACCTGCGCCTACAACGGTTACTTTTGACATAATATTTTAAGTTTTTAAGTTTTTAAGTTTATAGTTTTTAAGCTTTGAGTACTCATTACTCATTACTCACAACTCATAACTTTTTTTGAACCGGGAGCAAAATTACAACGATAATCTATTTAAGGAAATTTTTCCGCAATAAATTTCGTTAAAGAAAAAAATCAGAACAAGTATTGCTATACGCAGATAGCAAAAAGAAAAACTTTAAACTGTGTAAAAGCCTGTCGTTTATTCATTTTAAATATTATTTTTGCACAGGTTTAACATTTACGTATATATTCAATGAAAAACAAGAATACCATTATATATATAGGTGTAGGTTTACTGATTGCAGTAATGTTCCTGTTAACTTTTTTACTGATTAGTGAAAAAAAGAACTCGCGCGAGTTGGTTCAGGTTTTTGAATTGGAGAAGGAAGAGTTGGAAAATGAATATACCAGCTTTGCCACTCAATATGACGAGTTACAAATAACAATAACCAACGACTCGCTGGCATTATTACTCGACCAGGAAAAAATAAAAGTTCAGCGTCTACTCGAAGAACTGCGCACCGTAAAAAGCAGTAATGCAGCCGAGATTAGCCGGTTAAAGAAAGAATTGGCTTCACTCCGAAAAGTGATGATGAGCTACATTGCCCAGATTGATTCGTTGAACCGGGTAACGGAAGAACAAAAAGTCGTTATTGCCGATGTCACCCGTAAATACAATCAGGCTTCGCGCCAGGTATCGAACTTATCCCAGGAACGGGAAAAACTAACAAAGCAAGTTACTTTGGCTTCTCAGCTAGACGCCACGAATATCCGCATCGAACCTAAGAATAAACGCGATAAGGCGGCAAAAAAAGTGAAGGATGTGGTGAAATTCAATATACATTTTACAGTTACGAAAAATATTACAGCAGAAACCGGCGAACGTACTCTGTATATACGTATTATGAAACCGGATAATGATGTACTTACAAAGGATGCTTCGCACACATTCCCTTACGAAAACCGTACACTTAATTACTCTATTAAGAAATACATTGAATATAATGGCGAAGAACAGCCCGTAACAGTTTACTGGCATGTTGAAGAATTCCTTCATGCCGGAAATTACCGGGTTGATATTTTTGCCGACGGTAATTTGATTGGTTCGCAGCAATTCTCGCTTCAATAAAATAGAATATTAAAAATATTAGAGAAAAGAGGGTGTGTCAAAAGTCATACATCTCCGTCATCCCGAGCTTGCCGAGGGAACTACAACCTTTTCACAGGCTTCCTCGCAGGGGTATAGTAGGCCCCTCGGCAAGCTCGGGGTGACGAATGAGAAATTATGACACACCCTCTTTTTCTTTTTAAGTCTAACTTTTCTTCTACAATATTTAATCCGTTTCCCCGTTATACTCTTACATAAAAAATATTAAATCATTTTGTCCTTTACCGTAAACCCTATACATTTGTATCGTTGTTTATGCAATTAATTTTTTAATTGAATTAATAGCGGGAAATCAAAATTTGATGAACATTGCAGCGATGGAATTGTTTTCCTAAATCAAGTATCACCTTAATAATGTAGCAGATGCAATGAAAAAATCAGTGATTATCTCCCTGTTGATGACCTTAACACTTTCACTTAAAGCTCAACAGATTATAAGCCTGGATAGTTGCCGTGTATTGGCAATAGCCAATAATAAGGAATTGCGGATAAGCAATGAGAAAATTAATTCTGCTTATTATCAAAAAAAAGCTGCATTCACTAACTATCTGCCCAATATATCGGCCACTGGGGCATATATGCGGAATCAGAAAGAAATCTCACTCCTGAGCGACGAACAAAAAGGGGCCTTGAATAACATGGGCACTAACGTCAATGCCGGCTTTCAGGAATTTGCACAAGCCATCGGAACTAACTTCCCTGAACTTGCACCTATTATTTCGTCTCTTGGAAATGCTGTTGCCGACCCTCTTAATGGGGTTGGTCACTCATTGACTGATGCTCTGCGTACTGATACGCGGAATGTTTATGCCGGCGCTATTACGCTTACGCAGCCGTTGTATATGGGCGGCAAAATACGCGCTTATAATAAAATAACCCAATATGCGGAAGAATTAGCTTACCAACAACACGATGCCGGGTTGCAGGAAGTCATTCTAAATACCGACCAGGCTTACTGGACGGTTGTGTCGCTGGTAAACAAGAAAAAACTGGCTGAAGGGTATCTGCAATTACTTCAGAGGATGGATAGCGATGTCGATAAAATGATTGCCCAGGGGGTAGCTACCCGCGCCGACGGCCTTTCGGTCAAGGTGAAGGTAAACGAAGCAGAGATGACACTGACCAAAGTGACCGATGGAGTAAGTTTAGCTAAAATGTTGTTGTGTCAACTATGTGGGCTTGAAATAACAACTCCAATTGTTCTTAAAGATGAAAATATTGATGACATTCCGGTAATTCCGATACCAACCGGATTCGATATGAATAATGTATATGCCAATCGTCCGGAAGTAAGAAGCTTGGAACTTGGTACACAAATCTACAGGCAGAAGGTAAATGTCACCCGGGCCGAACATCTTCCCTCAGTTGCACTTATGGGCAATTATCTCGTAACCAACCCGGGGTTGACTAACGGATTTGAAAAGAAATTCCGTGGTATGTGGAATGTGGGAGTCCTGGTGCAGATTCCCATCTGGCATTGGGGAGAGGGCACGTATAAAGTACGCGCTGCTAAAGCCGAAGCCCGTATAGCCGAATACCAGTTGGATGATGCCAAAGAAAAGATTGAATTACAAGTCAACCAGTCGGCCTTCAAGGTAAACGAAGCTATGAAAAAGCTTGCCATGACAGATAAAAACATGGAGAAAGCCAATGAAAACCTGCGCTATGCCAATCTGGGATTTCGTGAAGGTGTTATCCCGACAAGCAACGTTCTGGAAGCACAGACTGCCTGGCTATCGGCACATTCGGATAAGATTGATGCACAAATAGATGTGAAGCTTACCGAAATATACCTGAAGAAAGCGCTGGGACAGTTAGACATTGACTATACCAAGTAATATCAATAGTAAATCGTAAATCAGTAAATCGTAAATAATACAATATGGTTTCCTCAAGAAAATCACAAAACAGTAATATGTTGCTGGCATTTCTAACATTGCTGGCAGTAATAGCAGTGGTTGCAGCAGTTGGTTTCTTTACACTGAGAAAAGGCCCTGAACTTATACAAGGCCAAGCCGAGGTAACAGAATACCGTGTGTCGAGTAAAGTTCCCGGAAGAATACACGAGATACGTGTAAAAGAAGGGCAACATGTTAAAGCCGGAGATACATTGGCCATTCTGGAAGCACCTGATGTACAGGCAAAGCTCGAACAGGCCGAAGCTGCCCGTTCTGCTGCACAAGCCCAAAGCCAAAAAGCCATCAACGGAGCCCGTCAGGAACAAATACAAGCTGCATACGAAATGTGGCAAAAGGCTCAGGCGGCTGTCAACTTTGCCGAAAAATCGTATACACGCGTAAAAAACCTGTATGATGAAGGCGTAATGGCCGCACAGAAACTGGATGAGGTTACTGCTCAGCGCGATGCTGCCATTGCAACCGAGAGAGCAGCCAAAGCCCAGTACGATATGGCTGTAAACGGAGCCGACCGGGAAGACAAGGTAGCTGCTGCGGCATTGGTCGACCAGGCCAGTGGAGCTATTGCCGAAGTCGAGTCTTACATTAATGAAACATACCTCATTGCTCAGGCAGATGGAGAGATATCCGAGATATTCCCTAAACTAGGCGAACTGGTTGGAACCGGCGCACCGATTATGAATGTTGCCATTATGGACGATATGTGGGTTTCATTCAATATACGCGAGGATTTATTGCAACACCTGACTGTAGGTACCGAATTCGAAGCATTTGTTCCGGCTTTAAGCAATCAAACTATCCGCTTAAAGGTGTATTATATGAAGGACCTTGGAACTTATGCAGCCTGGAAAGCTACCAAAACTACCGGACAATTCGACCTGAAAACATTTGAGGTACGTGCCAATACGTTGGATAAGGTTGAAGGATTAAGACCGGGTATGTCGGTGATACTTCGTAAATAGTGAGTAATGAAACTTCAAAAACCGTGACTCTAAACTCAAAACTCAGAACTCACCACTCTCTATGGCTGGTAATGAAGCGCGAATGCCGACAATTAGTTTCGCGGCCGCTTTACCTGTTCTGCATGGTCATAGCTCCCTTATTTTGCTATGTTTTCTTCACGACTCTTATGGACACAGGGCTTCCGAAAGATCTGCCGGTTGCTGCTGTCGACCTGGATGATACTTCAACTTCACGGAATATTCTGCGCAACCTGGATGCCTTTCAACAGACATCTATTGTTGCTCACTACGGAAGTGTAAACGAAGCTCGTTCGGCCATGCAACGGGGAGAAATCTATGGTTTCTTTTATATACCTCGCGGTTTATCTGCAATGGCCCAGGCACAAAATCAGCCAAAGGTTTCTTTTTATACAAATAATTCTTATCTGATTGCGGGTTCACTACTTTTCCGGGATATGAAGATGATGAGTGAATTAGCATCCGGAGCTGCTGCCCGTAGTGTACTATATGCTAAGGGAGCAACGGAAGACCAGGCGATGGCATTCCTACAACCTATTGTTATCGATACGCATGCACTCAGTAATCCGTGGCTGAATTATTCCGTATACCTTAGTAATACCCTTATTCCAGGCATACTGATGATCATGATTTTCATGGTTACCGTTTATTCCATCGGGGTAGAAATAAAAGACCGTACAGCACGCGAGTGGTTGCGCCTGGGCAATAATTCAATCTATATTTCGCTGGCAGGTAAATTGCTTCCTCAAACGGTGATTTTCTTCATTATGGGTATATTCTACAATACCTATCTTTACGGATATTTACATTTTCCACTTAATAGCGGCATATTGCCGATGCTTTTGGCCACACTTCTGTTTATTCTGGCTTCGCAATGCTGCGGGATTGTAATGATAGGTACTCTGCCCACTTTGCGTTTGGGATTAAGCTTTGCTTCATTATGGGGCGTACTCTCGTTCTCCATTTCCGGATTTTCATATCCTGTTATGGCTATGCATCCTATTCTGCAAGGGCTAAGTAATTTGTTTCCTTTGCGGCATTATTTCCTGATATATGTAGACCAGGCATTAAATGGATACAGTATGGTCTTTTCGTGGACCAATTATGTTGCGTTACTTGTTTTTATGTTGCTTCCTTTCTTTGTCATTAAGCGGTTGAAAGAAGCGCTGATATATTATAAATACATACCCTGATTATGGAAGAAAAATCATTCAAAGACCATATAAAACAAGGAATATTTGACCTCTTCTATATCTGGAAGGAAGAATTCCGGAATGTTTTTCGCGACCAGGGTGTTCTTATATTTTTCATCCTCGTACCACTGGCCTATCCGTTGGTATATGCGTTTATCTATACGAACGAAGTGGTTAGAGATGTTCCGGTAGTGGTAGTCGATAATTCGCGCTCGTCACTTAGTCGTGAATACCTCAGGAAGGTTGATGCTACGCCCGATGTCCATATCGTTTCTTACTGTAACGATATGGAAGAAGCCAAATTATTACTCAAAGAACATAAGGCTTATGGAATCATATTTATTCCAGACGATTTCAGCGATAATATAGTTGATGGCATACAAACCCAGGTTAGCATTTATTGTGACATGAGTGGGTTGCTTTACTATAAAAGTATATTGCTTGCAAATACTGCCGTATCGCTGGACATGAATAAAGACATTAAGATAACACGAGCCGGAAACACTACCGACAGGCAGGACGAAGTCACTGCTTACCCTATAGAATATGAGGATGTGGCCATGTTTAATCCGACGAATGGTTTTGCGGCTTTCCTCATACCGGCAGTGTTGGTGCTTATTATACAACAAACACTATTACTGGGAATAGGCTTATCGGCAGGAACGGCCCGCGAAAAGAATAAGTTCCGCGACCTTATACCTATAAACAATCATTATCATGGAACGCTGCGCATTGTATTGGGTAAAGGATTGTGTTATTTTATGTTGTATGCTGTTATGTCTGTATACATCCTCAACGTAGTTCCCCATATGTTCAGGCTCAACCAAATCGGTTTGCCAGCCGATCTCATCCTTTTTATCGTTCCTTATCTGGCAGCTTGTATATTTTTCTCTATGACGGCCTCCATCGCTATAAGGAACCGTGAAACCTGTATGCTTATATTTGTTTTTACTTCTGTACCTTTATTATTTATTTCCGGTATATCCTGGCCCGGTGCGGCTATACCTCCATTTTGGGAATACTTTTCATGGTTATTCCCATCTACATTTGGTATTAACGGATTTGTTCGTATCAATAATATGGGGGCTACGCTGAACGAAGTGAGTTTCGAATATAAAGCACTCTGGTTGCAAGCTGTAATTTATTTCTTCACAACTTGTATTGTATACCGGCATCAGATATTAATGAGCCGGAAGCATATTGTACAACGTCATCATGAACTCAAAGAGAGCCATCGTCATCCCGATCTTGTTGTGGACTCTACAAACCTTGAAGGGTAAGTAGTTCCCGGCTTGCTGTATACTATATGTTTTAGATGGGCATCTAACGCTGCGTTAGATGTGCATCTCATACTGCGTTAGATGCCCATCTAAAACATACTATGTTGCAGCGAACTTCTGAATTCTTCTTTAGTATTATTTAACTTGTTATCTATTGCGCTTTTACGAATATTTCGTAGATTTGCGAAGAGTTCGTAACATAATATCAGTAATCATGGAAAAATTAACTATACAAGAAGAAGAAGCAATGCTTTATATATGGGAATTGAGAGAATGTTTTGTTAAAGATATCGTTGCAAAATACCCAGAACCTAATCCCCCTTATACTACCGTTGCATCCATCGTGAAAAATCTGGAGAGGAAGAAATATGTTAAAGCCAAACGTTTCGGCAATACATATCAATACACTCCTGCCATAAAAGAAAGCGATTATAAGAGGCAATTCATGAGTAGTGTGGTCAGGAATTATTTCGAGAATTCATACAAAGAATTAGTATCTTTCTTTGCAAAAGATAGCAAGATATCTTCCGAAGAACTGAAAGATATTATTGATATGATTGAAAAAGGAAAAGACAACTAAAACATTCCTGTCATGGCTCCCGAAATATTATACCTGCTAAAGGTAAATGTTGCTATAGCATTGTTCTATGCCTTTTACCGTCTGCTATTCCATAAAGACACTTTTTTTCAGTGGAGAAGAATAGCACTATTATCCTTCCTCGCCCTTTCGCTTGTTTATCCGTTGATGAATATTCAGGACTGGATAAAAAGTCAGGAACCAATGATTGCAATGACCGATATTTACGCTTCGGTTATTCTTCCGGAGGTAGAAATAATTCCTATACAAGAAGTAACTACAGTAAGTTGGCATAAGATTATTCTTTCTTCAATCAGTTATATTTATCTTGGAGTTTGTTTAATACTATTAGTCCGGATATTGTGGCAGCTTTTTATTTTGCTCAGAATGGCGCGCCGAACAAAAACACAATATATTGGGAATAGTAAAGTGCATATATTAACCGGGGCAGAAGCACCTTTCTCTTTTTTTAAATGGATTTTTATGAATCCCGCCGAGCATACGGAGGAAGAGTTGAACGAAATATTAACTCATGAACAAACCCATGCCCGGCAATGGCATTCCATTGACGTATTATTTAGCGAACTGGTTTGCATAGTATGCTGGTTTAATCCTTTTATGTGGCTTTTGAAACGCGAAATAAGAGGAAATCTGGAATATTTGGCCGACGATAATGTGCTCGAAAAAGGTTACGACTCTAAAACATACCAGTACCACTTGTTGGGATTGGCCCATCAAACAAAAGTAGCTACATTGTACAACAACTTTAATGTATTACCTTTAAAAAACAGAATTAAAATGATGAATAAAAAGAGAACCCGGAAAATAGGGACAACTAAATATTTCCTGTTCCCCCTGTTGGCTGCTGCATTGCTGGTAATCAGTAATATAGATGCCATTGCCCGGACAACGGAAGCCGTTATCGAAGAAATTTCAGTACCCGTAACACTGGAAGCTCCGCAAATTGAAATGGAGGATATTGAAATGGATATTGACCAGCAAGACCCCGTTTTCGAGATTGTAGAGAATATGCCCGAATATCCTGGTGGACAGGCTGCTTTGATGCAATTCATTAGTAAGAATATAGTGTACCCGGAAGTTGCGAAGAAAAACAAAATTGAAGGACGCGTTATCGTACATTTTATTGTAAATAAAGAAGGTATGGTAAAAAATCCTACAATTGCACGCTCGGTAAACCCTGAATTGGATGCAGAGGCCATTCGTGTGATTAGCTTATTGCCGAAATGGAAACCCGGTCAGCAACGTGGGAAAAATGTCGATGTAAGATTTACAGTACCAGTTGTATTCAGACTTGGTGGTGACGAGACAAAAGTGGTAGTCCATGAAGATAAAGATTTCATCAAAACTGTGGCAAAAGATGCTAAACCTGATGCAAATGGCGTTTTCGAAATTGTTGAGAATATGCCCGAATACCCTGGTGGGCAGGGTGCATTAATGCAATTTCTAGCCACAAATATTCAATATCCCGAAGACGCCAAAAAAGAACAAATACAGGGTAGAGTAATTGTTCAGTTTGTAATTCAGGCCGATGGTACAGTAACTAATCCCGTAGCTGTACGCTCAGTTTCTCCCTCACTTGATGCTGAAGCAATACGGGTAGTCAAAATACTGCCAAAATGGAAACCCGGAATGCAGAGAGGCGTTGCTGTACCAACCAAATTTACTGTTCCGGTTCAATTTAGACTTTAAATAATACCTGATAAGTTTATTTTTTTGTTAACCTAAATGAAAGGAAATAAGATTCTGTACTTATTTCCTTTTTTTATTAATTTTTTTCCTAAATTGCTACGCATAACCATAAAACTATCTAAACCATGAAGTTATACCGGATTATTCTTCCATTGTTGCTTGTTCTATATATACAGGTTCACGCAAATGAGCGCATCATCGAACGTCCGCCATTCATTAGCTGGAGTTCGGGTTCTATCGAAATCGACCGGATTATCCTGAGCGATACCGCTACCGTATTAAATATCAAAGCATTCTACAGGCCTAAAAACTGGATACAAATTGCACCCGAAACATTCCTGACGGATGATAGCGGCCGGCAGTACACCATTCGTGCAGGAGATGGTATTACGCTAGGCAAAGAGTTCTGGATGCCCGACAGTGGAGAAGCGGAATTTCGTCTGATATTTCCACCTCTACCCAGGGGCGTCAAATATGTGGATTTCTCGGAAGGAGATCATATCGAAGGTGCATTCAAAATATGGGGAATACAGCTCGACGGTAATCTGCCGCCCCTTGAACTTCCGGCTGATGTTATTGCCAAAACTCATGTTGCTGGAAATCGCTCCCTGCCTGAGCCTGAAATCACGCTTGGTACATCTACTTTTTCCGGGAAAGTTATGGATTACCGCCCGGGAATGGATGGTAAAATGTTCGTTTATATAATGCACAACGTCGGAGATGCCGAAGAAATGGAAGTGCCCATAAAAAGCGATGGCACATTCTCCATGCAGATTCCTGCCTATTCTGTTACCCCCGGTATGCTGATTTTTGGTGGCCGGCAGATTGGTGATTTCTTTCTCGGCCCCGATCAGGAAACGCATCTCTACATAAATACACGCGAAATAACCCGTACCCAATCACGTTTGCGCAAAGAGAATGAGCCATCATACGGTGAGCCTTTATTTTACAGTGGTTTTATGGCTCAAGTCTCAACAGAATTAGTTGATAGTCCTGTAAAAACTTCTTTCGAAGATAATTATATGAAGATAATGCAGGCAATAATGGGTAAAAGCATTCCCGAAATAAAAGATTATATAATAGCTGAACACGAAAATACCAACCGTGAAATCGATGCCCTTGATATGAGTAACGCTTCAAAGCAGATACTACGTTTGCGTAGCGATTTTATGGCAATGAATATTCTAACAGGTATTAAGCACTATTATCAGCGGGCATACCTGATGGAAAACAATATTCAAGACCGCGATGAAATGATAAAATATATGGAGCAACCAGTCGATGTGCCCGAGTCGGTATATGACGAATTTGTCCGCTTTAAAAACTTCAATACGCCTTTTGCGCTTTACTGCGATTATTATGGTGGTTTTACTACAAACTCCGAATTATCCGAACGCTATGCCAAAGCCATCGGTACAGACAAAGGTATTTTCTTCGACCTGGGTAAAGTAAATGCACTGTTAAGAAAGATCGACGAATTCTCTCCGGCATCTGCCGATGAACTTCTCGCGATGCAAGAAGTAAATCCGGTATATTACCAGATTGCCAACCAAAAGAATGAAAAGTTACTTGCCACTCTGGAAGCTAATAAGAAAAAAACAGGATTCCGCGTTAATGAAGCTGGCGAAGTAGCAAACGAAGATTTATTCGCCTCTATTATTGCCCCTTTCAGTGGAAAAACCATACTGGTAGATTTCTGGGCAACTTGGTGTGGCCCTTGCCGCATGGCCAATAAAGAAATGGCACCGATGAAAGAGGAACTTAAAGATAAAGATATTATTTACATATATATCGCCGGAACAAATTCACCCGAAGGAACCTGGAATAACATGATTGCAGACATTCCGGGCGAGCACTACCGTCTTACTGCCAGTCAGTGGGATTATTTGGGCAAAGAGTTCAAGGTCGAAGGAGTACCGACTTACCTGATTGTGAATAAAGAAGGGGCAGTATCTTTCAGAACGGTAGGATATCCGGGAGTGGCTAAGATGAAAGAAGAAATAGGTAAAGCTTTATAGTAAAAAGTTACTCAGGTATTAGTAAGCATAACTGTGCTTAAATATAGAATGCAGTTGACATTTTAATAGTTTATATTTGATTTTTAACTATTAATATGTTGCGAATAAATTATATTCAGTATATTTGCATTGAATTACTGACGTTTTATCACAATTCCTTAAATATAGCTTATCATGAATATCGAACGTATCATGTCCTCTTTAGAGGCAAAACATCCTGGCGAATCTGAATATCTTCAGGCCGTGAAGGAAGTACTTATCTCCATTGAAGATATTTATAACCAACATCCTGAGTTCGAGAAAGCAAAAATTATTGAACGCCTTGTGGAACCCGATCGCATTTTTACTTTCCGGGTTACCTGGGTGGATGACAAAGGCGAAGTGCAAACCAATCTGGGCTATCGCGTACAGTTTAATAATGCTATTGGACCATACAAAGGCGGTATCCGCTTTCATGCATCCGTAACACTATCTATACTAAAATTCCTCGGTTTCGAACAAACATTTAAAAATGCACTAACTACCCTGCCAATGGGTGGGGGTAAAGGCGGCTCCGACTTTTCGCCTCGTGGAAAAAGCAATGCGGAAATTATGCGTTTCTGCCAGGCTTATATGCTCGAACTATGGCGTCACATCGGCCCCGATATGGATGTGCCGGCAGGAGATATTGGTGTAGGCGGCCGCGAGGTAGGATATATGTTTGGAATGTATAAGAAATTAACGCGCGAATTCACCGGAACCATAACCGGAAAAGGTTTGGAGTACGGCGGCTCGTTGATACGCCCGGAAGCAACCGGATTCGGTGGATTGTATTTCGTGAATCAGATGCTTCAAATGAAAGGCGATACGATGGTGGGCAAAACCGTAGCTCTATCGGGCTTTGGCAATGTGGCTTGGGGAGCCGCATTGAAGGCTACCGAACTAGGCGCCAAAGTTGTCACCATATCCGGTCCCGATGGATATATATATGATCCTGATGGGATCTCGGGCGAAAAAATAGATTATATGCTCGAATTACGTGCAAGCGGAAATGATATTGTACAACCGTATGCCGATGAATTCCCCGGTGCAACCTTCGTAGCCGACCGTCGTCCCTGGGAAGTAAAAGTAGATATTGCTCTGCCTTGTGCTACCCAGAACGAATTGAACGGTGATGATGCTACCGCTTTAATTGCTAACGGAGTGCAATATGTCGGCGAAATTTCGAATATGGGTTGTACCCCCGAAGCTATCGATGCATTTATCGAAGCCCGTGTACCTTATGGCCCCGGCAAAGCTGTGAATGCCGGTGGTGTGGCAACCAGCGGCTTGGAAATGACCCAGAATGCCATGCACATTAGCTGGGGAGCCCAAGAGGTAGACGAACGTTTAAAATCTATCATGCACGGTATACACAACCAATGCGTGCAATACGGTACAGAACCCGACGGGTATATCAATTACCTGAAAGGCGCCAATATTGCCGGCTTCATGAAGGTAGCCAAGGCTATGCTGGCACAAGGAATAGTATAATTCATAATTCAAAAATTCTCTAATAAATTCTCTAAAGAATACTTTGTTTAGTTGTATTTGTATTTGTGGTATCGCCGCCTGCTTCCTGAGACTGGACGCAGGCGGTATTTTTTTGCTTGCCATTTACACAAAAATCGTACCTTTGTATCATCATAATGAAATGCGACATTCATAATTCATAAATCAAAATTCATAATTATAAAAACATGTTATTACCTGAATTAAAAAAGAGACGTGACAAAATCCGTTCTTTAATGAGCGAACAGCAAATCGATGCTGCTCTGATTACCTGTAATGTCAATCTGATTTATACATTTGGTGCTGTTATATCCGGCTATCTTTATCTGCCGTTACATGCGCCCGCCCGTATTTTTGTAAAACGCCCGAATAACATTTCCGGCGAATATGTACATCAGATACGGAAACCCGAGCAGATAGCAGAAATACTGGAGCAGGAAGGACTTCCCACGCCGAAAAAACTAATGCTCGAAGGCGATGAAATTCCCTGGAGCGAATATACCCGTTTATCTGGTGTATTTCCCGAAGCCGAAATTGTAAACGGTACCTCAATCATACGTGCGGCTCGTACTATTAAAACAGAATACGAGATAGAGTTGTTCCGTCGTGCCGGAGTGGCGCATACAAAGGCTTATGAGCAAATTCCCAGTGTTTACCGTCCGGGGATGAAGGATATAGAATTTTCCATCGAAATAGAACGTATAATGCGTTTGAATGGCTGCCTGGGCATCTTCCGCATATTCGGACAGAGCATGGAGATCTTTATGGGTAGCCTTCTTTCGGGCGATAATGCTTCTGCTCCTTCTCCATACGATTTTGCGTTGGGAGGAAACGGATTGGATTCTTCGATTCCTGTTGGGGTGAATGGTTCTCCGATGAATCCCGGCCAAACAGTTATGGTAGATTATGGTGGGAATTTCAACGGCTATATGAGCGGGGTATTCTCTATCGGAAAAACTTCTGATGAGGCACTGGAAGCACATCAGGTATGTCTGGATATTCAAAATGCAGTTGCCGAAGCTACTAAACCGGGAGTTACCGGCGAAGAATTATATAATATCGGTATCGAAATAGTTAAGAAAACCCCGTATGCCGACCGTTTTATGGGAGTCGGTCAGAAGGCTTCATTCATTGGTCACGGTATTGGACTCCAAATAAATGAATCTCCGGTATTAGCTCCCCGCCAGAAACAGGAATTCGAACCGGGAATGGTCTTTGCGCTGGAACCGAAAATCGTACTGCCGGGCACAGGCCCTGTAGGTATTGAAAACTCCTGGCTTGTAACAGCCGATGGTGTGGAATGTCTGACAAAGGCTCCACAGGAGATTATTGAGCTGTAAAACCGCTCTAAAACTCTACAGTACTGTGCAGTCTACAGTACAGTACTGTAGAGTTTGCAGCACAATATTGTACAGTCGATAATACAGTACTGTACAGTCAACCGTACAATACTGTATTATCTGAGCTTAATTTTAGTTGTTTTCCGGACGCAATTTGCGCACTACAGCGCCAGCCTGCCACATTTCGCTTTCGCGAAGTGCTTTCAACTCAGCTTCCAGACCTTCACGATAGTCGGGCTTAGAGTTAGTGTCGATAGAACGTTGTGCTTCGTTTCCAATTTTTACTTCGTTATACAGTTTTTCGAATACCGGTTTGGTAGCATCGTGGAAAGGACCCATCCAGTCGAGAGCGCCACGCTGTGCGGTAGTCGAGCAGTTTGCATACATCCAGTCCATACCATTCTGAGCAAAGAGAGGCATCAGCGATTGAGTTAATTCTTCAACGGTTTCGTTGAAAGCTTCAGAAGGAGTATGACCGTTTGCACGCAATACTTCGTACTGAGCCAGCAGGATTCCCTGAATAGCACCCATCAAGGTACCACGTTCGCCGGTAAGGTCTGAATATACTTCGCGTTCGAAAGTTGTTTCGAACAGGTAACCTGAACCGACACCGATACCCAGTGCCACAACACGGTTAAATGCATTGCCTGTAGCATCCTGGAAGATAGCATACGATGAATTCAGTCCACGGCCTTCGAGGAACATGGTACGTAGTGAAGTGCCCGAGCCTTTCGGAGCAACCAGAATTACATCCACATCTGCCGGAGGAATAATACCGGTACGTTCTTTATAAGTTATACCAAATCCGTGCGAGAAGTAAAGTGCCTTGCCCGGAGTAAGTTGTTTCTTAACTGTAGGCCATAATTCAATCTGTGCAGCATCCGATAGCAGGTACTGGATGATAGTTCCACGCTGGCATGCTTCTTCTATTTCGAATAAGGTTTCGCCGGGTACCCAACCGTCTGATACGGCTTTATCCCATGTTTTGCCACCTTTACGCTGACCGATGATTACGTTGAAGCCATTGTCGCGAAGGTTGAGTGCCTGTCCGGGACCCTGAACGCCGTAACCGATTACGGCAATAGTTTCGTCTTTCAATACTTCACGTGCTTTTTCCAATGGAAATTCTTCGCGGGTAACTACGTTTTCTTCTACACCGCCAAAATTCATTTTTGCCATTTGTCTTTTAAGTTTTAAAAATGTTAGTATATTCTTATCTTTTATTCAAATATTACTTTTCCACGGCACACTACATCCGTACCGTTTTTCTTTACCTCTATATTGTATTCGCACGGGGCAACTTCTTCTTTATAAAGTTTTAGTTCGTCGCCGTAATAGCTTTCGGCTACATACGCTATTTCAAAGCGTTTGATGCGCATAGCTTTGTAGAATTCAATAGGGAAGAGGTCGAGTATATGTTCGATATACCGGATACTATTTACATGTCCGTTAATATCAATATCACTATATTTGGCTGTCAGCGATATTGCCGGCTCCTGTGAATCAACCTTTATACGCGAAGGTTTGTCAATAGGGCATTCTTTATCGCATATATAATCTACAATATTCCCCCCATGCATACTGAGCAAATCGGCTGGCTTACGGGTGTTGAGGTTTATCATGGCCCATACCGAACGGGCATAACCGATTGTTTTGCCATCCTTATTAATTAAAGCAAAGTTACGGTCGGTAAAAAGCCGGTATACATTCTCTACCCATGTCTGGATGCTAAACTTCTCGTACTGGTAAGGCATATCTTTCAGCTCGATAGCAAGCCGTGAAAGCACCCAGGTATAGTTCTCTTCGTTCAGTGTAGCCATTCCAAAGCCACGGTCGTTGGCATGGAAACCTGCGCAATTCAATAAATGATTACCCAGTACGCCCATGGTAAGCTGGCCGTTGAAATCTACATGAAAGGGTTCAGCTATAAAGTTGTATTCGCCGATTTTATTGTCCATTTGCGTTTGTTATTGATTATTGCAGCCTGATTGTTGGTGTTTTGCTTCACGCTCTGCCAGGAATTCATTTACCTTTTCGAAAGTGCTGGTTGTTATGGCAACCCGGCCTGAACGAACGAATTGCAATACACAACCCAATGGCTTAAGCTCATCATATAGTGAAGTAATTTCATCAGACATCCCTGCTTTTTCAACAATGGAA
>DAMCMT010000023.1:37896-56027 GCA_032108265.1 Bacteroides sp.
CCGGATTTACTTCGACCACACGGGCGCTGTATCTGCGTATCAGCTTCGATGCCATCGGAGTTTCCTGAAATTTAGGTGTCGACAGCTTGTACAAAGCGATTTCGTAATGGAATACATGCTCATCGGTAAAGTAGTTCGCCTGTACTACATCGATTTTCTTACTTATCTGCTTCACCAGTATTTTAATTGTATCTTCGTCCGTCCATACAGTGATGGTGTACTTGTGTACCCCTTTGATGGATGATGCTGATACATTGAGGCTTTCAATGTTTATCTGCCGGCGGGTAAATACAGCAGTAACCTGATTCAGGACACCTGCATAATTCTCGGAATGAACAATGATTGTATATAAAGTCTTTTCCATATTCTTATTCCTTTAGCATTCTAACAACATTTCGTTTACGCAGCCTCCCGGAGGGGTCATTGGCAATACATTTCCTTCTTCAATTACACAAGCCTCCAACAGGAAAGGACCATCGGTTGCCAGCATTTCTTCGATGGCACCTTGTAAATCCTTGCGTTCGATTACCCGGCGTGAGGGTATGCTGTAGGCCGAGGCTATCTTCATATAATCCGGATTCATCATCGGTGTAAAAGAGTAGCGACGGTCGAAAAACATAGCTTGCCACTGCCTTACATTGCCCAGATAGTTATTGTTCAGGACGATAATTTTTACCGGCGCCTTTTGCTCCATAACTGTGCCCAGTTCCTGAATATTCATCTGTAAGCCACCATCGCCCATAAATACGCACACGGTGCGGTCGGGCCGTCCAAAGGTAGCTCCTACGGCTGCCGGAAGACCGAATCCCATCGTTCCCTGCCCGCCTGAAGTAATAACGCTACGTTCTTTACTGTATTTGAAATAACGTACAGACATTAGCTGATTCTGGCCTACGTCAGTTACCAATATGGCTTCGTTGTTGGATGCTTCGCTTACCGCCCGTATTACTTCGCCCATATTGAGAGGGCCGGTTGTAGGATATACTTCGGGGCGAATTACCCGTTGGTATTCCTGTTCTTCGTACTGCTTGAAAGTATCAAGCCATTCAGTATGCTTATTGGGTTTAAGCAGCTTCGTTACCTCAGCCAATGTATGTTTACAATCGCCGAGAACAGCCAGGTCTACCCGTACGTTTTTATTGATTTCCGAAGGGTCGATATCAAAGTGGATAACTTTAGCCTGCTTTGCATAAGTATTCAGGTTACCGGTAACACGGTCGTCGAACCGCATACCTACAGCTATCAGTACATCGCAATTATTCGTATTAACATTCGGCCCCAGATTGCCATGCATACCCAGCATCCCTTTATTCAGCGGATAGTCGGTAGGTAAAACAGACAGGCCAAGCATGGTACATCCGGCAGGCATATCGGCCTTTTCGAGGAAAGCCTTCAATTCTTCCTGGGCATTACCCAACTCTACACCCTGGCCTACGAGTACAAGCGGACGTTCGGCCTGGTTAATAAGTTCGGCAGCAGTTTCAACAGTTTCTTTATCTGTATCGGGTACCGGTACATAACTGCGTATATAATCCAGGTTTACAGGTTCGTATTCAGCACTTAGTATCTGCGCGTCTTTGGCAAAGTCGAGTACTACCGGGCCGGGCCGACCGCTGCGGGCAATGTAAAAAGCTCTTGCAACTGCCCAGGGCACATCTTTGGCATTACGTATCTGGTAACTCCATTTGGTTATCGGTTGTGTAATACCTACGAGGTCTACTTCCTGAAACCCATCAGTACCAAGCAGGCTGGTTACTACCTGTCCGGCAATAACAACCATGGGCGTACTGTCCATCATTGCATCGGCAATACCTGTTATAGTATTTGTAGCACCGGGGCCGCTGGTAACCAAACAGACACCCACTTTGCCGGACGATCGGGCATATCCTTGAGCGGCATGAGCCGCTCCCTGTTCGTGACGTACCAATATATGGTTCAGCTTATCTCTATGATCATACAAAGCGTCGAATACGGGTGTGATTGCCCCTCCGGGATATCCGAAAAGAGTATCGACTCCTTGAGCTTCAAGGGAACGCATTAAAGCTTCCGCGCCTGAAATTATTTGTTTTTCCATATTTATATTTACGATTTGACTATTTAAGATTTACGATTGAAATTAGCTATGTTTTTATTCGACGATTCTTACCTGATTTACAATCTAACTTCAATCGTAAATCGTAAATCGTCCAATCGTAAATCAAATGATTCTTACCGCTCCTTTATCTGCCGAACTCACCATGCTTGCATAGGCACGCAAGCTCTTTGGAACCTTACGGTCGCGTATAACCGGAGTCATAGGCCGGGCAGCAAGTTCTTCATCAGTTAGTTTTACGTTGATGGTACGTTCGGGAATGTTGATTTCAATAATATCCCCATCCTGTAGTTTCCCGATGTTACCACCTGCAGCAGCTTCGGGCGAAACGTGTCCGATACTTAAGCCGGAGGTACCACCACTGAAGCGTCCATCGGTTATCAGCGCACACTCTTTGCCCAGGTGGCGGGATTTGATGTATGATGTAGGGTAAAGCATTTCCTGCATTCCCGGTCCTCCCTTAGGACCTTCGTGAATGATTACCACCACATCGCCGCTCACCACATCACCTATGAGGATACCCTCGCAAGCTGCTTCCTGTGAGTCGAAAACCTTGGCAGGGCCGGTAAACTTCCAGATGCTTTCATCCACCCCGGCTGTTTTTACCACACAACCGTCCTGGGCAATATTACCTTTCAGAACGGCCAGTCCGCCATCTTTCGAGTAAGCATGTTTCATGTCGCGGATACAACCTTCGGAACGGTCGGTGTCCAGTTCCTTATAATATGATTCCTGCGAACCCATAACCAGGTTGAATTTCCCGGCGGGTGCGCTTTTGAATTTTTTATTTGCTTCTTCAGTTACTTCCGGGCTGGTAATATCGTATCGGGCGAGGGCTTCGGCTAAAGTCATTCCGTCGACCCGGTGAACATTTGTGTCAATCAATCCGGCTTTTGCCAACTCATTGATAATTCCCAGGATTCCACCTGCCCGGTTTACATCTTGTATATGATATTTCTGGGTATTAGGTGCTACCTTGGACAAACAGGGAGTTTTACGCGATAGCATATCTATATCGTCCATCGTGAAATCTACTTCGGCTTCCTGAGCCACTGCCAACAAATGAAGTACGGTATTGGTCGAACCTCCCATAGCAATATCCAGCGTCATTGAGTTAAGAAAAGCTGCCCGTGTGGCGATACTGCGCGGAAGAACCGTTTCGTCTCCATCACGGTAATATTTATAAGCATTATCAACGATAAGCTGTGCAGCATCTTTAAATAATTGTGTACGGTTGGCATGTGTAGCAACAATAGTGCCGTTGCCGGGAAGTGCCAGGCCGATGGCTTCGTTCAAACAGTTCATTGAGTTGGCGGTAAACATACCCGAGCAACTTCCACAGGTAGGACATACGCTGTTTTCAAGGCGTTCAACCTGCTCATCACTAACACTTTCGTCGGCTGCTTTAATCATGGCAACAATCAGGTCAAGTTGTTCTCCGTCCAGTTTTCCGGCTTCCATAGGACCACCCGAAACAAATACGGTAGGTATATTCAACCGCATAGAGGCCATCAGCATACCCGGGGTTATCTTGTCGCAATTGCTGATGCAAATCATAGCATCCGCTTTATGGGCATTGACCATATACTCAACACTATCGGCTATAATATCGCGAGAGGGGAGTGAGTACAACATCCCATCGTGCCCCATGGCAATACCGTCGTCGATGGCAATGGTGTTAAATTCAGCTGCGAAACATCCCAGTCTTTCGATTTCGGCTTTTACCTGCTGTCCAATTTCATGCAAATGAACGTGTCCGGGAACAAATTGTGTAAAAGAGTTCACAATTGCAATAATGGGCTTGCCCATTTGTTCTTTTTTCATTCCATTAGCCATCCATAAGGAGCGGGCAGCCGCCATTCGCCGGCCTTGGGTACTTGCTGCACTACGTAACTGAATTTTCATTTCCATCTATGTTGTTATATCAATTAAAAAAGCCTTTCTCGCATTGAGAAAGGCTTTATTATATCTGTCATAATCGAATATTATACGTACAAACCTTTCTCATTCTCCCGGTACGACTACCACGAGGCTAATAATGACTAGAGAGAGGTTTAGTGATGTATAATTATTCATGATTTGCTTTTATTAATCAAATACGATGCAAAGGTAAGGGCTTTTTTATAATCTCCAAACAAATTGAAGAAAAAAAACGAGAAAAAATGAGTATTCGTAAGAAAAGAGTGCCGGAAAGTCTTTTTTTATCACTTTGGGGTAGGTGGATTAGGGCTTGAGAAAATTATCTTCGCCATATGTTATCATTAAATAATGTTCCCGAACATGTTTTGACCAAATTAGCAAACATTTGAACATGCAGATAAATAATATATACCTATTAAATAATTCCGATGAGTTATTAGTTGTAGCTTTGTGCCATTATCATTCACTTATCTAGTATCAAGAAAAAAAGAGCTGCTTAGGATAATGAAATGCTTAATACATATAAGATATACGATTATGTTGGATCTTTAAAAAAAATACAATGAAAAAATTTATTTATTTATTTGTTATTGCTTTTATGTTTGCATTAGTGTCTTGTAAAGATAATGGAGAAGCAGATATTGATGTTACAGCTTGTGGTAAGCATAATCCTGAATGGTTGTTGAAGGAGATCAATAAGGTGATAAATCGTTCGGAAGGCTTTCGGGCTGTTTGGGTGTATTCCATACAACATGATACACAAGAATATATCTTGATTTGCGATCTAGTGAACTCATCTGTTGTTGATGGTAATCTATTATATTCTTGCGATGGCCGGTTTGTTAATCCGGAAGAATCGCTATATGAAGATTTAATTTATCTTTCCAAAGAAGAAGAACGGGTATTGTTGTGGAGAAATTAAAATAATAAAGCAGATGCTCTCACTTGAACATCTGCTTTATTCATAATTCAACTACCCCAGGCCGGGCATAAATCAAGGTTAGTTGCAGTTCTCAGTCATTTGCTTGCAAAAAGCTATGCATTCGGATCCGGTGTAAAGCCACCATCGTCGCCATCATCCGGATTGGTTGGTTTATTGGCCGATATAGTGGGGTCGCCACTCCAACGCTTGAATTTAACCCCTTGGAATATAGCTCTTGTTGTTCCTTCAAAACTATTGCGTGTATATTCGGGTGTGAATTGAATACGCAACGCTTTAATTTGTGAAGGGTTGACTTCTTCGGGCGTATCGACACCGTTTCCGCCACTTTTTGCCCGCAGTGTAAATGTTCCCAGTCCATCTATCCGGACCGAATATCCGCCTCGCAGATACCGTCCCAAAATGGTGAACAGGCACCAGGCTGCATTGGCCATATCACCGGGTGATAGTGTGGAGATTTCAGCGGCATCCGCGCCTAGTTGGCGGGTCGTGATAACTTCATCGTTTTTTACCAGTACCGGAAAGTACTTCTTTTTTCCGTCTTTCGACGCTAGCGCACTTTGTTGCGCTTTGTAATGTAAGATCATAATTTTTTTGTTTTTTATGTGAATAACTAAAATATAAAAACAATCAGCAAAACATCTTGAAAAGAATATGCCCATTTTCTTTTTTAAATAATATGTTGCTTAATTGAATAGTGCAAATATATTGCTTATTGTTTTGTTGTGCAAGTATTGATGAAAGTAAATATCTTATATTAACATATATTAATAGTTGTGTGTGCTTTGATAAATGGTGATATTTATTTGAATACGCTTTAAATGCTTGATTAATAATTATTTATAGTTGCATTCGTGATCTTGGATTTCCTACCCGGAAGATATCTATTTCCTTCCCGGAGGATATCTGTTTCTTCCTCGGAAGATATCTATATCCTCCGGAGAAGATATCTATATCCTCTGGGGAGGAAACAGATATTCTATCCATACGATATTAATGTCGTCCGGGGAGAAAAATTGAGGCATGGAGAAATGTTGCTTTATATTTACAAAATATTTATTTCTATAGTATGGCTCTCTGTCGGGGAGCCAGGACAATCCTATGTTAACATGGGTAATCGAATTAAATTTTTCGGATGCTGATTTCAGTGGAAATATGGACTTATAAACAATAATAATCGCTAATATAAAAAAATGTGTGCGCAAACAGTTTCTTTTTTCTAAAAAAAAAGTATCTTAGCTCACTCATTTATAACAAGTCGGAAATTATCATATCAGATTGAAGTTTTAGAAATAAGAACAATCATATTTTTGTGATATTTAATAGAATAATTATTTACATCAATAATCAATTGAAATTAAACCATGGTAACACGAAGAAACTTTTTAAAAACAGTTGGACTCACCACCGCCGGACTAGCTACAGTCGGTGCTCCCGGAGTCCTGAGTGCTAAAAACCACCGTAATGCTCCCGGCGCCAACCGGAAGGTAAACATCGCTTATATAGGTATTGGTAATCGCGGCGAACAGATTATCGGCGACTTTGAACGCACCGGAATGGTGAATGTAGTGGCACTTTGCGATGTGGATATGGGTGCGCCCCAAACCCTGAAAGTGATGGGTAAATACCCGAAAGCAAAACAATTCAAGGATTTCCGCCAGATGTTTGATAAAATGGGGAAAGAAATTGAAGCTGTTGCCATTGCGATACCCGACCACGCACATTTCCCGGTAAGTATGCTCGCTATGTCGCTGGGTAAGCATGTTTATGTGGAAAAACCCATGGCACGTACCTTTAACGAAGCCGAACTGATGATACAGGCTGCCCGCAAATATCCAAATGTGGTAACACAAGTAGGTAATCAGGGACACTCTGACCCAAATTATTTTCAGTTCAAAGCCTGGCAGGAAGCTGGAATTATTAAAGATGTAACCGCTGTTACCGCCCACATGAACAATCCGCGCAGGTGGCATGGCTGGGATACCAATATTTATAAGTATCCCGAAGCACAACCTATTCCTGGCACGCTCGACTGGATGACCTGGCATTGTGCTGTTCCTTACCACGAATATAATAATATGTATCACAATGGCGAATGGCGTTCGTGGTACGATTTCGGTATGGGTGCTTTGGGCGACTGGGGCGCGCATATACTCGATACGGTACACGAATTCCTGGAACTGGGTCTTCCTTACGAAATAAATATGTTGAAAGCCACCGGACACAACGATTATTTCTTCCCCTATTCCTCTACTATTCTGTTCCGGTTCCCAGCACGCAAGGATATGCCGCCCGTAGATGTTACGTGGTATGATGGTGTCGACAATCTTCCTCCGTTGCCTCCCGGTTACGGTACTTCTGCTTTGGCAGCCGATATACCGGCCAGCAGTGTGGGAGTTATTGAGGAAACGAAAATTAATCCCGGAAAGATTATTTATGGCAAAGACCTTACATTTAAAGGTGGCAGCCATGGTAGTACTCTTTCGATTATTCCGGAATCTAAGGCGCGCGATATGCAATCGAAATTGCCTGAGGTACCGGCAAGTCCTTCCAATCATTTTGAAAACTTTTTGCTGGCTTGCCAGGGAATCGAACAAACCCGTTCGCCGTTCGAAATTCACGGACCTCTTTCTCAGGTGTTCTCACTGGGAGTTATTGCTCAACGGCTCAATACACAGTTATTCTTTGACAGCCGTACCAAGCAAATTACGAATAATAACTTTGCCAACGCTATGTTAACTGGTCTTCCTCCACGCAGAGACTGGGAAGAGTTTTATAAATTATAATTTTATTTTTGAACACAGAGACACGGAGACACAGAGATTTTCAAATTTAGAAATTGAGAATAAAAGTTAAGATCTCTGTGCCTCTGTGTCTCTGTGTTCAAAAAACAAATCGATTAACCAGATAAAAATGAAAAAAATAATATTACCATTGTTCTCTATATTATTCAGCCTTTTTACTTCGGCTCAGGAACGCCCCGGCGAACAACTCCCGCCCGAAGCGCATGAAAAGTTTAAACTCGGTATGGCCGGATATACTTTTGTGAACTTCGATTTGGATAAAACGTTGGAGGTAATGCAAACCTTGAACGTGAAGTATTTATGCATTAAAGATTTCCATTTACCACTCAACAGTACGGACGAGCAAATAGCCGCATTTCATGCAAAGCTGGCTTCGAAAGGTGTTACGGGTTATGCCGTTGGTCCAATTTACATGAAAACCCAACAGGAAGTAGATAATGCTTTTGCGTATGCCAAACGGGTGGGCGTAAAAACCATTGTCGGTGTACCGAATTTGGAATTATTGCCTTATGTTGATAAGAAGGTAAAAGAATACGGATTTAACTATGCTATCCACTTGCATGGCCCCGACATTGCATTGTATCCTGATGCGGATGATGTATGGGAACACACAAAGAATCTCGACCCTCGC
The DNA here is from genome assembly GCA_032108265.1 of Bacteroides sp. Classification (GTDB taxonomy): domain Bacteria; phylum Bacteroidota; class Bacteroidia; order Bacteroidales; family Bacteroidaceae; genus Bacteroides. The sequence continues at coordinate 46,284 of DAMCMT010000023.1, forward strand.
ATCGGTATGTGTCTGGACATCGGCCACAATTTGCGTAATGGAAAGGACCCTGTTGCGGCTTTGGAGAAATATCATTCGCGCGTATTCGATATTCATATAAAAGATGTAACCGGCAACACGAAGCAAGGATATACAGTTGAAATTGGCCGCGGGCTGATTGATTTCCCGGCTTTCGTCAGGATGCTCCGTAAAGTAGGATATACTGGCGTATGTAGCCTGGAACACGAGAAGAATATGAAAGACCCCTTCCTGGGTATTGCCGAAGCTATTGGATATTTCAGGGGTGTAATCCGGTCGACAGCCTGTTGTGGTGCTTGTGCCGGTGTGTGTAAACCCATTGAAATCAGTTCTGTACCCAATACGCTGTCGTCTGCCGAAGAAGCTGCCGGCTGGAAACTTCTTTGGGATGGTAAAACCACCAACGGATGGCGTGGTGCCAAGATTGCTACTTTCCCTGCTCACGGCTGGAAAATTGAAAATGGTATACTGAAAGTATTGAAAAGCGGCGGTGGCGAGTCGACCAATGGTGGAGATATCGTTACAACCCGCAAATACAAAAACTTTATCCTGAAGGCAGATTTCAAGATAACCGAAGGTGCTAATAGTGGTATTAAATACTTCGTAAACCCCGACCTGAACAAAGGTGAGGGTTCTGCAATCGGTTGCGAATTCCAGATACTGGATGATGATAAACATCCCGATGCCAAGTTGGGTGTAAAAGGAAACCGCACACTGGGTTCATTGTATGACCTTATTCCGGCTCCGCAAGATAAACCGTTCAATAAAAGTGAGTTTAATACTGCTATGATTATTGTTAAGGGTAATCATGTGGAGCATTGGCTTAACGGTACAAAAATTGTAGAATACGAACGCAACAACCCGATGTGGGATGCGCTTGTTGATTATAGCAAATATGTGGATTGGCCCGACTTTGGTAATGCAGCCGAAGGTAATATTCTTCTGCAAGACCACGGTGATGAGGTGTGGTTCAAGAATATAAAAATAAAGGAATTACCGTGATTTCACCTGTAGAGACGCAAAATCTTGCGTCTTCTTCTTACACCAACTAACAGATAAAAATAAGAGACACAATAAGTTGTGTCTCTTTATTTTTTTGATTTATGGAGACGCAAAATTTTGCGTCTCTACAGGATATATCAGAACTTCGGCTTCATATCAAGGTTGTACATAATGAATCCATAAATATCTGCCTGCTCTTCGAGTACTTTGGCAATCGGTTTACCGGCGCCATGACCAGCTTTTGTATCAATACGAATCAGTGTAGGATTGGTTCCGTCGTTGCATTCCTGAAGACGTGCAGCAAATTTAAATGAATGTGCAGGTACTACGCGATCGTCGTGATCGGCCGTGGTAACAAGTGTTGCCGGGTATTTAGTGCCTGGTTTCAGGTTGTGTAGCGGAGAATAACCATATAGATATTCGAACATTTCTTTGCTGTCTTCGCTTGTTCCGTAGTCGCTTGCCCAGTTCCAGCCAATAGTGAATTTATGGTAGCGAAGCATATCCATTACACCTACTTGTGGAATGGCAACCTGGAAGAGTTCAGGACGTTGTGTTAAACAAGCACCTACAAGCAATCCACCGTTTGAACCTCCTACAATGGCAATCTTTTTATTATTGGTAAACTTCTCGGAAATCAGGTATTCGGCAGCGCCGATGAAATCATCGAATACATTTTGTTTCTGCATTTTGGTTCCGGCTACGTGCCACTCTTCGCCATATTCGCCACCACCGCGAAGATTAACCTGTGCATAAATACCACCGTTTTCCAGGAACGGAATGCGGCTGGTACTGAATCCGGGATTCAGGCTGATGTTGAACCCTCCGTAACCGTAGAGGTAAACCGGATTATTACCGTTCTTTTGCAGGTCTTTGCGATAGGTAAGGAACATAGGTATCTTGGTACCATCCTTACTGGCAAAGAATACCTGTTCGGTAACAAAGTCATCAGGATTAAATTTCACTTCCGGAGCGCGGAACAGTTTATACGAGTTGCTGTCCAGATCGTATGTAAAGATAGAACCGGGATATGTAAAGGAACTGAAAGACATGAAACATTCCTTATCATCTTTATCGCCGCTAAAATATACCGAACCAAGGGTTGGTAAGGTTATTTCGTGCAGGCGGCGGCCTTCGGGAGTATAAACATAAGCATGGTTTGATGCATCCTGGTCGTAAGTAACGAACATATTCCCCCCAATGATACTTACGTCTGAGAGTACCGATTCATCTTCCGGTATCAAATCCATCCAGTTATCAATCTTAGGATTAGTGATGCTGGCTTTCATTACTTTCCCCTTTGGTGCCTGGTAGTTGGTAAAGAAATAAATGTCATCGCCAATAACTTCGATGGGCGAATAAGTATATTCATCGTTGGTTGCAAGTGGAACAACCTGTGCATTTTTCTTTGTCAGATCTTGCATGAAGAGTGCATTACCACGATTGGCACCTGATTCGAAAATAAATAATACATTCTCGCTTTCCGGACAGTATGCACTGTAGAAGCGTTTTGGTTCAGATGGATTCTGAAATACCAACTCATCTTTACTTTGCGGAGTACCGATTTTGTGGTAGTATATTTTGTGATTCTCGTTTACATTCGAGAATTCTTTTCCGGCCACAGGTGCATCATAAGCACTGTAATAGAAGCCATCGCCTTTCCAACTGGCACCCGAGAATTTGGCCCAGGTAATGTGGTCTTCGAGCAACTGTCCGGTATTAGCATCCATAACGAAGATTTCGCGCCAGTCCGAACCGCTGCGGGATATTGTGTAAGCTACGTATTTACCGTTATGCGAGAAAGATAATCCCGAAAGGGCTACCGTACCATCATCGGATAGTTTGTTCGGGTCGAGGAAAACCTTTGCTTCGCCATCCAGAGAATCCTGAACGTACAAAACGCTCTGGTTCTGGAGCCCGTCGTTTTTATAGTAATAATACTTTCCGTGTTTCTTGAACGGAGTACCGTATTTTTCGTAATTAGTCAAGTCGGTAAGCCTGTCGAGTAACTGACCGCGAAAAGGTATTTCGGCCAGATAAGCAAATGTAACTTTATTTTCTGCCTCCACCCAGGCGGCTGTGGCAGCCGATGTGTCGTTTTCCAGCCAGCGATACGGATCGGCAACCTGGGTGCCGAAATAATCGTCCACTGTATCGTCTTTCATAGTCTCGGGATAAACGAGACGTTTTTGCTGTGCGCATGATAGAATTGTCATAGCAATTACAATAAATAGGGTTGCTTTTTTCATCATATTTTAATGTGCTTAATGAAATATAAGGCAAATGTAGGGAAAAATTCTATATCTTTGTGTTCAACCAAAGCATTACCATTATGACTTTTGCTGAATTACAGGCTCGCAAGGCGAAACTAATTGAATATATACAGGAAGAAGTATATAATGAAGAAATACTTTCCCGGTTCGAAACAGTTGTTACCGAACTTGAGGGTGGTTTTCCTTCGGATAACTTCCCTGAAAATTATCCGTTTGCTCCTTCTCCGGAAGAATTGAAGAAAAGAATTGAACAAGTGCTTGAGGACGACCGAAATGGTTTGTTTATCGATGGACCTACTTTTTTTGCCGAGCTACGTGCCGAAATGGCTGCAGAACGGAAAGAGAGAAAGGAGGCTCATAGACTATGAAATACCGGCTCTCTCCCCTTGCAAAGAGAGATTTACGCGCAATCAAGGATTATTATAAAAACGTCGACAACCCAGAAGCGGGGGTAGGCCATATTGAGCCCCTACTCGAAGAATTTCCGCAAAACTTCCGTTGTCTGGTTGATGTCCCTAACTATAAAATCATTTACTGGATCGACGGAGATATTATAAAAATTGCCACCGTATTCGATTGCCGGCAACGCCCTCAAATAATGTATCATCTCATAAATAACCGCACCGACTGGGTGTGTGAACCCCCGGTAGAATATAACCCCATGCCTCATGCTCAGCAAATATAAACTCAACCAATTATACCTTAAGGATACCCAATTTGCCAACCTGATGACCCGGCGTATCTTTAATATCCTTTTAATAGCCAATCCTTACGATGCCTTTATGCTCGAAGATGATGGCCGTATTGACGAGAAAATATTTAATGAATATACTTCTCTTTCCCTGCGTTATCCGCCACGGTTTTCGCAGGTTTCTACAGAAGAAGAAGCTTTGAGCTTATTGGAAGAGATTTCTTTCGATCTGGTTATTTGTATGCCCGGTACAGGCGATAATGATAGTTTTGATATCGGCCGGCGCATCAAAGCCCTGCACGAGCATATACCCATCGTTATATTAACCCCTTTCAACCGCGGTATTACCGCGCGTATTGCCAATGAAGACCTGAGTGCTTTTGACTATATTTTTTGCTGGCTGGGTAATACTGATTTACTGGTATCCATAATCAAACTGATAGAGGATAAGATGAATCTGGAGCATGATGTGGATGAAGTTGGTGTACAGCTTATCCTGTTGGTCGAAGACGGTATACGTTTTTATTCATCCATATTGCCCAACCTGTATAAATTTGTATTGCAACAAAGCCAGGAATTTTCTACAGAAGCGCTCAATGCCCACCAGAAAACCCTTCGTATGCGAGGCCGTCCGAAGATAGTGCTGGCACGTACTTATGAAGAAGCGACCGAAATTTATAATAAATACAAGAATAATGTTCTTGGAATAATAACCGATATGCGCTTTCCCCGCAACGGAGAAAAAGATTCGCTTGCCGGGCTTAAACTCTGTGAAATGGTACGGAAAGAAGATCCGTTTGTTCCACTTATTATTCAAAGCTCCGAGACTGACAATATGCGTTATGCTAATCGGGTAGAGGCTGCTTTTATTGATAAGAATTCCAAGAAAATGGATGTCGACCTGCGGCAGATTGTTCGTGATAATTTCGGGTTTGGCGATTTTATTTTCCGCAATCCCGACACCAACGAGGAAATAGCCCGGGTACGCAATCTGAAAGAATTGCAGAACATCATCTTTTCACTTCCAGCCGAGTCCTTTTTGTATCATATCAGCCGTAACCATGTTTCGCGTTGGCTATATTCGCGTGCCGTTTTTCCGGTAGCCGAATTTCTGAAACCTATTACATGGCAAAGTCTTCAGGATATTGATGCCCACCGGAAAATCATTTTCGAGGCGATTGTAAAGTACCGGAAAATGAAGAACCAGGGAGTTGTAGCTATTTTTAAGCGCGACCGTTTCGACCGTTATTCCAATTTTGCACGTATCGGCGAAGGTTCACTGGGAGGTAAAGGCCGTGGACTGGCCTTTATCGACACCATGGTTAAGCGCCACCCCGAATATGAGGAATTCGAAAATGCTAAGGTAGCAATTCCGAAAACCGTGGTACTATGTACCGATGTGTTCGACGAGTTTATGGAAACCAATAAGCTTTATAAAGTAGCACTCTCGGATGCCACTGACGATACCATTCTCAAATACTTTCTGAAAGCCAAGCTACCCGACCGTTATATCGAAGACTTTTTTACCTTTTTCGATGTAGTGAAGGCACCCATTGCCATACGCTCTTCCAGTTTGCTCGAAGATTCACATTATCAACCATTCGCAGGTATATACAATACATATATGATACCTTATCTGGATGATAAATACGAGATGCTTCGAATGCTTTCCGATGCAATAAAGGGAGTTTACGCATCTGTTTATTTCCGTGATAGTAAGGCTTATATGCAGGCCACTTCCAATGTGATCGACCAGGAAAAAATGGCCGTTATCCTCCAGGAAGTTGTGGGTACTCAGTATGGCGATCGTTTTTATCCGTCGATGTCGGGTGTAGCCCGTTCACTCAATTACTATCCTTTAGGAGATGAAAAGGCTGAAGAGGGTACTGTGAATCTGGCTCTTGGATTGGGTAAGTATATTGTTGACGGCGGAATGACCTTGCGGTTTTCGCCTTATCACCCTAACCAGGTGCTGCAAACCAGCGAAATGGAGATTGCGCTCAAAGAAACCCAGACCCGGTTCTATGCGTTGGATTTAAAAAACGTAGGGCATGATTTTTCCATCGACGACGGTTTTAATCTTCTGAAATTGCATGTCAAAGAGGCCGAGAAAGACGGCTCTTTGCAATATATTGCTTCCACTTATGACCCTTATGATATGGTTATAAGGGATGGGTTCTACCCTGGCGGGCGTAAGCTGATAACTTTTGCCAATATCCTTCAACACGATGTGTTTCCGCTGGCTCGCATCCTTCAGTTGGTACTTCAACACAGTGCCCAAGAGGTGAGACGCCCGGTCGAAATAGAATTTGCTGCTAACCTCGATAAAGATAAAGGCCGTAGCGGAACCTTCTATCTTTTACAGATACGACCGATTGTAGATAGTAAGGAAATGTTGGACGAAGATTTGAATGTTATTCCTGAGAATGAAATTATTCTTCGTTCGGATAATTCATTGGGACACGGAATAATGGATGATATACAGGATATCATATATGTAAAAACCGATGGGTACAGTGCTTCAAATAACCAACTGATTGCTTACGAAATAGAAAAGATAAATAAGGAATTTCTTAATGAGGGTAGAAACTACGTACTTGTTGGTCCCGGCCGGTGGGGAAGTAGCGATACCTGGCTGGGTATTCCGGTTAAATGGCCACATATATCGGCTGCCCGTATAATTGTTGAAGCCGGACTAACAAATTATCGTGTCGACCCTAGCCAGGGAACACATTTCTTTCAGAATCTGACTTCTTTCGGCGTAGGTTATTTTACCATCAATGCATTTATGAACGACGGTATATACGATCAGGAATACCTTAATTCATTGCCGGCGGTATCGGAAACAAAATATCTGAGGCATGTACGGTTCGAGAATCCCATTGTGGTGAAAATGGATGGAAAAAAGAAAATAGGCGTGGTGTTGAAACCCGATGTTTTATAGTATGGAAACAATTGGATAACCGTCCAAATTAGTAACAATTGCGTCCACCGTATCTTTTTCTAACATGAGAACCGAAAAAATACTCCTATATTTGCCCTGAACTTAATACAATAAACCAAACTATCTTATGAAAACAAAACTCTACCCCCTGCTCGCATTATTTGCTGTGCTGCCTTTCGGTCAAATATATGCGCAGTATGCTCATGGAATGTCGACCTCTTACACCTGGCCGAAAGATGAACTCGTACTGGAAAAACTAGACAACTGGCAAGACCTTAAATTCGGTATGCTCATTCACTACGGACTTTACTCGGAACTTGGAATTGTTGAATCATGGTCGATTTGTTCGGAAGAAGAATCTTGGATTCCCCGCGATTCTACCCAGAATTATGATGCTTACAAACGTGCTTACTGGCAAACAATCGACCGTTTTAAACCCGAAAAGCTGAACCCCGAATCGTGGGCACATTATGGAAAACAAGCCGGTATGAAGTATGTAATATTCACCACCAAGCATCACGATGGTTTCAATATGTTCGATACTAAATATTCGGACTTCTCCATCACCAAAGGCGCATTTAAAGGGCATCCCCGTAGCAATGTTGCCAAAGAGGTATTTAACGCTTTCCGTAACGAAGGATATATGATCGGAGCTTACTTCTCTAAGCCCGACTGGCACTCTCAATACTATTGGTGGGATAGATATGCTACCCCTACCCGTAATGTCAATTATAATATCGACCAGAATCCCTGGCGCTGGGAACAATTCAAACAGTTCACTTATAATCAGATTGAAGAATTGATGAATGGCGATTACGGTTCTATGGATATTCTTTGGTTAGATGGTGGTTGGGTTGCCCCTGCCCGGCCGGGAGCCAAAGAACGCTTGGGAAAAAACTATCGTGGCTCGCAAGATATCGATATGCCCCGCATTGCTGCTATGGCTCGTAGCTACAATCCGGGTATGCTGGTTGTAGACCGCACTATAGCCGGAGAATACGAAAACTATCAGACTCCGGAGCAAGGTATCCCCTCGGGACAATTAGCCAATCCGTGGGAAAGTTGCATCAGTCTTGGAGGCGACTGGGGATGGACTCCACGTCAACAATACAAAACATCGACAGATATTATTCACAAACTCGTCGAGATCGTAGCTAAAGGCGGTAGTTTTGTATTAGGAATCGGCCCGAAACCCGATGGTACCCTGCCCGTAGAAGTAGAAGAAAGACTGGAAGCCATCGGCCGATGGACTAACAAAAACGGCAAGGCAATCTACGGCACCCGTATTACTCCTGAATATAACGACGGTAAAACATGGTTTACCCGTAGCAAAGACGGTAAAACCCGTTATGCTATGGTATGTGTAAACGATAATGAACCGCTGCCTAAAACAATCACGTGGAAAGGAAACGAGCCTAAAAAAGGAAGCCGTATGCGCCATATCGCAACGGGAAAAACAGTGAAGTGGACAAAAACTGCCAACGGCATCCAGGTAACTGTTCCTGGCGAATTAAAGGGTAATCAATCGGCATTGGCGTTTGAGTTTACTCCTGCAAACTAAAATACATTGATGAGGTATGAGTCCACATCGCACTTTAAAAGTGAGACAATTTTCACCACAGATTACACAAATTACTCAGATTTTATTATTCTGTTTTATTTATTTAATCTGAGTAATCTGTGTAATCTGTGGTGAAACTACAAACTATTTCATTGGTAGCATAGTCGAGGGGTCTGCAGACTATCTACAACCCTTTTGGATGGCCTAGTAGTTTCCTCGACTACGCTCGGAATGACGGAAATGGACTTTTTAAACACTCCCATCATTTGCAACTATTCCCATAATTTCGTATCTTGTCCCGTCCTAAGCTAACAAGTAAAACAATTACTAACACAAATATCCGGATTATGGAAATAAACAAAAAGTTAATCACAACAGCCATTGTATTGATACTTCTTGCTATCATTGCTTTCAGCAGTTTTTATACTATCAATACCGGCGAGCGCGGCGTGGTACTACGAATGGGTAAACTCACAGGTGTAGTGGGCGAGGGGCTTCACATGAAAATGCCGTTTGTCGACGAAATACATACTATGTCCATACGCGACCAGAACCTTTCGCTTCGTAGTGAAGTCTCGTCAAGCGATATCCAGACCATTGCTGTCGAAGTAAGCCTCGTTTATTCATTGGACCCGGCAAAAGTTGGTACCATCTATCAAACGTATGCTTCGAATATCGAAACGACATTAGTTCGTCCTACCCTTTCCGAAAAGGTAAATGCAATTATTGCCGAATATCCCATCGAAGCATTCGTTGAGAAGAGAGCCGAAATATCGAACCGTATACGGACTACATTTGCCGGTCAGGTCGAGGGCAATGGTATTCTTGTTAAAACATTGCTGATTACCAATCATGATTTCAGCGATGAATTTAACAAAGCAATTGAAGACAAGAAGATAGCTGAACAAGGAGCATTAACGGCCAAATTTACACTTGAACGTATGAAACTGGAGGCTGAGGCTCAGATGATAAAACAAGCATCACTGTCTCCGATGGTATTACAGGAAATGGCAATCAATAAATGGGATGGTAAAATGCCGCAATATTTCAGTGGTAGCCAGTTGCCGTTTATTACGATTAAGTAAACAGTTAAGTTCTCATATTCCATCCCGTAGGGATATTTTAGAACAGCCCCAGATAAGCGAAGCGACATCCTGGGCTATTTTAAATTATCCCTACGGGATGAAAAGGGAACTTTACAGGATCATCCCGTATTCTTGTGGGTTTTCTCAAAAAGTTTTATTTTTGCTTTATG
>DAMCMT010000024.1:0-53048 GCA_032108265.1 Bacteroides sp.
ACTGACGGCTAAGTAAATTATAGCAGGCCCCTCGGCTACGCTCGGGGTGACGGTGCCGACATAAATATTATAGAATAAAAGATAAAACAACCCATAATAAGGAATAAAGATGGAAAACGAAAAAGTAAGATGTTTAATTATAGGTTCCGGCCCCGCCGGATATACGGCTGCTATTTATGCAAGCAGAGCCAATCTTAATCCTGTATTGTACGAAGGGCTAACACCCGGCGGGCAGTTGACAACAACTACTGATATCGAAAACTTTCCTGGCTATCCCACCGGAGTTGCCGGCCCGCAGATGATGGATGATTTCCGTCAGCAAGCCGAACGCTTCGGAGCAGATATACGTTTCGGTATTGCTACGGCTGCCGATCTGGAAACAACTCCATATAAAATAACTATCGACGAAGAAAAAGTGATTGAGGCTGAAACCGTAATCATTGCAACAGGCGCCACAGCCAAATATCTGGGTCTGCCCGATGAACAAAAATATGCAGGTATGGGCGTTAGCGCTTGTGCTACCTGCGACGGTTTTTTCTACAAAAAGAAAACAGTAGCCGTAGTAGGTGGCGGAGATACTGCCTGCGAAGAAGCCATCTACCTGGCCGGGCTAGCCGCTAAAGTATATTTAATTGTACGCAAACCTTATCTTCGTGCATCCAGAATCATGCAGGCACGTATCAAACACCACCCCAATATCCAGGTACTTTTTGAACACAATGCAATCGGATTGTATGGCGACCCGGGTGTAGAAGGAGTTCACTTAGTAAAAAGACTCGGTGAAACAGATGAAGAAAGATATGATCTTCCTATCGACGGTTTCTTCCTCGCTATCGGTCATAAACCCAACTCGGATATCTTTGCTTCTTATCTCGAAACAGACGAAACCGGATATATCAAAACCATTCCGGGTAGTCCTAAAACAGCAATACCCGGTGTTTTTGTTGCCGGCGATGTAGGCGATCCGAATTACCGGCAGGCAATTACGGCAGCAGGAACCGGTTGTCAGGCTGCTATTGAAGCTGAACGTTACCTGGCAGAGTTCGAATTTATCCAGACTACTTTAAACAAATAAACCTTTCTTGTTTACCTTCGTAGGTTGAGGGTGCTTACCTACGTACCTTGGGGGTGCTTACCTACGTACCTTATGGGTGCTTACCTACGTACCTTGAGGGTGCTTACCTACGTAGGTTGATGTGTATACCTAGGGAGGTTAATGCGTCTACCTAGGGAGGTTAATACACCTAACTTACGTAGGTTGTTGCGCTTACCTGCCTAGGTTGATGCGCTAACCTACGCAGGTAAGTAACGCCAGCTACCGGGATCTTAAAATCACCTTTCCGCTTTTTACTCCTTTTGCCTTTGCTTCGAACACAATCTCACCACTCTGTTCATTGGTTTGTACGATAGCTGTAAGCTGCCCGTAGAACAGCGGCATCTGCGGCAGATGAAACATATCCAGTGAAGTAGGATCGCCATTAGCGGCTGCACGATATTTACCCGCACCTTTCACCGAGAAGTTAACCATACGGTTATCCATCGGGCAAAGATTACCATCTTTATCTACTGCCCGTACAGTAATATAAGCCAATTCTTTGCCATCGGCAGCCAGTTCTGTACGGTCGGCAATCAATTCCAGATGATGGGGTTTTCCGGCGGTACGCACGGTTTTCTCTTCAACAGTTTTTCCGTTCGAGTCGTAAGCTACAACTTTTATTTCGCCCGGTTGATATACCACGTCCATCCACATCAGGCGGTAACGTTCGGTTAATGAATGGTTGTTTTTACTTTTCTTACCATAACTTTTACCGTTTACAAATAATTCGCACACAGGATAATTGGTATAAACGAAAACCGGAGTTATTTCGCCTTCGCGTCCCTCCCATGTCCAGTGAGGAAGTACATGCAGGGTATTCACTTCTTTATTCCATAGGCTGCGGTACAGATAGTAACGATCTTTCGGGATGCTTGCCAGGTCGATGATGCCGAAGAGCGAACTGTGGCTTGGCCATGCGTCGGTATCATAAGGCGAAGGCTCGCCCAGATAATCAAAGCCTGTCCATACGAACTGACCGATTGTCCAGTCATAATCATCGGCCAGGGCAAAATCTTCGTCGGGAATATTGGCCCATGAGCAGTATTCAAGATCGTACGAAGATGATTGATGGTCGGGATATTTTGCATCCGGAAGCTTTTCGACCGGGAATTTGTATACTCCGCGAGAACTGACGGTTGATGCTGTTTCGGAACCCAAGACAATGTTTTGCGGAAGATTTTCGTAGGCTTCCACATACCGGTGGGCGCGATAATTCAATCCCGGAACATCTATCATGGCAGCAAACCCATTATCCAGCACACAACTCACCTGATCCATGCCGCAGGTTACCGGCCGGGTGGGGTCTTCGCGGTGGCAGATATCTTGCAGGAAGGATGCTACCTTGTAACCTTCGGGGCTGCACTGGGTGGGAACTTCGTTGCCGATACTCCACATTACTACACACGGATTGTTACGGTAATTATGAAGCATATTCACCATGTCTTTCTCGGCCCATTCGTCGAAAAAGCGGTGATAACCGTTGTCGCACTTGGCTATATCCCATTCATCGAACGGTTCAACCATCATCATAAAGCCCATTTCATCGCAAAGGGAAACCAGTTCGGGTGCAGGCATATTATGAGCCGTACGAATGGCATCGCAACCCATATCTTTAAGCAGGGTAAGTTGCCGGCGCAATGCAGACATATTAATGGCGGCACCCAACGGTCCGAGGTCGTGGTGATTGCATACCCCCTGGAATTTGCGGTGCTTACCGTTCAGATAGAAGCCTTTATCGGCTATAATTTCAATGCTGCGGATGCCGAAACGGGTGGTATATTCATCTACCAGTTTGTCAGCAACATATATCTTAGAAACCGCATGATACAGGTCGGGAGTTTCGGGCGACCATAAAGCAGGGTCTTCAACCAGGAAGTTCTGCTCGAACGGTTGCCCGTGGTTAATTTTCCGGGTATCGTTTTTGGATGCAACAACCTTTCCACGAGGCGAGTAGATTTCCGTATGGACACGAACAGGAATATCTCCGGTATTCTCTATGCGGGTTTGCAGACGTACAGAGGCTAGTTCTTCGGATACGTGCGGGGTAGTAAGGTAGGTACCCCACACGGGTACATGAACTTCATCAGTTACAATAAGGTGAACATTGCGATACAGCCCTGCACCCGGATACCAGCGCGAGGACTGCGGGCGGTTTTCGAGGCGAACGGCTAGGGTATTGTTTTGCCCGTTATCATTCAGGAATCCGGTAACATCGCAATGGAACGAGTTATAACCGTACGGCCAGAAACAGGCTTCGCGTCCGTTTACATATACACGGGCTTCGGACATGGCGCCATCAAACAAGAGTGTCACCCGCTTGCCCGGGATATAATCTTTCACATCAAAAGTTCTGCGGTACCAGCCGGTTCCTACATACGGAAGCCCTCCGGTACGTCCGGTTTTAATAGATGCCTGTTGCTCGAAGTTTTGGGTAACGGCAACGTTTTGCAGGTCGTTACTCCGGTCGAACGGGCCGTATATGGCCCAGTCGTGAGGAATGGTTACGGATTGCCATCGGGCGTCGTTGTATTCTTTCTGACTGGCGGCAGGATTATCATCATTAGTGAATCTCCAGCCCTTGTCCAGAAGTGTTTCGCTGCGCTGGGCGCAGAGTGTGGTGGAGCCCAGAAGGAATAAGAGTAATAGTTTTTTTAATCTCATGGTTATGTGGCTTTATCTTTTAACTTTTATCTCATTTATATGCTTCCAGCGCCTCCGTCGGTTGTCCGTTTTCATTAAACGCTCCCATCGTGTATCCATTCCAGTTGCCGTAAGATTGTGGTTCCCAGTAAAATATTCCCAGGCATTTGCCGTCGGCTACTGCTTTTGCTTGTTCAATGAGGTCGGTAAGGAAAGCCTTGGAGGCTTCTCCCTCGTTCCAGGGCATACCCACTTCGCAAATCATCACTTCGGAGCCGTAGCGACTTATCATGTCGTTGGCATTGGCTATACAATTGTTATTCCATTCCTGCCAGCGGTATTCTCCGGTTGCTTCGTCCAGGGGCGGATACAGCGACATGCCTATTACATCCCACTTCCCTCCATTATTCTTAAGGCCATCGAACAGCCAGCGGAAGAGTGAGTTTTCCTGCCCGTTCTGCAAATGTACAATAACTTTGGCTTCGGGGAAAATTTCTTTCACGGCATCATACCCGGCATTGTTCAGCAAGGCGTAGTTGGCCATATTGTCCGATGCCCTGCCGTCTTCCCACAGCATACCGTCGCCCGTTTCGTTGCCAACCTGCACCCATTCGGGGGTGATGCCGTTTTCTTTCAGTGTGCCCAGCACGTCTTTGGTGTGGGTGGCAACGGCGGTTTGCAGTTCGTCGAAGGTTAAACCGGCCCATGCTGAGGGTTTAGTCTGCTGGCCCGGGTCGGCCCACGAGTCGCTGTAGTGGAAATCAATCATCAGGCGCATACCGAGATTGTGGGCACGGTAGGCTTTGACGAGCAGGTCGCTTTTATTGCACCAGCCATTGGCGGGGTCGACCCATACGCGCAGGCGGATGGAGTTCGTTCCCAGGTCGCGCAATAAAGCCATGCACTCTTTCTCAAGGCCGTCGCGGTTGTAGAACTTCTTGCTGTTGCGTTCCATCTCGGTCAGCCAGCTTACATCGGCTCCTTTGGCGAAGCCGCTCATGTCGTACACGGGTGGTTCCGGGTATACGGGGTTATCGTCGTCGTTGCAGGCGGCGGTTAATATAATCAGTAATATAAACAAAAATCTCAATTTCATATATTGTTTATTTGAAGTATAAATAAAGAAAATTCATAGAGTTCTCAACTTTAATGGTAAACTTAAGTAACTTCTCAAGATTATACACATCATTATCGATATAAAAAAAAGAATTTTCAATTTGGAATTGAGGATTATTGAAATAAGAATCCACAGTATTGCCAAAACAATATACTCTATTTATTACTTTATTATCACATATAACCTTAAGCTCATTAGCGACCTGATCTCCTTGATTAATTTCCTTAATATTTTCTGTACAGGAGACTAATGCTAAAATACATATTAAAAGAAAAAAAGAAGATGCTTTTCTTAAACTCATTAGTTGTTCCATATTATTAATTATTAAAATATTCAACAACCTCAGTAGGAGTCCACCTGTGAGGAACACATCCTCCTGCGTTGTTATGATATATAAGCTCAGGATCATAACTTCTAATACTATAAAATGTTTTACTCACTCCATATATTGATACAGTATAAGTGAATAATACCTTAATATCCTCCGTCTCAAAACCCGCTTCCTTTATATCAAGATATGGAGAAGCATTATCTAAATATGATTTATGTTTTGGAACTAGATTAACTGTTGGATGCGTTCTATAAACAAGATTCTTATCCCCGAGGTTAGCTGGCTGCTTAATAATATTTTCATTTTCATATCTAATTATGGGGAGATATTCGGCAGCTTTTCCTAATAATCTCAAATCAAGTCTATTATTAAATTTTTCGATTACTTCATTTCTTGATGAACTGTGAAGATTATAAATTTCATGTTCTAAATGACCTGAAGAATAACAAAAGGTTACAGTATAATTTTTTAAAAAAGGCCTTATTCCAGGACTTATTAGAATCAGTGATTCATCACTAATATTTTTTTTTTCAATTCGATATTCATATTGTACTCTATTATTATTCCATCTGGGATTCAAAACTTTAGCCCATCTTCCGACAGATATAGTTGGAGATTCTGATAAGTTCCATATTCCATATGGTTTATTTGGTAAAGTTATCTTCAAAGGAGGGATTGCTGTTGTACGTGGATTCTCTGTTTTTCCTGTGAGTTTAACCTCTCCTGTGGTATTTAATTGCAAAGTATAATTGTTTGGTGTACTTGTTTGGCCTCCTAGAAAGGAACTGAAAACATATCCCACCCCAGAAGTTACTGCTGCTTTAATACCACCATTAAGAATGGAAGTTATCGCATCCGCTGCTACATTTTTGATGGGCTTTTTATCAGAACCTATACTAATGTTTTTAATTAACCAATTTTTAGCATCATCCTGCATAGTTTTTATATTGGCTTTATTGAAAATACCGAAATCATTACTATGGGCAGTAACGGCACTACTTATAATAGTTCCTGAAGATTGTGAGCTAAAATTTCCAGCTAGCTCAATACTTCCAATATTTTGTTGATAACTTGTGATACTTAATATTAAATCTTTTGCTTGATTTGGATCATAAGTTAATTCTAATAAAAAGCAATTCCAACCTTCTGTAAAACCTCTTGTTTTGTTATTAGTTACATTCATAATACTGATATCAGAAATGTTTTGCTCTAAAGAATGAGGATATGTAAAAAAACCATCTTGATTGTAGAGCAATTTCTGTCTTTGATTTTCAAAGCCTATTTGCCAAAAAGCATTATTCCCTTCAGATGCCGTTTCTAAATAATAAAATCCTTTAAGAATTCCTGTATATCTATTATAAAATACAATATAATTCATTTTAGATTCTTGGCGGGAAATAGTTTCAACTAATAAATCCCAACCATCTTCACGTTTTATATCGAATCTTATATCATCAGGGATTGCTGTTGATGTCATTTGCGGATTCCATGGAACAGATACTGGCGATGATAAATTTACTAATTTTACATTATCCCAACTTTCCCATTCACCAGGTGGGAAATTGGACCTGGTTGAGGTTGTAGCATTTTCATATATATCATCCTCTTCTTCTAAATCTAAATTATTACTGCAACTGACTACAAATAATAGAACTAAAAATAAATAGGTATGTTTCATAATTTTCATGTTTAAAAGTTTTTAATATTAGTTATATTGTAACTCAAATTTATTAAGTCGACTGTTAAATTACAAACACCGTTTTCCCAACTGTTGATATCGACAATATCACTACCCTCATAAATCAATTTACCGTTTTTACCGCCATAATATATATCCCAATTATCATATATCATGAGTATTTTGAATCCCCAAGTTGAAGGTCCGGTAACAGTGATATTTCCGGTATAAACGCCTGGTTTATCGGTAGCGGTGAGTACCTTGTCAAAGTTCCATTGATCTTCTAATCCACTTACATAAATTTTAGTATCTATTTCTTTTAATGTGAAGAAAAGGTTTTTCAGAGATACATCAAACAAATATAACCCCGGCGCAGGCGCAGGCAGGTTGTTCTCGCCCTGGAATCCGAGTGTTCCAGCGTAAGCATCACCATCGACAAGGGTATATACATCGCCCCAGTTGTCGGTTTCGATGGCAATTTTATATCCATATTTAGAGTGTGCGTTGATTACTCCGCTGTAAGCCAGGTCGTCCTCATTATAGAGATAGAGCTTGTTATCAAAGTTCCAGCCCGATTCGGTGATACCATCGTCGATACCGATGAGGTAAACCTCGGGATTGATGGGTTCGGGTTCGCCCGAGCCGCTAATCACCTGGCAAGTCCAGTTCTTCGGGTCGCTCAGGTCGATAACAAGGGTGGATTCTCCGGCGGCGGGTATGTTGACGGTGATGCTTCCCGGGGTTGCGGCAAGTGCCAGGTTGCTGCCATTCTGCGCGAAGGCAATGGGAACTTTCGTGTCGGCCGGGGCGCCGGTACCTGTCACGTAGTTGTATTCATCGCCCTCACCATTCAAACTTATGGTGGCTGTACCGGCGGCAGATGCATTGAATACGTAATACCATTGCACTTTGGCGCGGTCGAAACTCATTTCGCCTGCGATGTCTCCCGCTACGGTGAGCGAAGGAAGGTACACGGCAGTCCAGTTGGCGCGCTGGGTGTTTATGGTGGTATAGTAGCATCCGGCGGGTTCGGGATACCAGAAGTTCCAGCATCCTTCTTCAGACGAGGCTAAGAAAGGCGAATTATCTACCGGAAGGTTACCCCAGATAAGTCCGTCGCTTTCTTCGAGGAAAAAGTTAGACCAGGACGTTGCGCCGACAAATCCGGTGTATATACCGTTTGCTTCGGGTGAGGCGAGCATAAAGCCGGTAGGTTCTTTCTTCGAATCCAATATAGCGGCCACAGTCATGTCGATGAAGTATGAGGTGATGTTTACCTGTTTCACCTCGCTATAAGTCGATTCGACATTACCGCCCATGCTCGCCCGCAGGCGGAAATACACGGGAGTAACAACATCGGGCTCGAGGCCGAGGTTCTTGGCCAGTGTGTTAAGTTCGCCACCGGTATATGTTTTTGATTCGTTCTCACCAGCAGTTTCGATAACGTTCGAACTGAAATCTTCGGTAGTAGATGCTTGTACATACGCTGAGAACACATTCGGTGCGCTCATATCGGAATTACTTATTGCTAGTATACTCCGCGTCCATGCCATGGAAAGAACTATATCTTTAGAGTTTTCTTTGTTTAGTTCTACATCGGTTTCGGTGGCGATGAAATCGCTTTCATCTAATCCTGACATGTATATCTTATCGCCTTCTTTCTCGCAGGCAGCGAGCAGAAGAAGGAGAAAGAGGAATGATATTTGGGTTATTGTTTTCATAATAAATACTTGAATCATTATTAATTGAATACAGAGACACAGAGTTTTTTATTTGCCAAGCACGATAATTAAAAATCTCTGTGTCTTTGTGTCTTTGTGTTCAATAACTTCTTTTAATAGTTCTCGTTATACAAATTCGGATTCGCCGTCAAGTCCGTTGTCGGAATAGGATATATGTTGAACTTACTATCCACCGATTTGCCGTCCTTCACCCCGCCTTTCCATTGCCAGAGGTAGTCGGCGGTAGTAAACTGTCCGTAACGTATCAGGTCGGTGCGGCGGGTACATTCCCAGTAAAGTTCGCGGGCGCGCTCGTCGAGGATGAGCGCAGCCGTCAGTTCGTCTTCGCGGATGCGGCCGTCGGCCTCGTAATTATCACCGAAGGCACGCTGGCGTATCTGGTTTACATAACCCAGGGCTACGCTCGTGGAACTTCCTGTGCCACCCCGAACCACAGCTTCGGCGAGCATGAGGTAAACATCGGCCAGGCGGAATACCGGATAGTCTGTACTTACCCCGTCGGCAGCGGTATTCGAAGCTGCCTCGCCCGCGTCGGTAAGATTCGTCCATTTTTCGGCGAAGTAACCGTAGCTCTGGTTGTCTACTGCATCGAGGTACTGAGTCTGGCCCTCGGTGAAGAAAAGCGCGCGGCCATCATTCGCTGTGAATTTGTCGGGCAGTTCACCCCGCACCCTGAACATACCCCAGGCGCTGGCAACTCCATAGTCTTCGGGCTTCATGTAGTCCGAACTGTTGCCCACAGCCCCGCAGATGACGTAAGTCGTTGCTCCCCACGACACGGTATGCTCGGCATCGACCGGGAAAGTGAAGATTATCTCGTTGGTACGCTTGTGATTGTCGGCGTTGAACAGCTTGGTGTATTCAGGTTCGAGGGTGTATCCTTCTCCGATGATTTTATTGCAGTATGTTATGCACTCGGTATACCGGGGCTGACCGATATATACCTGGGCATTGAGGTACATTCGGGCAAGCAGTGCCCAGGCAGCAGCCCGCGGCGCACGACCGTACTCCGTCTGTTCTCTATTCAACAGAGCCTCTTCGATGTCTTTGATTTCGGTTTCGATAAACTCGAATACCTGTGCCGCTTCGTATCGCGGGGGCAGATAAGCACCCACCGGGTCGTTCTCGGTGACGAACGGGATGTTTCGGAACAGGTCGAGCGCATGGTAATAGGCCAGTGCACGCAGGAATTTTACCTCGGCACGGTAGCTACGGATTTCGGCCTGCTCGGCTTCGGTAAATCCGGATATCTGGTTATCGCCGGCGTAACGAAGGAACTCGTTGCACAGGGCGATGTTGTAGAATATGCGGTAGTACATATCGGATACCCAGGGATCGTTGGCATCCCACGACAGATAGGTGAGGTCGCCCACCTTATCGCCCTCGAGCCAGGTCGAGGCTATTTCGTCAGTTCCACACTCCTGAAGGTTGAAGTAGCAGCGCATGTAGTCCTGTTTCATGTTGCTCCCGAGGTCTTGTTTATTTCCCCCACCCTTTTCCTGTCCGTTGATAACGAACGATACATATATTTTGCCCAGTACCGCTTTGTAGTTGGCGGCTTCGGCGTAAACATCAGATGATGTGGTTTCTTTATGCGGCAACTGGTCGAGATCATCCAGGCAGGAGGTGGTAAGTAACGCTCCGGCGCATATCATCAGTAGTATATAGATATTCTTTTTCATATTTCTTTATCATTCTATTAAAACTCAAAGCCTAAACTCAGCGAAAAGGTACGCGGGCGGGGGTAGAACGACTGATCCATCCCGTTAGGAACTTCCGGGTCGACGCCACTGTATTTGGTGATGCAGAAAACGTTCTGTACCATCAGGCTGGCATTCATGGCCAGCCAGCGGTTCACCTTTCCGAAGTTGTAACCAAGTGAAATGTTATCCATTTTCAGGAACGAGGCGTTCTCTACGTAATAATCCGAGAGATACTGGCGGTTGCGGAACCCGGTTTTCAGGAAGCTCTTGTTCAGGTTGTTCACCTGGAAATCGTTATAGCTTACCGTGCTCCATGCACCGGTGTTCATGGCCATGCCGTTGTACACGTAGTTACCCACGTTGGCACGGAAACTCATGCCTAGCGTCCACTTCTTGTATTGAAGCGATGTGCTCAGCCCGAATATGAAATCGGGTGCGGGCGACTGGTAACGGTAAAGGTCGGACGAATTGATAACCCCATCGTTATTAATGTCGGCATACGCTCCTTCGATAGGCTTGCCCGTCTTTTCGTCGTACAATTGGTGATATACGTAGAACATATAGGGCTCGTAACCTTCGGTGAGTACCTGGAACTGATAACTATCAATAGATGGACCCACCAACGTGTTGGTTGCCTCGCCCCCGTCGACCAGCGAGAGGTTTTTCACCTTCATCTTCTGCCAGGTCATGTTGAAACTGAGATCCCAGTTGAAATCGTCGGTAGCGATAGGCGTGGCGTTGAGGTTGAATTCGATACCGTGGCTATCTACATTGCCTACGTTGGTGAGGATGGTCTTGTCGAAAGCCGTACCCGCCGGAGCCGGAACGCGGGCCAGGAGGTCTTCCGTCTGACGCGTATAGAAATCGAAGCTACCGGTGATGCGGTCTTTCAGGAAGCCGAAGTCGAACCCGAAGTTCCACGAGCGGGTTGTTTCCCATTTCAGGTTTTCCACATACGCCTCGGGGCGGTACGTGTTATACCACTGGTTGCCGTATTGCACCTGGGCGCCGTTCTGGCTGAGGGTATATACGGGCAGGTAGTTGTAGTTGCCGATGCCCTCCTGCTGTCCGGTGATACCGTAGCTGGCGCGCAGTTTCAGGTTACTTAATACAGCATTGTTTTGCAGGAAGCTTTCTTCACTTACACGCCATGCCAGGGCCACCGACGGGAAAGTACCCCAACGATGGTTTTCGTGGAAGCGCGATGTGCCGTCGCGGCGAACCGTTGCCGTAAGCATATAACGGGCATCGAAAGTGTAGTTCACACGGGCGTAGTACGAGATAAGCGCGTGGCGCTGATCGGCGGCTGCAATAGCTGCCTGCTCTTCCTTTTCCGTATTTAACTCGGAGTAGGCCGGACTGGTCGATTTCCAGAACTGGTAGTCGTATCCCAGGGTGGCGTCGATGCTGCTCTTGATGCCATCGATAAATTTATTATAGTTCAGGTATGTGGTCATCAGGCGGTTGGTGTTCGTCTGCGGGCCATAGGTGTAGTCGCGCCCTTGCGTATCGAAATACTCAGCGGCCACGGCCGGAATGTATATTTCGCCTTTGCCCCGGGCATAGTCGTAGCCGAATGTTGCATGGAATTTCAGTTCGGGCAGGAAGTGCATTTTATAATCCACGTCGGCATTGCCGATAAAGCGGTAGACTTTGCTGGTGGAGTGGTTTTGCTCTACCATCCCCAGTGGGTTACGGGTGGCGCCGTTGGCGGGTCTGCCGTTGGCGTCACTTATTTCGTAGTAGCCGCCGAAAGTCTGGTCGTCCATATAAATGGGCTGCGTAGGGTTGAAGGTGGCTGCCGACCAGATGGCACCGGTGTTGGCGAAGCTATTGTTGTTGGCCGAGCCTTTCGCGTTGAGTGTTACTTTGAGGTGGTCGTCGAGGAATGAGGGCGATAGCGACACGCTGCCGGTGAAACGTTCGGCATTGTCGGTCTTCATCAGCCCGCTTTGGTTGTAATATCCCAGCGACACGCGCAGGGGCCAGTTTTCGGCTATGCGTCCGGAGAGGCTCAGGTTATTGTCCGTACCGAAGGCAGTGCGGAATATCTGGTCGTTCCAGTCGGTGTGGGAATCGCCCAGCAGGGCGATCTGTCCGGCCGACCCGTTGGCTTTTATCACGTCGATAAACTCGCTGCGGCTCAGCATATCGGCCATCTTAGTGCGGGTTTGCAGGGAGTTGGTGGTGTTGAGGGTGACTTTCAGTTTGTCGCCGCTTCCTTTCTTGGTGGTGATGATGATAACACCGTTGGATGCGCGCGAGCCGTAGATGGCGGTCGACGAAGCATCTTTGAGAATCGTCATGCTTTCGATGTCCGAAGGATTGATAAGGCTCAGGAAGTTGCCCGAGTTACCACTGATACCGCCGCTTTCGAGAGGCACGCCGTCGAGTACGATTAACGGGTCGTTACTGGCGTTGAGCGAGGCGCCACCGCGGATACGGATGGTACTTCCGGAGGTGGGCGAACCGCTATTCGACATAATCTGTACGCCCGATACTTTACCGTTTATCAGTTGTTCGGGCGAGCTTATCAGGCCGACGTTGAAGTCTTTGCTGCTGACGTTGCTTACCGAGCCCGTGAGGTCGCTTTTGCGCTGGGTACCGTAGCCGATAACCACTACGTCGCTCAGTGTCAGCGCGTCGGGTACCAGTTGCACGTTCAGCACGTTGGATGCGGGTACATCGACGGTTTGGGTGTTGTAGCCGATGTACGAGAATTGTAGCTGCGTGCTGCCTGCGGGCAGTACGATGTTGAAATTACCGTCGAGGTCGGTCGTTGCGCCGGTACCTGTTCCGGGAATAAGGATGGAAACGCCGATAAGCGGTTCCCGGGTTTCGTCTGTTACGGTTCCGGTCACTCTCCTCTCGCCTGTCTGGGCGAAGGTTCTCAAACTACCGCCGGAAATCAGGATGCAAAGGATAATGCAAATCCTGGATAAATGGCGGTTAAGAATGCAGTTGTTCATGGTTTGTTAATTTAAGATTGATGTTATTTTGGTTGTTTTATTCCATCCAAATGCTTCCTATTTCAATGGCTGCCTCTGTTCCCTGCTCTATTTCGAACGATATTTCCAGTCGCTCGATATCTTCCACACGGAAGGGAATGGCGGCTCCGGGCTCGAAGTATTTCTCCAGAAACACCGGATAAGAATGGGGCAGCAATGCGGTAGGCGTTTGTTTCAGGTCTTTCAGGTTGATCCGGTTTATACCTTTCCCGGTTCGGATGCTTGTTTTGTAAGTAAATCCCATATTTGTTACAAACCCTACATCTATACCCGCTGGAGCTTCGGGTAAGTTTATACATAAGGTTGTGGCTTTTCGAAGGTTTTCTTTACGACCTAAAATATCATCGGCAATATACCTGCGCAGGAAGTATTTTACAGTTTCTTTTGTTGCCTGTGCAGTAAACCTGATTGCCGTTTCGGCAACGGGAGATGATTGTACAAAATCCTGCTTCATCCAGTGGCCTTCGGGTATGGAATAACTTTCCATATCGCGCGCTTCCTCTTTGGCATGGTAGAGGTTTATCGCGCTACCCGGGTCTACTACTTTACTTTCCCAGTACTCAGGTGTGGTATAATCCCAGTCGAGGGGATTCTTATTAACTCCTGATGGAAAAGTGTAGTAACCTTTGCCGGTAGCTACGATAATGTTATACCTGAAAAAACCTCTATGAATATCTTCTGCCGGAATGGTGGCACGATATGTATATCCGCTTACTCGTTCCATCTTATAAGATGGATTATAATCGCGCCAGAATGATACGTTATCTGTATAAATAAATACCGAATCGGGCCATACCGGGCCGGCAATGTTTGCCTCGATGACCAAGGGTTGATTGCTCTCAACTACTTTTGTTGGAGTATGAACCGCATAATATCTATCAGTATGTGCTTCGGGAGCTACGTACTCGCCAAGTGCGATGTTATTCCAGCGGGTTTCGCTGTTCCATAACCGGGTAGGGTTGCTATTACTATTTTGCAACAGGTAGGTTCCGGGTTCAATACCCCGTATAGTGCCATCGGCAATCGTAGCGCGGTAATTATTTCCTTCATTTAATCCGCTTATACTGAAACTGTTACCCAAATCGGGCAGGTCGAGCTTCATATCCCATTTTCCGGCTACGATAGTTACCACCTCTTTATCCAGGCTGGGTTTGGCGAAGGGGTCTTTTACCTGTACGGCATCCGGCATTACTTCCAATCTCCACACACCACTTTCGAGTTTGTCGATAAAGTAAGCGCCTGTTCCCTCGTAACCTACTACCGCAGAATTGCCGTAACCAGCCACCGACTCGAGTTCTTCGGGCGCAATGGGTGTGGTTGCTGTGTTATTTGAATAATAAAACCGGGTGGGAGAATTAAGTTCGCTTAAATCTTCTTTGTAGCTTACCCGGAATCCATCAAAAACAGTATCGTTGGGATATGCGCCATATGTTTTGTTACGAGGTACCGTATAGGCTACCTCGGCGGCTATCTTCATACTGAGCGCTTTCTGCGGAGTGTATGCCAGGTTGAGGAAATGCGTCTGGTATTCGGTATTGTACCGGGCCATGTCGATAGGGTCGTAGGCAAACTGTGTTATCCACTGGAATCCGGCTGTGCGGAAACTCCTTGCCATGGCAGGATGCATATACGAATAGGTTATATCGGCCGGGTCGTATTCGTAAACCAACCGTGCTTTACCATCGAATCCTTTTGTATTACTGAACGGAATATGAAAGTTATCCACGTAGGGCAGGAAATTACCTTTCCTGGTTTGTCCTGCAACCAACCCGATGGGATACCATTGGTATGTTGTTCCTTGTACGGCAGTAGAATAGTATGCTTCTATCTGCTGCATATTATGGCTTACGTTATAGAATACAGGTTTACGGTTGCCTGCCTTTTTCAATGCGGCCAGCATACCTTCGATGTATTCTTTGGTTTGTTGTTGAGTTCCCGCATGGCAAGGTTCGTTGTTTATTTCGATGCCAACGATATCGGGGTCGTTCATATAAGAAGTTCCCGTATATTTATTGGTGTGCTGCACCAGTTGGGCAATGTAGTTTTGCTGGGCTTTGCGGGCATCGGGGTTATCGTGTACCCCGCATTTATCATACAGGTACGAAAAGCCACCGGTAGGCTGGTTTCGTTCGGGATATCCATTGCCAAAGGTGGTCATGGCGGTTAATACCACCTTGATGTTCCGTTCTTTCAGTTTATATATAAGGTAGTCCAGTAAATCGAGGTGCTCGTTTACTATCAGATTTCCGGTTGCATCCGAAATCTCGACATCCCATATATGGATGCGGTAGGCATTGAAACCCAGCCGGGCGAAATGGTACACATCGCGGTCGATGGCTTTCTTATGGTCTTTACCCAGATAGCCAAGGGCGCGGTAGGCATGTGCAAAAGGCACGGTGTAGTTGACGCCAAAGAATGATGCTTCTTTACGGGTATCGCTCCAACGCATTACCCCGTTTTTATCAACGTATATTCCGGACGGTTTCTGCTGCGCCGCCAGACTAACAAAAACAAGGCACAAAAGGAAAGTGAAAATAAGTCTCTGCATGGGTATTAAATCTTGGTTATTATCTACTTATGCAAAGATAAGGCGCTCTGGAAGTGGCTGAAAGCGCATTTCGGACATAAAAGGATAGATTTCGGACAAGGGTTGTTTTTATTGTTCTCCTGTACTAAACAAGTTGTATCCCGGTATTTTACATCTCGTTTTCCTATACCATACAGTTTATATCCTACCGGCATAGGATTATTTACACCCGGGTGTTTTGCTTAAAAAGACCCGGGTGTTTCTATCTAAAAGACCCGGGTGTTTCCATACAAAAGACCCGGGTGTTTTCGGGTAAAAGACCCGGGTGTAAATAAGCTTATGCCGGTAGGATATAAAAGGTTTCCTATAAAGAGTTGAAAGACAGGCCGGTAGGTTATAAGATTATACCATAACCTACCCGTTATCTCCCATATATTCCCGGGGAGTTTTCCCGAATTCCTTTTGGAAACACTTCGAGAAGTAAGAGTGGTTGGAAAAGCCTACCATATACATTACCTCGGCAATGGTGAATTTCTTTTGTTCAAGCAACATGGCGGCTTTCTTCATCCGGATGGATTTAATGTACTCTACCGGGCTCATTCCTGTTAACTGTTTCACTTTACGGTACAGTTGCTTGGTGTTTATACCCGATATATCCGAGAGTGCATTCACATTAAGGTCGGGGTCCGAAATCCGTTCTTCGATAATGGCGATGATGGAGGTTAGCAGCTTCTCGTCTTGCGAAACTGCATCGATAGCCTTCGGGGCGGTAATGGTTTCGATACGGGCTTTGGCCTCTACCTGTTCTTTTGCGCTCAATAGTTGCTCAATGCGCGACAATAGTATAACGGGCTGGAAAGGCTTGGGCATAAATGCGTCTATTTTCAGTTGAATACTTTCCAACTCGGTATCAATATCGTCTTTGGCGGTGAGCAGAATGAGGGGTATGGTAGATGTCGGTATATGTTTTTTTAGTTGGCGGCACATATCCAAACCGTTCATTACAGGCATCATCAGGTCGGTAATAACCAGGTCGGGTATGTCGTTCATAGCCATAGCCAGACCGGCTTTCCCGTCGGAAGCGGTAAGGGTACGGTAATGCGGGCTGAGGATGTGACAGATAAATTCGGCAACCTCGGGATTATCTTCGACTACAAGTATCAACGGTTTGTCATTGCTTATTGCATCGTCGGGGGTGGTTTGGCTTTGAATATTGAACAGGCTTTCCTCTGACGGTACGGGCAAAACAATACTGATGGTGGTTCCTTTGTTTTCTTCGGATTTAACCTGTACACTTCCGCCATGAAGCTCGGTATATGTTTTCACCAGATACAGTCCGATACCGGTGCCTTCTTTCTTGCCCGATGTTACGGGCGACTGGAAGAAACGCTGGAAAATGTGTGGTATATCTTTGCCGGGGATGCCTATACCCGTATCCATGACTATAAGTTCAAGCTGATTGTCCCGGGCGATGTAATTGACAGAAAGTTCGACACTGCCTCCCTCCGGAGTATACTTAAATGCATTTGATAACAGATTACTTATTACCGACTCGAACTTAATGAGGTCGATGTCTATATATAACTTCCCGCAATTGGCATTGAAACTGAAACGGATGTTCTTATCCCTGGCTGCTGCTTCTTCGTAGGGAGGCAGGATTCGGCTAATGAAAGATATAAATTCGACCCGCGAGAGTATCAGGCTCGAGCTGGAATTACTATCCATACGGTTTAAGTCGAGTACCTGGTGAATTAATGAATTCAGCTTCATTGCATTACGCTGTACTACTTCGAGGGTATGTTTGTGTTGGCTGTTTCGCACTTCGAGCAACAGGTTACTGACAGGGGCAATAATCATACTGAGCGGAGTTTTAAGGTCGTGCGATATGTTGGTAAAGAAGTCTATCTTGGATTTGGATTGTTCCATGATACGTTCTTTCTCCATACGTTCTATCCGGAGGTTGTTCCGCACCCGGAAGAAATTAACCATCCATGCCACAAGGACGGTTAGTAATACAAACCAGATTATCCGTGCCCAGGTGGTGTGGTACCAGGGTGGTTGTATATTGAAAGTAAGATTGGTTTGGTTAGTGGTTAGTGGCATACCTTTTTCGTCGAGTTTGCTTATGTGCAACAGGTATTCGCCGAAATCCAGGTTACTGTACGTAATGCTGTTAGCACCGGGTTGCATGGATTGCCAGTCGGTGTCTATACCATCAAGTTTATAAACAAACTTGTTCTTCTCTCCGGAAGTATACGGAAGGTCGGATATTTCGATGTATATGTTGTTTTCGTCATGTTTCAGGTTTAACTCCCCGGTATACCGGATGCCTTCTTCCGCATAAACTCCGGCGGGATTAACCTGTTTGTTGTTTATGTGTAGCTTTGTAATAAGTATGTGATGGTTGTCAGACTGGTTTTCAACGACTTCGGGAGATACCGTGGCATAACCGTCTACCGTTCCCATATATATAGTCTGATTATTGTTATCATAATATATGCACGAAAATGGAAGGCTTATCAGTTTCAGCCGCCGGGCATCCATCGTGTGTTTATTAACTATCCATATTCCATCTGTTGTACTTACCCATATATGATTAAGCACTTCTGCCATGGCCAATATCTCAGTATCATTGTACACGCCGCCCAGGTCGATGTTGTGTAAATTACCGTCGTGTGGATTGGCATATAGAATACCGCCCCGGTAACCGAGCCATATTTTTCCTTTATCGTCGGCAATCATATACGATACACTTTTCTCGCCGGTGAGGGAATGGTAGTCAATAACAGCGACTTCCATACTGGCGGGATTTATTTTATGGATCACATTATTGTACAGCAATGCCCATACATTGCCTTCACTGTCAGCAGTTAACTGGTTGATGAATATCCCCGACAGTCCGTTCCGGGTAGAAAAATGATAATCGGCAATGTATTTCTGCTCCGGGTTGTTCATTAATTTGTGCTTGTCGACCACGAAGATACCACCCAGGCAGGTGGCTATCCATAATCTTCCGTTGGGGTCCTCGTACAGGTTGTACGACCAGTTGCTATTGAATACTCCTGTACTATCGACAATATTATAGGCTATAAACTTCTTATTTGCCCGGTCGAAACGGTTGATACTGCCATCGGTTGCTATCCAAAGCTGGTTATCTTTATCCTCGAAAATATGCCGGATACGATTATGGGGCAGGCCGTTTACCTTCTCGCCCATCTTATACCAGGTATGGGATTGTGCGTTGTGTGTACTTTCCGTATATATTAATCCGTTCGTCCCTCCAAACCAGATGCTACCTTTCGAATCTTTATAAATGGAATGAAAATGATTGCCTTCGCCGGTTCCGGTTATCTGTTCGATGGGCATGTAACGGAAAGTATGGTTGAAGCGCGATAATGAAATTCCGTAATCTGTGCCAATCCATACATTTTGCCTGGCATCGGTAAAGATGTTCCATATAATGTTATTAGACAAGGAATAGGTGCTTCTCGAATCATGCTGTATATGTTGCAATACCGTGTTTTCTTTGCATACATACAATCCGTTGTCTGTACCCGCAAGCAGATGCCCGTTTCCGTCGAGCGCCAATGACTTGACCGAATTATCATGCATCGTTTCAATGGTCAGGAACTTATTAGTCTCCGGTAAATACCTGAACAGATTTCCCTCTGTACCCACCCATATACAATTACGATTGCTGTCTTCGAGCAATGCATTGACGAATTGGTTATTCCGCGATTGACCGGACGGAAGTTCAATTCGTTCGAATACTTGCTTGGTGTAATCATATTTACAAAATCCATCGTATGTACCGATGTAAATATTACCATCGGATGCATGAATCAGGGAATAGATGGATGGGTGGGTAAGTCCGGGATTCTGAGTTAAAGGAAATGAAGTAAGTTCGTGCGTACTGACATTGTAGGTATAAAGGCCATTCAATGAACCTATCCACAGGATATCATCATGCAACGCCATGCATCGTACATCTCGCGGGAATACTACTTCGGCATATTCATAATGGTCGGTATGGTAATTATAAATATGTATCCCATCGTCCGAGCCAAGGTACAAATATTTACTACCTACAGTTAGTCCACAGTGTATTCGGGCATTTTGTGGCGTGCCGAACCGGAAGTGTTGCCGGGCGGAATATCCGTCGTAACTGAAGAGTCCTTTATCCGATCCTATCCAGATTAACCCATTATTATCTTGAAGGAAACATCCGATAGAGGTAGCATCTGCACCAAGATTGATATTGTCAAATGTTTGGTAATTAGCAGATTGTCCATTAGAATGAGCCGCATATAAAATCAGATAAAGAAAAATCAATATGGAATGTCGCTTCATAGAAGTTCTGGTTAGCATACACAAATGTACGTTTTTTCATTGTTATACAGGTACGAGTATCATAAAAAAGTTGTTTAAAGATTTGCGTAGTTAAAAAGTTCAATCTATATTTGCATCCGCATTCCTGAGGGGATGTAGGTTAAGGAGGTTTGGGTGAGTGGCTGAAACCACCAGTTTGCTAAACTGACGTACGGGTAACTGTACCGCGAGTTCGAATCTCGCAGCCTCCGCAAAAGAATCAAACTACCCTGCTTTACAGATAACAATGTATGGCAGGGTTTTTTGTTTATCACCAGATAGATTTGCCTACACTGCCGCTAATGTAAAACAAAATATAGTTGTTTTTTTTGAAAAGGTAAGTTATCTTTGTCAACCCCCCACTGAAACCATCACTAATTTAAATATGTATCAATGAAAAAACATTTCTTTTCTTTTGTGTTAATTATCTGCGCCCTACTGGGAGGAACTACAAAGGTTTTTTCCCAAACCGATATTAATCCGCAGAAATTATACTACATTGTTTCGCCATCGGGATTGGTGGTCGACAATAAACAAAGTACTCACGACCGCGACTCACTTTACTTATCGAAGAAGAAAAAAGGAAACAAAGGCCAGTTATGGAAGATAACCCGGCAAAGAAACGGTTTCTATACCATCGAGAACCCTTATTCCAAAAAAAACATTGATAGCGGCGGTATAAACTCCGGCCCAGGTAATGAGGTAATGCAGTGGGATTCGAGTTCGCCCAACAGCAACCAGCAATGGTCTATAGCCACAACCGGCATGGGCAGCTACGTTATTACACAACGCAATAATGGCATGGTGCTGGCACTCAACGGCGAAGAAGCCGTAGGTGTAAAGCTTTTCCAGATACCTAACTCATCGCACATGTGGCAACTCGAAGAAACATCGGTCGATGCTCCTGAAGAGAAAATCGTTCGTGGAAAAACCGAATGGGAAAACGAACTGATATATGCTATCAATAAAGAAAAAGGACGCAATACATACGTAGTTTATCCGGACACAGAGAAGCTGAAAGCCGATAAATTCTTTGAGACTCCCTGGATTAAGCCTACATCGCCTTATTATCAGTTACTGGATGGAAGCTGGAAATTTAATTGGGTAAAACAACCATCGGAGCGCCCGGTTGATTTCTACAAAACCGGTTACGATGTATCTTCGTGGAAAGAAATTGCAGTTCCATCTTGCTGGGAGCCAAAAGGTTACGGCACAATGTTGTACACGAACATTCGCTATCCTTTCCGTAAAAATCCTCCACTGATACAAACGGTACAGGGATATACCATCGAAAAAGAGCCCAATCCGGTTGGCTCATACCGCAGAGACTTTACCATACCGCAGAATTGGGACGGGAAAGAAATCTTCCTGCACTTCGACGGGGTGTATAGTGGGATGTATGTTTGGGTAAACGGTAAAAAGGTAGGTTACAGCCAGGGTGCCAATAACGATGCCGAATTCGATATAACCTCGTTCGTACAGCCGGGAAACAATGTCCTTGCAGTCGAGGTGTATAAATGGACGGATGGTAGTTACCTCGAAGACCAGGATATGTTCCGTTTCGGAGGCATACACCGCAGTGTATATCTGTATGCTGCCCCGAAAACCCATGTACGGGATTACTTCCTGAAAGCTGCTTTCAATAATGATGATTTGACGGATGCTACTTTCAGTGTGGCTGCCTCTGTTCGCAACTATGATAAGAAACGTTCTGCTCCGGCAACACTGGACGTCAGCCTGTTGGATGATAAGGGTAAAGTGGTAACTACCATGTCTCAGCCGGTTGATGCTATCAAAGGAGGAGAAGAAATTACCATTGATGCGCGTACAACAGTTAGCAACCCCAGATTGTGGTCGGCAGAGAAACCGAATCTTTACAGTGTCATTGTATCACTCAAAGATAAGGATGGTAAGGAATTGGAAGCCATGTCGTCGAAATTCGGTTTCCGCAAAATAGAAATAAAAGACAAACGGGTGTATGTCAATAATAAGCAAGTATTCTTTAAAGGTGTAAACAGACACGATACACACCCGCAACTGGGCAAAACGGTAACAAACGAATTGATGCTAAAAGATATCACCATGATGAAACAGCACAATGTAAACACCATGCGTACCAGTCATTATCCCAATAGTCCGGAAATGTATGCTATGCTCGATTATTACGGATTGTATGTAATGGACGAGGCCGACCTTGAAAATCACGGCGATGGTTCAATCAGCCATAAGCCCAGTTGGATAGGTGCATATCAGGACAGGCTTGAACGGATGATTGAACGTGATAAGAATCACCCGTCTGTAATATTCTGGTCGCTGGGTAATGAAGCCGGAAACGGCGAAAACTTCCGTGTGGTAAGCGAACGGGTGAAAGAAATGGATGCTTCGCGCCCCATTCACTACGAAGGGAAAAACGAAATAGCAGACATCGATTCGCACATGTATCCTTCGCTGGAACGCATGATAGCATTCGACCAACAGGAAACAGATAAGCCCTATTTCCTTTGCGAGTATGTTCACTCCATGGGTAACGCCATGGGCAACCTGGCCGAATACTGGGATTATATCGAGAATCATTCGCAACGTATGATTGGTGGTTGTGTATGGGACTGGGCCGACCAGGGACATAATATGCCCAACGGCCCCGAAAACAGGTATTATTACGGAGGTGATTTTGGCGACAAACCCAATGACCTCGACTTTTCCTGCAACGGCCTTACCACCCCCGACAGACGTGTGACTGCCAAGTTGATCGAATTGAAAAAGATATACCAGTACATTGCCTTTAAGCCTGTGGGTCTGATGGTTGGTAATATAGGAATAGAAAACAAGTACGATTTTATCAACCTGAACGAGTTCGAGATTAGCTGGGAAGTGATTGAAGATGGTATTCCTGTAGAATCGGGCGTTTTGCCTGCATTGAACCTTGAACCGGATGCAAAAACAACACTCAACCTACCTTACAAACGTAGCTACAAACCGGGAAAAGAGTATTTCCTCAACCTGAAAGTTGCCCTGAAAGAAAACACATCCTGGGCAGAGAAAGGTCACCTGATTGCTACGGAGCAATTCGCATTAACAACCCGTCCGGTGGTGGCTTCTGTCGATATAGCATCTGTTCCGCAGGTGAAAGTGAACACAGATGGTGCCCGCGTAATTATATCCGGTGATGGTTTCTCCACAGAGTTTAACCAGTCGACTGGTAAAATGACTTCTTTGAAATACAAAAACCAGGAGTATATACATAATGGAAAAGGTTTTGACCTGAACTGGTACCGTAGCGTTGGAAACGATAAATTTACCGACCAGAAATACTATACCGTTACAGAGGCTAAACCGGTTTTTGCCTACACTCTATCGGCAGATGGTAAATACGTGACGGTTATCAGCGACTTTGTAGCTACTATTGCCAGTCCGGAACCGGTTAATTTGCCTTACTCGGTGAAATATCGTATTTATGGAAATGGTGCTATCGAAGTAGAATCTGATTTCACCAAGCCTGTGGGTGGTTCTATCATACGTCGTCTCGGCTTGCAAATGCAGTTGCCTGCCGGATTTGAAAACATCCGGTATTATGGTAAAGGCCCTCATGAAAATTATATAGACCGTATACAGTCGGCTCATGTAGGACTGTACAACACCAATACCCGCGATATGGAACAAGAGCATTACGTGCGGGCGCAAAGTACCGGAAACAGGGAAGGTATACGCTGGGCGCAAATAACAGATAATAATAACCGTGGCATTAAAATAACTTCCAGGGATGCATTGAGCTTCAGTGCCCTGCACTTCACGGATAAGGAAATATGGGAAGCTACACATGATTTCAATCTGGAAAAGATTCGCCATCCGGAGGTTTATCTAAACCTGGATTGTATTCAGCAAGGGTTGGGTAATGCTACATGTGGCCCAAATCCGTTGCAGGAATATATGATTCCGGAGAATCAGCCATTAGGATACTCTTTTGTAATTCAACCGGCCGAATAAAATAACAGTACGTATTCTTACCTCCTAAGAGTACGTACTCTTACCACCAAAGAAAGCCCATTCTTATAAGCAAGAATGGGCTTTCTTATTTCAGACTTTAAATATACTGGTTAAAATGCAGGATATCCCGGATTTTGTTTCAGATTATTATTTGAACGCCATGCTTGCTGCGGAATCAGGAAAATATTAAGATGGTCTTTTCCATGTGTATCCGGTTTGAGATAACGTGCATTTTGGTATGTACCGAAACGAATCATATCCTGACGCGACATTTGCTCCCATGCAAATTCCAGTTTACGTTCCAAGGCAATTTCATCTAATCCTACAGTTGTATAGTTATGATCGGAGTTACCGAAACCGCGTTGACGGATAACATTCACCAACCGTGTTGCTTCGGCATTATCTTTGTTTTGCCTTACTAAAACTTCAGCTTTCATGAGATAGACATCAGCTAAACGGAATATATGCCAATCGTTTTCCATAGCATTGACAATTGTCTTTTCATATTCCCATTTGTAATTTCTACCGCCTACTTCCTGTTCAACATCTCCCCAAACGGTACCATCACGTTCTGTTCCGGGAATGATAGGAACGTCAATTGTATGATTTAACGGGCGATCGTGGGCTGTTATCAGCATTTCTCCTGTCTCCAGATCGTATTGCTGGCCTAACAGGAAACTACCGTGCAATCGTTGGTCTGCTTCATCAAATAACCGTACGTAATCAGGCTGGGCGGCAAAACAGTTATTACCTGATGGTTTGTAACCCAGGGCGAGATTATCTTTGTAATGCAACCAATCGTAATAAGTTAAGCGATAGCCACTTATTGCATTTGTGCTGAAGCAAGCAGAAAGAATGGCTTCGCGGGACACCTCGTTTTTGGCTATAAAATTAGTTTTCCATGTATCCTCAATAACGTAGTCGAGCTTTAATACTTCGTTTAACGCCGCTTCGGCTTCGGCCCATTTGGCAGTGCCAACTCCCCATGCCTCGGCATTAAGGTACATTTTAGCCAGTAAAGTATACGCCGCACCACGTGTAAACTTACCATAGGAAGAAGAAGTTACTTCATCGCGAAGAAATTCTTTTATTTCGTTCAACTCGCTTATAATGAAGTTAAAAACTTCTGCACGAGGTGTATTTGTGGGAAGTTCTGTTTTAGTATAATCGGTTACTAACGGTATGTTTCCCCAGTTATCCATCATTATATATAACCAAAACGCACGAACACCTCTTACTTCGGCTTCCAGCCTCTTCTTCAAATCGTCACTTATTACCTGATTGTCACTTAGAATATAGAGTACAAGGTTCGCTGTAGAAATGGCTGCCGAACATCTGTTCCAGCCACCCCAGATAGAATTGTTTGTTACCACCCATTCGTGCATGTGGATTTCACGGTATTGTCCGCCATCCCACCAGTCTCCTCCTCTTTTGGACGGGATTAATAACATATCGCCGGCTCCATCATGGAGAACCATAAAATTATGTTGGCCGGCATAACGGCAGAGTGTTTGATACACCGGTCCGACAATCGCATTTACTTCGGCTTCTGTTTTACCAAAATCATCGTAAGGAACAGTATCCAAAACATCTTCATCCAGGTTGAAACAGGATGTCATGGCAAATAATGCCGTAAATAAAATAAGTATATTTTTATATATTCTTTTTTTCATAACTATTATATTTAAATTGGTTTAGAAAGTTAGATTCACACCAAATGTAAATGTACGTGCCTTTGGTTGGAACTGGCGTGGTTCGATACCTGGAGAAAGACCTGCATTATCTGCATCGGGACCACTGTTGAAGAAGAGTTCTACCTCGGGGTCTAGTCCGCTATATCCGGTTATTACAAATAAATTCTGAGCAGCTACATAAACACGCAGTTTTTCGATCAATTTGTTGTTCTTTGTATTGAATGTATATCCTAATGCCAGATTTTCCATACGGGCAAAAGAAGCATCTTCAAGATAAAGATTGGACATACGGGAAGATTCTTTTAATTTATACGTGTATTCATGGTCTAATGCGTTGGCTCCAATCAAATAAGTGTTGTTGGCATAAGCGGCTACAGGATTATTCAATACTTTCTGGCCGAGAGCTCCTCTTAAGAAGAAACTGAAGTCCCAGTTTTTATACTTGAACGAGTTATTCCATCCAAATGTTAAGTCGGGCTGTGAATCTCCGCAATGGATACGATCGTTTTCTGTAATTCCCTCTTCACCATCATGGTCTACCATGATGTATTTACCATTCTCATCAATACCTTTACAATCCAACAGGAAGAATGTTCCGAGTGGGTATCCTTCTTCGACCACATGGGAAGTAATGTTTGATCCACCACGAATCCAGGGACTTCCTGTATATATACGACCTGTAGTATATATCTCGTTAGACAAACGGGTAACTTCGTTTTTATTGTGAGAGAGATTCAGAGAAGTTGTCCATGTAAAATCTTTAGTACGGAAAATATCAACATTTAACAGGAACTCAATCCCTGTATTCTTCATGTCGCCTACATTTGCCTGCATCGTGTTGTACACATACGGAGGTGTAGGTACATTATAGGTATATAACATGTCGCTGGTTTTCTTGTTATACCATTCTATCGTACCGTTAACACGGTTATTAAAGAGTGTAAAATCAAGACCAATGTTTAACATGGATGTAGATTCCCATTTCAAGTCGGGGTTTGCATTCTGGTTGATCTTATAAGCCGAATTCCAGGATCCGTTCTCGTAATAAATACCTTCTGTGCCGTAGAGCTGTAAGCTCTTATAGGGTTTTAGCCCATTCTGATTACCTGTGACACCATAACCGCCTCGAAATTTCAGGTCGTTCACCCAGGTTACATCTTTCATAAAATCTTCCTGAGAAATACCCCATGCGGCAGATACGGAAGGGAACATCCCCCATTTGTGATTTTTACCGAATTTGGAAGAACCATCGCGACGAACCATTGCTGTGATCATGTACTTCTCTTTATAACTGTAATGGGCACGGGCAAACATAGAAATTAATTTAAAACTGTTCGCACTCGATTTTACGTCTCCACTCATCAGTCCGGTTCCTGCTTCCAGCTTATTCCATTTAAGGTCATTGATAAGGAAGTTGCGGTTTTGCGCTTCTGTGTTCGAAAATTTATTTTCTTCCCACGAGTATCCACCCATCGCTTGTACCTTGTGTTCTCCGAATGATTTATCGTAATCCAATACCCATTCCATCATTTGACGTTCTCTTTTAGTATTGGTTTTTTTTGCAAATCCGTGAGAACTCTTTCCAGGCTTGGTTTCAAAATTATCGTACTGCGTAAACTCGCTGGTATTACGGCTGGTGTACAGGTTTGTACGAATATTCAGCCCGTCTACAATGGTATACTGAATATCGCCTACGCCATAGAAATTAACGGTACTATACCGACGTTCGTTGAGATCTTGAATCTGGACAGGGTTTCCCTGGTCGAATTCATCGTTAACTTTGGTAAAATAGCTTCCGTCTTCATTATAAACCGGATATACCGGAAGCATATTGTATGCATACATAAAATTCTCCCAATAAGGAACACGGGTATCCATCAGTGTTGTCGAAGCGGTGATTCCGATACGAAGTTTGTCATCCAAAGCGCGTTGTTGGAACTGAAAACGGAAATTCATCCGTTCCATATCATTATCACGCATAATACCATCTCTGTCCAGGTAGTTGAAGGATGCCCGGTAATTATTCCTTGGTCCTCCACCCGACAATGATAAGCTATGATTATGAGAGAATGCTGTACGGGTTAACTCATCGAACCAATCCGTATCCGCTCCATATTGGTCGTAAACAGACGGGTCCTGATCTGGTCGGGTTTTCGCGTATTCACGCCATTGGTCGGCATTCATCAGGTCGGGCTTGTTAGACATTTGGTCTACAGCCACATAGCCATTATATGTAATTTGTGTTTTAGAACCCGAACCGCGTTTTGTTGTAATAAGAATAACACCACCGGCTGCACGCGAACCATAAATTGCTGCCGACGACGCATCTTTCAATACAGAGATTGATTCAATATCCTGCGGAGAGACAGTACTTAATTCTCCACCGGGAATTCCATCGATAACGATAAGCGGGCCTTCATCGTTTTGCAAAGTTGAAGTACCACGCAGACGAATCTGGCTATCACGGGTGATATCACTCGAACCACTTGTGATGATCAGGCCTGCTACTTTACCTTGCAGAAGGTCGGATGCATCACGTGTTAATCCCTGGTTAAAGTTTTCTTCGGATACATTAGCTACAGAGCCTGTAATTTCACGGCGCCTTTGTGTTCCGTATCCAATAGCTACCACTTCGCCAAGGTTCACAACCGAAGACTGCATCGAAATATTTATCGTGGATCGTCCATTTACAGGCTCCTCCATTGAATTATAACCAATGTAGGAAATCTGTAACACCGCACGGTCCGGATTAGTGATATTAATGGAAAAATCTCCATCAATGTTTGTAACAGTACCGTTAGTGGTGCCCTTTTCTATAATGTTAGCACCAATAATAGGTTCGCCTAAATCGTCCAGGATTTTCCCCTTGACATTTCCTGTTTGGGCGAAGGTAATCGTGAAAGATAAAGATAATAGCACAGATAGTAGAGTAATTCTACAGTGCCAGGAAGAAGTAAGTGTTTTTTTTCTTCGCATAGTAATAAATTTAAAAGTTTATAAAAATGTAATTAGTACAACAAATGCATTGCTATTTAAGGAATTCCCCTAAAATTCATATCATGCATTAAAATAACTAATCGAATGTGTCTTTCAATTGCCGCGTATAGCCTTGATTCTTTTATTACAAATATAATATATATTATAAATAGAAGCAACGATTCTTATAAGTTTTTTTTAGGAAATATTAAAAATATACAACTTAAAGAGAATATTATGTATATAACAATTAGGTGATAAGCCTGTAATATAAAGAACAAAATCATCATTTAGGATATTTTTTTCGGCATATAACCCCCTTCTGTTTGTAATATCCTTCACATAAAACAAAGCTATGTTTGCTCTTTTGGAAAACTTTGCACCTTAAACTGTTAACCTAGCTTCTCCACATCAAATAACTAAATCACTTACATACAAAACATTATATCATCTTTGCATTTTTTACAATTATTAAAATGGAAAACTTTTATATATAATCAATTGTTTTCATTGTATATTTGTCATGCAATCGGTTCAATTAGAATTAATAGGGAATCCGGTGAAAATCCGGAACTATCCCCGTAGCTGTAATTTCCTGAAAAGCGAGATGTTTCCACTGCCACTGTTATAAAAAACGGGAAGGCCGTTCGAGCCGGAATGAGTCAGAAGACCTGCCGATATGCATCCATATCATTAACTTTCGGGTGAAAAGTTATGGAATGAGATTCAAAGGATACTATAATCTTTGATTTCCATCCATGTGTTTACCCAGTTAATTTTAGAAAGATTACATTATTAAAAGCATAACTGAGTATGATTCAGACAGTAGTAAAAAGAGATGGAAGAATCGTTGGCTTCAACGAAGAGAAGATTACAGCCGCTGTGCGTAAAGCCATGTTGCATACCGACAAAGGTGAAGACTCATCATTAATCCGCCAGATTACCGACCGCGTATCCTTTTATGGTAAGGAACAAATGTCGGTGGAAGAAATCCAGGACATGGTAGAGGTGGAACTGATGAAAAGTCCGCGTAAGGAAGTAGCTAAAAAATACATTGCTTACCGCGACCAGCGTAGTATTGCCCGCAAGGCTAAGACCCGTGATATGTTTCTGGAAATCATCGAAACAAAGTCGACGGATGTTACGCGCGAAAATGCCAACATGAATGCCGATACCCCGGCAGGCATGATGATGAAGTTTGCCAGCGAAACCACCA
This sequence comes from Bacteroides sp., assembly GCA_032108265.1. Taxonomy (GTDB): domain Bacteria; phylum Bacteroidota; class Bacteroidia; order Bacteroidales; family Bacteroidaceae; genus Bacteroides. The sequence continues at coordinate 30,081 of DAMCMT010000024.1, forward strand.
AACCTTTTGTGGACGATTATTTGTTGTTGCCCGAAGTAAAAGAAGCAGTCCGTAGGAATTATATTCATATTCACGATAAAGATTATTACCCTACCAAGAGTTTAACTTGTGTCCAGCATCCACTGGATAAAATTCTGAACCATGGATTCAATGCCGGACACGGAGAATCCCGCCCGGCCAAAAGAATCGAAACGGCGAGTATGTTGGCCTGCATATCCATGGAAACGGCTCAGAACGAGATGCATGGCGGACAGTCTATACCTGCATTCGACTTCTATCTGGCACCTTTTGTACGCCGTAGTTTTATTGAAGAGGTTAAAGTTCTGGAGCAATTGAACGGAGAAGATTATTCAAGTTTATACGAATCGGACATTGACGACTACCTGTTTATCAAGCTGGATGGTTTGAAAGGTGAGGAGCGCATCAAGCAGCATGCCATAAACCGTACAGTGGGTCGGGTTCATCAGGCTATGGAAGCATTTATCCATAACATGAATACCATTCATTCACGGGGTGGAAACCAAGTTGTATTCAGTTCAATCAATTACGGAACGGATATATCGGCCGAAGGACGTTGTATTATTCGCGAACTACTGAAAAGTACCGATGAAGGTGTAGGCAACGGAGTAACTGCTATATTCCCTATACAAATATGGAAAAAGAAACGGGGTGTAAGTTACCTACCCGAAGACCCTAACTACGACCTCTACCAGCTGGCCTGCAAAGTAAGCGCACACCGGTTCTTCCCGAACTTCCTGAATCTGGATGCTACATTCAATCAACACGAACAATGGGATGCTTCAGACCCGTTACGCTATAATCATGAAGTAGCAACGATGGGTTGCCGTACCCGTGTTTTCGATAATCGCTACGGAAAGAAAACATCTATCGGTAGAGGAAATATATCATTCACAACCGTCAATCTGGTTCGAATGGCCATTGAGTGTATGGATATTGAAGACCAGTCGGAACGTATTGAATCGTATATCGAAAAACTGGACGAGATACTCGACCTGGCTGCCATGCAGTTGCATAACCGCTTTGAATTTCAGAAAACGGCGCTGGCTAAACAGTTCCCGCTATTAATGACTGTATTATGGGAAGGTTCGGAAAACCTTGGCCCGGATGATACAATTGAAAGCGTTATAAACCAGGGAACACTGGGAATTGGTTTTATCGGTTTGGCCGAGGCACTTGTAGCACTCACCGGAAAACATCATGGCGAAGACGAAGCTGCACAAAAACTCGGACTGGCTATTGTGAAACATATACGCGACCGTGCCAATGATTATTCGTCCAGATATAACCATAATTACAGTGTACTGGCAACTCCGGCCGAAGGACTGGCAGGACGTTTTACCCGACACGATAAGAAAACTTTTGGCGAGATACCGGGCATTACGGATAAAGAATATTATACCAACTCCAACCATGTGCCTGTATATTATAAATGTAGCGCACACCATAAAGCTAAAGTAGAAGCTCCTTACCACGACCTGACCCGGGGTGGACACATCTTCTATGTGGAGATGGACGGAGATGCGACCCATAACCCCGAAGCTATTATGACGGTCGTAGACCTGATGGACAAGTACAACATGGGCTATGCATCCGTTAACCACAACCGCAACCGTTGCCTGTCCTGCGGATACGAGAATGCCGCTTCGCAAATATCCGAATGCCCCCGTTGCGGAAGCACTCAGATTGACCGTCTGCAACGTATTACTGGCTATCTGGTGGGTACTACCGACCGTTGGAATAATGCCAAACTTGCCGAATTAAATGACCGTATAGTTCATGAATAAGCTTTCTATCATAAAAATAGTACAGGATACAACCGTAGATGGCCCCGGATTCCGGACGGCCATCTATGCTGCCGGTTGCAAACATAAATGTGCCGGATGCCACAACCCGCAATCGTGGAATGAAGGCAGTGGAGACGAATATACCATTGATGAAATACTGGAAAAGGTGAAAGAAACAGAATTCTCGAATGTAACTTTCAGCGGTGGTGACCCGTTGATGCAGGTAGATGCATTTACAGAACTGGCACGCCGTATCCGGAACGAAATTCATAAGACTATCTGGTGTTATACCGGGTATAGTTATGAATACATTTCCTCCTCTCCTACACTTTCCAAAATATTACCCTACCTGGATGTGCTGGTTGACGGACGCTATGTGGATAAACTCCGGAATGAATCCCTGCGTTTTGTGGGTAGTTCCAATCAAAGGCTTATAGATGTACCGGCCTCGTTAAAAGAGGGTGCAACAGTAGTGAAGAAATTCTGGTGATACAAAAAGGGCGTTTCAACTTAACGAAACGCCTTATTAACCTTAACTTTAACGAATAATAATCATTACTCAACATGATTATGGCCTATGTTAGATAGACACTTTTATTATCCGATTTTACTTATTTTTTTTAATTTCTCTTCGTCTATAATTTTAATCTTCCTTCCATCAATTGTTATAAGCCGCTCATTGGAGAAGTTGGACAATGTTCTGATGGCATTGGAGGTAGTCATATTCGATAAATTGGCTAAATCCTCACGCGACAGATAGATACTGAGGGTGGAGCCGTCTTCTTCGAGTCCATAACTTTCTTTGAGGAAAAGTAGTGATTCGGCCAGCCGGCCACGGATATGTTTTTGAGTGAGGTTTACTGTACGTTCGTCGGCTATTCCCAAATCAACAGAAAGCTGACGGATAAAAAACATGGCAATATCACTGTTTTGCGTAACCAATGTCATAATGGTGGTCATTGGTATCATACATATCAGGGAGGGTTCAACAGTAGCAGCAGCAGTCAGATATTCTTCTTTGGCGAAATAAGCGCGGTATCCAAAATACTCAACAGATTTTATCATCCGTATAATCTGGCTTCTGCCTCCAACTCCATCCTTATATATCTTCACCTTACCTGTAAGCAGGCACATAAGATGTGATGCCTTTTCACCCTCACAATAAATAGTTTCGTTTTTTTTGTAATTCTGAAGGGTAAAATGACTGGATAGAAACTCCCTCTGCTCAGAGTTCAGCGGAGCCCACAAGTCGACAATATAGTCAGATACAACGACATCTGATAAATTCATTTTAACCATGAATGCTGCAAAACTGTGTTATACAGCACAAATATAGGAAGAAAATATGAAATATAGAAGAGTTTTGAACATAATATACTTACATCTTACCTACAGGCTGCTATATCCCATATATCAGATACTTTATACGGGCACGGGGCTTACCGCACTATAGTATGCTTTAGATGCACATCTAACACTGCGTTAGATGGGCATCTAATACTGCGTTAGATGTGCATCTAACGCATACCATAGTGCGGCAACAACAAAGTTTGTATTAAAGCCTTGCTGGAAACTGCATCGGTTTATTTATTGAATAGTAGTTCCCTATACTTGGGAAGAGGCCATATCTCGTCGTCAATTTCCAGTTCCAGGTGGTCGATATGATCACGTATTTTATCCAGAAACGGACGTACAGTATCTTCGTATGCAAACGCCTTTTCGTGATGCGTTTCTTTTTGATTGGCATTTTTGCGGGCTTCCGTCATATCGCGTACCAGAGTTTTAATGGAAGTAACCCGGCGCGAGATTTCCCTTATCAAGTCTTTACGGTCTTCACTTAGCAATTCGTATTCCTTTTTGTCAAAGATTTCTTTAAGACCAAGCAAGTTTTCAATTAACCGGTTTTGGTAGCTTACGGCAATAGGAACAATATGATTGATTGCCAGATCTCCCAATACTCGACTCTCTATCTGCAACTTCTTGGTGTACTTTTCGAGTTCTACTTCTACACGGCTTGTCAACTCACTTTCGTTAAATATACGTTCGCCAAGAAGTACTGCGCGCGATTGATTATCCATATAATGCATAATTGCTTCGGGCACATGCGAGATGTTAGTCAAGCCACGACGTGCAGCTTCATTTTTCCATTCCTCGGAATATCCATCTCCTTCGAACCGAATGGGTTCGGACGCCAATATCAATTCTTTCAGTCTGCGGAATATGGCTTCGTCTTTTCCTACGCCATCTTCCATCAGTTGATCTACAGATGCCTTGAATTCATTCAGTTGATTGGCCATTGCTGCATTTATAGCGATCATAGCAGCAGCACAATTGGAAGATGAACCAGCAGCACGGAATTCGAAACGGTTTCCGGTAAATGCAAATGGCGATGTACGGTTACGGTCGGTATTATCGAGTAGGATTTCCGGGATACGACCTATTCCTAATTTCAATGTTGTTTTCTCTTCCGGAGTCATTTTCGAGTCACCAACTTGTTTGGCAATCTCATCAAGCATAAACGATAGTTGTGTTCCCAGGAAAGTAGAAAGTATAGATGGCGGTGCCTCATTGGCGCCCAGACGATGACTGTTACCGGCACTTGCAATAGAAGCACGCAGCAAATCCTGGTTCTTGTAAACCATCATCAGCACATTTACCAGGAAAGTGAGGAATAGCATATTACCTTTTGGGTTTTTTCCCGGGGCAAAAAGATTAACACCTGTATCGGTACAAAGCGACCAGTTGTTATGTTTTCCCGAACCATTTACACCACTGAACGGTTTTTCATGAAATAAAACAGCGAACTTATGCTTGCGGGCAATTCGTTTCATTAAATCCATAACCAGTTGGTTATGGTCATTGGCCAGGTTGGCATTCTCAAAAATAGGTGCCAGTTCGAACTGATTAGGCGCTACTTCGTTATGGCGGGTCTTCACTGGAATACCCAGTTTATGGCATTCAATTTCCAGTTCTTTCATAAAAGAAGTAACCCGTGGCGGAATGGAACCGAAATAATGATCTTCCAATTGTTGATCTTTTGCCGAAGAATGGCCCATGAGGGTTCTTCCGGTAAGACAAAGGTCGGGGCGTGCATTATAAAGATCCAAATCGACCAGGAAATACTCCTGTTCCCAGCCCAGATTAGCAAAAACTCTGTTTACGTTTTTATCGAATAACTGGCAAACCTCGGTTGCAGCTTTATCGACGGCAGCCAGCGCTTTAAGGAGCGGTGTTTTATAATCCAGTGCCTCGCCGGTATATGATATAAATATGGTAGGTATACAGAGAGTAGTATCTACAATGAAGGCAGGAGACGAAACATCCCAAGCGGTATAACCTCGGGCTTCAAATGTATTACGGATACCGCCGTTAGGAAACGAAGAAGCATCCGGTTCTTGCTGGATGAGTAATTTGCCTGAAAAGCGTTCGATAACTTCGTTGTTTTCTCCGAACTCAATAAAGCCGTCATGTTTTTCGGCTGTTCCGTCGGTCAGAGGCTGGAACCAGTGAGTATAATGTGTAACATTTAATGATTTAGCCCAGCTTTTCATTCCGTTAGCAATTAAGTCGGCCATTTCCCTGCTAATAGGCGATCCTTTCTCAATTGCATCCGTTACTGCCCGGAATGCCTCTTTCGGCAGATATTCCTGCATCTTTTTACGGTCGAAAACATGACTGGCGTAATAATCCGAGAGCCGGTTAGAGGGAGGAGTAATTTCAATCGCGCTTCTGTTGGTTAGCTCTTTCAGAGCAAAAAATCTCATTTGTGACATACAAGTATATATTTATGTGGTATCGGGCACAAAAATATATAAATTCCAAACGCACCCCTATATTTCGTGGGGTATATTTTCATTTTAGTATATTAATTTAATAATTAACCCTATAAAATCAAGGGTTACTTTTAACTTTCATTGCTTTTTTCGAGAATTTAATATTGATTAGAATACAAATGTAACAGATTTTAAGGGTCAAAGAGAAACAAATATGAATATTTTTCGTTAAGTTTGTTTGGTAAAATAGAGAATATATTGAAGCGTTTATTTAGTATATTATTTTTGCTCGTCACTTTATCAGTTTTCCATATATGGGGATTCGAAAGAGGTACAGCATCGCTTTCAGGTAACCCTTCGGTATCGGCTGATTCAATACTGAAAAGGGTTATTTTCTATGCACCTGTATATGAAACGTTGGTGTCAGAATATAATGCCGAGTTGTATATAAAAAATCGGGTGTATATCCGGAAAAGAAACTTCCTTATCCGGTATGCACCATCTGTGTTCCGACTAAAGAAAAATGTCAGAGAATATCTGATGGAATCATATAGTGATTTACATTTTACCGCTCCTAATATTTTTGATCAGAAAACCCGGGCTTGCACCGGCACTGTTGAAGGATACCGGGGACAGGTTGGCTCTAATATCGAATATTTTCATGTGAACATTTATTCTTCTACCCTCCTTCATTCTAAACTGTTATCACCTTTATCCCAATCGGCACAAAAATATTATAAATATCGCCTCGATTCTGTTATAACATACAAGAACGATGTGGCTTACCGTATTTCTTTTAAACCTCGCAAGAATAGTTATCAGTTAGTAAAAGGGTATATGATTGTAAGTAAGGATGTATGGAGTGTACGGGAGTTGCAGTTTTCCGGAAATTCCGAATATATGCATTACGACAACCATATTATAATGGGTGACGTGGGTGAAGATAACGAGTTCTTACCTACGAGGTTCGATCTTAATACCAGCTTTAAACTTTTAGGAAATCATATTGATGCCAGTTATGTAGCTACATTGGATTATAAATCTATTGTACTCGAAGAAAAAAAGAAACATTTAAAAAAACTAGAGAAGAAGAACTATGACCTCACGGATTCTTATACCTTACAACGTGATACTACACCGTACTATACAGATACTCTTCATTTTTCGAAATTGCGACCTATAGAACTAAGTCCTATCGAGAAAAACATATACAAAGATTACTATACCAGCCAGGATACCACATTATTTAAACCAAAGAAGAAAACCTCCAGTCAGGTTTTCTGGGGCAATGTAGGCGATATTCTTGTAGACAATAACACATACGACCTGGATCAGTTTGGCAGCATCAAAACATCACCTCTGTTTAATCCGGTATTACTTAATTATAGTGGTAAAGATGGAATATCATACAAACAAGAGTTTCGATACAATCGACTTTTCAAACGAGATCGTTTACTTCGTATAGCACCACGTATTGGATATAGCTTTAAACGAAAAGAATTCTACTGGAGAGTAAAATCTGACTTTGATTATTGGCCGCATAAACGAGCATCACTTCACCTCAATATTGGTAATGGTAACCGTATTTACAGTAGTTTAATTCTAGAGGAGTTGAAACAAATTCCCGATAGTGTATTTGATTTTGATAAAATACACCTGGATTATTTTAATGACTTCTATGTTGATCTGAGGCATACCCTTGAAATTTTTAACGGGTTTAGCGTTGACATAGGTATATCAGCCCACCGGAGAACCGCCGTGAAAAAATCTGAATTTGTACCAAAAGATCCGGACCAAGACCTGTCATCAATGACAGAGCCTCCTGTTGATCCGGAACTGGTAGAAAAGTTCCGAAATGAATATAACAGTTTTGCGCCTAGAGTAAGAGTTAGTTGGACACCTGGACAATATTATTATATGAGTGGGCACCGCAAGGTGAACTTACATTCCGATTACCCAACCTTTACCCTGGATTGGGAACGTGGTATTAAAGGTATTTTCGGCAGTACCGGAAGCTATGAACGCTTCGAATTCGATATGCAGCATAAATTATCTCTGGGATTAATGCGTACACTTTATTATCGGGCAGGTTGTGGAGGATATACCAAGCAAAAAGAACTCTACTTTGTTGACTATGCAAACTTTTCAAAACATAATCTACCACTTGGTTGGAATGATGATATTGGCGGTGTATTCCAGAATTTAGACAGACGTTGGTACAACTCGTCCCGCCAATATGTTCGTGCAAACTTAACCTACGAAGCACCGTTTCTACTTCTCCCCCTGCTTTTTCGTAATACCAAATATGTATTGAACGAACGTCTCTATTTTGGAGCATTAGTAGTACCACACCTGAAACCATACCTGGAAGTCGGATACGGTATTGGAACACATATATTCGACGTGGGTGTATTTGTTAGCAACATCAATGGTAAATTCGATGAGGTAGGATTTAAGATTACCTTCGAATTATTCAACCGTTAATAGTTTCAATAATCTTCTTCAAACTCAATCCCATCCACTTCGTAAATCCGGAGCCGGGTTCTCAGATAATTCAGTTCGTTTTGCAGTTCCTTCATCCGATCCAAAATATGGTGAATAGCATCTATACCTTCCATATTAATGGAAAGTTCGTAATACATCCGGGCATACTTTTCAAGATCTGTAAGCTGAGATGAAGGAAACAGTTTCTCTCCATCAATAATCTGTATATCTATTAATCCGCTTTCTTCCAGTTGAATGAAGAAAGACGGTTCCAGGTTGGTTTGCTGGGTATATTCTCTTAATATAATGTAATCAGTTTGCATAACGGCTTTCGGATTTAATGGTTAAGACTTTTGAATTTGCCTAAACAATTCTCGGTCAGGTTTGTTGGGATTTGTACGGTGTAGGTAACTATTAAATCGCCGAACTTGCCTTCCTTCTTATATACCGGGAAGCCCTTGCCTTTCAATCGCACTTTAGTATTATTCTGGGTACCCGGTTTTATTTTGAGTTTAACTTTCCCGTCCATGGTATCAACTATTTGCTCACCACCCAGAACAGCAGTGTACAAATCGAGCGGAGCGTTGATATAAATATCATCGTTCACACGTTTGTATTTCGGGTCTTCAGGAATAATAAAAGTAATGTATAAATCGCCTGCCGGAGCACCATTCATACCTTCTCCACCCTGACCTTTGAGTTTGATTTTCTGTCCGTTGGCTATACCAGCCGGTACGGTAATCCGAAGGTTTTTACCATTAACGGTAATTACCTGTTTATGGGTTTTAGCTGCATCTTGCAAAGAAACATGTAGTTCGGCAGAATAATCCTGTCCGCGGAAAGACGCGGTAGAACGACCACGACTACGACCACCACCCGAGCCAAACATTGATTCAAAGAAATCAGAGAAGCCTGAGAAGTCTCCTGCATCACCGCCCGACGACCAATATGCACCGCCATCACCACCAAATCCCTGGTATTGACCACCGCCATATTGTCCACCATATTGTTGTTGGCGGGCAGCTTCTTCATACTGGTCGGCATGCTTCCAGTTCTCTCCATATTTGTCGTATTTTTCTCTCTTTTCAGGGTCGCTCAACACTTCGTTAGCTTCATTGATTTCCTGAAACTTGCGTTGAGCATCCGGATCATTCGGATTCAAATCAGGATGATGCTTACGGGCTAGTTTCCGGTAAGCTTTCTTAATATCATCCTTGCTGGCATTCCTATCAACGCCCAGAATTTTATAGTAATCAATATATGCCATATATTTTGAAGTTTTTAGTAGTAATAATTACTGATTAAATTAACAAAATATGCCGGGTTGAGTTCAGGTGCGGTCTTATTATCTTTAGGTTTTCTCGTACTCCACCCGTGGTTCACATAGCCAATCTGTTTGAGTATTGATAATATATGTAAGTGTTTCCGGCCGTTGGCGGCAATCAAAGATAGTGGCTATTTTTACTAAGTCGTTCTCAGTCCAATAAATTATTTTATAATTGGGAGCCAGGACATAAGAACGGAAAGATTGGGGAAAAGAATTCAATTCCGGCTCGATATGGCCGAGGTTAGGATGAGAACGGAATAAATTGATAGCGTTAGTAATATCATCGGTGATATTTTTAGCTACTTTATCGTTTACCTGTTTTTTATACCAAGTATATATTTCCCTCAAATTTCTTTTAGCCCGGGGAGATATTCGCAATTTCATCACCATAACTTCATTTCTTCCATGAGTTCTTCCATAGTGATAAATTTCCCATTGCGGTCATCCTCCAGCACCTGCTCAATAATAGAATGCAATTCTTCTTTGCTTGGTGCAAATGGATAGTCGGCAACCTGGGGACACTTCACCGCGGCCAGATAATTGCCGATATTTTGAAGTATTTCCTCGTCCTCAATTTCGCTGATATTGCGGATTAGTTTTAATTTAATGGCATCAAGTTCGGCTTTGTTCATAATTGTATATCCAATAATATTACATAGGCAAAGATACCAAATTTATGGAATATATCCCAATCTATACCTTATTAATAAAAACCCTTGGTTATCAGAAAAAAACTCCGTATCTTCGCGCCCGATTATTAAATCAATATAATGTCTTATTTAATTAAAGTATTATTAACTAATTATTAATGGAAGATTTAAAGAACATTGCTCCTGTTGAAGATTTCAACTGGGATGCATATGAAAAAGGCGACACATTTGATGGAGCCGTTCGTCAAGACCTCGAACAGGCTTATGACGGAACATTGAACAAAATCAGTGACCGCGAGGTAGTTGACGGTACTGTAATCTCTATGAACAAACGCGAAGTCGTTGTGAACATTGGTTACAAATCAGACGGTATTATACCTCTGAACGAATTCCGCTACAACCCTGAACTAAAAGTAGGTGATACTGTAGAAGTATACATCGAAAATCAGGAAGACAAAAAAGGACAATTGGTGTTATCGCACCGCAAAGCTCGTGCTGCACGCTCTTGGGATCGTGTAAACGCTGCTCTCGAAAACGAAGAAGTAATCAAAGGATTCATCAAATGCCGTACTAAGGGCGGTATGATTGTTGATGTATTCGGCATCGAAGCTTTCTTGCCGGGTTCACAAATCGACGTGAAACCTATCCGCGATTACGATGTATTCGTTGGCAAAACTATGGAATTCAAGGTAGTAAAAATCAACCAGGAATTCAAAAACGTTGTTGTATCTCACAAAGCTCTTATCGAAGCTGAACTGGAACAACAGAAGAAAGAAATTATCGGTAAACTCGAAAAAGGACAAGTTCTGGAAGGAACTGTTAAGAATATCACATCTTACGGTGTATTCATCGACCTGGGTGGAGTTGACGGTCTTATCCACATCACCGACCTTTCATGGGGCCGCGTTAGCGATCCGAAAGAAGTGGTTGAACTCGACCAGAAACTTAACGTTGTTATCCTCGACTTTGACGACGAAAAGAAACGTATCGCTCTGGGTCTGAAACAACTTACTCCGCACCCATGGGATGCACTTAGCGCTGAACTGCAAGTTGGCGATAAAGTAACCGGTAAGGTTGTTGTTATGGCCGATTATGGTGCATTCATTGAAATCGCTGCCGGTGTTGAAGGTCTTATCCACGTATCAGAAATGTCTTGGTCACAGCACCTGCGTTCTGCTCAGGACTTCATGAAGGTGGGCGACGATGTAGAAGCTGTTATCCTGACTCTGGACCGCGACGAGCGTAAGATGTCTCTGGGTATCAAACAGTTGAAACAAGACCCATGGGAAACTATCGAAGAAAAGTATCCTGTAGGTTCAAAACACACTGCTAAAGTACGTAACTTCACTAACTTCGGTGTATTCGTAGAAATCGAAGAAGGTGTAGACGGACTTATCCACATCTCAGACCTTTCATGGACTAAGAAAATCAAACATCCTTCTGAATTCACTCAGATTGGTGCCGAAATCGACGTTCAGGTACTGGAAATCGACAAAGAAAACCGTCGTCTGAGCCTTGGTCACAAACAGTTGGAAGAAAATCCATGGGATGTATTCGAAACTGTATTTACCGTAGGTTCCGTACACGAAGGTACAATCATCGAAATGTTGGATAAAGGCGCTGTAGTTTCTCTTCCTTATGGTGTTGAAGGTTTCGCTACTCCGAAACACCTGGTTAAAGAAGACGGTACACAGGCTCAACTCGAAGAAAAACTTGAGTTCAAAGTTATCGAATTCAACAAAGACGCTAAGAGAATCATCCTTTCTCATAGCCGTATCTTCGAAGATGTTGCTAAAGCCGAAGAAAGAGCAGAAAAGAAAGCTGCACGGAAACCTTCTCCAAGAAAAGAAGAAAACCCGAACATCCAGAACCAGGCTGCATCAACCACATTAGGTGATATCGATGCACTGGCTGCTCTGAAAGAGCAAATGGAAAACGATAAGAAATAAGCTGGAGACTTTACACTAGCTTTGTACTTAAACTCATAATGTAGAGGGTGACTTCGTGATGAAGTTGCCCTCGTTTTTTTAAAAACCATCCATACCATGGAGAAATTCGAATTACACATACTCGGTTGCGGCTCGGCATTACCAACAACCCGGCATTTTTCAACCTCGCAGGTACTCAATATCCGCGAGAAACTATTTATGATTGATTGCGGCGAAGGTGCTCAACTACAACTCCGCAAGTCGCGCCTTAAATTCTCACGCCTCAACCACATCTTTATATCCCACTTGCATGGCGACCATTGTTTCGGGCTGCTGGGGCTTATATCCACATTCGGACTGTTAGGCCGAACGGCAGGTATGCACATCCATTGCCCGGAAGGAACAGAGAAAATATTCCGCCCCATGCTCGACTTCTTCTGCAGAAACCTTTTGTACGAAGTAACTTTTCACGAGTTTGTTACCAATACACCTACCGTAGTGTACGACGACCGTTCGGTAACCGTCACCACCATACCCCTGAAACACCGCATACCCTGTTGCGGCTTTCTGTTCGAAGAAAAACCCCGCCCCGCTCACATCATCCGCGATAAGATTGATGCCTATCAGGTACCCGTTTTCGAACTGAATCGCATAAAAAACGGAGGAGATTTCACCACCGCCGAAGGCGAAATCATACCACACACCCGGTTGACGCGACCTGCCGCCCCAGCCCGCAAGTACGCCTACTGTTCGGATACCACATTTTTGGAAAGAATAATCCCCCAGATTAAAGGAGTCGATTTACTTTTCCATGAGGCCACCTTCAACCAGCGCGACCTGGCACGAGCTAAAGAAACTTTTCATACTACCGCCGAACAAGCCGGGCGCATGGCACTGCTGGCAGAGGCGAAACAACTTGTTATAGGCCACTTCTCGGCCCGGTACGAAGACGAGAGTATCTTGCTGGACGAAGCAAAAGCAGTTTTTCCGAATACTGTACTAGCTAACGAAACAATGGTAATAAGTATCTGAAAATATCTTTAATATACTGTATTATCTGTATATTTGCATTGTAGCATTACTCGTAATACAGTAGCAAAGATTTGTGTAGATGCACATGTACGCGCTACGTAGATGCACATGTACACATTACGGAGATGCGCATGTACGTAATACGTAGATGTACATGTACGCAAACTTATCGAACTTTCATAATCTAAAAATAAATATTTGATATGCAACTTTATATTGTACGCCGGAAAGTTTTTAAATCCGGAGATGAAGAAAAAGAAAAATACTATGGTATACCTGTCACTTCGCAAAAAGTAACGGAAGATGATCTTGCCCGCGAAATATCCATCCGCACGTCGCTCACCGAACCGGATGTACTTGCTGCAGTTAGTGCATTAGCTCAATGTATCCACGAACATCTCGAAGAAGGTGATACCGTGTCTTTAAAAGGAATCGGTACTTTTGCCGTATCGGGTACCAGTGAGGGATGCGATACACCTGAAGAGTGTACCCCGGCAAAAATGAAAGCCCAACGGGTATATTTCAAGGCTGATAAATGGTTGCGCGCAGTGCTCGAAAAGATAAAGTATAAGCGTACGGAAAGAAAAGTAAAGAGGTGATATTACTATCCCCCTCTTATTCCGCTATACTATTATATAAATACCGTTTGATACTACGTTTCGGCGTCTTCTCAAACTCAGTCGGATACAACTGAATCTTACTAACTTTCTCATAAGCAGCCACGCTGCTGTTCAGGTTTTTAAGATTCTCATCCATTATTGTCCTGAGATTTTCCTCTTCATTCAGCCCTAATGAATCGAGCGCTTCATAATCGGCATACACCAATGCTACCAGTTTTTTATTGCGCTCGATAATTAAGCTTTCCTGTATAAAAGGCAAGTTATTCAGTTTAGCCTCAATCTCTTCGGGGAAAATATTCTGACCGCTCGAACTTAGAATCATGGTTTTGCTACGACCGCGGATAAATATATTCCCGGCTTCGTCCATCGTACCCAGGTCACCGGTACGCAGCCAGCCATCATCCGTGAATACTTCGCGGGTAGCCTCTTCATTTTTATAATAACCCGCCATAACGTTCTCTCCCCGAACCTGGATTTCGCCAATCCGGTCTTCCGGGTGTACCTTATATATACGGGCTTCCATGATATCAAGGATTTTGCCCGACGAAGTCATCACAAATTCATTCCACGGGGCATAACTGATAAGTGGGGCACACTCAGTCATACCATATCCAATGGTAAAGGGGAATTTGATGCGGTAGAAGAATTCCTCTACCTCCGGATTCATAGCAGCGCCTCCAATGATTACTTCCTTGAAACGTCCACCCAAAGCATCAATCAGCTTTTTACGTATCTGGCCGTATATTTTATTGTCGAGCAATGGGATGTTCAGCGCCCATTTCATTCCTTTTTTATTTATGAGGGGCTGTATTACATTCTTATATATCTTTTCAATAACGAGTGGTACACTGATAATGAGGTTCGGTTTAATTTCCTCGAAAGCCTTCATAATAATTTTGGGCGAAGGAACCTTGCCCAGCATCGTGGTGTGGGCACCTACGGCACTGGCAGTCAGGAAGTCGAACGCGCAACCGTAGGCATGAGCCAACGGTAAAAATGATAAAACCTTATCGCCTTTTACAAGCAACCGGGTACGTATGCCGAAAGTAACATTACCCGCCAGGTTATTACCGGTAAGCATCACCCCTTTACTGAAACCGGTGGTTCCCGAAGTATAATTCAGCAACATCACCTTATCGTTGGAAAGCTCCGTGTATATTACATTTTCCCGGTTGTATCCGTTGGGGTAGGTTTCTTCCATTAATTCATCTAAATGCCGGAGGAAGCGTTGAACGGTTTCTCCATCTCGCTGGTGCAGGCATCTGAAATCGCTTAGCGAAAACACGCCACGCAGTCCCGGCATCTTCTCCTCTTCCAGATTATCCCAGATATTATCACTGGTAAATAAAAAGACAGATTCGGAATGATTGACAATATGGTGTACATCGTTCGGATTGAAATCCTGCAGAATAGGAACTACAATAGCGCCATACGTCACCGTAGCCATATAAGCTATGCACCAACGAGCGTTGTTTTTCCCAATAACGGCAATCTTATCACCCCGCCGCAGGCTGCAATGTTTGAATAATAGATGTAGTTTCGCTATTTCACGGGCAACCTGTCCGTAAGTGTATGTCGTATCTTCTCCGTAATCCGAGTAACAAGGCAAATCCCAGTTATCACGAAAGCTGTTTTCGTATAGCTTAATGAAATTCTCTTTAATCATATTGCAAAGTTAGTAAAAGAGTGAGGTAAAGTGAGGTAAAGAGTGAGGTAAAGTAGTTTTTGTTTTGTCTTTTTTCTTACTTTTAACTCCTATACATCACTTTACCTCATTCTTTACCTCACCCTCTACCTCACTTTACCTCCTTTTTCACTACCTTTGCGGCATGATTGATACCACCATATTCGAAAATAAAACCGCTGTTTACTATACTCTTGGCTGCAAACTGAATTTCTCTGAAACATCTACTATCGGAAAAATACTGGGTGAAGCAGGGGTAAGAACCGCCCGCCGTGGCGAAAAGGCTGATATATGCGTAATAAACACCTGTTCTGTTACCGAAACTGCCGATAAGAAATGCCGTCAGGCTATACATAAAATGATAAAGAATCATCCGGGAGCTTTCATTGTAGTTACCGGATGCTACGCGCAATTAAAACCCGAAAAGATAACCGAGATTGAAGGTGTCGACCTCGTTCTGGGCGCCGAGCAGAAGAAAGACCTGCTTCAACATCTGGGAAACCTGAAGAAAGGCGAGTCAGGCGAAATCCATACCTCCCCACTAAAAGATATACAATCCTTCTCTCCTTCCTGTTCGCGGGGCGACCGCACACGTTTCTTCCTGAAAGTACAGGATGGATGCGATTATTATTGTTCGTACTGTACCATCCCCTTCGCCCGTGGCCGTAGCCGTAACGGCGATATCGCTTCACTGGTAGAGCAGGCCGAAGAGGCTGTTCGCGAGGGAGGCAAAGAGATTGTTCTTACAGGCGTAAATATCGGCGACTTCGGCAAAACTACCGGAGAGACTTTCTTTGAACTGGTTCAGGCACTCGACAAAGTTGAGGGCATTGAACGCTACCGCATTTCTTCCATTGAGCCTAATTTATTAACAGATGAAATCATTGAATTCGTCTCACGTTCGCAACGGTTTATGCCACATTTCCATATCCCACTGCAATCAGGGAGTGATGATGTATTGAAATTGATGAAACGCCGCTACGACACGGCACTTTTCGAATCGAAAATAGATAAAATAAAACAAGTCATGCCCCACGCCTTTATCGGTGTAGATGTAATTGTTGGAACCCGGGGCGAAACGGATGAACTTTTCGAACAGGCCTACAACTTTATATCGGGGCTGGATGTTACGCAACTGCACGTATTCAGTTATTCGGAACGTCCGGGAACCCAGGCATTAAAAATAGTACATTCTGTTGACCCAAAGATTAAACATCAGCGAAGTCAACGCCTTCTCGAGCTATCAGAAGCTAAAACAAAGGCATTTTACGCAGCGCATCAGGGTAAAATGATGAAAGTTTTGCTCGAGAAATCGAAACCCGGAATGCCGATGCATGGCTTTACTAATAATTATATACGGGTTGAAGTCGAAAACCAGCCTCATCTGGACAACACACTTGCAGAAGTGCTTTTGGGTGATTTTAATGAGGACAATACAGCATTAAAAGGAACAATTCAATGATTAAAAATAAATCAGGATTTCTTTATCTCAACTAGAATGCAAGGTTTCTCATTAGTTTATTCAGAAAATTCATTGAATACAATGATTTAAAATATCAAATCAGTATTTTGAATAGCATGAATATTAGTAAGATGGAGTATTAGAGTAAGCTTATTTGATTAATTCGTATTTAGTCTAAAATTTCATTAACTTTGTAAGATGGATATAGAAGAAAAAAACAAGTACAAGTCTGAATTTAAAAAAAATTTAGATCGCTTCTCCGATAAATTAGAGAAGTATGTTTCTACAGAAAATGGCGATTGGTCAGTAAAAGGATTTATAGACGTTTATAAAAACATATATACGATTTCATCCGACACTAAAATCGTATCCAAAATCCTTGAAATACATATTTTCCCACAAATTCTGCAATTTGCCGAAGAATTTGGTTATAATATAATTTTAGCGGAACATCAAAATTATTATCCTGATTTGACCTTTATTAGCAAAGATAATGATAGAGTTAAATTTGCCGTTGACATTAAAACTACTTATCGCAAGAAAAATGGTGTTGCAAGTTTCACGTTGGGAAGTCATGGGCGATATTTCAAAGAACGTGATAAAAAGAAAAACATTCAATTTCCATACAGCGAGTATTTAGGGCACTACTGTTTAGGAATTATCTATACAAGAACCGATTTAAGAGAAGATGTATCTAACACCGAGATTTATCAGGTAAAAGAACTTCAAGAAGAATGTGAAACTCCTATTAAAATAATCGGAGAAAGAGAAGTCACAACAGTCCAAAATCTAAGATCAATTACATCCGTCATAAAGAATTTTGATTTTTTCACCGCTGAAAAATGGAAAATAGCAAGCGATAAACAAGGTTCTAGCAATACTGCCAATATTGGAGCAATGCTTAACCTAGACGACTTAAGAAACGAAAGCGGCATTTTTAGTCAACTTGGTGAAGAATGGTTTGATGAATACTGGATGAATTACGGAATAGCAACCATGATAAAAAACGGAAAAACAGTAAAAATTACAAATATAAAGGACTTTCTCGAATTTAAGGGACGTCCAGAATTGTGTGATAAAATTGTTAGCAAAAAGTATCGCCCATGAAAACAATTATTCCACCAATAAAAAGTCAAGGAATAAAAACAAAACTTATTCCTTGGATAATGGATGTTACTCCCAAAGTTTGCGGACGTTGGATTGAACCGTTTTTGGGAACTGGAGTTGTTGCATTCAATGCAAAATATAGACAGGCTATTTTGAATGATACAAATCCTCATATAATAAAATTTTATAAAGGAGTACAAGACGGAACTATTAGTGCTACTTTAATGAAACAATACCTACAAAGCGAAGGCGAACTGCTTAGTAAAGCTGAAAATGATGGATACGAACATTACCTGAAAGTGCGGACACGCTTTAATAGTGGAGAATTTTCATCTTACGATTTCATTTTTCTTTCGCGTGCCGGATTTAACGGGATGATGAGATTTGGAAGTAAGGGAAATTGGAATATCCCTTTTTGCAAGAAACCTAATCGTTTCGCGCAAGCTTATATCACAAAAATAGTCAACCAACTTTCATCGATATCCCAAATTATTCAACCGGAGCCTGACTGGTGTTTTCATAATAAATCCTTTTCCGAAATCATTCCTTTAGCAACGGAAGATGATATAATATATTGTGACCCACCTTATTATGGCCGACATGTAGATTATTATAACGGGTGGACGGAAAAAGACGAAGAACTTCTCTTTAATCTGTTGAACGAAACGAAAGCCAAGTTCATTCTTTCTACTTGGCATCATAATGATTGGCGCGAAAACGAAATGATTAACAAGTATTGGAATAAATTCAATATTATCACTAAAGACCATTTTTATCACAACGGTGGAAGCATCGAAAACAGGAAATCAGTAGTGGAAGCATTAGTTTGCAATTTTGAAACAACGGGAGTTGCAACACACAATCATGGTCTGAAAGAGAAATTCAATATAAAGCAACTTGAGCTTCAATGGTTGGAAGAAAAATCCTCATTCCCAACAAAAGCGATTTGATATATGTCAGACATTTCTAAACATACATTTACGGCTGAATTATTTGAAGTATCATACAGTAAATAGCTGGAATAATAACGGTCATTACTCGTCAATTGTAAAATTAGTGAACTTTCTTAAAAGTTTATCATCGTTCGATAAATTAAACTGATTATTAATTTAAATGATAAAAACCGCTGTCGTCATACTGAACTGGAACGGTGCCGAAATGCTAAGGACATTTCTTCCATCCGTCATCCGTTATTCCGGTTCGCCCGGAACGGAAGTTTTCGTTGCCGACAATGGTTCTACCGACAATTCTGTCGAATTGATTCGTACTGAATTTCCGGATATTCAACTCATTATATTAGATAATAATTACGGCTTTGCCGAAGGGTACAACCGTGCATTGACGGGAATTGAAGCAGAATACGTGGTACTGCTCAATTCGGATGTCGAAGTCACGGAAAACTGGTTGCAACCTTTGATTGCCCATATGGATACCCATCCGGAAACCGTAGCCTGCCAGCCTAAAATCCTAAGCTGGCATCAGAAAGATTCATTCGAGTATGCCGGAGCCGCCGGAGGCTTCCTCGACCGTTACGGATACCCCTTCTGCCGTGGCCGCATCATGAGTGTGGTGGAAAAAGACACCGGGCAGTACAATACAAATCTTCCGATATTCTGGGCAACCGGCGCAGCTTTGTTTATCCGCCTGAATGCTTACCGTGAAGCCGGAGGACTGGATGGCCGGTTCTTTGCCCATATGGAAGAAATCGACCTCTGCTGGCGGTTGCGCTCGCGCGGACACCGGATTATGTGTATTCCGCAAAGTACAGTCTATCATGTTGGCGGAGCCACCTTACAGAAAGAGAATCAACGGAAGACATTCCTGAACTTCCGTAACAATCTTGTAATGCTGCACAAGAATCTCTCCGACAAAGAATTGTCAGCAATTATGCTTGTACGTATGATACTCGATTACCTGGCAGCCCTATCCTTTATGCTGAAAGGAGAGTTTCCTAATGCCCGGGCGGTAATCCGTGCCCGCAGAGAGTTTAAGAGCATAAAGAAAGATTTTTCGCAAGACCGGAACCTCAACCTCGAAAAAACAATTGCGAAAAATATTCCCGAACGAACAAACTTTAGTATCTTAGGGCAGTTTTATATAAAGCGTAGAAAGTACTTCTCGCAATTATTTATTAATTCCTAAACTTGAATAATATGCCAAACGTGGTAAGAAAAATAGGATTAGTGGCTCACGATGCCATGAAGAAAGATATGATTGAATGGGTTATCTGGAATTCGGAACAACTCATGGGGCATAAATTCTACTGCACCGGCACAACAGGAACACTTATCCGGGAAGCTTTGAAAGAAAAACATCCCGATGTAGATTGGGATATTACTATATTAAAATCCGGTCCGCTGGGTGGCGACCAGCAGATAGGTTCGCGCATTGTAGAAAAAGAAATAAATTACCTCTTCTTCTTCACCGACCCTATGACCTTGCAACCGCACGATACGGACGTAAAAGCCCTGACGCGCCTGGCAAGTGTGGAAAACATTATTTTCTGTTGCAACCGGTCTACGGCCGACCATGTTATTTCGAGTCCATTGTTTCAGGACCCGGATTATGCACCGTCTCAGCCCGATTACAGCAGCTACTCCAAACGTTTCGAAGACAAACCGATTGTACAGGAAGCGGTGGAAGAAGTGGAAAGAAAGAAATTATCGCAGGATGGACCGTCGCTTTTTGATGAGGAAGATGAAATAATTGATATCGCTGAAAATTAACGGATTCATTCAAAGAAAATACAAATTATTATTTGCCTGATACAAATAAAAGCACTAATTTTGTGCCCTGATTATTCCGAACCGGGTATTCAAAGTGTTCATTAAGTGATTAAAGACCACCCGACGGAGAAAACCTGTATAATAATAAACAGATGTACGCAATTGTAGAAATTAACGGCCAACAGTTTAAGGCCGAAGCAGGAAAGAGGTTGTTCGTTCACCACATCCAGAATGCAGAGAACGGTTCAACAGTAGAGTTTGATAAAGTTTTATTGGTAGACAATGACGGAACAATTACCGTAGGCGCTCCTACCGTAGAAGGTGCAAAAGTAGTATGCCAGGTTATTTCTAACATGGTAAAAGGCGACAAAGTACTTGTTTTCCACAAGAAAAGAAGGAAAGGTTACAGAAAGTTGAACGGTCACCGTCAGCAATTTACAGAGTTAACAATTACAGAAGTAGTAGCTTAATCATTATTTAAAAGTAAAAGAACATGGCTCATAAAAAAGGTGTCGGTAGTTCGAAGAACGGCCGCGAATCAGCAAGCAAAAGATTAGGCGTAAAGATATTTGGTGGTGCAGCATGCAAAGCAGGTAACATCATCGTTCGTCAGAGAGGTACTGAATTCCACCCGGGTATCAACATGGGTATGGGTAAAGACCACACTCTGTTCGCCTTGGTAGATGGAACTGTTAGTTTCAAGAAAACTAAGAACGACAAAAGAGTTGTTTCTATCGTTCCGGCTACAGAAGAAGTAAACGCATAAAGATTACAATATCTTAGCTTAGTAAACAAAGGGCTACCCAATTGAATTGGGTAGCCCTTTTGATTTTTTGTAAGATTATAAGTAACGAAATGGATACCGGATTAAATAATCATGTATCTTTGCATTCGCTTAACATTCAGATTAAATAAAGAAAAGATATGCTTACCATTAAACAAATTACAGAAAATACGGAAGCGGTTTTACGCGGACTGGAAAAGAAGAACTTCAAGAATGCCCAGGAAATGATTGATAAAGTAATTGAGGTTAATAACAGACGCAAGACTACTCAAAGTCAGCTCGACAGCAACCTGGCCGAAGTAAACTCTTTATCCAAGACTATCGGTGGACTGATGAAAGAAGGAAAGAAAGCCGAAGCAGATGCCGCCCGTGTACAGGTAAGCGAAATGAAAGAAAAGAATAAAGCACTCGAAACAGCCATGAACGAAGCTTCAACCGAGTTGCAGGAGTTGCTTTATACTATACCGAATATTCCACATGACAGTGTTCCGGTAGGTTGTTGTGCCGAGGACAACGCTATTGAGCGCACCGGAGGCAAAGAAGTTGAACTTCCGGCTGACGCCCTCCCCCACTGGGAACTAGCCAAAAAGTACGATCTGATTGATTTCGAACTCGGCGTTAAGATTACCGGTGCCGGATTCCCTGTATATAAAGGAAAAGGTGCCCGAATACAACGTGCATTGATTAACTTCTTCCTCGACGAAGCTCGCGATGCGGGTTATCTGGAAGTGGAACCGCCCTATTTGGTGAATGCAGCTTCCGGCTATGGTACCGGAAACTTGCCTGACAAAGAGGGGCAGATGTATCATGCTACAGTCGACGATTTATATCTTATCCCTACTGCTGAGATTCCCGTAACGAATATATACCGTGATGTGATTCTGGACGAAAAAGATTTACCGATTAAGAATTGCGCATATTCTGCCTGTTTCCGCCGCGAAGCCGGTTCGTATGGTAAAGATGTACGTGGACTTAACCGTCTGCACCAGTTCAATAAAGTGGAGATAGTACGTATTGATAAGCCGGAGCATTCTTATGAGTCACTTAATGAAATGATTGCCCATGTGGAAAATCTGGTAAATAAACTGGGGCTTCCTTACCGTATCCTGCGTCTTTGTGGAGGTGATATGAGTTTCACTTCTTCGCTTACTTTCGACTTTGAAGTGTATTCCGCTGCACAAAAGCGTTGGTTGGAGGTTAGTTCGGTATCTAATTTCGAATCTTATCAGGCTAATCGTCTGAAATGCCGTTACCGCAATGCCGAAAAGAAGACTGAACTTTGCCATACATTGAATGGTTCAGCATTGGCTTTGCCCCGTATATTGGCTGCGTTACTGGAAAATAATCAAACAGACGAGGGTATCAGGATACCAGCGGCGCTGGTTCCGTATTGCGGGTTTGATATAATAGATTAATATTTTTTGAACCGCAGAGGACGCAGAGTTACGCAGAGTCTTTAATTTGTATGTCGGTCGTACGGAAATTAAAAA
Organism: Bacteroides sp.; assembly: GCA_032108265.1. GTDB lineage: Bacteria > Bacteroidota > Bacteroidia > Bacteroidales > Bacteroidaceae > Bacteroides. Next base: position 52,953 of record DAMCMT010000024.1, read on the forward strand.
CTCTGCGTAACTCTGCGTCCTCTGCGGTTCAAAATCGAAACAAAGAGATTATTTTATTCTTCCTGATTCCAAATATCCCACGCTGCAAACGCCTGA
>DAMCMT010000025.1:0-31487 GCA_032108265.1 Bacteroides sp.
GTTTAAATTACATCAAAACAGTAAAATCATGAGTTAAATCGACTACCTCCTCATATAATTAAATTTTTATTTAACATATCTTTTGTTTTCGCGTGGGGTCATTGCGCTCTTTCCGGCGTATTTACCCTAAACGCAAAACATGGATACGAATAAGCACAAACTACCAGATTCGGTAAAGGAACTACTACAGTCTCCTTCTTTCGTTTTATGGTGCTATAGCCCGACCGAGGAGAATGCAGCATCGTGGAATGAGTGGATTAAGCAAAATCCGGAAAGAGAACAGGATGCAACCCAGGCACGGGCAATTTTATTGTCGGTAGAATTTAATAACATTCCCTTCTCAATCGATGATTCTAAAAACTTATATTCCCGGATTGAAGCCAGTGTTTACCGCAGAAGAAAGCAAAGGAAGCGCCGGCTCGCGGTGTACAGTATAGCTGCTGCCAGCTTAATCTTTATAATCTTTTCTTTTTGGTGGCAAAATCTAAACGATGCCAATATACCCGGAACCTTTATTCCATTTGAAAGTATAGCAGTTATTGACAGTATTCAGACTGAAATCGAACTGGAATTAGTAACCCAGGAGAAAGTTTCCCTGGCTGATAATACCGTTATAAAAATAAGCGAGGAGGGCGCTATACATATTGAAGACGAAGTTTTAAACGAGAAACCTATTCAGCAGGAAGATACGCACAACACCACTAATACAGAAATGAATATGCTGAAAGTACCCAGGGGCCGTCATACGATGATTAGTTTGGCCGACGGTTCCAGGGTATGGGTTAATTCGGAAACAATCCTGCAATTCCCGGCTGTCTTCGACAAAAATCATCGAACAATTTATGCCGACGGTGAAATTTATCTGGAAGTAGCCAAAGACAATTCGCGCCCTTTCTACGTAAAAACTTCACGGATGGATATACAAGTGCTGGGAACAAGTTTCAATGTTACTGCATATAAAGACGATGCCAGCCACTCGGTTGTATTAAGGGAGGGTGCGGTAGAAATAAACACTGCAAATGGTATAAAACGAAGTATCCAACCCAACGACCGGCTTGTTCTGGAAGACGAGCGCATAGATGTGTCTACAGTAAATCCTTACTACTTCTTTTCATGGATTGATGGAGTTTTCCTGTTCGAAAAGCAAAGCCTGAAAGACATTGCCCAGCGTTTATCCCGGCATTACCGGGTGAATTTTGTTTGCGCACCCGATGTTCAGGAATTAATCTGTAACGGAAAACTGGTTCTCTTTGAAGATATACAAAAAGTACTTCGCACGTTGGAAGAAGGTCTTCCTGTTTCGTGCCAGTATGATGGAAATACCGTGAATATTAACCCCAAACAATAATGCCTATGGAGAAACACAAATGAATTTAATACACTAATAAACTATGTAGAGACACCCATATTGGGCATGTCTTAAGAGAAAGAAGATTTAAAAATAACCATTAACATACACGAAATGTTAAATAAGTCAACCTTTAATCAACTATTCCAGACTGTGTGCTCTGTTATACTGTTTTTTGTACTGGGTATCAGTCCTATTTACGCTTCACTGTCTTATGCACAGTCCACTAATCTGAAATTGGAAATATCGAAAGCTCCTATTAGCGAGGTTTTTCGTTCCATAGAAAATCAAAGCGAATTTGTGTTCTTTTATTCGGAAGAAGTAAGAGCCGAACTTGAAAAGCGGATAACAGTCACAGTTTCTTCGGGAAGTATTGACCATATTATGGCAAATGTACTTAAAAACACAGGCCTGACCTACTCGCTCATCGACCGTCAGGTAATTATCACCCGCAAAGAAGAAGAACGGCAGCAGCAACAGCAGCCAACCAAAGGAATTCCTATTAATGGTACCGTTTTGGATCAGAACAACGAAACCCTCATCGGGGTTAATATCCGGGTGAAAGGTACACAAACGGGTGCTATAACCGATATCAATGGAAATTATTTTATCACCGTTCCCAACGAGAATGCTGTGTTGGAGTTCCAGTATGTCGGTTATGAATCGCAGGAAGTACGGGTGGGTAAACAGATTAACGTCAGTATTACAATGAAAGAGATAACAACCGACCTGAATGAAGTCGTTGTTATTGCTTATGGCTCGCAGAAGAAGGCTTCGGTGATCGGTTCTATTGCCACCATCGAGCCTGCACGCCTTAAACAAAGTTCTACCCGTGCCGTAAGTAACAATCTGGCAGGGCAGCTGGCAGGTGTAATTGCTGTGCAGCGTTCGGGAGAACCTGGTGCCGATGGTTCGAGTTTCTGGATACGTGGTATTTCGTCGTTCCAGGATGCCGGACGCTCGCCACTGGTTCTTGTTGACGGTATTGAACGTACTCTGGACGATATGGATGCGGCCGAAATCGAATCGTTCTCTGTGCTTAAAGATGCTTCGGCCAGCGCCGTTTATGGAGTGCGCGGCGCCAACGGAGTAATCTTAGTAAACACCAAACGAGGTACAGTTGGAAAGCCACGAGTTGGCGTGCAGTACGAGCACGGTTTTACCCAGCCGGTTAAATTGCCGAATTATATCGGTTCGGCTGATTACCTTTCACTGTTGAATGAACTTAAAACGGATGCCGGCCTAACACCCGATTATTCGGAAGAAGTTATCAATAATTATCGCAATAATATAGATCCCGACTTATATCCCGATGTAAACTGGATTGATGCGGTAACCCGAGACTATGCTTCTAACCAACGTGCTAACTTATCGGTAAATGGAGGTAGCGAAATAATCCGTTATGCGCTTACCGGTTCGTATTATGGTGAGTCGGGCATATTCGAACGCGACAAGAGCCAAACCTGGAATTCGGGCACTCGACTGAATAAATACAACCTCCGTTCCAACGTAGATGTCAACATCACGAAAACTACGCTGGCCCGCATCAATATCGGTGGATACTTACAGGAAACAAATCGTATGGAAGCCAGTTCAGATGATATATTTGGAACAGCTTTCGAAACTCCACCTTTTGTACACCCAACCGTGTATTCTTCGGGAGAGTTTCCGCGTGTAGTGAACCGCACTAACCCATGGGTACGTGCCACCCAACATGGATTTAGAAACACATCGTCCAGTAAAATAGAGTCACTGTTTTCGCTCGAACAAGACCTGAAATTTATACTTCCCGGACTGAAAGCTAAGGGAGTATTTTCATTCGACCGCTGGTCGGAGTCATTCGTGAGACGACATAAGTCTCCTGATTATTATAATCCGGCAGTTGGCAGGGATGAGTACGGAAATCTGGAGATGACCATCGGCTCTAACGGACAGATGTTTCTGGATACGGAAAGTAAAGGTGAATGGGGTAATAAAGCTACTTATCTGGAAGGAAGCCTAACTTATTCGCAAAACTTTGGTAAACACCATGTTGACGGTTTGCTCCTTTACAATCAAAGAGATTTTCAAAATGGCGATGCGGTACCTTTCCGCCGCATGGGGATAGCCGGTCGTGTATCTTATACGTTTGACGGACGTTACATAGCCGAAGCCAATTTCGGCTACAACGGTTCCGAAAATTTTGCCAAAGGCAAGCGATACGGTTTTTTCCCTTCGGTGGCTGTAGGGTATCTGATGTCTGAAGAGCCTTTCATGGCTTCCTATCGCGATGTGTTCTCCAAAATTAAGTTCAAAGGTTCGTGGGGGCTCGTAGGTAATGACCAGTTAGCTGGTCGTCGTTTTGCTTATGTTACCACTATCGGTACAAATGGCGAATACCGTTGGGGAGTAAATAACGATTATCACCGTGCAGGTCGGCAGGAAGGACACTTTGGTATCCCGGACCTGACATGGGAAACCGTTGAGAAAATTAACTTAGGCCTTGAAGTAGGATTATGGAATGCCCTGGATTTGCAGCTCGATTATTTCATAGAGCATCGTTACGATATTTTTATGCAACGTAATACCATACCTACAGCTGCCGGGTTTATCAATACGCCCTGGGCTAATTACGGTAAGGTCGATAATAAAGGTTTCGAGGTATTCCTGGGCTACAACAAGGAAATAAATAAAGATCTTTTCGTTAGTTTTCGCGGAAACTTTACTTATGCTGCGAACGAAATAATTGAGAAAGACGAAGCACCAGGTGTTACAAGTACTACTCGTTCGGAAATAGGTAGACCTGTCAGCCAGCTGTTTGGACTGGTAGCCGAGCGTTTGTTTACCGAAGACGACTTCGCCGATGTGGAAAATGGTATTCTGAATGAAGGAATTCCTTCGCAAACCTTTTCTAATAAGCTTCGACCCGGAGATATTAAGTATGTAGATGTAGATGGCGACGGTAGCATCACCACCCTCGATAGAAAAGCTATTGGTGGTACTTACGACCCGCAAATTGTGTATGGTTTCGGCGGTAATGCCAGCTATAAGAACTTTGATATTAATGTATTCTTTCAGGGAAATGCACGTACACACCGTTTCATTGGTGGAAACAACTTTATGCCGGGTAGCACCATGGGTGCAATGGGTAATATCCTGGATAACTATAATGACCGCTGGACACCCGAAAATCCTAGCCAAAACGTGTTCTATCCAAGATTAACGTACGGACAGAACGAGAACAACTCTCAGGAATCAACCTGGTGGCTACGCGACATGAGCATGATGCGACTCAAGGATATTGAAGTAGGTTACACATTTCCGAAAGAAATGTCGGGCAAGATAGGACTATCCAGCCTGCGCATTTATATGAAGGGAACTAACCTGTTAACTTTCTCGGGCTTTAAACTTTGGGACCCGGAAGTCGATTCGCGCCACGGGGCCAAATATCCCATTATGAAATCACTCTCACTCGGATTGAATGTTAATTTCTGATGACTATAAAAACATATAATAAACGCTGTATTATGAAATTGTTTAAATATATACTATTGCTCCTTGTATGTCTGGTACTGAACGGATGTGCCGACTTCCTGGATAACGCACCCGACGATGAACTGACTCTGGAAATGATATTTAACGATAAAACACGTACCGAAGACTGGCTGGCAAATATCTACGACGGAATACCCGATCCTACCTGGGCCATGGTCAGAACTGTTGGTTACGAAATAGCCGCTGATGATATAACCCCCTCGCAACGCTGGCAACAGTTTTGGGGAGGCGACCTGCTAAACTGGAGGGTAGGCAACTGGTTTACCAATTCGGGTTGGGATGCTGATTTCTGGGGTAACCTGCCTAGAAAAATTCGTTCGGCTTATATCCTTATTCACAATGCGCATCCTAATCCCTTACAAAATGTAACGGCTCAGGATATAGAGAACATGAAGAATGAATGTCGTTTCCTTATTGCTTACTATTACTGGATTATGACGGAAGCATACGGGTCGGTACCCTATTTTGAAGACATGGTTGATGTAGATGCTCCGCAAGAGGTATTGATGAGAGGACAACGAAGCTTCGACGAAACAGTCGACTGGATTGATTCCGAAATGGTAGAACTCTCAAAGATACTGCCTACCCGGTGGGTCGATGGTTTTTTTGGCCGTGCTACAAAAACCGCTGCTCTGTGTGTACGTGCCAGAATGCTGTTGTTTGCTGCCAGTCCACTGGTGAACGGAAACCCTATGTATGCAGGTTTCACTAATCATGACGGAAAGGAGCGCTTTAATAGCACTTACGATGCCAGCAAATGGCGTCGGGCGGCCGATGCTACCAAAGAACTGATTGATGCTGCCCATTCCGAAGGCCATGGATTACATTATGAGTATAATGACGATGGTACAATTGATCCGTTCCTTTCCTGTGCCAATGTTCTGTTCAGAAAAACATCAGAAGGGAATAAAGAAATACTCTTCGCTCGTCCGACCAATGATTATGGTGCATACGAAAGTCATGCTTCGCCTGGTGGATGTGGTGGTAATGGAGGGTTGGGAGTGACTCAAAGCCTGGTTGATGCTTTCTTTATGAAAAATGGGCTTTCGCCAATCCTGGGTTATAATGCCGACGGAAGTCCCATTATAAACGAAGCATCCGGTTATACGGAAACAGGTTTCGCAACCGAACCCGAAATACGCAACACAAAGTGGGACGTTTGCCGCAATGCACCCGTTAACGAACCAGGACAGATTACTGGTGGAGATCCTGATTACCCCACATTTAACATGTATTCCAACCGTGAACCACGTTTTTATCTATCGGTAATCTATAATGGACAGTGGTACTGGCCCGAGAACCGAACAACCCGGTTTATGACCGACGAGTGGGACGGTGGACCAACGCATGATGCTCCACAAAACGGATACCTGGTGCGCAAGAAAGTATCCATCGAGAATCGTCCTCGCGATGGTAATAGTCGTCCTTACCGGCCGGGTATCCTGTTCCGTCTGGGCGAATTTTATCTGAATTATGCCGAAGCGCTGAATGAATGCGACCCGGGAAATGCAGATATTCTGAGATATGTAAACCTGATTCGCGAACGTGCTGGCATACCGCAATATGGAAGCGGCACAGGTATGATTCCTGCACCGACAACCCAAGATGAAGTACGCCAAGTCATCCGTAAGGAACGTCGCGTAGAACTTTGTTGTGAAGGTATTCGTTATAACGACATCCGTCGCTGGATGTTGGGAGAAGAACTCTTGGACGGACCCGAGTATGGAATGAATTTCGGAGGAAAAGTTTATACTGATGACCCTAATAACCCGGATGCTTTCTTCAAACGTTCGGTTGCTTTACAACGTTCATTTGAAAAGAAGAACTATTGGTTCCCGATCCACCAAAGCGAAATTGATAAAGACCCGACACTGGTGCAGGCACCATTCTGGATGGAATAGTTTTCAATAAGGTATTTATATATATAGATTTTAAATAGTAAGAACATGAAGAAAATAACATCGTGTTTACTCCTGATATTCATCCTGATGGCACATATATCGTGTAATGACGAGTATAAGCATTTTACACTGGAAACGCCGCCAGACACAATGGAGTTAACTACTGTGCAAGAGAATCTGGTGTTGGATGAAGATCTGTACGATCAGGTAGCATTAACCTTCGAGTGGGGAAGAGCAGCCTACAGAGGGGAGGGTACGGAAATTACATACCACTTTAAATTGGATATAGCAGGTAATAACATGGCTACTTCCATCCCGATGAGGGAAATAAGTTCCGATCAACTTTCTGTAAGCTTTACACACAAAGAATTGAATGATCTCATCACATCCGTTTGGGGAAAGCAACCCGGAGAAGTGGCGGAGTTGGAAGGAGAAGTCATTGCTTCAGTAACCACATATCCGCAGTACTTATTGCCGGAGATATCAAGAGCAACGGTAAATGTAACGAGCTATATACCAAGGACTATCTTCTTGCTTGGAACAGCTGCAAACAACGAAGACCCGGCTAGTGCCGTAAGGTTTACTTCGACAACTACCCAGTGGGAATACGTTTGGCGAGGAGCAATGAGTGTGGGTAACTACCGCTTTATTGAAAATCAGGGCGAAGAGTTTCCCGCTTTCTATAAAGGTGCAGATAACAATACCCTGGTGTACCGCACACAGGATAGCGACCCGGGCGAAGAGTTTACCATTAGTAAGAGAGGCACATTCGTAATCACAGTCAACACCGAAACACTGACGGTGAGTTGTGTATCGGTAGCCCCCGACCGGTACTCCGAACTATATATGGTTGGAAATGGATGCCCCGTTGGATGGGATATTGAGAATGCCATACGCCTGGAATGGGATGCCGATGAGGCTGCTTATGTTTACGAAGGCGAATTAATGGAAGGAGAAATAAAATTTCCGACCCGAAAGGATTGGTCGTCAGACAGTTTGATGCCTCCGACTAACGGAGCAAGACCTGGAGAAGACAATGCCGTATCTTTGCATCCCGGAGGTAGCCCCGACCACAAGTGGTATATACCCGAAGCTGGAAATTACCGGATGATTCTGGATGTAAACGATATGAAAATAACGTTTGAAAAGTTGTAATTAAAGAATGGCAATCTGGCTTATTATATCATATAGGCTGGATTGCCTCAATATCGGCATCGGCACGAGCTTCAACCACCAGCTTGTCAGGGCTGTCGGCTAATATGAAATACAAGCAGTATCAATATCAACATTTTATCACCATACAATTCCTTAATTTGTGCTAAAGCACGGTAGTTTAGTTTCCTTGTAGCTTTGGGAGTAATTTGCAAAATTTTGGCAATCTCTTCATAACTCAGACTCTGCATATAGCGCAAATAAATTACTTCGCGTTGTCTGCTTGTCAGTTTATCAAGAATGGTTTCAATCTGAGATATCAATTCTTCTTTATCATTCTCATCTTCTACAATATCTCCGAGTTTGCTTACAATGAGCGAGAATTTAAAATTCCCCGTATCATCTATACTATCTACGGATATTTCTTTTCTTTTTATTGAAAACAGTCTGTTACGCAAGCTGATAAGTAAGTAGTATTTGGCATTTCCCTGCATATCGATTATATTTTTATATTCAATAAGATGCAGGAAAACATCATGAATAGCATCTAGAACCGTTTCTTTATTTATATTGAAAGACATGCCGTATGAATACATTTCACCGGCATACATTTCGTAAAGTTTGTGACACTGCACCGTATAGTCGTCACTCATAGTGTTCTGATATCTTGTTTTCTTTGGCTAATATAAATACGGAAAATACCTTGCAATTTATTAAAAAAAAACATCCTTACCAAGGAATCTAAGGAAATACTTTTCTTTATTACTGTTTCGTTAATCATCACAAAGTGTTCTCTGGAATAGAGTTATTTATGTACTTTTTTCGATTAAACCGGATAGATTTTCATTAGCTTATGGATTTGTTTGTATTTGCTATATTCATATCTTTCCGTACACCCGGGTCTTCGTAGTCTGTACACCCGGGTGTACCTGATACGAACACCCGGGTGTACAGACTGTGAACACCCGGGTGTACGGAAACTTAAGATACTTTCAAAAGTAAACAGTACCATATAGAAAAGAATTATAGTATGGTTTTATTAAGAAATGAAAGGAATGAACTTTTGTCAAAGTGAAAATTTAGTGAGGGATAGGTGAGGGATAAATGATACTTTTAGAGAATAAAGGTGTTGGCTAATTTGTTAATTGTCAATTAATTATATTGATTAATGACAATAGTGATAGATGATTTGATATAAATCGCCCGAATCATATTAGTTTAGTGTTTAGTACAGAGTTAAATTACCTGTTCAGCAATTTGCTTTTTTCTCTTTGATACTCTTCCTCGGTTAGTATACCTCTTTTTCTAAGTTCATGTAATTTATATAATTCTTCGGAAATGAAGTCGGAACTTTTCTTTCTCCTGAATCCGCCGGTGATATTGCGTTTAGCCATAAAAGCCCGGATGATGCCCGAAATAAAGGCAATGATTAGAAATATAATTAGTACTCTTATTAATCCCATATCTGGTAGTTTATTTTTGTTATTTTACCTGCATCAGCCAATAGATTATCAATCCCAGAGCAGCGACGCCGAAAACTACGGCGAAGAAAATCTTCCAGGCACTGTAAGGCCGGTCGCCATGTATTTGTCCGTTTCGTCCGTTAACGTAAAAATGGTACAATTTATTATTGTATGTATATGTAGATATGAATAACGGTAGCAATACAAGTTTAAATTTGATATCCGAATAATCTGTATATGATGATGATATACGCTGGTGGTCGCCACCAATATCTCGCCGGATATCCTGACGGATAACCGAATCCATATATACCTTGGCGCATTGATATCCATCCGCCAAAGTTACAGTATATTTCTCTGTAATTTGTCCGGCAAGGAAACGCTTATCGTATTCTACATACGCATTACGGTCCCAATTTTCGAGTTTGTTCAGTACTTTTTCGGGAATCAGGCGCGAAGCCGGTATCATAATATCGTCGAAAAACCGCGAAACAACCCCTCTTACGGAACGCCAGCGGGTTCGTACTTCTGTACGCCTGTTCTTTCCACTCCCTACGGTTACTGTGTAATTATCGCCACGCTGGCCGGAATACGAAGTTACGGTTTGTGCATCGTATGTCCAGTAAGGAATAAATACACCTTTCAGGTGATTAGTAAAGACGGCTCTCTTTTTTAGTTTGTTGGGAGCAAAGCTTAATTTATTAATCCACCTTACCATACATTGCTGTACATCCTTTTCCGATATTTTAAACGGCATCAGGTACGAAGGCTTAACCAGCCGCTCGTAGTGAATGTCGGATTCGATAAGTGCTGTGCCACAGTAAGGACATTCCATGGACTTCTGCTCTTCGTCGAAGGTCGACTCGGCATTGCAATGATGGCATAGCATTACCTTGGCCGATTCCCGGTCGAGGTTCTTTTCCTGGCTTACATATAAAAGAAAATCCTGCTCCTGAATATTTATGGCAGCTTTAACTTCAATAGGGGTAATGCTTCCGCAATACTCGCAATGCAGTTCGGTGGTTCCCGGACTGTATTTTACGTAAGCACCGCAATTGCCACAGTGGTAAGAATCGGCGTTTACGTGGTTTAAGTCCGGCGTTTCTGTTGTGTTCATTATGGATTCAGTGGCGGTGGCATTAAAGTCCATAATACTTGAAGTTCGTTGCAGTTACCTGCTTTCGACCATTCGGACATCCCTTTTTTCCATACCAGCGTTTCACGGGTTATAACTTGTTCTATGGCTAGTTTTTCGAGCATCTGCATATTGTAAGGCCCGTTTTGTTTACCGCCGATGGCTATATAATATTCTACTTCACCTGGTATAGGTGGCGGTGTATCAGAAGCAGGTGCAGAGTTGTTTTGTGCAGCCGGTGGGGGAGGAGTACCACCGGGAGCCATTGACTGCATCATTTGTTGTGCCATAGCCATTCCGGCTCCAAGTCCAAGACCCATTCCGGAAGTTCCCGACGGATTGTTAGCTGCTGCTTCCATAGCTTTGGCAGCCTTCATCTTGGTTAACTTGTCGAGGTCTACGGTATTCAGACGGCTTAATTCGAAGATTTCTTTCTTCACTTCTTCCGGCATGGAGATGTTTTCAATCAGGAATTTGGTGATATCCATTCCATAAGCTGTGAAATCATCTTTCATATAACCGAAGATAGCTTCGGATAACTCGTTCAGATTCGAAGCGTATGCTTCGACCGGAAGATTGGACTCGCCAACAGCATCCGTAAACCGGGTTACGATAACGCTTTTTAATTGGTTGGTAATGTCCTGTGTGGTAAAGGTTTGCTGCGGGCCTACTATTTCTTTTATAAAGGTTCCCGGCTCTGTTATTTTAAAGGTATATACACCAAAGGCTCTGATTTCGATCATACCGAAACGCGCGTCATGCAGAATAAGCGGGTTTTTAGTTCCCCACTTCTGGTCGATGAAGTTTTTGGTACTTACAAAATAGACTTCGGCTTTAAACGGGCTGTTGAAACCGTATTTCCAGCCTTGTAATGTGCTGAGTATCGGAAGATTTTGTGTGCTCAGTGTGTAGGTACCCGGCCCGAAAACATCTGCCAACTGTCCTTCATTGATAAAAACAGCAGTTTGTCCTTCGCGCACTACCAGTTTTGCATTGTTCTTTATTTCGTTGTTGTGTCGTTCGAAACGGTGGACTATAGTATCCTGAACATAGTTTGAGTATTCAATTATGTCGATAAGTTCGCCTCGTAGTTTTTTGAAAAAGCTCATAGGATTAACTGGATTTGTTTATAATTCACGAAAATACAATTAATTTCTTAATATCTGAAAACTAGACTCGGAAAAGTAAGGACGAACGTATTCGATTTTTCTTTTTTTTATTTGTTTTGAAGTATTTTACCACAGAGTACACAGAGTTTTCACAGAGTTTTATATTACCATGCGGCATCGTAAAATAAAACTCTGTGAGAACTCTGTGTACTCTGTGGTGAAATATCTCCTTTCTTCTCTGTTTCGATAATTATTTAGATAACTCGGCCTGATAGTCCTTGCGTAAAGATACACTTGTTTCCGTAGGAAAATCTGCCGGAACAGGTTGTGTTACCTTACCTGTTGCCGCCCATTCTGCCCCCCGTAGCAAAGTAACCTGGAAACCGGTACATTGCATGGCAATATTATCACTAAGGGTTTTGCCGGCATGGCCGAGGGTTGTATGGAAGATACGGGCTTTGCCATAGTCGACTGTAAATAAAGTCAATTCGTCACGTCCCGAACCTTGCTTTTCGTTCGAAGAATGTGCCCAATAAAGTACATCTTTAATTTTTCCCGGCCCACGCATACGGTCGTATAGCTCGTCCGTAGCATGTTTCCAGGTAACGGGCAAACCTTTGGTAACCGGATGTTCCATGTTTCCCCCGTTCAAAACAAACTCATGCTGTGGCCCATGCGAACCTGCGGCACCGGGCGAATCGTCGTATACTACTTTACCGTTATCTGCGTATATATACGGACCATCGGTTTCGTTCCGGCCGTTCCAGCCGCCGAAGCCGATAATCTTATTGAATTCCGGCCAATCTCTGAATGCATTGTCGGCAGCATGATAAACCACCAGGCCACCACCGTTATTTATATATTCAAGAAATGATTCTTCTGTTTTCTGAGGCCAACGGTCTCCGTTATAATCCAGTATAACCAGTTTATATCCTGTAAAATCGGGCATGAAATTACTCATATCTTCGCCCCCGGCAGGAGTAACTACCAGATCGACGGCAAACAATCCTGAGTTTTCGAGTATCTTTTGGATAGCCACGTGGCTTACTTGCCATTCGTGATTATTTTGTCCCGTGATGAGGAGTGTCCGGATAGGCTCTTGCTGTGAAGAGCATCCGGACAGCCCAAGTGTAAATAGCATACATAGGAGTATAATTAAATTTTTCTTCATATAATCCTGAAGCTGATTTATTTATAATTTGCGTAACCAAATGTTGCGGAAACGTACAAGGTCACCATGATCTTGCAGAATGATCGGTCCATCGCCATGTGCTTTGATCTGAGGCAAACCGATGTATTCGGTAGTGCCCTGAATCAAGGTATTGTTCTGAACTACAACTCCGTTAAAAATCACTGTAATACGTCCGTGTGTATGTATAGTTCCATCTTCCTTAAACCGTGGTGCTGTATAAAGAATGTCGTATGTATTCCATTCTCCCGGCTTACGGATGGGGTTAACAAGCGGACGGGTTTGTTTGTATATGCTTCCGGCTTGTCCGTTGGAATAAGTTTCATTCTCATAATTATCGAGTACCTGTACTTCGTACATTCCTTGCAAAAATATTCCACTATTGCCACGACCCTGACTTTCGCCCTTCACTACGGTAGGTGCACTCCATTCAACATGTAGTTGACAGTCGCCAAAGTTTTCTTTTGTTTTGATCTGGCCTGTTCTTGGTTTTACAGTCACAACTCCTGCGGCAATATCCCATTTTGCCGCACTTCCATCATCGTGTTGCCATTTTGATAAATCTCCGTTTGCTCCCAATAATACAATGGCATCTGATGGTGGCGCTGTAATATTATTCTCGGGTGCGGGAGTTACAATCTGGGGCTGAGGGGTCCAGAACTCTGTCATCTGCGGAACCATGTTGGGTGGTACCGGATACTCTTTAGCATTTTGTGATACAACTGTCGAAGAAAAAGCTCCTAAAAGTAATAAAGTAATCGTTGCCTTTGTTTTCATGATTAATGGTGTTAAAATAAAGTTTAAAGTATTATACCTGTTAAATATAAACAGGTTTTAAGAGGAGGTAAAGTTAAATAAAGGATATGAAACTTCAAAAACTTTACCTCTTTAATACTTTTATCTCATTTCAGCAGCAAGTTGCCCCATTTTAGGCGGTACATATTTCTTTTCGAAATCCTTAATATTTCCCATATGCAATTCTTCGGGCATAAGCGAAAGATTAGAGAAAATGAAATCTTCCCATTTATATTCTTTACCGGTATAAGCTGATTCTCTACCCATAGCTCCGGTAAGCGAAGAAGTTACGAGTGTTTCGGCTTCCAGAGTCAGGGATTTATTACTACGAATATGATTTATCAAATCCATGTGTTCGAGTACGTACGGATTGTTCTGCTTGAACTGTTTGTTCTGTGCATCAAAATCGTACTTCCAAACCAGGTTTCCATCATTGTCATGGATACTCATATCTTTACTTGTCCATATTCCTTTGGTACCGATGATTGTTTCGCTGACATCGCCGTCGCAACCGTCTATCTGACGAGCCTGGGCATTTACCCGTACCCCACCTTCGTAAACGATATCCAGACAGAAATTATCGAAAATGTCACCTGTGCGACGTTGAAGCTGCGAACCCATGCCTACTACCGATACCGGTTTAAGATGCGAGAACCAGTTAAATACATCGATGTTGTGTACCAACTGGTCGATAACATGGTCTCCACACAGCCAGTTCCAACTGAAAAAGTCGCGAAGCATGTATTCCATATCAGTCCATTCGGGACGGCGTTTGCGGTAATTCATCGCTCCCTGATTCCATTTTACCACACCGCCGGTTATCTTTCCTATATAACCATCGCGTATAAGGCGGTAAGATTCTATATAACTGCGTTCGTGATGTCTCTGGGCACCTGTCTGAATGCAAAGATTCCGTGACTGCGCTATTTTGATTGCCGCGGTGAAAGTACGGCAGCTTACGGGGTCAATACCCGCTGCTTTTTCGCAGAATACATGCTTGCCTTTCTCTACGGCATACTTCGTTTGGTCGGCATGGAAAATGGATGGCGTGGCGATAATAACCATATCTACATTTGGATCTTCGCATACTTTTTTGTAGGCATCGAAACCGTAATATATCTTATCATCGGGTACATTCATGTTTCTATCTTTAGCCAGTTGTTTTCTGAGCTGTTCCAGTCTGTCTTCGAAGATATCGGCCATTGCAACGATGGATAGTCCATCGGCAGCCGAGAGGCAATCATTCACAGCTCCCGAACCGCGGCTTCCGCAGCCGATAACACCTATCCGTATCGGTTTTCCGTCAATAGCTTTGTCGCCCATTTCGGGAATATAAACCGGAATATCTGATTGAAGCGGTGTGATTTTGTCTTTACTTTCACCGCTGCACGAGGCTAGTAGTCCTCCTCCTGTTGTTAAACCTCCGACAGCGCCTGCTGTACCCAGCAAAGCGGAGCGGGTAATAAATTCTCTTCTTGTGATGTTTTCTTTTGCCATGGTATTATAAAGTTTTTAGTTTTGAGTTGTGAGTTTGAGTAGATAGTTTTGAATAATGAATATACTGAATCAGTAAGAACTCATTACTCAAAACTCATTGCTCATAAATCTTTCTGGAAGCCAGCATCGAATGCTAAAGTAGATGGACGGAAATCAACCTGTTTCACAAACCGGAGCGACTCGGCTGCACCATGTTCGCGATCCATGCCATTATCTTCCCATTCTACAGATAGAGGCCCTTCATAACCTATACGGTTGAGTGCCCGGATGATTTCTTCAAAGTTAATCTTTCCGCGGCCCATACTGCGGAAATCCCAGAAGCGGTCTTTATGCCCGAATGGTAAATGACCACCGAATACTCCTGCACGGGTAGGAACATCAGACCACCATACATCTTTCATGTGTACATGGAAAATCCTGTCGGCAAAGGTTTCAATAAATGCTACATAATCTACTCCCTGATAACCCATGTGGCTGGGGTCATAGTTAAAGCCGAATGCCGGGTGGTAATCGAGAGCTTCCAGTAATGTTTGAGCAGAAGATATATCGAAAGCTATTTCGGTAGGATGAACTTCAAGTGCAAACCGAACGCCATTCTTTTGGTAAGAGTCGAGAATAGGTTTCATTCTTTGGGCTACTTCCTTGAAACCGGCCTGTATTTCTTCTTCGGAAACAGGTGGGAAAGAATAAAGCAGGTGCCAGATAGGGCTACCGGTAAAACCTACTACCGTATTAATACCCAACATATATGCAGCTTGTCCAATGCGTATCATTTCTTCGGCTGCCCGTTGACGAACGCCTTCCGGGTCTCCATCTCCCCATAAACGGGCAGGTAGTACGGATTTATGTCGATGGTCGATCCGGTCGCAAACACATTGTCCCACAGGATGATTCGAAATCGTATAGATTTCCAGGCCATATTTAGTCAGTGTGGCTTTAATGCTGTCGCAATATTCCTGACTAAGTTTTTCAATGTCGAGATGGTTTTCGGTGCAGGCCAGTTCCAGACCATCATAACCGAATTCTTTTGCTTTAGTGCAGATTGTTTCCAGAGGCATATCGCCCCATTGTGCAGTGTATAAGGTTACTTTTCGTGCCATAATATTTGTAATTTATTCAATCCAGTTTAACCATTTATTTTCTTCGTTGTATCCCGATGATACAATTGTTTCAATAAACTGCATACCCCGTATTCCATCATCCACACCGGGAAAATCCAACCAAGCCGGCTCGGGTGTTACTCCTTCCTTACGAGCCATAACAGTGCGGGCGAAATTGCGGTAAATATTAGCAAATGCTTCAATATATCCTTCGGGATGTCCACCGGGAGTACGGGTATTTGCTTTGGCAATATCACTCATATAACCGTTTCCGGTGCGAACAATTTCTACCGGTCTGTCAGGCCATTTAATAAGCAGTGTATTTGGTTCTTCCTGTCTCCATTCCAAACCACCTTTTTCTCCATAAATGCGTATTTTCAGCGCATTTTCTTCTCCGACGGCTACCTGAGAGGCCATTAACACTCCTGTAGCACCATTATCAAAACGTAGTAAAGCTGCCCCATCGTCGTCCAGCCGTCGACCATCTACAAATGTTTTAAGGTCGGCACAAAGTGCTGTACATTTTAGTCCGGAAACATATTCGGCCAGATGTAATGCGTGAGTACCGATATCGCCCATACATCCTGCTTTGCCCGAACGGCTTGGATCAGTACGCCAACCTGCGTTACTTTTGGGGTCGAGTTCGGCACAGGTAGAGAGCCATCCTTGCGGATATTCAGTGTATATTTTGCGGATTTTACCGAAGTCTCCCCGTTGAATGCGGTACCGGGCTTCTTTGATAGTTGGATATCCCGAATAAGTATGCGTCAAGGCAAGGGTAAGGCCGGTTTGCTCTACTAATTGCTTTAAAGCTTTGGCTTCGGCCAGAGAATACGTTATGGGTTTATCCAGAACCACATCGAATCCGTTTTCCAGAGCCATTCTGGCAGGATTATAATGCAGGTGATTTGGGGTAACGATAGAAAGAAAGTCCATGCGTTCGCCCTCCGGGAGGGCTTTTTCTTTCTCTATCATTTCTTCGTACGAACTGTAAATCCTGTCATCAGGAAGGAAATACGCTTTGCCAGACTTTTTAGAAACTTCCGGTTTGCTGCTGAAGCATCCGCAAACCAGTTCGATACTATTGTCCATGAAGGCGGCACATCGGTGAACGGCGCCTATAAATGCACCTTCTCCTCCACCATACATACCCATCCGGAGCTTTCTTTTCATACTCTGATTATTTTTTAGTATTAGCAATAGATTAATGTATATGTTTTCTTCGGGAAATGTAGAAATCTAACGCCGGTTATTATCAACTGATTTTACAAATATATTCATTTATAGGTAGATTCCTAATGTTTTTTTTGAGAATTTGCTGGTGATTAATAATCTGATTTACAGTGCTACACAAACAAAAATACAATAAGCATATTGCATAAACAGACTGTTTTGTTTGGCCTGACTACCTCAAAAAGATTTCTGTGATTTATATATTACTAAATTTCCTGCCGGGTCGATTTTGATATGGGATATTGTCATTTATACGATAACCCCCTTTAGATTTTTTTTCTATCAAATGTTTTTTTCTAATTAAGTTACCATTATCTTTTATGTTATATCCAATTTCTTTGCATCAGAATTCTCCGTAATCTGAAAAATATCTTTTACCTTTGATGTCAGATTTATAACCTTAATTAAAATCATAAATAAAATGAAAGCCTTAGTAAAACTACGCCCCGAAAGAGGCCTCTGGATGGAAGATGTTCCGATGCCCGAAGTAGGTGTAAATGATGTTTTAATTAAAATCAAGAAAACGGCTATCTGCGGAACCGACCTGCATATATACCGTTGGGACGACTGGTCGCAACGTACCATTAAAACACCTATGACCATTGGCCACGAGTACGTAGGAACAATAGTCGAAAAAGGTGCCGGCGTGAGGAATCTTGAAGTGGGCGACCGTGTAACGGGCGAAGGACACATTGCTTGTGGACATTGCCGTAACTGTCGCCGTGGAAAGAAACATGTTTGCGAAAATACCATTGGAATAGGTGTAAACCGCGATGGTGCTTTTGCTGAATATTTATCGCTTCCTGCCGAAAATGTAGTTAAACTGGATCCCCGTATTCCGGATGAAATGGCCAGTATCATGGATCCTTTTGGTAATGCTACCCACACGGCTCTTTCGTTCCCGGTTTTGGGCGAAGACGTATTGATTACCGGTGCCGGACTTATCGGCTGTATGGCTACAGCTATCTGCCGCTTTGCCGGGGCACGTTATATTGTTGTCAGTGACCTGAGCGATTACCGTTTGGATATTGCCCGTAAAATGGGTGCTACCGTAACGATAAATCCTACGAAAGGAGAAACAGTGGGCGGAGCCATGAAACAACTAGGTATGCACGGTTTCGATATAGGACTCGAAATGTCGGGCTCGCCGAAAGCATTTAATGAAATGCTCGAAAATATGTACAATGGTTCTAAGATTTCCCTATTGGGTATTCAGCCTGCCGGTACAGCAGTTAACTGGGATAATATTATATTCAAAGCATTAACGCTTAAAGGTATTTATGGACGCGAAATGTGGGAAACCTGGTATCAGATGGAGCAGATGTTGATTACAGGAATTGATTTGTCGCCCATAGTAACCCACCGTTTCAAAGTCGATGATTACCTGCAAGGGTTCGAAATCATGGATGGAGGAAATTGTGGTAAGGTAATCCTGGATTGGGAATAGTAAAGCACTTGCTTGCAATATATATATCAGAACACAGAGACACAGAGGCACTGAGATTTTCATTTAAATGTAATTATAAAACTCTGTGCCTCTGTGTCTCTGTGTTCAAAATAGAAAATCATTGACTTTCCCTAAACCGGATATTATCTGCGTTCGTTAGGAGTTCTCCAGTCTGGATCCAGGTTCTCCAGATCCTCTTTGTCAAGAGATCCCGATGTTCTTGCAATATCCTCCTGTATTACATCTTCCATTTCTTCCAGTTTCCTTCTTCTGGAATCCGGAGTTTCCGGTGCTTTACATTTTCTGCCTTCCAATGGTTGATCGGAATTAGTAATAATATCACTCGTCCATATATCAATTCTTTCAGATGCAGGATGACCGGAAAGAGTTTGATTCTCTTCAGCAGCCATGTTTCTGTTAATTCTATCTCTCATAATTCTATTTTATTTGGTTCAACACATAAAACATAATTAACAGCAATATGGTTGTGCCGCTTAATATTCTTTGAGAGAAATTTAGAAAACAGTTAATATCGTCCATCTACGATATATATATCCTCCGCCTACGATATATTATATATCCTACCCCGATGATATTAATATCTCCCCACCTACGATATATATATCCTCCCTCGACGATATTAATATCCTCGACCTATCTTATTAAGGCCCTTTGCAGCCCGTATAAACAGGGGATTTGAAGAAACCTTCCTGTGTTTAATTCCTGATTAGTTTTATGCTACGGTCGACACCAATTTCATTTAAAAAATATTTATCGTGCGAAATTACAATAACTGTTCCCTGATATTTTTTTATGGTATCAGTTATAATGTGGATACTTGCTATATCCAGATTATTGGTAGGCTCGTCCAGAATAAACAAATCCGGAGTATTGTTCCCAATCATCAAACAACAAAATGCCAACCTCATCTTTTCACCTCCACTCAGTTTACTACAAGGTTTATCCCATGTGTCGGCCGGAAAAAGAAACCGGTTCAGGATAATTCTCAATTCATGTTCGGGCAAAAGGCGAGAATTAAAGCTTTCGGCCTGTTCGAGCACTGTAAGTTTATTCTTAATTATAGAATACTCCTGGTCCAGGTACACGTAGCTAAGATTTTCTGTCCTTGTAATGTTTCCGCGGGTAGGCAGCAAATCACCAGTCAGTAATTTAATCAATGATGTTTTACCACTACCGTTATCACCTTCAATACTAATGCGTTCTCCGCTTCTGATTTCGAAATTCAAAGCTTCCGCCCACAAATAATTATTATCTTGTTCAACTTCGGAAGTATTGTATGTTAACTCAAGGTTTTCTGCCTTAATTAATATTTTCCCGTGATGTAAAGCCGACGAATTGAAGTCTGTTTGCAGATTCGCACGCGTATTGGCCTGTTCGCGTATACTGCGAACTTCCTGCTCTAAACCCTCTGTTTTATCACTATGAATATCTTTGAGCTTAGCTGTGGTATTTTCCGATGCTCTTTTCAGATTGCCCATAGCAATGCGCGAAACTCCTTTCTTCAGGTTTTGTTTTTCACCCCTGACACTATGTTTCTGTTGCCTTTCGGCTGTTTCCCTGGCAATTTTCTTAGCCATACGGAGTTGTTTTTCTTTCTCTTCGAGTTTTTGAAGTACCGCGTTTTGTTCCAATTCCTTCTGCTCTTTATAGAATTCGTAATTGCCACCATACATCCGGATACCCGATACACTTAACTCAGCAGTAACCGGAAGCAGATTAAGAAGGGTGCGGTCATGACTTACAACAATCATTCCATTACGTGTTTGTTGAACAAACTCGTACAACAGGGTTCTATGCCTGTAATCCAGATGGTTCGTCGGCTCGTCCAGCAACAGGATAGAATGTTGGTGTAACTTCATACCGGCCAGGAAAACTTTGGTTTTTTCGCCGCCACTAAGTGTGTCGATCGACTGATAAAGGGAAAAATCCTTCAACCCCCAATGCGCAAGCGATTCCAGTGCTTCTTCCTCAATATTCCAATCATCATTCAACGTATTGAAGTTTTGTTCACTCACATCACCTGCCAATATAGCTTGTAGTGCGTGGAGTTTATTATCAATCTGCATGGCTTGCGCCAACGTTTGATTATTGAATTGCCCGAAATGCTGAGGCACATAGAAAACCCCTTCGGGTGGACGAACAATAAGTTCGGAGTTCGTATCAAGTAGCCCGGCAATAATACGAAGAAGGGTCGACTTTCCACTTCCGTTATTACCTACCAAGGCTATTTTTTCACCGTTTTCCAGTGATAAATTTACATCGCGGAAAAGCACTTCCTTATCCGCATGCATATACGTAAGATGTTGTATAGAAAGACTCATGGCTGCAAGAATCTTTAAGGATAAATAAAAAAGTAAGATTACAGGAGTTAAAACCGGATCATGGATTGTCCGGAAGTTTTCGGTTCCTTAACCGGAAAACTATTCAAAATGATGAGAAAAGTGTTTTTTACATTTTCACTGGAGTAAGTTTCAAATTCGAGGGCAAAGATATGAAATTAATATGGGATATCAAAAAACAAACCCTATATAAATAAAGGAAGAAGTGTGAATTATGATAAGGAGATAATCAGATATTTGACCATGAAAAAAAAATATCAGAGTCTGAAAAAAAGTTATTTACGTTCTTTATGTTTTAAACCCCGATTTCATTAAAACTTAATGGTAAGAAAAACGTTGCCGAACTAATTTCGTACACTCCTTGTGTGCCATACAGTAATATACGTATGGGTTGTTTATATCGGTTTTCCGTTTCAAGCATTACCTGCCGGCATCCGCCGCAAGGTGTGATGGGCGAAGATGTGTACTGATTATCCGTATAAGCTGCAATGGCTAAAGTGTCGACTGCCAGTGCGGGATATTGCGAATTTGCATAGAATAATGTGTTACGTTCGGCACACTGGCTCAGTGGATAAGACACATTTTCCTGATTACTACCTGTAACGATGGTACCGTCACTTAAAAGAGCAGCCGCCCCTACCTGGTATTTTGAATAAGGCGAATAACTTCTTTGCGTAGCTTCTTTTGCCTGGTTTACAAGCTCTTGATCGGCTGTTGTAAGTTCATCGAATTGATAAACGTTGAATTTTAAATCTATATTTTTCTCTTTCATAATGCAAAATCTAAGTTAATGAGCGTTAAGGCATGTTTGAAATTTCTTCAAAGATAAGAAACTGGTTGATTAATCCGATATTTTTTAGGAATTTTGTATGCTACTAAAAATTTAAAATCAACAAACATGAAAAACCATTTATATCTGATTTTGTTTGTTTTACTTCCTGTTTTTTTCGGTTGCAATCCGGGGAAAAGGAATCAACCGACTTCCGAAAATCCATTCTCAATTTACCGTCCCTTGGGCAAAGCAGCTATAAAAGCCTTTTATTACCAGCGTGCCGGTATGCCGATCGAAGAAAAGTATGCAGGTAAGTGGCATCGCTCGTCCGGACATCCGGATACAATTGTCTTTATTCATCCCAGTGCGGCTTCTGCTGGCCGCCCGGCTGGAACTATTATATCATCACCGGGTGGTTGGTATGATGCCGGAGATTACAATAAATACATCGTTAACTCGGGTTTTACCGTAGGTTTACTTATGGCATTGGCCGAAGACGCATCTGATTATATTGAAACATTGAATCTTAATATTCCAGAGAGTGATAATGATACTCCCGACTTGTTGGATGAAATTTATTATAATCTGGCGTGGATGCTTACCATGCAAGACCCAGCCGATGGAGGAGTTTACCATAAGTTGACGACTCCACATTTCGAAGGTTTTATCCAGCCCGATAAATGCCGTCAACAAAGGTATGTTGTCCAGAAGTCGGTTACCGCAACACTTGATTTTAGCTCCTCTATGGCTCAGGCTTCCCGGGTATTCAGAAATTACGCGAAAGATTATCCGGGATTTTCGGATAAAGCACTGGCGGCTGCTCAGAAAGCTTATGAATGGGCGTTGATGAACCCCGAAGCTTATTACAATCAGGATGAAATTAATAAGAATTATGAACCGGCAGTTATTACCGGCGCTTATGGAGACAATAATTCCAATGATGAATTTTATTGGGCTGCTGTGGAACTATTCTCAACCACCGGCGAGAAGAAATATATGGATGATATGAAAAGGTATCAACCCGCGAAATTTACTTTGCCAACATGGGGGGCGGTTGCAGGGTTGGGATATATGACATTACTCCGTAACTCTCCCTGCAAGGAAAATTTTGAAACGGTTGATCCGGAATATTATAAAGAGTTGAAGCAACAGTTACTTGATTACTGTAACAAATCCGTAAATCTTAGCGAAGATTCGCTTAACCATATTCCTTTTGGAAACCGTGCAGAAGATTTTGGCTGGGGTTGCCTTTCAGAGAAATGCGCCAACCAAACAGTTGCATTCTTTTATGCATACCAACTAACCGGAAATAAGCAATATCTGAATTACGGAATAAACAATAACGACTATATATTGGGCCGTAACCCGCTGGGCTACTGCTATGTTACCGGTTTCGGTACAAAAAACCCCATGTATCCGCACCATCGGTTATCTGCATCGGATGATATTGAAGAACCTATACCCGGTTTTCTGGTAGGAGGACCTAATCCGGCTCAACAAGATAAATCCGAAACACTGATCTATCCAAGCAACATACCTGCTGAATCGTATATTGATGACGAGGAATCTTATGCTTCCAACGAAATAGCTATAAACTGGAATGCTTCGCTTTCTTATATCTCTGTAATGACCGATGCTCTTGTGGAAGCTATAAATAACAATATTGAATGATGATGAATTTGAAAAATAACCTGAAATATATTTTACTGGTATTTGTTCTACTGCTTTCAGCAGAATCATACGGGCAGCGTAAAAATAAGGTATACCTTGATTACATCGACAAATACAGCAACATGGCTATTGAAGAGATGAAGAAGTATAAGATTCCGGCCAGTATTACCCTGGCCCAGGGATTGTTGGAAAGTGGAGCCGGGCAGAGTAAACTAGCAAAGCAAGGCAATAATCATTTTGGGATAAAATGTGGGGCCGACTGGAAAGGGCCTTCTATGCGTGCCCATGATGATGCCCGTAACGAATGTTTCCGCAAATATAAAAACGCAAAAGAATCATATGAAGACCATTCCAAATTCCTAGCCCATCGTGCCCGTTACCAGGCTCTTTTTAAACTCAGTATTACCGATTATAAAGGTTGGGCACGGGGACTAAAGAAAGCCGGATATGCTACCGATCCTTCCTATGCCAATCGTCTGATAACCATCATTGAGGATTACGAACTTTATAAATACGATAAATCCGGAAAGAAATCATCTTCGAAGAACGAAGTAACCTATACTAATCCGCATCAGGTTTACCTGGCTAATGGAATAGCCTATGTGGTAGCCCGGGCAGGAGATACGTTTAAAGGTTTGAGCAAAGAATTCGGTATCAGCGAAAAGAAACTTATTAAATACAACGATCTTCACAAAGACTATACACTTACTTCGGGTGATATTATTTACTTGAAGAAAAAGAATAAAAAAGCCGATAAGAAATATAAAGTTCACATCGTTAAGGACGGAGACTCTATGCATGGTATTTCACAAATCTACGGCATACGGTTGAAGAGCCTATACAAGATGAATAAGCATGATGTGGAAGAATATATTCCAATGATTGGCGACAGGTTGAGGCTTCGATAGGAAATAATTATTTCTTTTTCCGTATCCTGTTAAAATTAAAAGAGGGACCGATACTGTATGTCGGTTCCCATTTTCTCCTAACCGGATCGAACTGTCCGCCGAAGCCACCTTCGATCCCAAAGGTTTCATTGAACATTATTCTGGAATTTACACCGAAAGAAGTATAAGGCATCATGGGAGCTGGTAATACAAAACCATGCTTTTTAAAATTCTGAACAGACATTACCGAGTACTGCCCATAAGCCCCCACCGTAAGCCATGACACTGGATTTATTGATGCATTCCCGTAGAATACAATATCCGAGTTAGGTCGTAACTTACCATCCATTTTCCAAAGGGAAGTACCGAGATTGAAATTCACGATATCCGTATTATAATTCAAATCGAACATGGCATTATTAATAGTAGTAATTCCCGGCCATATCTCACCTTCTCCGGTTATAGAAAAAGAAAAATTGTGATACAATCTCCACAGCTTCATGTTTTGGAATTCCATAGGAACAGGATTGTCCAAAGGTTCACGGTAATACGGATTTACGAAATGCAACTCGGGTCGTTGCGGGTCGGGCGGTGTTAAATTCTCTTCTAATTGGCGCACATCATCTTTTGGAAATGTAATTTCCAACGGAGTTTCTTTGATAATCTCCTGGCTGTACACGTTAAATGCCGAAAAGACCAGGGAAAATGCACAAATCAATTTCTTCATAGCCGGGCAATAATGGTTCGGGGGTAAAAGTACGATTTCCTTATTAAAAAGTAACTAATAGGACGTTATATTAATATTAATTATGAACACTATTGCAAATCTTTTGATTGTTGAAGCTCCCACCTGATTTATAACGTATAATCATTTCTGAACAAACTGTCCGCTATCGAACACTATGTTAATTTGCTTTTTACTTATCTATCAATGAGTTACGTATTTGGCATACCGTTTGACTTTATAAATGTGCGAAACTATAAAAATTTAAAAACACTCAATATGGACAGAGTCATTCCAAAAGAAGTCCGTCAGAAAGAACGGAACAAAAAAATAATCAAATATGGAGCTATCGGTGTAGGCTGTATCGTTGCTATAAGTGTACTGATATCGTTTATGCGGGCAGGTGTGCAACGTAAAGATCTTATTATTTCGGAGGTAGACGAAGGTACGATCGAAGTAAGTGTCAGCGCATCGGGTAGGGTAGCCCCGGCATTCGAAGAAATAATAAACTCGCCCATCAATACCCGTATTGTGGAAGTTTACCGCAAAGGTGGTGATTCTGTTGATATTGGAACTCCAATCTTGAAACTCGATCTGCAAAGTACTGAAACCGATTATAATAAACTACTTGATGAAGAGCAGGTACACCGTTATAAACTTGAACAACAGAAAGTTAATGACCAGACGAAACTAAACGACATGGCTATGCAGATAAAGGTTTCGGAAATGAAACTAAACCGCATGAAGGTTGAATTGCGCAACGAACAATATTTGGATAGCCTTGGAGCCGGTACAACCGATAAAGTGAGGCAGGCCGAACTAAGTGTAAATGTTGCCGCCCTGGAACTGGAACAATTGAAACAGCAATACCAGAACGAACGCGAAGTACGCGAAGCCGAAATGAAAGTGAAGGAATTAGACTTTAATATATTCCGCAAATCCCTGGCCGAAATGAAACGTACACTGGACGATGCCCAGATACGGTCGCCCCGGAAAGCCATCCTTACGTATGTAAACAACCAGATTGGTGCACAGATTCCTCAGGGCGGGCAGGTTGCCATCATATCTGATTTAAGCCATTTCAAAGTTGAAGGCGAAATTGCCGATGCCTATGGCGACCGTGTAGCTGCTGGTGGACGTGCAGTTGTGAAAATCGGGAACGATAAGCTGGATGGTATAGTATCCAGTGTAACTCCTCTTTCGAAAAATGGTGTTATATCTTTCACCGTACAACTAACGGATGACAGTAACCGCCGCTTGCGCTCAGGACTTAAAACCGATGTCTATGTAATGAATGCCGTAAAAGAAGATGTAATGCGTATTAAAAATGCATCTTATTATGTAGGTCGTGGTGAGTATGACATGTGGGTTATGGATGGCGAAAAGGAAATTGTAAAGCGAAAAGTACAATTAGGCGATTCGAACTTTGAGTATGTTGAAGTAGTAGGAGGATTGAAACCGGGCGATAAGGTAGTGATTTCGGATATGACTTCGCATAAAAGTAAAAGTAAGCTGAAAGTGAAATAATTTAAAGTATTGAGTTATGAGTTCTGAGTTTTGAGTGGGCTGTGCACACAACTTTGAACTCATCACTCACCACTCCTCACTCAAAACTCAAAATGCATGATTACAACCTATCTCAAACAAGCCTGGCAACTATGTAAGCAGAACAGGCTTTATAGTGCTGTATATATTATTGGTACAGGACTATCCATTGCAATGATAATGGTGGTTGCCATTATTTATTATGTAAAGATTGCCCCCTTTTATCCTGAAACAGAACGGAATCGCACATTGTCATTCCGGACTATGAACGTACGCTACGCGAATGATAATATGTCGGCGAGCTCCTTATCATATACATTTGTACGCGATTATATCTATCCGTTAGAGTCGGTAGAAAATGTGACAGCCATTCTTGAGGTATATGATGAGGTTAATTATGCCGAACAGCAGGATACCCGGAAACTGATACCTATTACGGTGAAATATATTGACCCGAACTTTTGGAAAGTATTCAACTATGAATATATAAATGGCAAACCGTTCTCCGATGAAGAATTTAACTCGGGCATAAAAACAGTTGTTATATCTGCCGGACTTGCCCGGCAAATGTTTGATACAACAGATGCTGAAGGGTGCCGTATAATAGTAGATGGTGGCGAATATCGTGTAGCCGGAGTGGTTCGGGATGTTTCGTATGCAACACCGCTTACTTATGCGCAACTATGGATGCCATATACTTTGAAGCCTGAACAGTTGAATAGTTCATATGCTGAAGGATATCTTGGAAGTTTACGGACTTATTTACTTGCGCCGTCTGTTTCAGCCATCGGCGAAGTAAAGGAAGAGGTAAATGCTATTATAAATAAAATAAATAATAGTCAGGAGGAATACAAACTGGATACGGCGGGACAGCCCGAAGAGATGTGGAAAATCTATTTTCATCAATCCAATAATTACGAAATTGACTGGTGGACGGTGTTCAGTACATTCGGTGTTATGCTTCTGGCACTTATTTTTGTTCCGGCTATAAATCTGGCGGGTATGGTATCATCTCGTATGGATAAACGTATGGCCGAAATGGGAGTGCGTAAAGCTTTCGGTGGTTCGAACGGAACGCTTATCAGGCAACTGCTTTCCGAGAATATGTTATTGACCTTATTTGGTGGTTTATTAGGCCTGGTAATATCCTGTATAATTGTCGTTGCAGGACGATACTGGATATTTACCTTATTTGATACCTGGGCATCAGAGCCACCTGCAGGAGTAGATAATCTGTTAACAGCCGGTATGTTATTCAATCCCGGTGTATTTATCATTGCATTGCTGATTTGTTTAATACTGAATCTTATCTCGGCTATTATTCCTGCATGGTATGGATTGCGGAAAAATATTATTGAATCACTTAACGAAAAAGATTAATACACCATGATACGTCTGACTTTTAAACAAATGTGGAATAAACGCCGTTCGAACGGTTGGATATTCATTGAGCTTGTCTTGGTTACAATCTTTATGTGGAAAGCAATAGACCCGGTTTTTGTAATATCGTGTAATAAAACAATTGATAAGGGATATAATTCGACGAATGCTTTCCGCCTCACTTTTGGAGAATATTCTTCCGCGCATGCCAAATATGATGAAACTCAAATTGGCGATAGCCTCCGGGAAGTTAATTTCCTTCGTATTTACGAGCAATTACGGAATTATACCGGTGTTACTGCTACATCAATAGTTATGAATTATGGTCATCCATCCAGTCAAAGTTATAGCGGTACAGGTTTCAAATATGATTCACTAGGAACAGGTGGCCGGTATTATCAGTTTTATAAAGACGGAGAGTATTTTAAAGTGTTCGGTATGGAAAATAATATTTCCGGGAATCCGGATACCCGTTCGTTCTCAACTTCCAGTGTATATTTTACCGAAGCAATGGCTCATAAACTTTTCAATGGCGAAAACGGACTGAATCATACGGTTACTAATTATAACGGTAGCATAGAGTTTAATGTGGCGGGTATTGTAGATAAATTTAAAACTTCAAAATTAGAACAGCCTATACCGGCCGCTTTCATGCCGACAGATAAACTTAATATTTCGAGTTTCCCGTTTTGTATGCAAATTTGTTTCCGCATACATGATGATGTCAGCCCTCAGGTTTTTGCCGAACGGTTTAAGGAAGAGTTTGTTCCCAGGATGAGTTTAGGTAATTATTACTATCTTGACTTGACGAACTTTGAGACTATTGAGCGAGCATATGAATTTGCTAAAGGCTATACTAATACCGTGCGTCTTCAAATATCTCTTGTTGTATTTTTCCTGCTTTGTACATTTCTGGGTATATCCGGTACTTTCTGGCTCAGGACCAATTCACGCCGTGGCGAGATAGGTCTGCGCATAGCTATGGGAGGCACGCCCCGGAGTATATTAAAGAATTTTCTTACTGAATCTGTTTTGCTTACCACCATTGCATGGCTTATCGGTATGTTGATAATGTCTCAACTTGTTTTTCATTCCGGATTTGATTCCAGGGACTACCTGGGAGAAGATATGCAATATATTCAGAACCGGCCTGTACCGCATTTCCTGATAGTTAGTTTTATAACCTATATACTCACACTGCTCATTGCTTTACTGGGTACATGGATACCAGCCAGGAGGGCTGCCCGTATAGAGCCGGCAGATGCACTGCGGGATGAATAATCGTCAACACGATATTGAACATACTGTTCGTTATTGAACAGGATATATATTGTGTTATGTATTGATTGTCAGAGTATTATTTGTTTGGCACAAGCTTTGATTCCTGATTGTCTGAAAAACATAACTACAGTAAAACGTGAAAATGCATGATTAAAACCTATTTAAAACAAGCGTGGCAAGTAATGAAGCTGAATCCTTTCTTCAGTTTTATTTCAGTTTTGAGCACTGCTGTTACTATCGCTTTTAGTTATTGCGGCAATTCTGGCTGTATTATTTTGCTTCAAAGCATTACATGAAGAATAATTCAAAATTTATAATTCAAAATTAATTATCATGATTACATTAACAAACCTCTCAAAGATTTATCGTACAAGCGAAATTGAAACAATGGCTCTTGAAAACGTAAACTTGCATGTAGAACGTGGTGAATTCCTATCTATTATGGGACCGTCAGGTTGTGGTAAGTCAACTCTTCTGAATATTATCGGACTTCTGGACTCTCCCTCTACAGGAACAGTTGAAATAAATAACACCGAAGTAAACGGCATGAAAGACAAACAGTTGGCTGCCTTCCGTAACGAAACACTAGGCTTTGTGTTTCAATCTTTCCATTTGATTAACTCACTCAACGTAATGGATAATGTGGAATTACCGTTGCTCTATCGCCGTACTCCATCAAGCGAACGTAAACGTTTGGCTAAAGAAATGCTGGAACGTGTAGGACTGAGCCACCGTATGCGTCACTTCCCGACACAATTGAGTGGTGGACAGTGCCAGCGTGTTGCCATTGCCCGCGCTATTGTCGGAAACCCACAGATATTACTCGCCGATGAGCCGACTGGTAATCTCGACTCGAAAATGGGTGCTGAAGTAATGGAACTGCTTCATAAACTGAATAAAGAAGACGGACGGACAATAGTTATGGTAACCCACAACGAAGAACAGGCAAAACAAACCAGCCGCACTATACGCTTCTTCGACGGACGACAAGTGAAATAAATAACCGGAAAATGATTTAAAACCTGGTTTATTAATTCTAAATTCAAAAATTCCTGATGATTGTATTTTACTTCAAACAAGCCTGGCAATTGCTGAAAGAGAACCCTCTTATCAGTATAATTTCCATTATTGGAACAGCCTTGGCTATCTCGATGATAATGGTTATTGTGTTGACGATGCGGGTCGAAACAGTCAACTTTCCACCGGAAAGTAATCGCGACCGTAGCCTCTATGTTACATGGATGTCGACATATTGGAATGATGATCCTTCGTGGTCATCAAGTGGTCCAATGTCTGTGCGTACTGCTAAAGAGTGCTTTAAAGCTCTTACAATACCAGAAGCAGTAACGATGAAAAATGCAGTATTGCAACACGTTGCCTCGTCTGCCGAAGGCGATATTATTAATGTGGATTTGGTACAAACGGACGAAGCATTCTGGAAAGTATTCGATTTTCAGTTTCTTAATGGCAAACCATTCGATTACTCCGATGTTGAGTCGGGAATAACCAAAGCTGTAATTACTGAATCTGTTGCCCGAAAGCTTTTCGGTACAACGGAAGTCACTGGGCGTACTGTTCATTTGGATTATACGGATTATACTATCTCAGGAGTTGTAAAAGATGTTTCGGAACTGGCCAATACGGCATATGCTGAAGTGTGGATACCGTATACTACAACTAATCTTGAGAATTATGTTTGGAGTGGAAATGTCATGGGACTTATGCATATAGTTATACTTGCACGTTCGGCAGATGATTTCCCCGCCATCCGGAATGAAGTTATTAGCCTGATGAACAAGTACAATGAAGAGCTGCCTGATAACCAGAAAGTGCAGTATCGCGAACAACCTGATACACAGTTTGTATACAATAACCGGAAAGACTTCGCGGCAGCCCCCGATATGCAACGTATTGTAGCTGTTATTATTATTGTAATAGTCCTGTTATTGATTGTTCCTGCAATA
>DAMCMT010000025.1:31497-52933 GCA_032108265.1 Bacteroides sp.
AATTTGTCGGGTATGACTCTTTCGCGCATGAGGAAACGGTATCCCGAAATCGGTGTCCGTAAGGCTTTCGGTGCTTCCATGATGGAGTTATTGTGGCAGATACTTACAGAAAACTTCCTTCTCACAATCATTGGTGGGGTTATTGGACTGATAATTACATATGGTGCTTCGGTTGTTCTAAAAGATATGCTATTCAATAATGCCTTACTTACCCCTTCATTGATGCTGGATCCATTATTGTTTTTACTGGCATTTTTCTTTTGCCTGATTTTGAATTTGCTCAGTGCCGGGATACCTGCATGGCGAGCAGCCCGTATGAATATAGTCGCTGCCTTAACTGCTTAAAACCATACTTATGAATAGATTTATCTTAAAACAAATATGGAATGAAAGATTGCCAAACACCTGGCTTTGGATAGAATTATTGTTGGTTTCCATTGTACTATGGATAATAATAGACTGGGGATATGTTCAGATACGTACTTATCTTCAGCCGCGGGGATTTGACATTGAGAATGTATATTTATTACGATTTAGTGCACTTACCGAAAAGAGTAATTTGTTTATACCGGCTGAGAAAAAAACAACCACCATTGGCCAGGATATGTTGGCATTAATGGAACGTATACGGCAAAGGCCTGATGTGGATTACGTGAGTTATTCCATTAATTCATATCCGTATAACATATCACAGAGTTCCTATAATATGGTACACGACACTCTCTTGATAGAAGCACTTGAACGACCTGTAACTGCTGATTTCTTTAATGTTTTTCGTTATCAGAATGTAGATGGTAGTGGCAGTCAATCGCTGGCTGAAGCTCTTAAATACAATACCACAGTTGTTTCATCTAACTTTATGGAAGGCGATTACAGGCAAAACGGTCTACTGGGGATGGATTTTTATATAAACTATGATACAGCAAGCGTATATACAGTGGAGGCATTAAGTATACCGGTTCGTTATAATGATTTCTCGCCTGCATGGAACGATAAGTACTATGCTAAACCAGTAACAGAAAGTCAGATAGCCGGAGATAACAGTACGAATATTAATTGGTATGAGATTTGTGTACGTACTAATAATAACGCTTCGCCTACTTTTGCCAGTGATTTAATAAAAGAATCACAACGCAATTACATGATCGGTAATTGTTATATTAAAAGTGTACAACCTTTTAGCCAAATTAAAAAAGAATATCATAAAAACGACTATAAAAACATCAAAACACGTGGATTTATCGTATTCTTCCTATTGGTAAATATATTCCTGGGTATTATCGGCACTTTTTGGTTCCGAACACAACAGCGTCGTTCTGAAATGGCATTACATTTGGCCCTCGGATCTTCACAAACAGCAATACACAGGCTGTTAATAACCGAGGCTATATGGATATTACTATTTGCTTTTGTTCCAGCCATGATAATATGTTTCAATATAGGCTATGCCGATCTGGCGCAAATATGGCAAATGAAGTGGGGAATGGCGCGTTTCCTACCTGCTATGTTCATTACATTTTTATTGATGTTTGTAATGATAATAGCTGGAATATGGTATCCTGCCTATCAGGCCCGGAAAACTAAACCGGCAGAAGCACTCAGGGATGAATAAAATATAGCAATTAAAATTATCTTAAAAAATATCCATTCTTATGTTCGTACAATATTTTAAACAAGCGCTTTACCTGCTTAAAGAAAATAAACTACTGAGCCTCATTTCGGTAGCGGGCACTGCTTTGGCCATAGCTATGATAATGGTGATGGTTATTACCATCCGTGCTGATGTGGCCAACATGGAACCCGAGACCAATCGCGACCGTATGTTGCTGATGCGTTGGATGGGTATACAGTACAAGGATAATCTAAACTGGATGTCCAATGGTCCTATTTCATGGCAAACAGTGCGCGAGGTATTCAAAGACCTCGAATCTGCCGAGACAACCACGGGTTTTACCATATATCCTGAAACGATGCTTGCTTCACTGCCAGCATCTAAAGATAGAGTAAGTGCCGATGTGCGACAAACGGACGATACTTTCTGGCGTGTATTCGAATTCCGCTTTCTGGATGGCAAACCCTACGATACGGCTGATTTTGAATCGGGTCTTACCCGTGCTGTTATTTCGGCGGGTGTTGCCCGCACCCTTTTTGGTACTACCGATGTGGCGGGTCGCACTTTCCTGCTTAATCATGCCGAATATATAATAAGTGGAGTAGTATCCGATGTAACAATGCTGGCCAGTAAGGCATACGCACAAATATGGATACCACTGTCGAGTACCGGTGGACTTGATTATTCCTGGGATGACGCCCGTGCCATGGGTATGCTGCAGGTGGCCATTCTGGCTCGTTCCAGTGCCGACTTTCCTATTATCCGCGAAGAAGTTGAACGTCGCCGGGTGGCATATGAGCAAAGTCTGGAACGTTTCAATTTGCTCTTCCGGGGTATGCCCGGAGAGTACTTTGTTGATGCTTACCACACTTCGGCTAATAATTACTCGCGCGCTTCGGGAGTTATTAAAATGTATGCTATTACCATTCTGGTACTGCTTATTGTACCGGCTGTGAATCTTTCGGGACTCACCCTGTCGCGTATGCGTCGACGTCTAAGCGAAATAGGGCTTCGCAAAGCTTTTGGCGCCACGCGAAATGAACTGGTAATACAGATACTTTCCGAAAATCTGCTTTATTCACTTCTAGGCGGTATTGTGGGATTGGGTTTATCCTTTTTGGCAGCCTGGGCGATGAGTGATATGTTATTCTCTAATTATTACTCAGCTTTTCAGTCGGGCGAAAATACGGTAAGTGCAGTCTTCTTATTATCTCCGGCAGTTTTCGGGCTGGCTTTTCTCTTCTGCCTGATATTGAATTTGTTGAGTGCGGGAATTCCTGCCTGGCGTACCGCACGTAGAAATATTACTGATTCATTAAGTGAACGATAAATAACTCAAAACTATAACAATGAAACAACTACTCAAACAAATATGGAATGAGCGTCGCGTCAACAGTTGGTTGTGGGCCGAGTTACTTATCGTCTTCGTAGTACTGTGGTACGTAGTAGACTGGGGATATACCAATGCTGTAACATATTATGAACCGTTGGGTTTTGATATAACCGACACGTATCAGGTAACCATAACCAAGAAAACAGATAAAGCTGCCGATTACATCAGCCCGGAAAATGCTTCGCAAACCGGTGGACAAGATATGCTTGATTTGGTCGAACGTTTCAGGCGGCTGCCCGAAGTAGAAGCCGTATCCTTATCCATCAATGCTATCCCGTATTGCGGTAGTAACAGTGGCACTGGTTGGCGCATGGACAGCACAGTTGTGTGGCCACTGAAAAGACCGGTAACACCCGATTTCTTCCGCGTATTCCGTTACCAAAGCGTAGACGGCCGGGGCTACGAACCATTAATGGAGGCTTTGAAACGTGGCGATAACGTTGTAAGTGTCAACCTGTTAAGGAATACTCCTTTGGCAGATTTTCCGCTTATAAATAGTACATTTTACAACGTAGACGACTCCACAGAAACATACCGTGTAGGGGCCGTTTCCCAAAAAGTACGATACGACGACTTTTGGGCCAATTTTAGTGACAAATATGTAGCCATGTTACTAACCGAAGAGTCTATTACCCAAATGAACGACGCGAACCCGTACGAAGTATGTATTCGCGTAAATCCAGGGACAACAGATTTTCCTGCCCGGCTGATGGAAATGAGCGACGCTCAGTTCACTATCGGCAACCTTTTCATCAGCAAAGTCGAATCATTCAAAGATATCCGTCGGCATACCCTAAATTCAATGTTCAGCACCATCAAAACGCGTATGTGGATGATGGGATTCCTATTGATGAATATATTCCTGGGTATTATCGGCACGTTCTGGTTCCGTACACAACAGCGTCGCTCCGAGATTGGGTTGCGCATGGCGTTGGGAAGCAGTCGTATTGGGCTCCTGAAACGGTTGATGAACGAAGGACTGTTATTGCTGATTCTAGCTTTCATCCCGGCTATTATAATCTGCATAAGTATTGTCAGGTTGGATATGGCGAGTCCTTCGCAACAATCCTTTACTGCTGCGCGCCTTATAATAGCTATACTTATAACTCTGATACTTATGGGCATGATGATTTTACTTGGCATCTGGTATCCGGCACGACAGGCAATGAAAATAGAACCGGCTGAAGCTTTACACGACGAATAATATTTGTATATAATTCTTAATGATGATAAAAGACTGGTTATTACGATGAGGTTATACATCGTAATAACCAGTTTGTTTTATTAGGCTAATGATGTACACTCATTGCTTCTATTTTGAATTTTCATATTTAATAATTAAAAAATATGTATATCTTTGCAATGGATTTATCTTATTATTATTGTCATTGTAATGCCTGGGTGCTTAAATCGAATATACTTTGTTCTTTTATTGCTGACTTTTGCTGTTTCTGCAAGAGCCGGTAAACAAACCACATACAACATTCTCTACGTACAATCCTATACCGAAAGAGATACATGGACCAAGGAGTCTACAGAAGGATTAATCAAGGGTTTTAAAGAAAACGGTGTTTCTGTAAATGTAACTACAGAGTTTCTTAATAGTCGTTTTTGGGATTCAGATGGTGAAGAGAGGGTTATGCGGGAAATTCTCCGCAAGGCAGATGAACGTAATACCTCTATGATTGTAGTTTCCAATGACGAAGCCCTTTATACCCTCCTTACTTGTGGCGATCCTTTGCCTACCCAGGTTCCTATTGTATTTTTCGGAGTCGAATTTCCCAACCATGAGTTAATGAGTAAGTTCGATAATATTACGGGTAGCACCTCTCCACGTCCGTATGATGTGCTGCTAGAAACTGCTAAATACGTATTCCCCGACCGTACCAATACAGTATTGTTAACAGAAGAAACTGTTTTAGGACGTTGGTCGGCGAAAGCTTTCCATGATGATTGGACCAATTTTTCGCAGAATAATCAGGATTACAATCTTAAGCTCTTCAATGTTACATACGATCCGCTGACTGAGATTCTATCCGAAATACAAATTTCATCCATATCTGCGCAAAGTACTATGGTTATTCCATACTGGGGGCTGTACATGACCTCTATTGCAAAAGTTTCCAAAGCTCCAACCTTTACACTCAGTGGTTCGGCATTGCTGAACGGGGTTTTTTGCTCGGTATCTCCGGATATGTTCGAAGATGGCAGGAATGCAGGTAAAATTGGTAGTAGAATTTTGAATGGAGAATCTCCAGCATCGATACCCGTAATGGAGAGCAATTATCAGTTAACATTCGATTATCAGCAATTAAAATTCTTTCAGGTTTCTAAAGAGCGTCTTCCTAAAAACAGTGTGGTTATCAACGAGCCATATATGGAGAAATACGGAGCACAGATTTTTCTGTTCTATGCTTTGGTGGTAGGATTGCTTGTTTTTGTAGTGGTACGCTTGGTAATGGTCAACCGTCGCGAGTCTCGCAGAAGAATGCACGCCCAGACTAAACTACTTATTCAGAGCAAGTTAGTTGCTCAGCGAAACGAGTTTGATAATATTTTCCACTCCATACGCGATGCTGTTATAACCTATGATACCGATTTGCGGATACACTTCATTAACCGTTCTACTTTACGAATGCTCGAAATGGACGAGTCCGAAATATCATCCCGTCCGTATGAAGGGCAGTTGGCAGGAAGTATCATAGCATTATACAACAATGGTGAAGATATACTGTTAACACTTTTCAAAAAAGTAAACAAGGAAGGGATAAGCCTGGATGTTCCTGAAAATTCTTTTATACAGGATGTCCGTACGAAGAATTACTTCCCTGTCTCAGGAGAGATACAGCCATTATATGCCCAGGGAAAACAAAACGGGCTTGTTTTTATTTTCCGGAATATTTCGGATGTTGCATTACAGAAACGTTTCTTCAACCTGGCTATTGAAGAAAGTTTTATCTTCCCGTGGCAATTCAACCAGGTTACAGGAGCATTTACTTTCCCGGCAGGATACATGAATCACATGGGATTTGAGGGACGTACCACACTTCCACGCAGTGAAATGGATAAATACATTCATCCGGAAGACTGGCAAAATACCATTTCTCAATTTGATTCGGTTCTCGACGGCAAGCAGTCTACTGCACGGATTACATTCCGTCAGCGAAACAATACAGGTAATTACGAATGGTGGGAATTCCGAATTTCTGCTATTGGCGGATTAACCGTAGATAGCCCATACAGCATTCTTGGTGTATGTCAAAGTGTTCAACGTTACAAGATAACCGAAGAAGAATTAATTGCTGCCCGCGACCGTGCCCTGCAAGCTGATAAATTGAAATCGGCATTCCTTGCCAATATGAGCCATGAAATCCGGACACCACTCAATGCTATTGTTGGTTTTTCAGATTTGCTTAAAGACTACAAGATGTTCAGCGAGGAAGAGATGGAACAGTTTATAACTACCATCAATAAAAACTGTGAATTATTGCTGGCTCTTATCAGTGATATTCTCGACCTTTCCCGGGTCGAATCGGGAACAATGGACTTCCAGTTCTCATCATACTACTTACCCATTGTTTTTCAGGAAATCTACGATTCGCAACGGCTGAATATGCCAATGGGTGTTGAACTCATAAAAAAAGTACCTGAAAACAGTGAACGTACTATTATTACCGATTCCGTAAGGCTCAAACAGGTAATAAACAATCTCATTAACAATGCCGCTAAATTCACCTCTAAAGGAAGTATAACATTCGGATACACCGAGGATGAACCCGACCATACCACATTCTTCGTTGAAGATACCGGAACAGGGATATCCAAGGAAGATTTGAACCGTATATTCGAACGTTTTTACAAAGTAGACAGCTTCACTCAAGGGGCAGGACTTGGACTCAGTATTTCCCAAACTATTGTTTCTCGTCTGCGAGGTACTATTACCGTGACTTCCGAATTGGACAAAGGTACACGCTTCATTGTACGGGTACCTAATACTGTCGAATAAAAACTTCCTTAAAAACCAGTAGTTCCAAGCACTAGGAACTAATAGTTTCAAGCACTAGGAACAAGTAGTTCCAAGCACTAGGAACAAGTAGTTCCAAGCACTAGGAACAAGTAGTTCCAAGTAGTAGGAACAAGTAGTTCCAAGTAGTAGGAACCATACTGAAACTCTAATAGTTTAACCGGATAAAAGCCAAAAAAGGACAAACTGTTCAATATCGGACACTTGGATGTTTGCATAAGTGTCAGCTATTTAATAAGTTAGCTGTTTGGCATACCGTTTGACTCTTCTTTTTCATCATTGAAAACAGAAAATTATTTCACGTATGAAAAAGAAGTATATACTCATTCCGCTTACGCTACTGCTTACCTTGTGTACACACGCACAAATCCAGCGATCCATTACATTACCCGAAGCTATTGCCCTGGCACGAGTCCAGTCTGTTGATGCTGCAGTAGCTCTTAATGAACTGAAAACTTCCTATTGGGAATACCGTACATTCAAGGCCGACCTTCTTCCCGAAATGAATTTCAAGGGAACATTGCCTAATTTTAATAAAACTTATAATACTTATCAACAGGACGATGGCTCTTTCAAATACGTTCGCACCAATACTTTGGGCCTTTCGGGCGAATTGTCTATCGACCAGAATATCTGGCTTACCGGTGGTAAATTATCACTAACTTCTTCTCTGGATTTCATCAGGCAGATGGGGAAAAATAAATACAGCCAGTTTATGTCTGTTCCAGTAGCGTTGCGGTTGGATCAACCAGTTTTTGGAGTAAACCATATTAAATGGAATCGACGTATAGAGCCGGTTCGCTATGCAGAGGCAAAGGCATCTTTTATTACAGCCACAGAAGATGTTACGATTAAGGCTATTAATTATTTTTTCCAGTTATTGTTGGCCCGTGAAGAACTTGCTACATCACAACAAAATCAGGAAAATGCCGACCGTTTATATGAAGTAGCCCTCGCCCGGCGTAAGATGGGACAAATTTCTGAGAACGAAGTCCTTCAGTTGGAACTGGCTGCCCTCAATGCTAAATCGAACTTAACCGAAAGCGAGAGGAAATTTAATATGTATATGTTTCAACTCCGTTCTTTCCTCGGATTATCCGAGAATGAAATACTGGAACCTGTTGTCCCCGAATCTGCTCCCGATTTGAAAATGGAATACAGTGAAATACTTAATAAAGCCTTGGAACGTAATGCTTTTGCCCAGAATATCCGTCGTCGTCAACTTCAGGCAGATTATGAAGTAGCACAAGCCAAAGGAAACCTGCGATCTATTAATCTTTTTGCCAATATCGGCTATGCCGGGCAAAACGAAACTTTCTCTTCGGCCTACCGTAATCTTCTCGATAATCAGGTTGTTGAGGTTGGAGTAACCATCCCCATTCTGGATTGGGGCAAGCGTAGGGGAAAAGTAAAAGTAGCCCAAAGTAACCGGGATGTTGTGATGTCGCGGATTCGTCAGGAAGAAATGAATTTCAATCAGGATATATATCTATTGGTAGACAAGTTTAATACCCAGGCAGCACAGCTCGCTATTGCCGGACAAGCCGACGAAATAGCACAAAAACGGTATAAAACCAGTATTGAAACCTTCCTGATTGGTATGATAAATACACTCGACCTGAATGATGCTCAGAATTCAAAAGATAATGCCCGTCAAAATCACATCTACCAGATGTATTATTACTGGCTGTATTACTATCAGATCAGGAGTATAACACTTTGGGATTATGAAAGAAATACTGAATTGGAAGTTGATTTTGAGGAAGTAGTAAGGAGTTAATATGAGACTTTTGTTATCTCAGATATTTTTTTAAATTTGCATGACTATAAACAATATACCTATCTATGATTTTAATTATTGATGACGATTCCTCCATCCGTTCCTCACTTAGTTTTATGCTGAAGCGGGCAGGATACCAATCGGAAGCCGTACCAGGGCCGAAAGAGGCTATAGAAGTTGTGCGCTCTTCCCGACCAGACCTTATCCTGATGGATATGAATTTTACGCTGTCGACCAACGGAGAAGAGGGATTGATTTTGTTGAAACAGGTTAAAATATTCCATCCGGATGTACCGGTTATACTTATGACTGCCTGGGGAAGTATCCAACTGGCTGTGCAGGGTATGCAAGCAGGAGCATTCGACTTTATCACCAAGCCGTGGAACAATGCTGCTTTGTTACAACGCATTGAAACAGCACTGGAACTAACCTCTAAATCAGAAACGGAGGTAAAGGCTCAAACCGATAAACTAAAACGTGGCGGTATTATTGGTAAATCGGGCGAATTGAATGAAGTGCTCAATACAGTAGCCCGTATTGCACCTACTAACGCCTCAGTTCTTATAACCGGAGAAAGCGGAACGGGGAAAGAACTTATAGCCGAAGCCATACATATTAACAGCCAACGGGCTGCAAATCCATTCGTCAAAGTAAATCTGGGTGGAATTTCTCAAAGCCTTTTCGAAAGCGAGATGTTCGGTCATAAGAAGGGAGCTTTTACCGATGCTTCATCGGATAGAATCGGACGTTTCGAACTGGCAAATAAAGGCTCTATCTTCCTCGATGAGATTGGCGACCTCGATTTATCCTGTCAGGTAAAATTGCTTAGGGTGTTACAGGATCAGAGTTATGAAGTGCTTGGAGATAGCCGTCCGCGAAAAACTGATGTACGTGTAGTTAGTGCTACGAATGCCGATTTACGTAAAATGGTAAGTGCACACACTTTTCGCGAAGATCTGTTTTACCGTATCAATCTTATTACCATACATCTGCCGGCTTTGCGCGAACGGCGTGATGATATACCCTTGCTTGCCCGTCATTTTGCCGATAATCTGGCAAAGATGAACGGACTTAGTCCGGTCGAATTCTCGGCTGATGCCATGAATTTCCTAACCAGATTACCATATTCGGGAAACATTCGCGAACTAAAAAACCTGGTAGAGCGTACCATCCTTATTAGTGGTAACCAGCGATTGGAAATGGCAGATTTTGAAGGACAACATATAAGTACCGATGGAGCAACAGGGAGTGGTAGCATGAATCTTGCCGGAATGACACTGGATGAAATTGAAAAGAAAACCATTTTGCAGGCCATTGAACGCTACAAAGGAAATATCAGCCAGATTGCAACATCGCTGGGTATTAGTAGAGCAGCACTTTACCGCCGGCTCGAAAAATATGATATTAAAATAAATGAGTAAACCGGTGGCATATGCGGGTTAAAGGATTATTCATTATACTGGCTGTATTATTACTCGGTATTATGGGCTTTATGGCCTATATCGGTACACGGTCGTCGTTATGGATGTTCTACACAATTGAAATCCTAATTATTATTACTGTATTCTACCTTATATTCTTCTACCGGAAAATTGTAAAACCGCTGCAAACCATCGGTAATGGTATGGATTTGCTTCGCGAACAGGATTTCAGCAGCCGCCTTAGTATGGTAGGAGAGATGGAAGCCGACCGCATTGTCGATGTATTTAATAAAATGATGGAACAACTGAAGGAAGAGCGTCTGCGACTGCGCGAGCAAAACCATTTCCTCGACCTTCTTATTGAAGCCTCGCCTATGGGTGTATTAATTGTATCCATGGACGGCGAAGTTAGCCAATACAATCCCATGGCTTTGCGTATGCTGGGCATTACCGAATGCGAAATCACCGGGAAACGACTGGATAAACTTGACTCGCCATTGGCTACCGAATTACTAACTCTTACCCGGAACGAATCGCGGACAATACGACTCAATGACTCCAATATATACAAGTGTACCCAATCATCATTTATCGATCACGGATTTCCTCATCCGTTCTTTCTTATCGAAAGCCTGACGGATGAAGTAATAAAAGCTGAAAAACGTGCATACGAGAAGGTAATCCGAATGATTGCCCATGAGGTAAATAACACCACTGCCGGTATTACTTCGACCCTCGATACCATAGACGATGCCCTGCTCGAAATAAGTGATACGGATGATATCCGTGAAGTAATGCAGGTATGTATTGAACGTTGTTAT
Source organism: Bacteroides sp. (assembly GCA_032108265.1). Classification (GTDB taxonomy): domain Bacteria; phylum Bacteroidota; class Bacteroidia; order Bacteroidales; family Bacteroidaceae; genus Bacteroides. The sequence continues at coordinate 42,549 of DAMCMT010000025.1, forward strand.
TCCATGAGCCGGTTCATTACCCGTTTTGCCGATGTAGTTAAGATACCCGAACCTCATTTCTCCCTGATAAGTTTAAATGATCTTGCTTTTACCTGTAAGCGTTTTATGGAAGGTATGTGTGCCGATAGGAATATAAACCTTACTTTAGAAACCAGGGGTATACCCGAAGTATACCTGGATACTTCGCTTTTTGAGCAGGTACTTGTGAATATCATTAAAAATGCAGCCGAAAGTATCGGACAGGATGGTGATATCATTATCCGTACATCCAATAATCCGCTTTCCATTGAAGTAATTGATAACGGTAAAGGTATTTCCAAAGATACGGAAGAGAAGATTTTTACTCCTTTTTTCTCGACCAAACCCAACGGACAAGGCATTGGGCTTATCTTTATTCGCGAAGTACTATCACGGCATGATTGCACCTTCTCCTTACGTACTTATACCGATGGTTGGACTAAGTTCCGGATATTGTTTCCTTAAAACGAATACTGCATAAGCACACTGATACGATTAGCACTATTGGTATCATCATTAAAATCAGTTTTCCATCCTCGCAGATATTCTGCTCCTAATCTTATGTTCGAAGATAAGTTCCAGAAAGCATTGGCAACCAGATATTGTCCATAGCGATAAGTGTCGCTGTTTTGTGCCGGATAGCCATTATTGGTATATATCCGGGATTGACTATATGTTCCCGAAAGAAATACTTTAGGATTAATATTATATTGAAGCCCTGCGTACCATCCAAGCATGGGTAATATCTGCATTCTGCCAGGTCGGTTCGGATCGGGTACAAGATCCATATTTAACCTGCCCAGGTCATTAAATGAATATCCTATTCCTTTACCATAGGTTATTTGTCCAATAAGTCTAAGGTTCTTTAAAGGATATGTCGACATTCCTCCCTGAACTCCCCATCCTGTTTCCGAATATGCTTTTTCGTCGGTAATACTGCTGTAAGTTACTTCACGAATAATACCCGCTACGCGGAAGTGACTGCTTTTGCCCCAATTATACTGAATATATGCAGGGAAATCGGGCGTGCGTTGACTTTTTACTGTAACCTTCTCATCGGTAATAGCATTTACCTGTGGCATTTCTATTGCGATTCCAAAACTCCAGTTTTTCAGGAATGTCCGGGCATAACGTAATTGAGTGGTTCGATAAAGTACCTGACCGGCAGGACCTTCGAAATCTACGGTTGCCGGTGCAGCGCCTGCATCGGTAAATGTTCCGTAATCATACCCGGCAGTAAAACCCAGAAAGCTGGCATAAGCATGATGTAACCTGAATGTACTGCTGGCTCCGCGGAAGTATCCGTTAACATAAACGGTAAAATTACCCAGTTTCTTTGTTTTTCCTACCAGTTTCAGGAATAGGCTGGATGAAGAAGCATCCATCTGGAATTTGTTCTTCACATAATCTCCGCCGGCGCCGGGAGTGACAATTAAGGAAGGGTAAAAATCAATGTTATCAACAATACCATTAAAATCATATTCGGCCACAGCCCTTACATTTCCACCGATTCCCAATGAAAAATTTCCGTTGCTATCTACTAAAATGAAGCGTGGGGCCTGCGGATCGTGGAAACGTACTTGTTGAGTAACATCCGTTACATCTATAATTTCTTCCCCTGCTTCGTTGTGCGACTTAAAGAGAAGGTATTTGGGTTCATCATTCTCAGGAAGATTTTCATTTTGAGCAGTGCTATTCAACGAGGAAAGCCCCATTAACAATAATAGGCTAATTGTTTTAAATTTTGCTTTCATTTCAATAAATTTTGCCATTCTTCGGCATACTCATCCAGGATACTACGTATGCCTTTGCCGATAACTTCGTAATCCTGTTGATTTAGGTTAGCCAGTGAAGCCCTGATGCTCCATTCCGGTCCGTCGAATCCACCACCGTTCAATAGAACTAATGATGTTTCGTTTGCCAGACGGAATACTACATCCACAGGTTCATAATTAGCCTTCAGGAACTTCACAAAATCATCGCCGTATATCTTCTTCGCCCATACAATCATATCAATCTCTGCGTAATAACCTACACGCAATGGGTCTTCGTTAAAAGTAAAGCCGGTATTATCCCACAATGTCTTCAGGCGTTGTTGTATAATTTCCTGCATCTTGTTTTTGTACTTATCTTCCTTATCCAGTATAGCAAATGCAGCAAAAAGTGTCATTTGCATCTGTTGCGGTAATGATAATCCTGATGTATGGTTTAGTGCAACCTGACGGCTATCGGCCACCATGCGGTCGATGAATTTTAGTTTCTCGGGTTGCAGGGTCAGAGATGAATAACGTTCATTCAATGCTTTCTTCTTATCATCCGGTAATTTGGCAATCATGCGGTCGAAAATGTTATCCTCATGCAGTGCTATTACCGCATCGCGCCAGCCGGTAGCCCCGAAGTACTTAGAGAATGAATAAACGCATAATGTATTTTCTGGTAATTGCTTCATGAACGAACGGAAATGAGGAATAAATGTTCCATATACATCGTCGGTAATAATCATCAGTTCCGGGTTGTCGTTCTTTACAATATCTGCAATCTGGTCCATTGTTTCTTTGCTTAGTTCATAACTAGGCGGATTACTGGGATTTGTTACAAACAATGCCTTTATTTTCTTGTCTTTCAGCTTATCAATTTCTTCTTTCCTGTATTGCCAGGTATGGAAACCATCCTGAGTCATTTTGTCGGCACAAATTTCAATCATATCGAACTGATAACGGCTCAGATGTGGAATTTCGATGTAGGGAGTAAATGCAGGAGTAAGCAATGCTATCCCGTCACCCTTATCCAGTAAAAAGTTTTCCTGTAACGAATCGAACAGGTAACACATGGCTGCTGTTCCGCCTTCGGTTGCGAAAAGATCATATTTTCCTTTAGGAGCTTCGCGGTCACACATTTCCTGAATCAGGTAGTCGTGCACTATCATATTAGTGAACTTCAAAATGCGGTCGGGCACAGGATACTGATCGCCGATAACACCTTCGGCCCATTCGTGTATAAGTTCGTCCGGGTCTACAGCATGTTCCATCAGCATATAATTATATGTTTCAATCAATAATTTGCCACCTGGTTCATCTTCATGCTTCTGCATAAATGCTTCGAAACGAGAAGCTGCTCCATCTTTTTCCGGAATGCCGGCAATTCCTTCTTCCAGGAACATTACCCGTTTACATTCTTCTAAACCAAATTCTCCTAATAGGAAGAAAGCTTCCCGTGGTACGGTAGCGATCCAGTTTGGGTTTCCACGACCCGCATTCAACATTGTCCGGGTTACTTTTTTGATACTCTCATCGGCCATTTCGATTAATTTGTTCTTTAATTCGAACGGACTGATGCTTTCCATCTGTTTCTGATAGGCTCTATCTGTTGCTTGATTCTTTGAATCCATTATTGGTTAAGTTTTAAATTATTTGTAAATTATTTTACATCATTAATACAATCACAACCCCCCATATGATAAGCAGTGTGTTACCTACTGCATAAGTTACTGTATATCCAAGAGAAGGTGTCTGGCTTTGCACAGCATCCTGTATTGCACCCAGTGCGGCTGTTGTAGTACGTGCTCCTGCGGTACATCCTAGTATTAGTGCCGGATGAAATTTGAATATATATTTTGCCATTAGTAATCCGGCAATCAATGGTATAGCAGTAGCCAGTGCTCCTACAAGAAATAAGCTAACGCCAACTTGCTTGAATCCGTCAACAAATCCGGGGCCGGCAGTTAAGCCAACTACGGCTATAAACATATTCAAACCAACGTTATTCAGCAGCCATTGTGCAGGTTCGGGAATACGACCGAAAGTCGGATGCTTTCCACGTAACCAACCGAATATAAGTCCGAAAATCAAAGCGCCACCACTTGTACTCAGGCTGATAGGTACTCCGCCCAGGCGGATAACCAATGCACCGAATAATCCACCAAGGAAGATACCAAGCCCAACGAATATCATATCCGTCTGATTTGTCGGCCGGTCAACGTATCCTACCTTTTTGGCAGCTACTTCTACATCTCTTTTCATACCCACCAACTCCAGCACGTCTCCTGAGTCGACAACCGTTTTAGCCAGAACAGGTATTTTTATTCCTGCACGCGTAATACTTTTTATGCTTACTCCATGCATGAATTTTTGCTTGTTGATGAATTCTACATCCTTTGTAGCACACGTCTTTTTTGTAATTGTAACCGGAAGAGTTTCGGCCGGGAAATCCAAAAGTTGTACATCCAGTACTTCGGGGCCAATCCAATCTTCTTCGCCGATAACAAACTCACGGCGTCCGCTCAATACAATTTCATCATTTTTCTTCAATATAAAGTCGGGAGTTACTTCCTGAACATTTACTTTACCTTCCTGCCGTATCCTTTCTACAAAAAGATTTTTGTTCTCTTTCTGGAAATATGCTTCGAGTTCGCTTACCGTTTTTCCGTTAGCGAACCAATCGTTCGTAATTTTAAAAGCACGGAATACTACCGGGCGTGCGGCTTCCATAAATCCGGGTTCGTCCAACTCAGTGGTACCCATTTTAGCCTCCAATTCTTTACAGGCAGCTCTTACTTTATCCAATCCGCCCAACATTCGTGGCCCGATTGATGCCAGTATCCATGCCGAACCGGCTGTACCGAAAATATAAGTAACAGCATAAGCTACCGGAATAATATTGATGTAACTGGTTTGTTCTTCGGCAGAGAGATTTAAGCCTTTAATAGTATCTTCGGCAACCCCAATTACCGCCGAAATGGTTTGCGAACCTGCAAGCAATCCTGCTGCTTCGCCGGCATTGTAACCCATTATTTTAGCTAATCCCCAGGGAGCCAGTAAACACACAACGCACATCAATGCGGCGAAAATCATTTGCGGTAAACCGTCTTTTTTAAGTCCTCGGAAAAACTGGGGACCTACTTTATAACCTATCGCAAATAGAAAAAGGAGAAAGAAAACTGATTTTACCGGGCCATCAACGGTAATATTTAACTGACCCACTAAAACCCCTACAAGCAACACGCTTGTTACTGTCCCCAGGCTAAAACTCCCTATTTTAAGTTTACCCAGCCAGAATCCGGCAAATATTACCAGAAAGATGGCCAGCTCAGGATGTTCCCGGAGTTGCGTTACAATCCATTCCATAATAAAATGTTTAAGTAGAAATTTGTTATTAAACAATAACAGAAAAAAGACGAAAGTGTTTAACTAAAATTGAACTTATCTATACTCCAGGGAGAACTTATAAGTTCTCTGAAGAAAAGTTATAAGTTCTCCAAAGAAAAGTTATAAGTTTAATAGGGGGAAAAGTTATAAGTTCTCTTTGGAAAACTTATAAGTTCTATCCGGAGAACTTATAACCTTTGGTGAAAGACCTGAAAACTTTTCTTATTTATTCAGTTTTTATCGCTGTTAATCACGGGTTTAGTTCACTAATATTAGGATACTTTAAAGTGCTGAATTGTTAATTTGAATAAAATTATTATGAATTTAACCTATTTCTTTCTCCAATATAAGCCCACCGTAATGATAAATTGCCTAGTTTTGCGTACAATTTTATTAATCAGTTAATAACGGAATAACATGAAGAAAGAAATCAAGCCGGCTAAAGGCAAATTAGGAGCCTTGATAGTAGGACTGGGAGGTGCTGTTTCGTCGACATTTGTTGTTGGCACATTGGCAGTTCGTAAAGGATTATCCAAACCCATTGGCTCGATAACCCAGCTCGCTACCATACGATTAGGAAAAAGAAATGAAAACAACTTTCCTAAAATCAAGGACGTAGTTCCTTTGGCAGATTTGAATGATATAGTATTCGGTGGATGGGATATCTTCCCGGATGATGTTTATGAAGCAGCTTGCACTGCCGAAGTATTGACCCAAAAAGACCTCGATGGCGTAAAAGAGGAATTACAGCAAATTAAGCCTATGAAGGCTGCTTTCGACCAGAACTGGGTGAAACGCTTAAACGGTACACATGTTAAGAGCGAAGCAAACCGTTGGGAACTGACTGAAGCGCTCCGTAAGGATATCCGCGACTTCAAAGCACAAAATGGTTGCGACCGTGTTGTTGTAATATGGGCTGCAAGTACCGAAGTTTACCTGCCGTTGGAAGATGAACATAAATCACTCGCTGCCTTTGAACAGGCAATGAAAGACAATAAAGTCGACAAGATTTCTCCGAGTATGTGTTATGCATATGCTGCTGTTGCCGAAGGCGCTCCATTCCTGATGGGTGCACCTAACCTTTGTGTGGATACTCCTGCTATGTGGGAATTCTCGGAAAAAATGGGCGTAGCTATTGGTGGTAAAGATTTCAAAACCGGACAAACTATGTTGAAAACGGTTTTGGCTCCGATGATTAAAACTCGTATGTTGGGATTGGATGGATGGTTCTCAACCAATATCCTTGGTAACCGCGACGGCGAAGTTCTGGACGATCCGGATTCATTCAAAACCAAAGAAGTCAGCAAACTTTCAGTTATTGACACTATTCTTCAACCCGAACTTTATCCCGAACTTTATGGCAATGTATACCACAAAGTTCGTATCAATTACTACCCACCACGCAAGGATAATAAAGAAGGTTGGGATAATATTGACATCGTAGGCTGGATGGGATACCCGATGCAGTTGAAGGTGGATTTCCTTTGCCGCGACTCTATTTTGGCAGCACCTTTATGTCTTGACCTTGTACTCTTTGCCGATCTTGCACAACGTGCCGGTATGAGTGGTATTCAGGACTGGTTGTCGTTCTATTTCAAGAGCCCGATGCACGATTTCGAACACGTACCGGAACATGATTTATTCATACAATATACCAAGCTTAAAAATACATTACGCCAGATGATTGGGGAGGAAACCCTCGATTATTTGGACTAAAGGAAGTCAATTCATTTGATTTTTTATACCTTTGTAAACTTTCCCTTTTCATCGCAAAAGGGAAAGTTTATTGTTGTATTGAAACGCAACTTATTTAATGAATAATAATATACGGAAATTGCCAGTTCTTCCTGTAATTATTGCAACCGGTTTTGGGTCGGGTTTCTCGCCTGTAGCACCCGGTACCGCAGGAGCTTTATTGGCAACTCTTATTTGGTTAGCTCTTTCACACTTTCTCCCTTTCTGTACAGTATGGTGGATAATACTTGCATCCATACTTGTTTTTACTGCGCTTGGCATATGGTCGGCCAATAAGCTCGAACCTTACTGGGGCGAAGATCCGTCGCGTATTGTTGTCGATGAAATGGTAGGAGTATGGATACCATTACTGGCTGTTGCCGAAGGAGTTACCTGGCAAGTTTGGGTTGCATTTGGGCTGTTCCGTCTTTTCGACATTTTCAAACCACTTGGAATCCGGAAAATGGAGAGTCTCAAAGGAGGGGTAGGGGTAATGATGGATGATATACTGTCAGGCATCTATAGTTTAATCGTAATATTAGGAATAAGATGGGTGCTTGGTTAAGAAAGATAGCAAACTCCATATCCGAAAAAGGGGGGATATTTATGTTTATCCGTGCTCAATTCTCTTCGCAAATAGCCAGTATATCCGACTTTGTAATTACCATTCTCTTAGCCAAACTTTTCAATATTTATTATGTTTATGCTACCTTTCTAGGCTCTGTAGGTGGTGGTATAATCAATTGCATCATTAATTATAAATGGACATTCAAAGCCAAAGAATGCAAAATGCGATATGTAATGATAAAGTATTTTGCTGTATGGATTGGCAGTATTGCACTGAATACGTGGGGAACTTACCTTATGACCGAAGCATTGGTAAAAATTCCCTGGCTCAATGAATTTCTGAAACATTACGTCGACGATTTGTTTATAGTTTCCAAAGCCATAGTTTCATTAATAATAGGCTTTGTATGGAACTATAATTTGCACCGGTACTTTGTATACCGCAACCGTAATATCAAAGAATTCTTTAATTTAAAGAAGAAAAAGAAAGAAGAAGATAAAGATGCATCTTCCTTGAACCTTTGTTCGTGTGATAAAGAAGAAAATTAGTTAGAAATAGCATATGAAACTTAAAGATTTAGGCCAACAATTTATTTATAAGATTATCGATCCCTCAGTAAGAGGTATGATTAAAATAGGTATTACACCTAATTTTATTACTACTACGGGATTGATACTCAATGTTATCGCTGCCGCCGTTTTTATGTGGGGTGGTTATCACGGTGAACGTGGTGATTTTACTTACGTAGGTTGGGGTGGTTTCATCATCCTTTTTGCAGGCTTGTTCGATATGATTGACGGACGCCTGGCTCGTGTAGGAAATATGAGCTCTACTTACGGAGCTTTGTACGACTCTGTTCTGGACCGTTATAGCGAAATGATAACACTTTTCGGTATTTGTTATTACCTTATTTTGCAAGGGTTCTTTTTCAGTTCTATGTTTGCCTTTGTGGCATTGATTGGTTCCATGATGGTAAGCTATGTACGTGCCCGTGCCGAAGGATTGGGAATAGAGTGTAAGGTTGGCTTTATGCAGCGTCCCGAACGGGTTATATTAACAGGAGCTGGAGGTATGTTATGTGGTATCTTCTATTATTTCTGGGGCAATGTGGTGGTTAACTCTTCTTTCTTGCCTTTTCCTGTTTTCGAACCGGTGCTTATTCTAGTAATTCCTTTGGTTATTGTAGCTGTATTTTCAAATGTTACAGCCATTGGCCGCCTGGTTTATTGTCGTAAAGTCTTAAAACAAACAGAGAATAAAAATGATTAATCGCTCATCATTCCCCACCCGGAAAGAAACCTGGATAGTATTGGGAATATCAGCGGTTTTTTTAGCGCTAACTGCCAGCTTTGTCGGACTCCGGCCCGAGCATGTGCTGATAGTTATTCTTTTCCTGATACTTTTCTTTATAAATAAAGAAACCCGTAAGCTTGCAGTAGCTGTACTGCCTTTCATTGTTTTCGGTATATCTTACGATTGGATGCGTGTGTATCCCAATTACATGGTTAATCCCATTGATGTGGAAGGATTGTATAATGCCGAAAAGTCTCTTTTCGGATTTAATATGGATGGAGTCCGGGTAATTCCCTGCGAGTATTTCGCTGTTCACCATAATTCCATTGCCGATTTCTTTGCAGGTGTTTTTTATCTAACCTGGGTACCCGTTCCCATAGCCTTCGGCTTGTGGTTGTATTTCACCGGGCGGAAGAACTTATACCTGCGCTTTGCAATAGTTTTCCTGTTTGTTAATTTACTTGGCTTTGCCGGTTATTATATTCATCCGGCTGCACCACCCTGGTATGCAATGAATTATGGCTTCGAACCGGTACTAAATACTCCCGGTAATGCTGCGGGATTGGCACGTTTCGACGAACTACTGGGTATTACGGTCTTCGATGGAATTTATGGCCGTAACTCCAATGTTTTTGCTGCTGTTCCTTCCCTGCATGCCGCTTATATGCTAATTGCTGTAATATATGCATTTATGCGTAAAGCAAACTGGGTATTAATAACCATCCTTTCCATACTTATGGTGGGTATTTGGGGTACGGCAGTTTACTCTTGCCATCATTACATAATTGATGTATTGCTGGGTATAGGATGCGCTTTACTGGGTATATTGGTCTTTGAAAAGGGGCTGATGAAACTCGGCTTTTTCAAACGTTTCATTGATAATTATTCCCGATATGTCGGCTCAACCGAACAAATTAAATAATACTTAGTAATCTCATGACATATGTAATTATAGCTATCACGGTCATTGTATCTTTTCTTTGTTTTAATAACCGTATATTATTCGAGAAGCTTGCCCTTATACCATATATGACGGTAAAGAATAATCAATGGTACCGCCTGGTTACGCATGGCTTTGTACATGCCGATACAATGCATCTGCTGATAAATATGTTCACTTTCTGGTCGTTTGGAACTTATATGGAAGATCTGTTTGTATATATCGGTTTCGGCCGTGCAAGTTTCCTGATTCTGTATTTTGGTGGTATGATTGTTGCTTCCCTGCACGATATCATCAAACAGAAAAATAATCCAAATTATGTTTCTATTGGTGCATCGGGTGCAGTATCAGCGGTTCTTTTCTGCTCTATCTTTTTCGAGCCCTGGGGTAAAATTCTGCTGTTTGCAGCTATCCCTATTCCGGGAATTGTATTTGGTGTTTTGTATCTCGTATATTGCCAATATATGGCAAAAAGGGCTGGAGATAATATTAACCACAATGCTCACTTCTATGGTGCTGTCTTCGGATTCGTATTTCCGTTGATTTTGCGGCCGTCATTGATTGAGGTGTTCTTATCAAATTTTGATGAGTTAAATCGATTTTATCGGTTTTGATGGAATTTAAACACGAGACAGGGATATTCCATAAATTCGCTAAATCTTAAAAAATAGCAGAGTTTGATTCACAT
>DAMCMT010000026.1:0-22340 GCA_032108265.1 Bacteroides sp.
CTGATATTTTAAAGTGAAAGCAGAACGCTGACACAGTTTAATTTACACTACCCTTCATGGAAAGAATATTATCATACTCTTCTTGACGAGAAGTCCCCTTTATTTTTGCAGCAAGATAGTTATCTATTGAAACTTCTTTCTGACATGAGTCATTCTCTTGGCTACAAAAATTTAAGCAATGTCGACATTGCAAATTATTATTTCCCGAAAGAATTTCAAGACCAAATAAATGCAAATAGAATCGCAACTCAACTAATTCTGCCAAAATCAAAAGAATAGAAGTTTCAGTTTTTATTTGTGATCTTAAATCGTTACTCATATTATTTTTGTTTTTTAATAAAAAAGAGAGATAAAATTATCTCTCTTGGGTTTATACTTTTTATTTCTTTTTTGTCTTTTTAGGTTTTGGTGTTTTCATAACCTTTTTAACAAATAGTTCAAAGCCGGTTTGTTGTTCCGACTTTGGAGGCTCTTTAACATCTTCTTTTTCTTTCTTATTCATTAGTTCACTAATTGTTTATAAGTTATTCGTTTATCCGTTCTTGTTAGAAAATCGTAAAATCGTTCACTCGAACTTAAATTCCGAGTGTTATATCTATAAGCAAATTCTTGAGCATATTGTTGTAAATGCTTCCGGGATGCCATTTGATATACTCCGATAATGCCACGCTTAAATATACTCCAAAAATTTTCAATACCATTTGTAGAACAATCACCATATACATATTCACCAGAGCCATGTACAATAAACTGATGGTTGTAATCTTTGCTTAGATTACCATAAGTCCATTCATCAGTATAAATTGTACTACCTTTTTCAATATGCTTATAAATATGTTTTATTAATGTTTTTGCTTTGGTATCTTTTACTACCGCAACAATAACATTGCCATTCCGCTGAAGCATACCAAACACAGGAGTTTTGTCTTTAAAAGAGCGTCCTTGGCATTTGGCTACCTTTTTATCCCAATGACGATTCTTGTTCTTGCCACCGACAAAGGTTTCATCTATTTCGACAGTACCAGACAGTTGAGCATCGTTATCTTGTTCATACGCTCTTCTTAAACGATGTAAAATATACCAAGCGGTATTTTGACAGACTTTTATCTCTCTGGCTAAATTACACGAAGATAATCCTTTTTTGTTTGAGTTCAAAAGCCACATAGCCATAAGCCATTTTATAAGTGGTATTTTGGTTCCCTGCATCAGCGTTCCAGTTAATACATTAAAGTCTTTCCCGGTATTTTTGCAACGATAACCTTTCTTCGTTTTATATACTTTTGAAGTAGAATCGTAAGGACTAACAACTGTATCGCCCCATCTTAATTTCTCAAGATAAGCGACACAACTTTTTTGATCCGGCAAAGACCGGATAAGCTCAATGAGCGAGTTAAATCTTATTGCTTCCATCTTGAAAATCATTATGCCGAAGGTCGGCAGTTAATACTTGAAATCAACTATATTTAATTCTTAGTTAATTCCTTTTTTATTCTCAATAAATGCAAGAAGTCAAAGAACGATTGTTTGGTAATAATTATTTTGTCTTTTTAAAGTTTAAACACTATATTTGCTACTTTATACTAAAATATTTATTTCATGTACAAATACACTGAAATTAGCTTTGTTTGCTCCGAATGTAAACATATAAATAACCTTACAATACAACCTATTTACAAGCCTGTCATTATTCGTTGTGAAAATTGTGGCGTATTACGACAAATTCTGCCAAAAGAGGTACCTCTATTAAAACATGGTTATCATCAAAATAAAACTCAGGAAAATAAATCTCCGAACCATCAGGAAGATTAAACCATTGATCAGTTATTTCTTTTAATCGATCTTCTGATAAAGTGCGGTTTCTCAAAGCAAAATCTTCTTTGATAAAATTATACACCTCATCCCAAGTGTGTAACTCTATTCGTTCGTTTTTATACATAAAATTCTATTTAGTGGGAAATAAAGGTAAATGCCTATTTTTTAATCCAGTAAACATGAAAACAGAATCAATGGTTAATGAAGCAATTCAAGAAGAATTGAAAAATTATGAATCCGAGAAGAAAATGACTGAAGAAGAAATGGCGGGTATTAAAGGCGGAAAAGCAAAAGATCCTGCCACTATTAGGGATACGGATATGCCTACAGAAATGGTTAAATATTCGAATCTTTAAAGAAGAGGGGATATCAAAGCGTAATAATTTACTTTTGGTATCCTCTTTTTAATATTTCAAATTGTATATTGTGCAAAAATCTATTCAATGAAAAACTACAAAGTACTACCACCCGAACAGACAATAAATAAGATAAGGAATATATTAAACGAGTTAGGTATACTTTTATATGAAAAGCATATCATCCAAGAGGGATTATATTCTTGCCGGCTAACAATAGGAAATAGGGATTTATTACCGCTAAAAATAGGTACTAATGGTAAAGGTAGAACTTTTGAATATTCTTTAGCGAGCGGTTATGCTGAATTTATGGAACGGTTGCAGAATTACCTTCTGTTAGATATTAGAAAAATTACTGATGGAAAAACCATTAATAATTATAATTTTCAAGATGATATAATAACAGGTATGGCTACCGGCGATACCGACTTTTTTTCTTATGATATTAATGAAAAAGAAGTACTTCCGAATTATTTTAAAGGAACTTTAGTTGAAGAACTAAAAAAGCTTGCCGGGGAGGTTTCAGACCTAGATTTAAAACGCTTTGTGGATACAACCAATAAAACAATGCTCACTGCTATCCCTTTTTATTCTGTCAATACCAAAGAAGAAATCTTTTTACCCATAAAGTATCTGCATATGATGACCGGCTCTAACGGAATGGCTGCCGGTAATTCTCCCAAAGAGGCAATACTGCAAGCCATATGCGAAATTTTTGAAAGATATACTATAAATGAAATATACTGGAAGCAATTAACTCCTCCTACTATTCCGTTTGACTATTTTAAAGGAACTTCCATATATGACCAACTCTGTCATTATAAAAATAAAACGAATTACGAATTAATCATCAAAGATTGCTCCCTTGGTATCGGTATTCCAGCTATTGGATTAATCATTATTGATAGGGTGAATCAATTATATAATTTCATTATTGGGGTAGATTGCGTTCCTGCTGTTGCGTTAGAACGTTGTATTACCGAAATTCATCAAGGAACTACCGACTTTCATGGTTTATCTTATAAATTTATTGATACTAATTTTTCGAGCCAAGAAGAAAAAAGTAGGAATGTCAATAATTTGATGAATATCATGATTAACGGAAGTGGATATTGGCCCGATTCAATCTTTAAAGAAAAAAAATCTTATGATTTCCATGGATATGATAAACAATTGGGAATATCAAATGCAACCGATCTCAATTATTGTATAGAATTGCTTAAGAGGTTGGGCCATAATATATATATAAGAGATAATTCGAGTTTAGGTTTTCCGGCCTATTATGTTGTAATTCCTGGAATGAGTCAGATACACCCAATGAAGATTTTTTCTTTGGAAGAATATACAGATTCTTTTAAAGAAAAAATCTGGTATATTAATTGTTTAGGACGCATAAATGTAGAAATGGCTGAATCCATACTCTTGGCTATAGAGGAAAATTATCAATCAATGATATCTAAGGATGTAAGTTTATCAAACTTATTTGTTTATAATATTAATCCAGATTTAAATAATCTGTCGATTGAAATGTTAGCTGCTTTACTATCATATTACTTAGGAAATAAAGTAAAGTGTCTGAAATATATGGAATTGCACCTCGCCTGTAAGAACCGCTTCGAATACAGATATTTCTATGCCTGTTCTGACTTTTTAAAATTAGAAATAACTGGTAATAGCGAATCATTGAATATACTTTCCCAGTTGTATGGTGAAAATATTGCTAAAGAAGTTGCAAACGATCTAAGTGTTCCTACAAATATATTCCAATATTACAAACTACCTAATTGCCCGCATTGTACCTCCTGTAAGCTATATTCAGATTGTCGGGTAAGACAAATAAGGGATATTAATTCCAAAATAAAGAAATGCCAAAAAGATAACCCAATACAGCAAAGTAGAATTCAATATTTAATTGAATGTCCGGGCGACTAAATCCAATAATCGATGAAAGCAGTTTATTCCTATCTTTATTTATTTATTTATTCATTTTGTTTGCCTTTAGGAGCACAACAGATTGACGGGCGGATCGTTAATAAAGAAGACCTCCCTATAGCCTCGGCTGCGGTAATTATACAAAAGATAGATTCAACGTTTATATGTGCTACAACTACAGATAGTTTGGGATTATTCCAATTCTATACTCCCGTAGTTCCATACCGTGTCAGTATTCACCATATAGCATATAAGACTCGAAATTTTAATAGTTCAGAACTTGCTTTAGGTACTATTGAACTGGAAACTAAAACCGAAAATTTAAGTGAAGTCATTATTAAAGCTAACCATTCCGTACTAAGAATAAAAGACAATGGTGGCTTAATGTATGATATAAAAGAATTAATAAAAAATGCACCTGTCAGCAATGCCTTGGAAATACTGGAAGAAATACCAGCCATACAGAATACAAATGAAAACTATCAACTTGTAGGAACAAACAATACTACCATCATCCTAAACGGAAGAAAGAGTAATATGACCTCCGAACAACTGAAAGAATTATTAAGCAATACCCCTTCGTCACAGGTTAAAAGTGTGGAAATTTATTATAGTACTCCTCCCCAATATGGAATAAGGGGTGCATCAATTAATGTCATTCTAGACAGGAAACGCACGGAAAATTTCCAGTTAAAAGGTGACATACGCACCTCTATATATCAGGGACATCACTATTATCAAGTCGGAGGACTTAACCTTTCTTTATCCAATAAACAATGGTCGTGGGATGTAGGTTATAACCTGGGAAATGCCAATAGACGCCATAAACTTTTGTTGAACTCCATACATACCATAGAAGAACAACCTCACGATATCGACTTGCTATCCACACACATAGGAGATAATTTTGCACACCGGATAACTTCAAACTTTACCATCGATTTAAAAAAAGAACGCTCGTTTAGCTTACTTTATTATGGGCAATTCAGCACCCACAAGCCTTATTACCGTTCGGATATATATATGGATGGCAAGTTGAATCAAAGCGTTAACAATAACCGAGATAAGGGGCGATTGCAAACTATTAATGCAGAATATCATGATGGTTCATGGAATGGAGGAGTTGATGCTATTTTCTATAGTTACACTTCAGACCAGAAATTATCTGAATTAAATTCCAAACAAAGTATGGAAGTTGCAACCGAGTCGTCACAGAAAGTAAAAAAGTTCAACGTCTATATCAACAGTGAAGCTTCGATAGTAAAGGGTACTTTATCCTATGGGTTGCAAGGATTCTATTCCAGCACAGAAAATAAGAACATTACCATTAAAGCAGGTGCAGTGAATGAAAATGAAAGTTATTTGGGCGATCATAACGAAAAATCGTTGGAAGGTTTTATGGGATGGAGTCAGAAAACCGGTAGGAAAGGCATACTAGACATTTCACTGACATTGGAATACCTGAAAGCCGAAACTGAGTCCAACGGAAGCAAACAAACGCTATGGGAAAATTTTCAGTTATACCCTAATCTTACATATACCTATAAGTTTAATAGCCAAAAAAGCCTACAATTAAGTATTTCCACCGAAAAAGATTATCCGCCATACAAGGTGGTAAGCCCAACAAACTCTTACGTGGATTTCTATTATCGGGAAGAAGGTAACCCTTTATTGAAACCGTACGAAACTTATCATGTGAACATTAATTATATACTGAAAAATAAATATATTTTAGGAATGTATGCCGAGATGGTTCCCAATTACTATATAAAACTTCTCTATCAGTATCCTAATAAGTTGATGGCAGCATATAAGTTTATCAATCTGGATTACAGTAACGAGTTTGGATTAACGGGAGTGATTCCGGTAAAATGGAATCAACGCATCAACTCCAGAATGACAGCCGACTTATTTCTGATAAAAGAAAAAGGAATTTTCGAAGATATGGTTTTCAACCGTAAAAAAATCACAGGAAGATTTACACTAGTTAATAATTTTATACTGAACCAATCCCGTACTTTGTCTTTTCAACTCATCGGCCGATATCAACTACCTACAATAGAGGGCATCTGGGATATTAATGATGTTTTCAACTGTTCGGCTAATATAGCCTGGAAGCCAGGAAAAGGGAAATGGAATTTTATAGTAAGAGCCGAGAATTTATTCGATACCAACCGTACAAAAATTAAAGCCAATTACAACTTACAAAATTATATGATTCAGAATATTATGGATAACCGTTACGTGAATCTGGCTATTAGTTATTCTTTAGGAGGATATAAGGAAAAGAAAACCCGAACAATGGATACTTCACGAATGGGATTCTGATATGACTGGTTTTTGATAAGTCTTCTTCTAAATCCTCCTCCCCCGCCCCGCATCAATCCGGAGGAAGATGAACAGGAGAATAGTGAATCCCCACAAAGATGACCCCCCATAACTAAAGAACGGCAAAGGAATACCGATAACAGGAGTCAATCCTAAGACCATACCGATATTTATGAAGAGGTGGAAGAAGAATATACAAACCACTGAATAACCATATACCCGCCCAAAAGCACTGCGTTGCCGTTCGGCCAATGCTACCAACCGGAGTATGAAAGCCATATAAAGTACCAGCACTCCCATCGAACCAATGAATCCCTGTTCCTCGCCGATAGTACAGAATATAAAGTCAGTATCTTGTTCGGGTACATATTTTAATTTTGTCTGGGTACCGTTGAGGAACCCCTTTCCACTCAATCCTCCCGAGCCAATGGCTATTTTAGACTGATTGACATTGTATCCGGCACCTGCCAGGTCTTCCTCCATCCCCAAAACCACTTTTATCCTGACACGTTGATGGGGTTCGAGTACCTCGTCGAATACATAATCGCTCGAATAAAAGAACATAACCGAACCAATGGTAAATAAAGCAATCCAAAGAAAAGCCAACTTACGGTTCTTGACTGAAAGAAATATCAGATAACCCACAATCAAGGCCGTTAGCAGCCAGAACATTTTTTCAAGGTCGAATACTTCAATGTATTCAATAACCAGGACTGAACCGCCAATAAGTACAAGCGCAGCTAAAAATATATTCCGTGCTACATCTTTCCTTTTCATATACACCCATACCATGAGTATGGTGAAGGTAGTTATGAGGCAAAACACGGAAAACAATCCTAATGAGGTGGGGCTTTCCATAAACGGAACTTCATCGTACTTGATGCCCACTATAAAATAAACAACGGCGCAAACCCCTGTAAACAGGAATACACCCGACATACCTTCCCGGTACATTACCAGGAAAAAAGCCAGATATACCAAAGCCGAACCAGTTTCTTTCTGCAATATAATCAACCCCATCGGTAAGAGGAAGATGAGGACAGATATAATAAAATCCTTTGCTTTCTTTAAACTAAAGGAATAAGAATTCATGAATTTTGCCAGGGCGAGAGCCGTGGCAAACTTAGCAAACTCTGCCGGCTGAATACTGACAGGCCCAAACTGAAGCCATGAACGGGAGCCTTTTACATCGGGGGCAATGAAAATAGTGACTATCAATAGAAGCATCATCCCGACATAGACGACATAGGAAAACATATCATACAAACTGTCCTCGAGCATCATCAAAACAAAAGCCAGAACAAAGGAACACATAATCCACACAAACTGCTTTCCCGACCGTGTTGAGAAGTCCAGAAAATCACGTTCCCCGTAATCGTAACTGGCTCCGCATACGGTAAACCATCCGAAAACAATCAGAATCAA
Source organism: Bacteroides sp. (assembly GCA_032108265.1). Classification (GTDB taxonomy): domain Bacteria; phylum Bacteroidota; class Bacteroidia; order Bacteroidales; family Bacteroidaceae; genus Bacteroides. The sequence goes on from DAMCMT010000026.1 coordinate 7,854, forward strand.
ATAAATACAGATTGTAATCCAATCAATATTTTTCCATATACTACTGACGTTGTTTCTGGAGTTCATAGGGAATGAGGTTTGCGTTACTAATCTGGTCAATCAGGTAAGCCCTTTCGGGAGCTATTTTGCCGGTAAGGTATTGTTCAATGATAAGTGCGCCGACAGGAACGGCATACGTTGCGCCAAATCCCCCGTTTTCTACATATACACATATCGCAATCTTCGGGTCGTCCATTGGTGCGAATCCCATAAATACAGAGTGGTCTTTCCCGATATTCTGAGCTGTACCGGTCTTTCCGCAAATATCAAGTCCGGGAATGTTTGCCCTGCGGCATGTAGAACCGTAAGGACTTCCGATAACCGCTCCCCGCATTCCCTCTACAACATAGTCGTAGTATTTGCGGTCGACAGCCGTGCGTCTGGGAGTCCGGTAAATACTATCAAGTTCGTTATCTTCAATTTCTTTGACGATATGGGGAGTAATAAAATGACCTCTGTTTGCTATGGTTGCGCCAAGGTTGGCTATCTGCAAAGGAGTTAACAAAACTTCTCCCTGACCAATGGAATTGGAAATAATACGCAATCCACCCCATTTCTCCGTCTTAAAATGCTTGGTATAATAAGCCGAGTTAGGAATAAGCCCTCTTAACTCTCCCGGTAAATCAACTCCAAGTTTATAACCGAAACCCATAGAAACCATGTAATCTTTCCATGTATCAAGAGCGACGGAAGTCGATTCGTACTTTTTATTATCAATCATTCTGTAATATCCCCAACAGTAATATGAATTACATGAAGTAGATAAGGAGGGAATAAATGGAATAGGCGTTCCGTGCCCGTGACATCCTACTCGCAATCCTCCGTGAATAAATGCACTATAACATGGGAACGAAGTATCAACATCAATGATTCCTTCTTGCAGAAAAGTCAATCCCTGAGCAGTTTTGAACGTAGAACCCGGAGGATACACACCCATAATTGCCCGGTTAAGAATTGGCTTAAGAATATCCTGATACAACATTTGATGATTAGCACCACGCTGCCGGCCGACCATTAAAGATGGGTCGTATGAAGGCGCGCTCACCATACTAAGAATATCTCCTGTCTTGGGGTCGATAGCTACAACCGCTCCCCGCTTGTTTTGCAGAAGCTTTTCGGCCAGCATTTGCAGGTCGATATCAATACCCAGAGTGAGGTTCTTGCCCGGAACCGGCTTTTTATCCATCGCGCCATCCAGATACCTGCCCTGTATACGGCCGTGGGCATCGCGTAATAATACTTCCACGCCTTTCTCGCCACGAAGATACGGTTCGTATGAACGTTCAACACCATCCTTTCCTACAATATCGCCCTGCACATAATAATCATCTCCTTCCAGTTCTTTCTTTGAAATCTGTCCGATATCGCCTAAAATGTGAGCAGAAGAATTGTATGTATATTTACGGATATTACGTCGCCGCACGGAGAATCCGGAATATTTATATAGCTTTTCTTGAAATATACCTATTTCTTCAGGCGCCAATTGGCTCATAAATACCTGCTCAGTATAACGCGAATATCCGGGATTCTGACGCCTATCCCTTATATCGCTCATGCACTTCAGGAAATATTCCTTCGATATATCCAGTGAGCGGCATAAATCCAACGTATCCAGGTCTTTTATCTCGCGCATGACAACCAGAATATCATAAGCCGGCTGATTGAACACCAGCAATTTGCCGTTACGGTCGTAAATTGCACCACGTGCCGGATGTTGCGTACGATTGAGGAAAGCATTACTATCGGCGTTTTCTTTGTAATTGTCCGACATTATCTGAAGTTGGAATAAACGCGCACAATAAACCAGAATCATCACGACGACAATTCCGCCGATAATGAACTTACGACCTTCAAATTTATAATCTTTCACCATGACGACTATTTCCTTACACTGTCAAATGCTATAATACAAGATATGGATAAAACCGTGCTACTAATTATTTTCAAAGTTAATGTTAACGGGTCGGCGAATGAATAGAAAGCCAGCAGGAACAATACCAGATGATGACTTAATACCGCCAGAATAATATATTTCAGAAAAGATGCAAACCCCATAGTTTTTATGGAGGGGATTATAGCCGCATCCATGTTCTCGCGCGGAGTGAAGAGGCGCAGGTATGGCGTTCTCATAAAAGCCAGAAACACGGTAGCAGCCGCATTGATGCCGGGGGTATTGGAAAAAACATCTACTACCAATCCAAGGATAAACCCCCATAACAAAAGAGCATTGCGGGATGTACCCGCGTCGAGTTTCAGTAGAAAATAGATATACAGAAAAGGGGTTGCGTATCCACCAATATGCACATTATCGAGTATTAGTACCTGTAAAAGTACCAAACCTATAAACCAACCTGCTTTTTGTACATATGTTATCATTCCTGAATACTTCTTTCTTCCAATTCCAGTTGTTCCTGTTGTCCTTTCCGCGCTAAAACCCGCACATCGGAAAGCTTTCCGAAATCAGCCGACAACTTTATTTTAAGATTATAGGAAAGTCCGTCGTTGGAGTTTTCCATATCATCAATCGTACCAACCATCACTCCTTCCGGGAAAACAGTCGAGTGCCCACTCGTTACTACCGTATCGCCCAGGTTGAATTCGGCATGCCGGGGAAGGTCTTTCAGGTAAGCAAAGCGCGAATCGTTACCTTCCCAACTGAGGAAACCGAAATAATCACTCGATGTAATTTTACATCCAATGATTGATTTACTGTTCAATAAAGAAATCACAACCGAATAGGAAGGCGAAGTCATGTACACAATACCTACTACACCTCTTCCATCGACCACTCCCATATCAGCGCGGATACCATCTAAAGACCCTTTATTCAATGTCAGGTAGTTATCTGCTTTGTTGATGCTATTCTTGATAACACGAGCCTTGAAGATGTCGTAATCTGTTTCCGACAAATCCAGTACAGCAGGGATACGGAGTGAGTCCGACTGAAAATCTTTCAATTTACTTTCCAGTATGGAAATTCTCTGCTCGAGCAACGAATTCCTTTCCAGCAAATCTTCGTTGGTTGTCTTCAGATGAAAATAAGAAGATACCATGCTGGTACCTTCGTATATTTTGCCCACCACCACGTTGGCAGAGGTAAAAAAGGCACCTTGCTGGTAATTATTAAAGCGAAATAACAATCCCAGTGAAACAACCTCTAAAAAGATAAAGAGGAACCAATAATTATATTTAACCAGGAAGTTAAGTAAATTCCTCATAACCGCAATGTACCAATATGCTACCTAACTATCTCATCAGGAACGAGAAACGGTCTACATTCTTCAATGCAACTCCTGTACCTTTGGCTACAGCATGCAATGGGTCATCGGCTATGTGGAAAGGAATGTTGATTTTATCCGTCAACCGTTTATCCAATCCGCGGAGCAATGCACCACCACCGGCCAGGTATATACCGTTGTGTACAATATCGGCATAAAGTTCGGGCGGAGTATTTTCGAGTGCGCTAAGTATCGCAGTTTCTACTTTCGAAATAGATTTTTCCAGACAGTGCGCCACTTCCTGATAGCATACCGGAACTTCCATAGGCAATGCAGTAATCCTATTCGGGCCGTGTACGATGTAATCTTCCGGAGCATCATCGCCCAGTTCGGTCAAGGCGGCGCCTACGTTAATTTTGATACGTTCGGCCATACGCTCGCTGACTTTTACATTGTGCTGACGGTTCATGTATTCCTGAATATCGGCAGTAAGGTCGTCACCGGCTATACGTATCGAGTTATTCGATACGATACCGCCGAGAGAGATTACCGCGATTTCGGTAGAACCACCACCTATATCAACAATCATGTTGCCTTCGGGAGCCTCGACGTCGATACCGATACCGATGGCAGCGGCCATAGGCTCGAAGATAAGGTAAACATCACGTCCTCCGGCATGTTCGGCCGAGTCGCGTACGGCACGGAGTTCGACTTCGGTACTGCCCGATGGAACACCTATTACCATACGAATATGCGGTGAGAATAAATGACTGCGGGTATGTACCATCTTTATAAGGCCGCGCATCATCTGCTCGCAAGCATAGAAGTCGGCGATAACGCCATCACGCAAAGGTCTTATGGTACGTATATTATCGTGGGTTTTTTCGTGCATCATCTTTGCCTTTTCGCCCACTGCTATCATCTTGTCTGTACGACGGTCTAACGCAACTACCGAGGGTTCGTCTACAACTATCTTACCATTATTTATAATGATGGTATTTGCGGTACCCAGGTCGATTGCAAGTTCTTGAGTAAAAGAGAATAATCCCATGGTTTTTTGAATTTTGAATTATGAATTTTGAATTTTGAATTTTGAATGTCGATGCCGCATGGCCTAATTCAAAATTCAAAATTCAAAATTCATAATTAATATTTGGTGTTTAGTGTTTAAAATGCCGGATACCCGTAGTAACCATAGCCATGCCGTGTTCATTACAGTAATCGAAGCTCAAATCGTCTCGTACCGAACCTCCCGGCTGAATAACGGCGGTAACGCCTGCTTTATCAGCGATTTCTACACAATCGGGGAAGGGGAAGAAGGCATCCGAAGCCATAACCGCTCCGTGCAGGTCGAATCCGAAAGTAGCGGCTTTTTCGATGGCTTGTTTCAGAGCATCTACGCGCGAGGTTTGCCCTACGCCGCTGGATATCAGTTGTTTTCCTTTTGCCAGGACGATTGCATTGGATTTGCTGTTCTTTACTATTTTGTTGGCGAACAACATATCTTCTATTTCCTGCTGGCTTGGAGCGCGATTAGTTGCAACTTTCAGGTCGGCCTCGGTTTCAACGTTCATGTCTCTGTCCTGTACGAGTACGCCATTGAGTAGGGAACGGAATTGTTTGCGGGGCGTTGCAGTTTGCTTGCGAACCAATATAATGCGGTTTTTCTTCTGTCCCAGTATTTCGAGGGCATCCACATCATAATCGGGAGCTATGATTACTTCAAAGAATATTTTATTGATTTCTTCGGCAGCATCTTTGTCGATGATACCGTTGGTGATAAGTACACCGCCGTATGCCGAAACAGGGTCGCCGGCGAGAGCATCTTTCCATGCTTCGATAACGGTGGGGCGCGAAGCCAGTCCGCAGGCGTTGTTATGTTTGAGTACGGCGAAGGTGGTATCTTCGAACTCGTCGATAAGTTCTACTGCTGCGTTGATGTCGAGCAGGTTGTTGTATGATATTTCCTTACCGTGTATCTGGTCGAACATGGCGTCGAGATTGCCGTAGAAGTATCCGCGTTGGTGCGGGTTTTCGCCGTAGCGCAATGCTTTCTGGTCGTTGGCCGAAGCGCGGAAGGCTGAACCTTCTTCGCCGTCGAAGTAGTTGAATATGGCCGAGTCGTAGTGCGATGAAACGGCAAAGGCTTCTTTTGCCATCCAGCGACGTTCTTCGAGGGTGGAGGTGGCGCCGTGTTCCATCAGCATATCCAGCAGGGGTTTATACTGCTGTTGCGATGCTACAATGATTACATCGTTGAAGTTTTTGGCAGCGGCACGTATCAGTGAGATACCGCCTATATCAATCTTTTCGATGATAGAGGCTTCGTCGGCTCCCGAAGCTACGGTGGCTTCGAAGGGGTACAAATCAACGATAACAAGGTCTATTTCAGGGATTTCGTACTTTTCAATCTGCTGCATATCCTGCTCTACAGACCGGCGGCAAAGGATTCCGCCAAATACTTTGGGGTGAAGGGTTTTTACTCTTCCGCCCAGAATGGAGGGATAAGATGTGAGGTCTTCGACTGCTTTGCAGGGATACCCCAACGATTCGATAAACTGACGGGTTCCTCCCGTTGACAAAAACTCTACCCCTTCTTCATGTAGTTTGGTAATGATTTCATCCAAACCTTCTTTATGATAAACCGATACCAGAGCGGTTTTTATTCTCTTAGTTTCAGACATTTATTTTGCTTGTTTTTTATGAGATGCGCAAAGTTACAAAATATTGTTTTATAACACATAATAAATTGAGTGTGAATTAATAATAAAAAAAAGGGGGTGAAACGGGGGGATGGTTGGCGATGTGACAATTTGTCAATTGGGGGATAAAGTGTTCTGTAAGGGTGTTTTTTCTTTGTACGAGGTGCTTGATGAAAAGGAAGGCAGTACAGCGGGGTTAGGGAATTACAAAAAGATAGCGATTAAGGTGAAAAGATGGCATGAGAAGAGAAAGGTAGGGCGCAAGTATGATTTTACTTATTCAAAATGTAAAGCGGATGGGTGAATTTGAATCAATATAATGTTTTAGGATTGTGTGTGTGTTTGGTCTTTCCGGAGAGAACTTGGTGGAGGTAGGGGGTAGAACGTATATGCATATATGATTTATCGTATAGGCTTATATGATTTATCGTATAGCCTTATACGTTCGGACGTATATGCATATATGATTTATCGTATAGGCTTATACGTTCTGACGTATATGCTTATATGATTTGCGGTTTGAGGGTATATGGGTGGTAATATGGTTATATGTGGGGGATTTATTAGATTTATTGATTCCGGGAAGATGCTTTGTGAGGCGTACAGGCGGGGGTGGTTATGGATTTTTTTGATGGGGATGGGGTGTATTGTGTAAATGGATTTGTCGTTTTGATTGGATATATCTTATTAGCGTTACAATATATCAACATTTAGCTTGTATTTCAAATCTTTTTGTTTTCTTCAAATGCTTGATTTGGAGGATAAAAATCATGTAACAGCAGGAGTTAATACCCCGCAGGGGTAATATTATGCATAACCGTATGCAAGCGTAGCGCAGCTTACGGTATGCGGCTCAATAAAGCTAAAACCCCGCAGGGGTGAGATTATGATGTCGCCCCTGGCGGGGCTATGGCAAGTAGTACTGCTAACCCGTAAGCTGCGCTACGCTTGCATACGGTTATGCATAATTCCACACCTGCGGTGTTTTGAGGGAAATCACCTGTGGGGGGTTCACAGAAATTCCTCTGAAAGCCCCCCAACATTCCCTAATCCTCTATTATCACCCTAAACCCTACATTGTGTACCCGTTGCCACGGATAGTACGCCTTGCGGGCATAAGCCGTTGAAAACTTGGGACGTTCGATGTACGAACCTCCGCGGGCAACTTTATATTCGGATGTTTCCCTGGCTTTTTCGGTATACGGATAGGGCAGATAATCCGAGCGGGTCCACTCGGCGATGTTGCCATGCATACTGTATAGTCCGAAGGGGTTGGCTTCGAAGTTCCGCGAATCGGTTTGTATCATATACCCGTCGTCTACGTTGCCTGCTTTGGGCAGATAGGTATAGTAGGAGTACCAGAAGTTATCGTCGGACATGGGTTGGGGGTCGACGCCGCTGACGGCAAACTGGTTGGTGGTTTTATCGGCCAGGTTTTCTTTCTTGCCGAAGTCGGCATGGAGGTTACCGAACCAGAAGTCGGTATCGCTGCCTGCACGGCAGGCCCACTCCCATTGTGCTTCGGTGGGCAGGGTGATGTTCAGGCCGGTTTGCTCGCTTAGTTTGCGGCAGTATTTCATGGCGTCTTGGTAGCTGACGCGGATTACGGGTTGTTCGGGCAGGTTGGCGGGATAACCGGCGTTAACGTGGTCTTTCCATAACTGGTCTACATAGCGGCTGTCGTGGTCGGGGAACAGGGCATTGTATTGGCTGTTGGTTATCTCGACTTCGGCCATCCAGAATGATTTATCTATCTTGACTTTGGTTGTGGGCCATGCGTCGGACTCGCCTTTATAGCTGCCCATGACGAATTCGCCGGCAGGGATACGGACGAAGTTTAGCCGGATGCCGGGGGCAATTTCGACTTCTTTGCGTGTTTGCTTTTCGTCGGCAAGCATGGTCTTTACGCGGTCGGGGGCGAAGGGCCAGCCTTTGGCTTTGAGTTTCTTTTCTTTTATCGCAGGGGTGGGTTTCGGCCTGACGGGGGTTATTTCTCCCTGCGATTTGACGTACTGGGCATAATCGGCGATTTCCTGTTTCCAGTCGACGCCGGTGCCGCAGGCGTATTTATCCATTAATTCTATACGGCGGTCAATCTGCGGGTAACCCTGGTATGGGAAGCTGGTTATTGTGTCGGCGTTGAAGAATCCTTTATCCGGGGCGTTATAATCTATCCACTGGTATAGTTTGCGCCATTCGGCATCGGTCAGTTCGACGTTGTAATGGCCTTTTTTGAGGGTGCGGATTAATTCGCTTGTATTTGCATGGTACTCGTAGGGTTGCAGTACGATGATATCGGCTTCGGGGCCTTGGCGGTGTACGTAGGGGTGCAGGTTGAGGTAGGATGTTCCGAATCCGGCACGGTCTTTCCTGCCGCCACGGAGGTCGAAGGCGCGGCCTTCGCCGGTATGGCAGGCGATACAGGCGCGGTCGAGAACGGGTTGTACTTCGAGGTCGAAGGTGAAGGAGCGTACTCCGCCTTCGGGTTTCTTCAGGGGTTGGGGTGCTTTCCTTGATGCTATTACGCGTCGTGGCATGGGTATCTGGTTCTGGTCTTCGTGGCATCCTACGCAGGATACTATTTCTCCGGGTTGTCCGGTGAACCAGCTTCGCATCCATTGTACGGCGGCTCCGCTTTCGTCTACCGGTTGTATGGATATGGGGGTGTTGGCGGGTATTTTGAAGATTACCGAGCCGTCTTCTTCTACGGGTACGGTGCCGAGGAAGCGTTTAATATCCCAACCGCTTTGTATTCCGTGCCAGTTGTGGTCGGAGGTTGTTTTTACGTAGGCGTATTCGTATCCGTGCAGGCGGAGTTCTTTGACGGTTCCTTTGGGTACGCCCCGCAGTCCTTCGCCTTCGTAGATGTCTTGTATGAATACGGTTGCTTCTTTTTCACCTAGTTTCACGCGGTCGGGTATCACGGGTGGAACGGGGGTTTTGCGTACGGCAATGGGACTGATGTATCCTTCGCCTTCTACTTTGCGCAGACAGGTTACATTGTCGAATACGTCGACTAGATATAATCCCCACAAATCGTCGGGTGAGAGTTTGGCGGATACGAGGAAGTACTTGTCGTTCAGCGGGGTTGGTTTGATGAACTGGGGCCAGACGTCGTTTACCAATTCGTCTTTTATCAGTTCGACAATGGGGCGGTTGCGGTAGGGGATTTCCTGAATCATGCCTGCGGCTCCTTTACGGGCCTTTGCGGGGTCGAATAGTATTAAACGGCCTGAACGGGCAACGCCGTGGTGGCCGGATATGATGCCGACAAAGGCTGAGGGGTATCCCGGTAAGGGTTGTATATCGAATGTTGAGTTGGGGAACATATTGCCGCTGCCCCAGAGTGCTTTGTTCTCGGTTCCGTCGGGGTTCATGTGCATTACGATGCGCGAGTAGTAGTGGGTGAGGTCGGTGTATTCCCAGCGGGTGTACATTACGCGGCCGTTGTTCATTATTACGGGGTTCCAGTTGGCGTCCTGGTCGAAGGTGAGGCGTCGCATGGTTTTGGTTGTGGGGTTGTATTGTACCATGTTCCCTACGGGGTCGGAGCCACTGACACAGGGCACGCCGTGGTATCCTATATTTGTGTTGGCAATGATGCGTCCGTCGGGCAGCCAGGTACCGTCGTAGAATTCGAGGTCGGGTTCGAGCATTTCGAGTAGTGGTTTGGCGCCGCTGCCGTCCATGCTGGCTTCGAAGAGGTTCCAGCGTTTGTCGGGCATTAGTGAGGTGAACATTACTTTATCGGCGTTCCAGTGTAGTTTCAGATCGGCAATGGAGGCGGTACCTTCGGGTTTGTATACGCGCCGGGATTGGATGTCGCCGCGCAGGTTGGTCAGTTCTACGATTTCGGCATCGAAGCCTTCGCGGCGGGCGGATTCCTGATTGCTCCAGTTGTTGGACTGGGTTCCGAGGGATGGGGCCATGGCACGGCGGGCATGGTCGCCGAGGATGAAGCGCACGGCAACTATTTTGTCTCCGTCGAGCAGGGGGTTGGCGAGGAGGATTTTCTTTTTTAGTTGGTGGGCACGGTCGTTGTTGGCGCCGGTGGCAACAAGGCTTTCGAGTTCATTCATCACCGGTTGGATGGCAGCGAGGTCGAAACCTGGTATTTTCTTCATGTCGTCAAATGCCAGGCGGACGGCTTCGATGTTGAGGGGTTCGGATTCCGGTTTGTGCGCGTGGACAAACAAAACGGAGGCTAATGTGATTAGAAGGATGAATGTTTTTTTCATGGTAATTGATATTATACTTATATATCTATATCTTTCGTGTTTCAACTCTTTACCGGTTGTAAAACTTCCGCCCCGCAGGGGCAAGATTATGCATAACCGTATGCAAGCGTAGCGCAGCTTACGGGCAGTGAGGGGCGGCACCTTAGTTCTCAAGCCTCGCAGGGGCGGCATCATAATAATCTCACCCCTGCGGGGTTTTATTTTTATCGTTGGCATAACCGTAAGCTGCGCTACGCTTGCATACGGTTATGCATAATTTTGCCCGTGCCGGGCTTAACACTGCGGAATAGCATATATTCGCTTATACTTGTCACAACGATGCTTTCGGATGGGTAAACGTCAACCCCGCTCCATCGTGATAACAGGCCCACTCGTCGACAATGGCGCCTTCGGGGCCTGCCATCAGGAAGTGGTAGGATTCTTCTTTTTTCAGGTGAATGATGTCGCCTACGTTCTGAATCACGCAGTTTTTGCTTTTGTATGCTCCGTGCGAGGCGGGGATAGCGGGTGCGTCGGGGGTGGCGTCGCCTATTTCGGAGAAGTTGTATGCCCAGCCTTTGGTTACCATCCAGGTTTCGAACTTCGGGGGGAAGTCTGTTTTCAGGTGGGCGTGTTCGGGTATCATCTGGCCGGGCAACAGGTAAATGGCATGGGCAAAGTATCCATGTTCTTTATCGTTGACCCAGAATACGCCGCCCATGCCTACGTTTTCGAAATCGCCGAGGCCGAAGTCGACTGCCCAGAATTCTTTGTCCATGAAGTCGGTAAAGGGAACGTCATAGAACTTTAGCATGTCTTTGAATGCTTCGACTGCTACTGCTTCGTTGAATTTGCCGTCGGTGTAGAAGTCGGCATTGGTGTACTTTTTGGAATACTTCATTTCTTTTTTTGTTTTACAGTTAGTGCCGGCACAACAGTTGTCTTCTGTGGAAGCGGTTTTGTTGGCGGTGCCTGAGCAGGATGCTATCAGGATGGTGATTATTCCTGCGCATAATAGTTTGAATGGGTTCATTGCAAATTATGTTTTAGATAAATGGTTATTGTGTTTACACATTTCTTTGCGCCACGAAGTGGCAAATTAATTCAGCCCAGGACAAGCGAAGCGGCGTCCTGGGTAACAGTGTATTGAGCAATTTTCGCCCTGAAAGGGCAGGTTAAAGACCATATACACTGCTATTATTTAACCTGCCCTTTCAGGGCGCAGGCTTGATGGCGTTTTGCTACCCAGGGCGCCGCTCCGCTTGCCCTGGGCTGAATTAATCTGCCACTTCGTGGCGTTAAAACATGTATCGTTTATCTTAATATCAAAGGGAATTAACGTATTCCGTTAATGCTTCTATCTCTTCTTTGGATATTTTCTTGTTAATACCATGTTTATGTACTTCGAATACGTCCTGCATTGTCTCGGCTCTGCCGTCGAACAAATAGGGGCCTGTACGCCATACTTCGCGCAAGGAGGGGGTATCCCAGCCTGCTTCGAATTCAATATCCGTGCCGATACGGTATAACTTTCCATCTGTATAATACGGGCCGTTATGGCAGTTACCACAATGCAGTTGTTCGAATACTTTCTGTCCTTCTTGTGCTTTTTCCGAGAGTTCTCCATTCACGAGGAAGGGGCTGGGCACGGCCTCGAGGGATTTTAAATAATCATTGACACATTCCAGGGATTCATCGTCGAGGTTAAAGAACTGGATATGGGTAAAGCCTGCCTCAACGGCAATCTCTGCTTTGGCGCGGATGCCCGAAATCATGCACGGAGGTGTGACATGGCTGTATAACAGGCTTTTGCAGTTCTTCGGATTGCCTACTCCGTCGTTCATTAAATCCCAGTTCATACCGTCCATGCGGGCATCACCGGGGTGACAACCGTTGCAGCTTTGCCAGTTCTGGAAACAGTTCATGGCGTCGTTGAAGTATTTTTCGCCTTTCTGCTCGGGTGTTTCGCTTCGCCCGGGGTTCATGTCGACGGTTTGTACCTGCATGGAACTTAAGTCCATTATATTGAGTATGTCGGCAAAGTAAGTGGGGATAAAGAGTTGGCTATCTGTTTTTGCCATAATACGCGGGCCGTTTCCTCCGAGGGTTATTCGTTTGCGGATGCCATAGAGGAAGTTCAGGTCATAATCCAGTAATTCTTTATCCGGGTATTTCTCGAATTTATCGCGCATGGCAGGGTGGTCAATCACACTTATTTCGTGGGTTCCGGAGTGGAGAACATAGACCGACTTTTCATCGCAATCGATATTCCAGATGCCGGCTGCACCGCGTTCGGGTTCGTCGACCACGATAACACCGGCGAATGTCTGGGTTTCGGTATCAATGACGCTAAAGGCGCTGGTGTTCATCCAACCTTGTTGAAGTTGGGAGGTGGGGACGGTGTACCGGCCCAGGTTGTGGGCGACGTAGATGTATTTTCCGTCGGGGGTTATGGTGATTCCACGCAATGCGTTGCTTCCGTTGGCTAGTAATATGTCTTTTACTTTGGTGAAGGAGTTCATATCAATAACTGATACGTGGCAAGCTACGTAATCAAGGTCGGCACGCATAGCGGGTAAGTAATTGGTGACGTACATATACCGGCCGTCTTTACTGAAAACGGCCGATACGGGTTCGCGCAATACTTTTACGGTACGTAATACTTGCCGGGTCACGGGGTCGACTTCGGTTACGGTGTTCTGGAACTGGTTGCACACGTAAATTCGTTTCCAATCCTGACTGAAGAAGGGGTAACAAGCTCCGGAACCTGTAACAACAGCGCCCTCATTGGCACCAGTGGACAAATTGATAATCTGTAATTTGCCGACTGATGTAAAGGTAGTAACATAGGCTTTGCCATCTTTAATGACCAGGCCGGTAGGTTCATCTTCCACGGGGTAGGATTTTAGCAGGGTTTTACCATCGGGGGCAAAGCGGTCAATGCGCTGCAATAGCTTCTGGGTGAGGAACATCTCTCCTTCTTCATTCAGGACAATACCGGTTGTAAAGAAAGGAGTGGTTTCGGGTGTTGTCATGCTCATAGACCAAACGGCAAGCACCACTGCAATAAATGTATATATGATGTATTTAAGGTTTTTCATTGTGTTATAACTTGTTGTTTCTTAAACCATGCAGCGGCGCGCTGCTGTAGCCGAGTTCCCGGGATATTTGCGTGGCGATTTCACGAATGATTTCTGCCGATGATTGTACAACGGTTTTTGTCAACCGGTCTTTCGGGCCCGAAATCCAGATGGCGCCACACGGATATCCGGTGTATTTAAAGATGGGGGCTCCGATACAGATTACTCCGCTTAGTTCTTCTTCATTGTCCATGGCGTAACCCAGTGTCCGTACTTTATCCAGTTCGTGCAAATAGTCTTCCCGGGAAACAATGGTTCTTTCATTGTATCTGACGAACTCCATATAGGAGAGGTAACGGTCGCGTACATTGTTGGGCAGCCATGCCATGATGGCTTTTCCGGGGGCCGAGCAATGTAGTTCGAATGGTTTTCCGGGGGATAGTACAAACCTGAAAGTATGATGTCCTTGCGCCTGTTCGATGAATATTCCTTTCTTTTCGCCGAGTACGCCGAAGCAGGCTGTTTCTTTCACCCTGTCGCGCAAATCGCGCAGGTAAGGGATGACGGTTTCGAGCATATTATGCTCGTTCAGCGAACGGAACCCAAGGTTCAATATCTTCATAGAGAGTTTGTAGCGTTTGGTGTCCTCCTTATATATAAGGTATTCCAAACGCACCAGCGTATTGAGGATACGGTACGCGGTGGTCTGCGAAATATCTAATGCCGATTTGATTTCCTGCAAAGGTTTCCCCTCGGGATAGGTGGAGAGGTATTCGAGAACAGCGATTCCTTTTTCGAGGTTCGGCACCTTGTAGTTTTCATCCTTTTTTTCCATATTCGGAAGCAAGTTTTCCAGATTTGAAATAAGATTCCAGATTCGAGACTAATATAAAGGACTCTTTGAAAGGAGGGAATAGTTTTGTGTGAAAAGAAGTTAAGTATGTTATACAGCAGAGAATTAGTTTTCAATTGTAGTTTTGCCGCATGGCTCAACCGGAACGGTTGTTAATCCAGGTAGCCCGTTGCTTTTAGCTTCGGGGTGGGGTGAGGCAGCCCAGCGAAGTTGCGTGCCGAAGGTACGCGATATATGTCAACATATTGATTATTTTCAAGATAGCATACCTTCGGCATGCTACCAGGATGTAGTTCGTTGCTTGCCCGATGCTAAAGCAACGGGCTACCTGGATTAACAACCGTTCCGGTTGAGCCATGCGGCAAACTATAATATGAC
>DAMCMT010000026.1:22456-26320 GCA_032108265.1 Bacteroides sp.
TACCCCTGCGGGGCGAAAGAGTTTTTACCAGATGTAGACACGTTGTTCTACCGGAACAAACATCGGGTCTTCTTCTGTTATATTGAATGCATCATACCATGTAGGGATATGCGGGAGGGCACCGTTAACACGCCACTTGCCAAGGGAATGTTCATCCGTTTTGGTGCGGCGAAGCACTTCTTCCGGACGGATATTTCCTGCCCATACATTGGCGTAGGCAATAAAGAAACGTTGTTCGGGGGTTAATCCGAGTTTTTCTTCCAAGGGTGCCGAAGCGGTTGCATTTTTGAATGCCTGGAAGGATACTTGTAAGCCACCGTAATCGGCTATATTTTCGCCCAGGGTGAAACGGCCGTTGGCATGGACGCCCGGAGCGACTTCAATCTTATCAAAGAAATCGACCATTACCTGAGCGCGTTCTTCGAAGTTTTTAGCATCCTGTTCCGTCCACCAGTCTCTTAGGTTGCCGTCTTTGTCGTACTGACGCCCCTGGTCGTCGAAGCCGTGTGTCATTTCATGACCGATAACTACGCCGATAGCACCATAATTAAATGCATCATCGGCTTCCATATCGAAAAATGGATATTGCAGGATACCGGCCGGGAAACAGATTTCGTTGGTCGAAGGGTTGTAGTAAGCGTTCACGGTTTGAGGATTCATCAACCACTCGTCTTTGTCGACCGGTTTGCCGGCTTTGGCAATCATTTCTTCGGTGTCGAACAAAGTGGCGCGCTGTACATTGGCCCAGTATGAATCGTCTTTTATTTCCAGCGAAGTGTAGTCTTTCCATTTATCAGGATATCCAATTTTTATATGGAAAGTAGCGAGTTTCTCCATGGCTTTGACTTTTGTTTCGGCACTCATCCATGAAAGATTCTGGATTCTTTCGCCCAAGGCTGTTTGCAGGTTTTTAACCAGGGTCAACATGCGTTCTTTTGCTGCGGGTGGGAAGTATTTCTCTACGTACATCTGCCCTACTGCTTCGCCTAAAGAGCCATCGACTACGGCAACGGCACGCTTCCAGCGTGGTTGCAGTTCCTGACGGCCCGACATGGTTTTGCCGTAGAAGTCGAAATCAGCATTTACAAAATCATCACTCAGGTAATCGGCGGCAGATGAAATGAGTTTCCATTGCAGATAGGCAATCTGTTCTGCCATGGGTACGGTGCTGATGATAGTGCTGGCTTCTTTAATTCCATCGGGCTGGCCGATATTAATTTCCTGCAGGTTAGTGAAGCCGTATGTAGACAAATAGGCATCCCAATCAAAAGGTGCTGTTTGCTTTTTCAGTTCATCAATGGTTAGTTTATTGTAGTTTGCATACGGGTCGCGCAAATCTACCCGCGAACGGGCAACCTTAGCGAGACGGTTTTCAATGTTCATCACACCGTCACGAGCTTTCTCGGCGTATGCCAAATCGTATCCGGCAAGCTGGAACATCCGTACTATATGCTCTTTGTATTTATTGCGGATATTGGTTGTACTCTCATCGTTTTCGAGGTAATAATCGCGTTCGCCCATGCCAAGTCCGCCCTGATAGGTTTGTACGATATTGATGGTACTGTTCATATCGTCGGCAGATACGTAGGGGATGAAATAAGGACGGATGCCTCGACGATGCATATCAGCGATAATGGCATAGACTTCCTTATTATTCTTCAGGGCGCCCAATGCATCCAGTTCGGACTTTATCGGTGCCACACCATCGGCATTTAATTTGGCCTCGTTCATGGCAATTTTGTATAAGTCGCCTACCTTGCGGGCAACGGAACCTTCGGGACTTTCTTTGGCTGCCAGTTCTTCAATCAAACCGTGAAGTTGTTCGCGGTTATTCTCGGCAAGCATATCGAACGAGCCGAAGCGGGCGTATTCATCTGTCAACGGGTGATTCTTCATCCATCCGCCGCAGGCATATTGGTAGAAACTTGCTCCGGGTTCGGCAGTGGTGTCCATGTTCTCCATGCGGATGCCGGGCGCTAAAACGGTTTCTTTTTTGTTGTTACATCCTATATTCATAATACATAATACAAGGATTGGTAAATAATGTTTTGGGTTCATTGGAAATTATCTTTAAATAATTCAGTTCATTTCTTCTTTCACGGCTTCCAACTCCATCGATACTTCTTCCCACTCTTCGACTATCTTATCGAGTTGTGCTTTGAGTTTCTGGTGTTTTTCATACAGCGACACATCCGAGGCGCCTCCGGGGGTAGCCATTTGCTCTTCGAGTATGGAGATGGCCGATTCGGTTTCTTCGATGTTTGCCTCGCATTCGGCTACCTGCTTCTCGAGTCGTTTTTGCTTTTTATTCAACTCTTTGCGTTCTTCATAAGTCAATTTAGTTGAAGGTTGAGAGTTGAAAGTTGAAAGCTTTTCTTCTTTACCTCCTTTACCTGACTCATCTCCTTTACCTCCTCTTTCCAATTCATCCAAACTTTCAATCTTCTTGCGTTGCAGGAATTCGTAAATGCCGCCCAGATGTTCCTTAACCAGGCCGTCGCCAAATTCATAAACTTTCGTGGCTAGACCATCGAGGAATTCGCGGTCGTGGCTGACGATAACAACCGTTCCGTCGAAATCTCTGATTGCATCTTTAAGGACATCTTTCGAACGCATATCCAAATGGTTTGTCGGTTCGTCGAGAATGAGGAAGTTTACCGGTTCTAACAGCAATTTTATCATGGCCAGACGGGTACGCTCCCCGCCTGAAAGTACTTTGACTTTCTTATCAGACGCTTCGCCACCGAACATGAATGCACCAAGGATATCGCGGATTTTGGTGCGGATATCGCCTACGGCTACGCGGTCGATGGTATCGAAAACCGTTAGATTTTCGTCCAGCATTTGTGCCTGATTCTGGGCAAAATAACCAATCTGCACGTTGTGACCGATGGTGAGTTTACCTTCGAAGTCGGTTTCTCCCATGATGCATTTAACGAGTGTGGTTTTTCCTTCGCCATTCTTACCCACAAAGGCGACTTTCTCACCCCGGTTAATGGTAAGGTTGACGTCATGGAATACAACATGGTTGCCATAGGCTTTCTTTACATCCTCGCAGATTACCGGATAACTACCCGAACGTGATGCGGGAGGGAATTTAAGCCGGAGGGAAGAATTGTCCTCCTCGTCTATCTCGATACGTTCTATTTTATCCAGTTGCTTAATACGGCTCTGTACCTGTACGGCCTTGGTTGCCTTATAGCGGAAGCGTTCGATGAAATCTTCGGTGTCCTGTATCTGCTTCTGCTGATTTTCGTAAGCGCGCTGTTGTTGTTCACGGCGTTCTTTGCGCAATACAACAAACTGGTCGTAGGATACTTTGTAGTCGTATATTTTGCCGCACGATATTTCGATGGTGCGGGTGGTGACGTTGTTTATAAAAGCACGGTCGTGACTCACTAATACCACGGCATTGGCGCGGGTGGCGAGGAAATTCTCGAGCCATTGAATGGATTCTATATCAAGGTGGTTGGTTGGCTCGTCGAGTAATAATACATCCGGGCGGCGAAGCAATAGTTTTGCTAATTCTATACGCATACGCCAGCCGCCGCTGAATTCGGAGGTGGGTCTGCCGAAATCTTCGCGCCGAAAGCCCAGTCCCATAAGTGTACGTTCTATTTCGGCCTGGAAGTTGGTGCCACCCATCATAAGAAAACGTTCGTTCTCATGGGTGAAGCGGTCGATAAGCTTATGATAATCTTCGGAATCGTAGTCGGTGCGTTCGGCAAGTTCGGTATTCATCCGTTCCAGGTCGGCCTGCATTTCGAATACGTGTTCGAAAGCCAGCTCGGCTTCCTGCATCACGGTACGGGTGTCGGCCAGTTTCATTACCTGCGGAAGGTAGCCAATGGTGGTATCGCGGGG
>DAMCMT010000026.1:26330-51422 GCA_032108265.1 Bacteroides sp.
ATGGATACTCGGCCGCCGGTAGGTGATTGCAATCCGGCGAGTATTTTGAGCATGGTCGATTTGCCCGCACCATTCTTACCTACGAGGGCAATGCGGTCTTTCTTATTTATAACATACGACACGTCATCGAACAGCGGTGTCGCATTGAATTCTACTTTGAGTTGTTCTACTGAAATCACTTTCTTAAACTTATTCTTTACTTCGTTGCAATAGGCTGATACGGGGAAATCCGACACAAAGGTAAGAAATTAAACCTATCACGATATGTTCAGGGCGAAATTAAACCGATATATGCTTTGTTTTACAGTATCTAATCTTTATCTTTGTACTAGGAAGAGACGCTTTACACCCGGATGTAGGGCAGCTTTACATCCGGATGTAAAGCAACACTACACCCGGATGTTGAACAGCGCTACATCCGGATGTAAAACACAATTTCCCAGTACAAAACATAGAGTTTGACACTAAGGAAACAAATGAAGGGTACCGGGAAACAAACCGGCTACCGGTGCGAAATAAATTATTGGATACTATATGGCTATTAACTACATTATTACCCAAAAGATTGATAAGACGAAGAAAATACCGAAAGTATTGTATTATGCCGGTACAAAGGTTATACAGAAGCGTGGCGACGCGGTGGATATAAACCGGTTGGCTAATGAGCTGGCCGAACGCAGTTCGCTTTCTCCGGGAGATGTGCTGTCGGTCCTCAGACAATTGCCCGACAGGGTGGCAGAGCACCTGAAACAGGGCCGAACGGTGAACATAAAAGGTTTGGGAGTATTTCTGCCATCGGTTACGAGTGATGGATACGAGACTCCGGAAGAAGTTACCCCGGCCAAGGTACGCTTAAACCGGGTATGCTTCAGAGCCGACTGGAGCCTGACGTATGAGGTGAAGCAGGCAAAGTTCATGAGTGTTCAGTTGAATGAGATGAAGTTGGCCAGGTCAAAAGAATAATTAAGATTCTAACTTTCTGCGATTATCCATGATGTTCCACCGTCTTCCCAGTCGTCGATAAGTATTTCGAGTTCGCCTACATTAAGGACGAGCAGTACATACCAGGGGTTGTCCTGATCCTGTCCCAACTCTTCGGTGTGGAAGCCATCCATGGCATCGGTGATATCGGCGCTAACCGTCCGCTCGAAGCCGTCGCTGAACCGGATAGTGAGGGAGATAGTTTGCCGGCCACCCCCGTCGATGCCCAGCAGGGTGCGACTGCCTTCGTACCAGCCGCCGTATTGATTTTGTTCGATAAAATCGAAGTCGTAACCGATTTTGCCGCGCTTAATGGCATTTGGTCGCCTGGTTCCATCGTGCGGTGGAAAGCCGTTGTTGATATGGCGGTCGAGGGCGATACCGTCGAATACGGCTTCTATCTTCTCAATACCGGGCTCGTATAACCCCTTAACTTGTAATTGGATAACAAGTTTCCTTACCTGCTTGTGCAAAGGAACTTTTATTTCAGGAGCTTCCTTCCCACGTTCAATGGTAACAACCGTGCTGCCTGCACTAAAGTTGCCGGGCTCCTTAGCTTCTCCATCGGTCGAACTATTAACGGATACCGTTTGCTTATCCACATTGACCTCAATGTTGTCAGCCTTTTCATATCCCATCACTACATACTCTCCGGCTATCACGTTGGTTTCCGTGCCACGTATATCCGATTGCTGGGTTTCACCGTCGCCACCCTTTTTAACGGGCACCACATCCACAGTCACCGGTTTACCCTCAGTGGTCACGGGCTGGGTGTCGAGCCAGTCGAGGTTGATAAACAGATCTTGATAGCAGCCTTCGCCTATACCTTCGCGGATGCAGGAGCTGAGTATTAATAATAAAGAGAGAAGGAGGAGTCCTGATTGTTTCTTCATATTTCGTTGTTTCTTAATATCAATAAGCGAATACTGGCAGGGCGACGCCGGAGATGCGCGCCCAGCGGAGGAAGCCCTTGGTATTTCCGGAGTTGCTGTCGATGTAATTATTCAGGTGGTCGTACAACGGGCTATACCCCGTTTGAATAATGTGCCCGTTGCTTTTGTTGAAGGCGTGCCCCGAGAAACCGCCCGGTTTTACTTCCACACCATCGTCATCCGGTTTACTATTGCCAACTACTTTGGAACAAGTGGTGTTATTAATGCACTCAGTGTTCCAATGACAGCTTTCCATATTCTTTGTTCCAGCAATATGATGACCGGCAAAGGCGCCGATAGATGTCAGGCCATACGAGAAGGATGCTGACGAATAGCAGTTTCGCACTACATTACTATTTTGGCCGATAAATCCACCACCAATTTCACCCGAGCAGATGATAGAGCCGGTTTGCGAGTAGCTGTTTCCTATAGTGCCATTGTTCTGGCCTACGAACCCGCCTACATATTTGGTTCCTGTAACGGTTGATGGCGTAGCTCCACAGTTGCTAATAGTTGTTCCGTTGCCACAAAATCCGATAACACCACCGGTATTCTCTTCTCCTTGTACCGTACCGCCATTCACGAAGCAGTGGTCGATAATGATGTTAGCGCCTTCTGTTTGTCCCACCAGTGCACCTATATTATTTTTTCCTTCTACAGACACCTGGCTTACCGTCAGGTTCTTGATGGTAGTATTGTTAGTATTGTCTTTTTCACCCACCAACCCGAACAAGCCCTGATTGTTTGCTTCGGAATCCTTCAATGTAAAATTAGAGATAGTATAGCCGTTTCCATTGAACTCGTAACCGACGAAAGGATTGCCTGTTTTACCGATGGGCGCAAATTCATCGGTGGCTTTAAAAGCGATGTCGGTATATAGATTGATAACGCCTTTGTCGTCAACCAAGTCTTCCATTGTCAGGTTGTTCCAGGTGGTTTCTTCTCGATTTATAAACTTCGATAATGCCTGCAAGTCTTCCAACCCCCATATACCTTTGCTAGGGCGGTTGTAGATATTCTTAGGATATACTTCCCAAGGTGCCAGGGTTACGGCTTGTAGAAGGGCGGTGTGGTCATTGTTCACAGTGATTTCAAATTTATAATGCCAACCTGCTTCAAAACCTTTATCTTCTCCTTCATTGTCTTTTCCCAGATCCAGGTTTTGCAGGGTACCTACATAAGAGGTTCCTGTTGTAGTACCTCCTTCACGTACGGTGAACGAACCATACATTAACAGTTCATTGGCTGTCATTGGGGGCATATAGCAGGTTAATTTACCTATACCCTCCTCTACCTCAAATGTGTGGCCCAGCTCATTACCCGCGCTTCCTAATGACACGTTTAGTGTTTTGGTCAATTCTGCAGTAAGCGTTCCTATTTGCTTTATGGCAGGGAAAGTTATGGTGGTGCCGGCCGGGATACTCTTACCCTCCTCTGCTACGTTTCTCAAGACAATTTCCACCTTGGCTACTAAGTGTTTGTAAGTTAATTCGACAGAAGGAGGATCGCCTTGAGCATCTCTCTTGTAATCTTCTGCTTTCGATGCTCCGATGAGCATTTCCAGATTCTTGCTAAAGTCTACCGTTCCTGTACCACCTAGTTTATCAATAGTCCAACCGGCGCCATCTCCTTCATACCAGGAAGTGAACAACATATTTCTGGCACTCCAACGGAGGTCATCGTTGCCAACCATTTTATCCATATTCCCAACAGCATCGGTACTATAGAGTCCGCTTTGGTTGGTAGCTCCGGTTCCGTAACCAGGTGCTATGATGCGGAGGTTATCCCAATTATCCAGCACCCCTGCCGGAGAAGGAGGAGGCGTAATCGTATTGGCACGTGTTGACTGCCCGGTTGTTGCAGCGCGGAAGATAACCAGTTCATCTCCTTGTGGATTTACTACCGATTCCCGGTCATATTCTTCGCACGAGAAACAAAGCAGTATCAGTAGATAAAGGCTCAATAGAGTATATTGTTTCATCTATTTGTTGGTTTTATATTACTTAATGATATAAGGCACTCCTCCATAAATGACAGAAGATTGGCTCCACGACCAATACCCGTTTGAAGTATTTACCGCATTGTTTAGCATCCTTATGTTGGCAACAGTACCTGTTTCTACCCCTTGTTCGTCCAATATTTTGCCGTTCAGATGCGAGTTCACTGTTTTACAGATATTGGAAGAGTCTTCCGAACCACTGAATTTCAGTCCGCTCCCGTCATCAGTAATACTGAATGAATTATAAATCGTTACATCGGCAGAGATTAGCCCGGTCAAGGCACCTTTTCTGCGTATGGTTGTTCCCTGAATGATGGTAGTGGTTGGTGTCAATTTACCTACGGAATAGGTATTCTTCAGGTCAATCTCAGAGAACCCGCAGAATCCACCGGTATAGAGATCAGATGCTCCGGTTACTTGATCGGCAGCCGACTCTGTCACATTTCCGGTAGCCCCACATCCGTTCACTACTGCCGTGACCGATGTAGTATATCCCAAGAACCCTCCGGTAGCGGACCGGGTAAGAAACGATGCTCCTTTTATCTCTCCGGTAGCTTTATTGTTGTTTAACTTGGCTTTGTTCACTCCGCAGAATCCTCCTACATAGCTGGTTCCAGCTATCAGGTTTGAGGCATCTACCCGCACAGAGGTGATACAGTCGCTTATGGTATTTACACCAGTATGACTTCCTACCATTCCGCCGATGCTAGCTTCGCCGCTCTGGTATGAACCTACGGGTAGCAGTAGTACTCCCGCGTTTATCTCGCAACCGGTTATAGTACCGGTGTTTCTGCCTACTAATCCGCCTACGATAAATCCCCCGGTGTCGGTATCATCCTCTATACTCGATTCCATGAGTAAGGCGCCCGACAGTTGTACGGTTTTGATGGTTCCAGTGTTTATACCTACCAATCCGCCTACCGAAGTTACACCTTTGGTACCTATCTGGTTGCTTCCACCGATGCGTACGTTCATTATGGTACCGGCATTGGTGGGGGCTAACAAGCCCGCGGCGTCAGTGTTTTCGGCTATCACTTTTACATTTTCGAGGCGCAGATTCTTAATGGTTCTTCCGACTGGGATTGCATTGAACAACCCATTTTTTACGTATACATTGCGAATGGTATAATGATTACCATCGAAATCCTTTTCCAATGCAACACCACGGGTTGAGGGAAAGGTTATATCAATAGGCTCGTCCAACAGGATGTTGTTGAAGTCAAGATCGTGCTGCAAGCCATCCTTACCTTCGCCGTTAAAATAGGCTTGAATCTCTCCCTTAGTAGTGAATGATCTCTCTTCTTTATTTTCTTTATGCCACTGCTCCTCCGCCACCGCCTTGCTGGCGGATCCCGAATAGAAAGACATATAGTATGCCCTTCCCTTCTTCATGGTAGAGAATCTTGAGTTAGCATCAGACAACGTTGTTTCCTTTGGGAATTCATCACTTGATGTATCACCGCCATTTTTTTTATCTTGGCTAAACACAAAAGTTTCTCCTGTCCACTCTTTGGTAACATCCAGGAAGAAGTAGGCGTTGGTTTTACCCGAAGTTTTCGTCAGGGTGATACCGTTTTCTCTACCATTATTCTCGAACTTATGGGTATACCCTTCCGCTTCGCTGTAGCTTATTACCAATTGATTGTTTATCTTAAAATCATCTTTTCGTGGAGTAAGTTTCAAAGTAGTTTCTATACCCGATCCTTTCAGCCCTGTGATATTAAGCTTGGTAGTAGTATGTGCGAAGCGCAACGTCACCACACCGTTCACATTAACAACTTTCTGTTGTGCCAACAGGAGGTCATCGTTCTTTTCATCAATTTCCAATTCACTCAGCGGAATGATTACCGAGGAAGTAGTTCCTGCCGGTGGTGTAGCTGATGGTGGCGTAGGGTGTGTTTCGGGTAAATAATACGCCCGAAATTCTGCGGATACGGCCTTTACCGGCCATGTCAGCCGTGTCGCTCCGTCAGCCGTAGACGGCTGGAACTTACCACTGCTGTACACCAAAACGGTTGATATAATCTCATCATCAGAGCCATCTATCAATTTCACCTTTGCTGTAAGATATATCTTATCACCATCGTCAAGTGATGTTTTGGTTCTGGTCTCCGGTCGCTCGTTATCCGGCATAAGGAAGTCGATCTCAATGGGGTTACCCTTTGCGGCTCTTTGCCACTCATCAATTTCAGAGGTACACGAGCTTACTACAAATAGCAGTAACAGGCTCCACAGGCTATGTATTTTATATATCTTTCTGTTCATTGCTTATTTATAATTAAGGACAGGCAGTGTGTATGATTTATTATCTACTATAACCAAACCTTTTACCCAAAGCTTACCGGAAGGACCGGCATTTAGTTTGGTTATTATGGCATTCAGTTCAGTGTCGTTCGGTGCCGGGTTTAATGAGATGGTATAAGTTGCGCTTTCACCGCCGTCGTTCGTAGTACCTGCTGCATCTATCCGATAACTGTAGCTGATACCATTACCTGAGTTCGAGACAAACACCTTACCATTGGTAGCATAACTGTCCTTTATCTCGGTACCTTTAGGGGCTTTGTAGTCAACAGCAGGAATGGCCTGAAAGTACTGAGATTTGGTAAGTTCAACATCACTTGTATACAATTCAGCGTCGTAAGAATCGTAGTATATCCACTGCTTCTCTGTTTGAGAGAGATCGATTTCAGCATTGGTTTTAAACAATTCTGTTCCGCTTTCATTATAGTATGTCCATTGCGTTTCCGGGTCTACAGGTTGTTTTGTTTGGGCAGGATCAATTTCAACTTCACTTATTTTTAATTCAATCCCGTTTTTATCACGGTACATCCACTGTGTCTTTGTTTTAGCAAGGTCAAATTGAACAGTACTTTCATGTGTTGTGGTGTTGCTTTTATCAGTGTATATCCACTTTTCATCTTGAGCAGCTTTTTGTTGTACTTCGGGTTCATAGGGCGCTGTAGTTATTCCTATCAATCCACCAGTCGTGCTTCCGTCGACGGTAGCGCGCGAGTATGATCCTGAGATTACAATCACATCTTTCGTATTTGGATCTGCATTTACGCTAACATCATGCTTTCCTATCAGACCACCTGCAATGCCCGTACCCTCAACGCTTCCGTTGGCTCCACTGTTATTCACGGTAGTTGTGGTAACACCTGCCAGCCCACCTACAATGTCATCACCTACAATGGTTCCTGTTGATGTACATCCGCTTATGATATTGGTGGTACTACCTACCAGTCCGCCAACGTTATCCTTCCCTGTAACATCACAACCAGCATGGCTGTTTGTTATTGGGGCGGCACTATTTCCTACCAACCCACCGGCGTTTTTGCCTCCACTTACAGTACCTGTAGTACGCGATTGGTCAATGCTTCCACCGGCTTCGAGCGAGCCGATGAGTCCTCCGGTGTTGTCATCTCCTTTTACATCCGCGTTGGAGGAACTACGGATTATGGTTGGATTTCCGCTTCCTACCAATCCACCGGTATTTTCTTTACCTTGTACATACGAGGTACCGGTTACGGAGCAGTTTTGTATCGTACCACCATCTGCATATCCTACCAAAGCACCTGTCCCGGTATCAGATGAACCCTTTACGGTGGTATTCTTAAGTATAAGATCTTTCACCGTTGATCCGGGATGGAGTGTCTCAATAAATCCGGATCCATTGATATTCAGTCCATTAATGGTAAATCCTCTTCCATCCAACACACCGTAAAAATTCTTAAAACTATAGTCGCGATTCGCCGGATCTGTAATATCTTTCGCTATATCAATTTCGCGCATGACGGGGAATACAAAGCAACCTAAGTCATCATCCCAGTTGCCATAGTCGGAAAAGGCATCTTCATGTTCCTTTAAAGGTGTTTTGCCTAAGGCAGCTAAGCTATCCAACTTCCTTTCCAGGTTTCGCAAGTCTGATGCCCAATAAATTCCTCCTTCTTCGCGCACATTGCTCAGGTAGCGATCATTTCCCCACTCTTCAATGCCGCTCATTACAACAGACGCACTTCCTCCTTCGCCTTTGTGTACGGTAAGGCTATAGATGGTATTGATACGGGGGGCGAATATTTTGTCGAGTTCAAATTCTACATCATCAACTTTGATGTGAGTTACCTTTAATGAATCGGGCACAAATCGATCAAGAGGTTCATCGGCTTTCGCGGAGTTCTCGGTGGTAGCTTGTCCTTCTACCGGTACAATAACATAGTAGGAACCGTCCTTTTCCGTTAAGGGTTTAAACTCTGTGACACCATCAGATGGGTCATCCGGTTTTTTTAAGCGCATCTGTCCCAACTGCTGGTTGTCAATCATGGCATCCTTCCTAATACCCAGATTCATGATAGCCGATACAGCTCCCACGGTAGCAGGAGAACCTTCCATGCCCGTACCTAATTCTATTTTCAGCAATGCGAATCGGTGCTTGAATGTTAAGAAGATAGCGGGGTTGTCGAACTGAACGGTAGTGCGCTCGGCCATCAGGACATCTTCCAGTATATTGGGTGATTTGAAAATGTTATAACCGCCCTCTTTGAACACATTTTTTCCATGACTTTGATAAGGATAATATCCATAAATATCGGCATGAGATAAATTATCAACTTCAGCATCACCTGTATTGTTGTTCCAAATCAATTGAGGGGTATCCTGCCACCTTCCATTGTTTCCCAGTGTAAATTTGAGATTCCGAACAAGAGCGTTATCACTAACTGTCTTATCATACAATGGACCTAAGGCGTATATTCCGACCTCATTTCCCGACGTAAAAGCTTTGTATGTACCGTTCTTTTCATCGACTTCAGCAATAAGTCCTCGGCTTGTCGCTTCATATTGTCCGGTTACTTCAGCATGTATATAAGCGTAATGTATCTCATCCGAAGGAAGCCTATTTTCATCTTCACACGAACTGAAAGCCAGCAGTGCAATCAAGGCGGTGATGTATGTTATTATTGTTCTCATTCTTTACTCCTGTTATTGATTTGCGAATTCGGGGAAACTGTTGGCTTCAACAGTCGGATTCCAAACATCTCCGGTGTTGTCTAAATACACGCCATTATCGGTTAACAAATCCGAACCAATAGCATATCCTTTACAATTCTCAGGCAGGGTTGCCGGTGGCGCTACTCCATTAGTGCCTACACCTAGCCAGAAGCAATATTCGGCTGCAGCGTCGAATCCCAAGCTGCAGAACAAGCCGCCTTTTTCAGTTCCAGTGAGTGTGCCCGAAGAATAACACTGACTTACTTTTCCATCCAACTCTCCGATCAGTCCCCCTATTTTACTTCCTGTGACTTTTCCCTGTGCAAAACAATATTTCATAGAACCAGCCATAAAGCCTGCCAGTCCACCGACATAGATACCACTAATACAATCTACTTCACCTTTGGCAAAGCAGTGGGTGATACTTGCCTGGGCATGCCCGATGAGTCCACCTATATATTCACCTTTGCCCTCTACTCTTACAAAAGAGTAACAGTTAATCAGGGTAGAGGTTCCTGTTGTGGTTCCTATCAATCCTCCTACTTTATTGGCTGTACCGCCATTCACGTCACCAGCTTCACCAGCGGCGTTACTTGCCGTTTTACAGTTAAACACCGTGGTACTTTCGGCATTATCAATCAACGAGCCTACCGGATTTTTTCCGTCCGACTCCACATAAGGAGCTACCAGCGTAACATTTTGTATCGTAGCACCACGGGTATAGGCAAAAAGCCCTCCCTTGTTTCGCCGCACATCATCTTTTACACCTAAGCCTTTTATTTGGCATTTTATACCATCGAACACACCTTCGAACGGGTGCTCTTCCGTACCAAGACTTATCTGGTCTTTGAGTTCTATTACGTCTGCCGTTAGCCTCACCACCATTCCCTTAAATGTATATCCGGTGGCAATGGCTTGTGCCAGATCACGCAATTCATTCCAGGATGCGATGTTGAATACACGGCTTATTTCTATTGGTTTTTCTACCTCTTCGACTCCCCAATTGGTAAGCTTGGCGGTAGCGTTAACATAGTCTTCGCGCAGTTCAACTTGTATGGTCAGGTGTTGGCCTGCTTCCAGGCTGAAAGGATCCTTAGCCTCTGTATCCCCTGGTAGTATGGGTAGAGGTACCGGAATACGATAAACGTATTCTTCGGTAGTGATTTCCAAAGAATCTTTACCAGTAAATTCTTGAGGAACAATGTAAAGTTCTGACCCTTCTCTAGTTTTTACAGCAGGGCATTCTTTCGAATTTACTGTTATCTCGGTATTCTCAAGATCGCTTCTATTTATTGCAGTCGTTTTATCTTTGTCGGCAAGATCACTTTCTATTGTACTACTACCATAATTTATCCCAGCAGTTGTCCTGTTCAGTCCGGGATAGAACATCACTTTAGCATTGTTGAAACCTACAGTTCTATTTAACGTATTATCATACACAATAACAGTTATCTTGGATGTAAGATGATTCAGTGTAAAGTTCAAAGGGGTATTCCATCCTGTTGTTTCACCAAAGAGAATGTCTTCATTCACCGCTTTGGTAGAGAATGTCATGGCATTCATGTTCGTCAGGTAGAATTTTGTTTTTTCTTTAGGGGTTGCCTCTTTAATATCATCCCAGTATAATGTAGGATAGGCAGTCCAGGTTGTACCATTACCACCACTAAGTGTGAACTTATTTTCCGTAAGTTCTGTTTCTCTTACTTTTGTGTAATGCAAATAGTAATCTCCATCTGTGGCAGATTCCAAGTTATCATCTCCCCGTGTCAGCACATTACTCTTTGCCACGTTGGCTCGCAGGCGTACCTGTCCGTCTTCGTTATCTATATCCCGATTATCGTTACCATTATCTGCACAGGATACAAACCCCGGCAATAACAATAATGCTATATACATCAGTTTATTCTTTCTCATGGTCATTCTCCTGTTTTTCGTTCTGCTTCACCTTTGTTTTTCAGCAATGTGGGGAGTACATATTCTCTGGTTTGCGGTCCGTAAATAGTTACAGTCAGTTCCCATTCCGGTTCATTCTCGTCTTTATCATTCAATGTTGCCAGTACGTTGTTCATCGCTGCCGGTGTGTTGGTGAGGGTAAAACTTGAGTTATCAATACCATTGGTATACAGCCCCACGAATCCAACACCCAACACGGAGTTCCAATAACACTTATTGGGTTTGCCACCCGAACGCATATCAACATATCCCACCATACCGCCTTTGTTGCCTCCGTCTATTTTGTTACCAGCCGCGTAGCAGTACTGCAAGATATTGGTAACACCAGGGGTATTACTTTCGTATCTGCCTACAAAGCCACCTACATAACGCTGCGCCTTAACGTTCGACCAGCTGTAACAGTACTCTATGTCTGTTTCGATACAATGTCCTATCAATCCACCGGCGTAGTAGTTGCTGGCTTCAACAGTGTAAGCGTCATTTATATCGAATTTCTCAGCGAAGCTGTATCGGATCGTTGTTCTTGCCAATGTTCTACCTACCAGCCCACCGGCATAGTTGTGAGTAGCCTTTACCTTTGTATTGGTAGAACAGCCCTCAATACGGGTACCTCCAACAACATAGCCTACTAATCCGCCGGCATTGTCGTAAGCA
Source organism: Bacteroides sp. (assembly GCA_032108265.1). GTDB lineage: Bacteria > Bacteroidota > Bacteroidia > Bacteroidales > Bacteroidaceae > Bacteroides. Next base: position 37,836 of record DAMCMT010000026.1, read on the forward strand.
GCCAATACTCCGGTTGCTCCAGAATCAGTATAATCAACGTGGCAATTGGTTATCAGCGTATTGTTGGCATAGCCTACCAGTCCGCCGGTGGCACTACTGCTACTTGTAGAAGTATTCGTAATTCCTTTTCCCGTTACATTCAAGTTTTTGATAGTGGCACCATCGGTATAACCAAAGATACCCAAGAAGTCCTCTTTTGAAGCAAAATTTACATCAGTGATTTTGTATCCTTGTCCGTCAAACGTTCCACGGAATGGGGTATCCTTAGTCCCTAAAGGTTTGTCATCTTTCAATCCCAGCGCATTTCTAAATTTGTCCAGAGTAACATCTTCTGTCAACCGGAGTGTTTTTCCGGCGTAGTCGTCAACAATTTCTTTTCCAGGGTCAGTACCACCAGGTCCTTTGCCATCACCGATATCGATAACAGGGTAGTCATTGGGGGTGGCTGTACCGTGAGATTTTTTTTCTACCCATTTAGTTACTTTCACGCCTCCGATCTCCACACCCGTTTTCTGTATTTTAAGTGAGATGGTGGTGGTGAAGCCTTGTTGGAGAAGATTTCCTGTTTTATCTGGTTCGGCTTCATTACCTATTTCTGTAATATTCACATTACTTAAATTATACGTATAATCTTTCTCGTTAGCATTGCCAGAGATGGTTAGCGTTGAAGCTCGCAGTGATTGTGGTGGTAAAATAATTTCGTAAGTATACTCCTGCCCGGATACCTTCGAACAAAACAAAGTTACATCAGTTTTTGTCCCAACTGTAGTTACGGTAGTAGCTTTTGAAGTTCCATTTCCGAAAACGATTTTATTCCCGGTAAGGGCTTCCAATGTCAACTTGGTTTTGCTTCCCAGAATGGGAGGATTATCAGTATTAACAACAGTTAAGTCGTTTACCACAATACGCAACCGTGCCATGACGTGGTTGAATGTGAGTTTAACTTTGTCAAACTCGTTACTAGCAGTCAGTGTTGGTGCTTTGCTATCATAAGCCACCAGTAAATCGTTTTTCAGAACCTCCTTTTCAGAAATAGGCTTAGTAGCGATATCAAATGAATAGTCATTCTCTGGAGTTTGAGGGATGTTCAATTTACCACCATTGGTGAGTATAGCAGTGAACTCAACGGCTTTATCTGTGACCTTTGTGCCATCTTTCCAAATATTCAGATCGTCCCAATACAGTACTGGATTGGCGCTCCACACTTTGCCATCGTATGTGTATACGGTCTGTATAGCATCGCTTGTAGGTTCTCCTTCGTAGAGAGTAAAACTGTCGTCGGTAGTAAACGTACTTCCTTCGAAGTTTGTTCGGGTACTATTCTGGTTTACTCCTGCGTCTACCATTATGGGTCTTTTCCCTGTCGGTAGCTGTATATCTTCGTCCGTGTTGCAGGCTGCTAGAAGTAAAGCAAAAAGCAGTATATTCAGGCTTTTACTCTTCATTATCTAATTATTTTGGGAGTTCAATTATTCCACCATCAGCTTTAATTTTACCCCAAGAGGTTATATGTATATTATCAAGCACTACTTGACTTTTGCTCAACGTAATGGTTAATGTAGTGGCTTTGCCTTGCTCATAGGCAATAAGCGATTTATTGTATTTGAAGTAGTACTGCTTATCTACACCATCAACATTAAGGGAGAATGTGATTGCCAAGTCTCCTGCTGCAATGTCTTGTGGTGGAACAATTGCGGTATGGGTAGCGGTAACTTCCTTATTTGCTGTTGCTTGCGCCTTTGTACACAGCATATTTACGGCTACTGCAGCACCCGATGCAGCGGTTGTCACCTTAATATCGGCATTAGCTGCTTCAGCAGGGGTAGATATCGATGTCAAATCATTACCATACGTAATATTAGCAACCGGCTTGATGTTGTTGAGCGATACATCTGTGATAGTAACGTTCGAATTTAGGCGGTCGTTGTATTGATTATCATCGGTATCATTGACCGGTATAACCACCTTTACATTTACCTTCGCCAACACATGATGGAAGCACAAGGGTATCAGACGACTACTTGTTAGAATGCGGGCAATCAACAGATCGCTGGCTTTGTAGGCCGTGCTATCATTATTAGTGGCAGACTGATCTGATCTTACAGTAAAGGTACGTGATGTTGCAGTATTACTACTGAATGGCATTATAGCACAGAACCTCCTTATGGATATGTTCTGCTGATCATCCCAATAAATAGGATGGGTTGTACCCCATTTCTTATCATTATCATAAGTGTAATCAGTTATCTTAGGAACTTCATCATCTCCCTCGGTATTGACAGCACCATCTGTTGGCTCACTTGAGTTAAAGAAGAAGCGGAATGTATCACCTATATTAGGCGTTTTGCCATCGTCTACACCTACCCGTGTAGCAGGCAGTTCGCCTGCCATTATCACTTGTAGCTGCACTTCTTCCCGCTGTTGGCCGATATCATCTGATTGACAACCAGTTACCAGTCCAGCCAAAAGAATAAATAGTATAGGTATATTTCTTTTCATTCGTTAGTCTTTTATTGTTGCACCACCATCGATAGACTCTCCATCTTTCCAAACGTCAATACTAACACTTATTTGAGCTATTTCCGTTTTACTGAGGGTCACAGTAATTTCATATTTCTTATTTTCCTGGAATATGATATCTTTTACGAAAGGATATGTATTCTCAACATCACCTTTTTTATAAAGTATATCAAGAAGTGTACCGGTGACTGATGTGGGTTTAATGTAAATAATAATATCCCTATACTTATATTCTTTTTTATTACCTTCCTTATCTGTTTCTGTTTCTATTTTTGAAGACAATTCAGACACTTCTATATGAGAAAGGCTATTAGTTTTATAATTAATTTCCGGATATTCCGTTGTCCCCACAAGGTTAATTTTATCAAATCGTTGCAGATTACTATGAAGCTTTATCCTAGTTAGATTATCCAAGTCAACGCTATATTTTTGTTCCTTTTCTGTACGCACCTTAATCGTTAATCTACTAAACGGATGGTACATATCTTTGAAGTTAAGACTTTTAACCGGGAATTCGAGCGACTCGGTTTTTCCAATGTATATCTCTTCAACGTTTGTAGTGGTTGTATTAAACAAGAATGCATTGGCAAAAGTAGTACTACCAGTAGGTATATCATCCCAGTATAATATAGGAGTTAATGAACTCCAATTACCAGCTACTTCACTACTTGGTTTTGAGAATATTGACTTGGTCCTTAAACCGGTCACTTCATTATTATTTTTCACAACTTTTATATGCAAGGAAGCACCATTCATTATATCTTTATTATCTAAAGCCCCCTTAGACTCGTCGACTGATATTGTAACCTCTTGTTTAATTTCATCCACTTTAGTCCAATCAATAATGCTGGCAGATACGTCCGTATCAGTTTTATTGATTTTAATAGTGAATAAATAATTCTTTTCTTTTTCCAGTTTCAGTTTGTTTGGATCCGAACTGATATTAGCCTTCAGTTCAGGTAGTTTAATGCTATATTCATTTTCACCACCATTTATTTTTATGACAACATTCGCAAACACATCTCCTTTATTTATTTCTTGTCCTGGTATCACTATCGCTGCAAAAGTTTTTGTGCCACCCGTGCTGCTATCTTTTACCAGATAAGGGGTGATTTCCGTTGCAACATTATCTTCATCAGGTTTAACGGTAACGGTTCCATCATCGGCTATTATAATGTTTGCTTTCGTTTTCAGTTCGGAGGTAGTTAACGATGGGGTAAAATCGCTATAATCTTCTTTAAAACCATCACCGGCTACTAATATAAAAGTAAACTTGGATAGGGTATGGTGAAACTTTAAATCAGCTACACCGCCTTTCTGAGTACTTAATGAATAACCTAACACTCTTTCGGTAACCAATAAATCAGATGCAATGTAATCTTCAGGTGTCGTTTGCAAATCTTTTATGGATTGGTCTTTTTTTATCTCCCAATCAAACTGGGTTCCAACATTGGTAATTGTACTCTTCGGATAAATCCCAATAAGATCTATCACCGCATCTACCCCAGCATTATCATCCCAGTACCATTTCTGGGGTGTAACGTCTTGTGTGAACACTGCAAAAGAATTGGTTTCATATTTGGCATTATGCTCTATATAATTATCATCTTTTTCGGATGCTGGCGCCGTTTGTTTTACATATAAATCAAAGTCTTTTATAAAGGAAGTTTCTCCATCCGCTCTGATTTGTGCTCCGGTAGCTACCGATACAGCGATATCTGCATGAATAGACAATTCTTCTTTTTCTTTGATTTCTTTATTGTCTTGCTCATCGGAGCAAGCACTGCATACAAGTAGCAATGTGAGTATATATATATATTTTCTCATCATAATATTTCATAATTCTAATTATAATCCGGCTCCTATTTCTGGAACAACAACCGTATCCCAATCTGTTAAACTGGCAGTTGCTGAAACTTCGGTCTTAGTTATTTTCACAGTGAAGGTATAATGCTTACCGGGCTCGAATGTATAGTTACTGCCATTATTAGCCTGCACCTTGTAAGTATTACCATCTACTGTAACATGGCAAAGTTCTTTTAAATCTTGCGGCCAGATGTAAGCAGTGAGGCACACATGCACACCAGTGTTATCAGTATTACTTTTATTCGTAATATCTAAATCTTCTTCATCTATCTTTTGTGTGATAGCAGTTCCTTCGTCATTTGTTTTATATTTCACTTTACCTTTTATAAAAACACTTCCGGTTTTTATATTATTTATAATAATATTATTTGTTGCACCTGTTTCAGTATTTGTCGTTATTGTTATATCTACTTTACTCAATGGATGGCTAAAGAACTTTTTAAACTTATCATTTTCATCCAAGTCTAAATTTATCTGTGAATTACCCAAAATCGCCGCAGCCTTGGTAAACTCCTTAGTTAGTGAACCTGAAAAATAGTGTTCGCCTATTGGATCGCCTGATGCAGGCTTTATAATCAGCAGCGCTTCTACCTTAGTTATAGCAGTGTCTATATCATCCCAATATATAGGAGTGGTTGCCACCCATTTCCCGCTTTTGTATTCGAAAACGGCATTATGAGGATTAGGAGTGCCTGCTCTTTTGTCTGTGAAAGCCATTCTTATAATCGAACCCTCAGTCAACACCTTCTTTTCACCGCTTATATCCTTTATTTCGAATTCTTCGAAAGTAATGATTCGGCTATCTATAGCGGAAACATTTACTGTTCCCCAATCTGTTAATGAAGCAGTTGCTGTTACGCCCGCTGCTGTGAGATTAACAGTAATGACTGTATGTTTACCTTTTTCAAACTTCAAGTCATCGTTATCTAATTTTACATTATATGTATTTCCTTTCGCTACAATTGTTGCCAAAAGATTGTTCTTAGTATAGTTATGCGGTGCGCATAGTATGGTGTGCGAATACGAGGTGATTTTGGTAGTTTCCACAGCATCATAGTTTATAGTTGTGCATGGTTTTACTGTAGGTGACACATCATAGCTAGAGTCGCCATTTTTGAAAGTGCATGAGTTATCTGTAATATCATAATCGCCTTTTAACGGAATATTAATAAAGTTTACATTTGCAGCAGCAAGTTCAGTAGCATTGAACTCTTTATTTACATTTATAAGTACTGTAATTTTAGTAAGCACATGCTCAAAATTCAGGTTGGCAACATTTTCCTTTCTATGACTAAACAGATAATTGCCATGTTGTGCAAACATAAGTTCTTTTTCTGTCGGATATTTAGTTTGATCAGTTTCCGTGAAATATGAAGACTGATCGGTTTCCAGGTTCCATGTAACAATATCACTGACTGGATTTGCCGTATATGGATATATACCGAGTAGCTTTAAACTTGCTGATATTCCTCCTAAATCGTCCCAATATAGAACAGGATCGCAAGTTAACGCATTTTTACCATCAGTAGCAGTACCCGTAGTGGCTTTGATCGTTTTATCTCCGGTAACCAGGAACTTGGATGGATTGTTATTGTCGCGTACAATCAACTTCAAGTCTTTAGTTCCTTTGAAGGCATCTCTAGTAAACGGTTTCACATTTTCAGTAATACCGATACTCCCGGCAAATACTACTTCTTCACGTGTGTCGGGATTTTCATTTTCCTTCTCATCATTGCTGCAACCCCCAAAAAGGGGAATTATGAGTGTTATTGCTAAAGTTAATTTTAGATTTCTCATATACTGATTTATTTCTTTTTTGTTATTAATTTAGTCCTATATCGCCACCACCACCATTAATATTTGTCCATGGAGTATAGCTCGCTCTGAACGAAATACCTGTCTTTGTTAAGTTTATGGTATAGGTGTATTGCTTGGCTACTTCAAATTCTGTTGCATCACTCTTTTTTAGTTCATAATCAACTCCGTTAATATTGATTCTGATCAGAATCTTGTTTGCATTAATGGTTTGCGGCTCGAACAATGCTGTCCACGTAGGTTTGTTATCTGTATCGGAAATTTTATTTGCAGTAATGGTTCCTGTTGCAGGTCTATTGCCATCATAAGTAATTCCATTATACTTCGCACCTATCTGGTAATCGGGTAGCGTAATGGTAGCCGATTCTAAATCTGTTTTGCTGAACAGATTCTTATCACCTTCATTCTTGGGATTGGATGTTAGTACCACATTTATCTTAGCCGTCTTTTTAGCAAAAGACAGATTGATAGCTCCCAATTTACTGACTCCTGTATGTTCAGCATACATCACATCAGCCATCTGGTTAGAATTATCCGGTGCATTATTGGCCAACGTGCTGACAGCATAGAAATTATATAAATCCTGATGATTCAAATTCTGCCAGTAATGTTTGGACGAAGTATTATCTGCGTTAATCCATTCATTTGAACCGTTATACTGGAAGGTTGCAATGAATTCTTTGCTGCCTGTATTATTATTGTGATAGTACAAAGACAATTCATCACCCGGCTTGAAACTATCAGTATTGCCTCCTGTTACAATTTTGAAGGCTTCGTATTCTACTCCAGGAACTTTATACCAATCGGTATACGAAGCAGAAAAAGTTGTTACATTTGTTTTTGTTATGTTTACGGTTATCTCGGTATGTTTACCTTCTTCAAATTTAATACCCGATGCGTCAGCGATCTTATAGTCAACACCTTTAATATGGATGATAGCTATATCACCGGTTTTTGTTTGCGGAATAATTAAAGCCGTCCTGTTAGCAGCCACATTAATTTTTCCGGTGCCGGTTAACTGTGTAAAGACACCTTTCTCGAGAGTATAGGCGTTTTCGAAGTCTGGCAATACAATAGTAGCATCATCTAAATCTGTTTTTGAGAATCTTAAATCGGGATTAGTAGTTTCAGACTTCAACACGAAACTCACCTTCGCAGGTACAAGTCCGAATTGAAGATTTAGGTTTCCGAAGCGGTCGCATTTAGTTGATGCTAAAAACAGTTCGGGCAATTGCGTATCATTTAATTTATCTGTCCGCGTAAATTCGGCACGTAATTGCACTTTGTCACTAAATCCATCACCTATATTCTCCCAATATAAAGCAGGTTCACCTGTAGCAATATTCCATGTATTTGATCCTGCATATTTATAAGTCGTGAGATATTCATCATTAGCCACATCATACAGTTTAATTTCATTTCCGATAGCAAACTCAGTCGTTGTTCCGGCCGACACGTTTAGTTTTACTGGTGTAGCCGTTAAGGCAGGAATATCGGGAGCATTTTCCCAGTCGGTATAGCCAATTTTAAACGATGGGGTTATGCTTGATTTCAACATATTAACGGTTATGGTGTACACCTTACCGGCCTGAAAATCGAGTTCAGTACTCCGCTCTATGTTGTACTTATTTCCATTCAACGTAACAACAGCCAGAATTCCGTTTTTCTTTTGCGGTTCTATGAGCGCTTCTTTATAGGTTTGATTTATGCCGGAACTTATTGCCGGAATATCAACCGTGGTTGTACCGGAAGTGTAAACGCCATAAGTAACATTTCCTCCGTTTTTATATTGAATAAGCGATACACTGGCCGCTTTTAAGTCATCAATTGCAAATTTCTTGTCGGATTCGGTATCCGATTCTGAAGTCAGCACGATCCTAATCTTGGCAGGAACCAGTTTAAAGTCTAATTCTACCAAGCCGAAGCGCTTACAGACAGCTTCTGCTGTGAATATTTCATCCATCTGCTCGTTGTCCAGTTTTTCATTCCGCTTAAATTCGGCACGGAAAGTTACTGTGGGGCTAACGCCATCACCTACTTCCTCCCAATATATCTCTTTACCTACCCATTTACCATTTTTATATATATAGGTATCTATTGGCTCACTTTGTCCGTCGAGGTAAAGTGTAAATTTATTGTTCTCCTTAAAATCCTTGGTTTCCCCAGATACAGCAAAGTTTACGGGTTTGCCATCCACCTCAATAGGATTATCATCATCTACCCAATCAGTATAAGAGAGATTGAATGCAGGGTTTAATTGCGATTTCAGTATGTTCACCGTAATGGTGTACACTTTGCCTGCCAAAAACTCCTGTGCTTCGGTGCGCGATATTTTGTATGTATTTCCTTTCAGGGTGATATGCGCCAGTTCGTTATTCTTTGTTTGCGGAATGATGAGGGCTGTGCGGTTTGTCACCTCGATATTGCCCTTTGTTCCGTTTGTGGTGAAGATTCCGTTTGCCAACATATATCCCCGCTGATAATCGGGCATTATGATGGTTGCTGTTTCCAGTTCCTTGGAGGTAAACACGTCTGTGGAGCCGCCTTCCGATTTCAACTTGTAGATGATTTTGGCAGGTACCAGTTCGAAGTTCAGTGTTACGCTGCCGTAGCGCCTGGTGGTAACTTCAGACAGAAATACTTCGGGCAATTGCGTACCATTCAGCGCAGTAGTGCGCACATATTCGGCCCGTAGTTTTACTGTTTCGCTGATACCGTCGCCTACATTTTCCCAATACACAGGGGCGTCGGGTATCCACTTGGTACCATTATAGATATATTTTACTACTTCCTGATCTTCCCAATACAGGCTTATTACTTCGCCTTTGGTAAATCCGATACTAACGCCCGGGCCGCTGGGGCCGGGGTTTATCATTACTAAGTTGCTTTCGTTATCAACGCCACCTCCATCGGCCCAATCGGTAATGGTAAGGTTGAACGCGGGATTCAGTTGCGATTTTAGCATATTCACCGTAACAGTGTACACCTTACCTGCCAAGAACTCCTGTCCTTCGGTGCGTGATATTTTATAAGAATTACCGTTCAATGTTATAATTGCCAGATCGTTCGTCTTCGTCTGCGGGATAATAAGAGCTGTGCGGTCCATTACCTCAATGTTTCCTTTGGTTCCATCTGTGGTAAAGGTTCCGTTTGCCAGGGTATAACCTTTCAGATAGTCGGGCAGTGCAATGGTAGCCGTTTCCAACTCTTCCGGAGTGAATACTTCAGCCGGATCTCCTTCCGACTTGAGTTCGAATACTACCTTCGAGGGTACCAGTTCGAAATTAAGCCCTACACTGCCGTAGCGCGTACATGTTGTTTCGGATAGAAATACTTCGGGCAACTGCGAATCGTTCAGTGCGGCACTGCGCACATACTCTGCCCGCAGTTTTACTGTTTCGCTGGTACCATCGCCGATATTTTCCCAGTACACTGGGGTATCGGGTACCCACTCTGTACCATCGTATGTATAGGTTACTACTTCCAGGTCTTCCCAGTAAAGTTTCAATATATCATTTTCGGCGAAGCCTATACTAACGCCCGGGCCGCCGGGTTCGGTGTTAATGGTTACCGGACGGCTTTCGATGTCGATGCTACCACCGTCTGTCCAGTCCTGTATAATTCCGCGTATCACCGGCGCCGTTTCTCCACCTCTGAGCAGCACATTGAAGGTATATTTATAACCTGCTTTGAGTTCCTGCTCCGGATCAAGCTTCACAGTATACACCACATCGTCTTCGGCTGTAATGGAAAAAGTGACACCTTCGCCCGCCTCGCGCGGCATTACGATGGCTTGTGTCCGCTCCTCACCTACCGGCACATGTAGGTCTTTTTCGCTATTGGAATCTATTGTAAGTTTTTCTTTAAACAGGCAGAATTCACCTTTCGTTTTCATTCCGCCGATGGTGATGTGTTTAATACCCATCAACTGATTATCTTCCCGGCGCAGGTTAAAGATTAGCTTGGTAAGACGGTGCTTAAAGGTTACCGTTACACTGGGATTATTGCGCGATGCTCCTGTATAGGTATCGAAAGTCATAAGATTTATTGCAGCCAGGTCGGTCTGGTCGTTTACATCAACCGCGCAAAGGCAATCTTCGCCCAGATCTCCCCGGTATGGGTAGTAGCCGCGGATATCCACCACAGATCCATCGAGCGGGTAATAAACGATATTCGTGCCGTCGGCATCAAAAATGCCATCGCCCGAACGAGTAGAATATTGATGATTATGTTGGTTTTCGATGAAATTTGTTGTACCCGTTTCGAACAGGCTCAGGCCAATACAATCGCCCTGATGCCATGTAGCATCCACAGCCCGCGGTTTAATTCCAGCCGATAACTTTACCGGAATCCTGTCCGGTCGGGATTCCTCTGCAACATCGTCTTTACACGAAATCCCAAATACAACAAACGTGGCGAGCAATAAAATAGCCGTCAATTTTGTTAGTTTTTCCTTCATACGGTGTAGTTTATCTATTTTCTTTTTGTGTGTCTTGTAACAATTTTACAATAAAACACATACCTTTACATCAATAGCTAAAATAGCAATATTACCTCCTTCACCCTCTCTCTCTGAGAAATATGGTGATGAAAGTATAGTACCAGACCTTAAAATACAACTATATAACGTAATGATACGTTCAGACCTATCTAAAGTGAAGTTCGGCAGATTTTCCGCATGACACCTTAAATGCGGAGTCGCCGTTTTATTACTAAATTCTCTTTGACACAACTTGCCAATTCGTATAAAATTCTTGTTTATTCATAAATAAACGATATGCAAACATAATTAAATTGATCTAAAGAACAAATTATGATCTAAATGACTATATATAGTGTTAATTCTTAAATTAGCCTATTCAGGCGACTTTTTGTTCCATTTTAGAAAGCATTCAATATTGATTTTTGCATCAAATTAGTATAGATGCTTCCTTTTTGTAACAATAACAAATAAATAGAAATTTAGATATTTAACAAAGAATAACATCCGTGAATAGAAAAAAGGTAGAAATAGAAGAAATGCAGCGGTAACCAGATATAAGAGCAAAGGTATATACCCTGATATTGTAACCCGGGCAACCTGACGGTTCAACCTACCGTACCTGACCTATATAACCTGCCGTACCTGGCCTATATAACCTGCCGTACCTTACTTTTTAACCTACGTAACTTGGCACCCTTTACCTACGTAACTTGACACCCATTACCTACGTACCTTGACACCCTTTACCTACGTACCTTGACACTGACAGAAATGGCAGGTAATCTGCCGTCAATATATTTGTACGTTTATGAAGGGGTATATATACTGGATATACGTTTCAGGGCGAATGTAATCTGCGGCTACATCATGCAGACGGGATTGACCCGCACGGCGTAGGGGCAGGCCTTGTGTCTGCCCAATAAAAAAGGTGTGCAATGCATACATCTTGCTTACGGAATACCATGCGGTATGTGGGGCGGACACAAGACCCGCCCCTACACCATGCGGATTAAAACACTCAAAACCGACAATAAGTTCCTTTATTTATTGTTTACTTTCTTCACCATTTCCGTGAGTTCCGTTATCAATTGCGAACTTTTATCCAGCATTGATTTGTATTGTTCTACATTTTTTCTTTCGCTGTCAATAATTTCGCGGTGTAACTGATCCTTTTCTTCGGAAAGTTCAACAATTTTATTTATCGGGTGGAAGTGTAGATTTTGCACAGAATGAGCCTCTATATTCTGGCTCTGGTCATAAAAGAATTTGGAAACAGAGTCGAACGCAGGCATATTTTTTATCAAATCTTTGGGTAAACCTAAAACCCGTGTATATGTTTCGATAACGATATCCGACAGCAACCGGCGGCCTTCGAGTTTGGAAACTCCCTGTTGGGTGATTTTCAATTCATCGGCTATCACAAACTGTTTGAATCCCAGTGCTTCCCGGAATGTTTTGCACCATTTACCATCGTTACGGTTTTTGTTGTCTTCGGTATCCGGCATATCTTCCGGGCTGATGTTATTAATATCTTCCATATATAAAGGTTATTTTCAGCAAATATATAAAATTGTTGGCGGCGATACAAATAAACGTATCACCGGTTGTACTACCGGTTGTACAAAAGTTGTACGTTTGTTTGTGTGTTTCCGTGTTTTAATGGGTTCAGATTGTTTAATTTGCAGTGTTTATGGAACACACCAAGGCACCGCCAGCACCCTGATACGCCGCCAGAATCATGGCAACTGCCCCGGCAGGAGCAAAAAGCTGATAACCCCGGGGATGTTCACCCGGGGTTTCACTTTTTCGTTCTACTGTCTGCTTTTTTCCGTTAATAATATTTATCTTTGCTGCATATAATGGTAATAAACATTAATCATTCATATTATGAACGCTAGAAAAATCTATTTATTAATCGGATTATTTGTATCGGTTATGACAGTAAATGCACAAATTGCAGGCGACTGGAAAGGAAAATTATCGGTTCAGGGCTTCGAGCTTGAACTGGTATTCCACATCACAGAAACGGATGGGGTACTGGCCACCACCCTCGATATTCCCGCACAGGGTGCCACGGGCATTCCTACGGAAAAAACAGAGTTTGAGAACAATGTAGTAAAAATCACCGCCGCGGCGATGCAGATGAGCTACGAAGGGACCTTGACCGGCGATGCCATTGCCGGAAACTTCTCGCAGGCCGGACAGGCAATGCCACTGAATCTGGAACGTTTCGAAAGTAAATTGCCGGGCGATACTTCGCTTCCTTCTTCGGAAGAAGAACTGGCTGCACTGGCGGCTTATGACAAGGGTGATTTCAAATATAAAGTAGAGGATTATTTCGCACGTCCGAAGGCCTCCAGTTTCCAGTTATCGCCCGACGGTAAATATATGTCGTACCGCGAGAAAGACGATAATAACAAACGCCATGTTTATGTAAAGAACATCGCAACAGGCGAGGCTACGCGGATTATCGAAGAAAAGGACGAACTTATCCGCACGTATGGCTGGATTAACGATGAGCGACTGGTGTACATGATGGATCAGGGTGGTAACGAAAACTATCACATCTACGCCGTGAATGTGGATGGAAGCAACCAGATGGACCTTACCCCGTTCGAAGGTGTACGCGCCATGGTATCGAATATGTTGAAAGACCAGAAGGATTATATCATCATTGTTATGAATAAAAATAACAAGCAGATATTCGAGCCTTATAAACTAAATGTAGTTACGGGCGAACTGGTACAGTTGTTCGAAAACCCCGACGCGGCTAATCCGATACAGGGTTACGAATTCGATAAGGACGGCGAACTGCGCGCTTATTACCAGTTGGTAAATGGCGTAGAAAACAAGATGTACTATAAAGACCTCGCTACAGGCAAGTTCAACCTGGTAGGAACGTC
>DAMCMT010000026.1:51432-52793 GCA_032108265.1 Bacteroides sp.
ATGGTTCGAAAGTTTCGGTGTCCTTGGTTTCAATTATGCTTCGGGCAATAAAGACGAGGCATATGTGGTAACAAACCTCGACTCGGACAAAATGCGGATCGTGTTGTACGATTTCAAGAAGAATGCGGTTGTTAAGGAAGTATTCTCGAACCCCGATTACGACGCCAGCAGCATGTCGCGCTCGCGCAAACGTAATTACGAGGTCGATTACTTTGCATATACAGGCGAAAAATATACGATTGTACCCGTTAGCGATTTCTATAAAGACCTTTCGGCACGTATGCAGAAAGAATTCGGCAACAAGGAGTATTATGTGGTAGATTCGGACGACGATGAAAACACATTCCTCATTATGGTTCAAAGCGACCGTCTGTATGGTACTTACTACCAGTACGATGCGAAGACAAAGAAATTTGCCCTTCTGTTCGACCTGATGCCTCAGTTGAAAGAAGAAGATATGGCAGAAATGCGTCCTATTACCTTCAAGAGCCGCGACGGGCTGACTATACACGGATATATTACACTGCCTCAGGCTGCGCTGGAAGGTAAGAAGGTACCGATGGTAGTAAACCCACACGGTGGACCTCAACAAGTACGCGATGAGTGGGGATTCAACCCGGAAGCTCAGCTTTTTGCCAGCCGTGGTTATGCTACATTGCAGGTTAACTTCCGCATTTCGGGCGGTTACGGCAAGGAATTCCTTACTGCTGGTTTCGGTCAGGTAGGCCGCAAAGCAATGGACGATGTGGAAGATGGTGTACGTTATGCTATCAGCCAGGGTTGGGTAGACGAGTCGAAGATTGCTATTTATGGTGCCAGCCACGGGGGCTATGCTACATTGATGGGATTAATTAAAACTCCTGATTTGTATGCCTGTGGGGTAAATTATGTAGGGGTATCTAATATATTCACCCTATTTAAATCAATGCCGGAATATTGGAAACCGATGTTGGATATGTTGAAAGAAATCTGGTACGATATCGATAGTCCGGAAGGCGCAGAAATCGCGCGAGAAGTTTCTCCGGTGTTCCATGCGGATAGGATCATTAAGCCATTGTTCGTTATCCAGGGAGCAAATGATCCGAGAGTAAACATCAATGAATCCGACCAGATTGTTTCGGCGCTTCGGGCACGGGGTGTAGCTGTTCCGTACATGGTGAAGTATAACGAAGGACATGGATTCGGACACGAAGAAAACAATATGGAAATGTATAAGTGTACGCTGGGATTCCTGGCAAGGAGCTTTTACGGGGAATAAATTGGATTCTTGAACTACATGTAAGAGAGTGTCCAAAAAGCCCATTTCCGTCATTCCGAGCGTAGCCGAGGAAACTACTAGGCTATTCAGAAAGCTTGTGGGT
>DAMCMT010000027.1:0-38389 GCA_032108265.1 Bacteroides sp.
AAAGCCAGGCACCTCCCGTGTTGGTAGCTCCCCAGGAAGGATGCTCGCCGGGTGCGGTGAAGTTCCACACATTGGTCATCATGTGGGCTACCCAGCCGCGTGCGTTTTGACCGTAAAAAGCTTTGGCGGTTTTTTCTCCGTTGCTTACTAATCCTTTGGTAAGTTCGATAAGGGGTAGGTGAAGTTCAGATAAGTTGCCTTGTTCTACCGGCCAGTGGTTCATTTGCACATTGATATTGAGGTGGTAGTCGCCGTTCCACGGGGTTTGATAGGTATCGGCCCAAAGCCCCTGTAAATTGGGAGGAAGAATACCCGGGCGGGTACTGCTGATAAGCAGGTATCTTCCGTAGTTATAGTACAGCGCGGCCAGTGCAGGGGCGTCTTCGTTCTGGAAGCGGCGGATACGTTCGTCGGTAGTTAAATGGAGCGGGGTTTGAGGGTTTTTAGCATTTTCATCTTCGCCGATAAAGAGATGGGCGCGGTTGAATATTTCTTTATAACTTTCCTTATGAAAAAACAAAAGGCGGTCGTAAGGGGTGCTGATAGCTTCGCTGATGGCGTTCGTTACTATTTCGGTATGATTAACCCCCCGGAAATTGGTTGCGGCCGAAATATAAATAACGGCCTGGCTGGCATCGTTTACTTCGATTCCGTTTTCACCGGCTGTTATGGTTCCGTTCGGTGTTTTCACAACCATCTCGGCCAGGTAGGAAATGCCCGGTTCGCTTTCTTTGCCACTGTCCAGTGTACCCTCGAGTATAAAAGAAGAATCCGTGTAGCGGGTATTACTATTTACTTTCCGGCCCATTTTGGCTTTTAAAGCAAGAGGTTTGTTCTTCGGGTTCTTAATTTTGATAACCATCACATCTTGTTCGTGGGGTACGAAGTATTCGCGGATGTATTTATTGCCCTCCTTGTCTGTTATGATGATGGTCGAGGTGGCTTCATTCAGGTTAAGTTCGCGATGATAGGTGTCGATATCTTCCTGGTTGATGTTATATTCTATGTCCAGTTCGCCCAATACCTGGAACATTCCGTAAGTTCCTCCGTATTCGGGCTTCACCGGTACGAAATGCTTGTACATAACTTCCTGGGCTTCTTTGTTTTTTCCCTCGAGCAGCAGTTGTTGAATGCGGGGTAGGTAACCGGCAGCTTCGGGATTGTCGTAATTGGCCTCGGAACCACTCCACATAGTAATGTCGTTCAATACAATGTGTTCGTTCGTAATGCCTCCGTCGGCCATCATGCCCAGTTTACCGTTGCCCAATGGATACGATTCTTCCCATTGCGCGGCAGGCTGGTCGCTCCACATTATATTATTCCGGTAACTCAGGGGTGGTTCGGAACTACACGACGTGATGAGCGTACCTGCAAAGATGGTCAGTGCAGACAAAGCGATTAAATAGTCTTTTTGTTTCATAGGTTTTAGAAGATTTGTGTTATATAAGGTATGAAAATAATTAGTCCGACGATAGCGGCAGCGATGGCGCAGAATAATACACCGGCTGATGCCAGGTCTTTGATGTCGCCCGCTTTGGGTTTCCATTCGGGAGAAACCAGGTCGACAAGTTTCTCGATAGCGGTATTCAATGCCTCAGCTCCCAAAACCACACCGAAACAAAGAATTACAATCATCCACTCGGTTGCGGTAATGCAAAAAACAAAACCCGCAATGGTTACTACCACCACGGCCAGACAGTGTATCCATGCATTGTGTTCGGAAGAAATGAGCTTCCGGATACCGGCTAATGCGTATTTGAAACTTCTTATCCGTGCCCGGATGCTGAACTTATTCATAATTAGTTTCTACTTACTTGTTTAACCCCCTTCACCGTCCTCAGCTTTTTTATTAATGCCTCCAGCCGTCCGGTATCGCCAACCATAATGGTAAGCATACCCGAGAAGAGGCCGTCGTTGGAATCAATGCTGATGGAACGCAGGGAAATATCGTTTTCTTTGGATATGATGGATGTAATGTTCGTTACAATTCCTATATCGTCGTGCCCTACCACGCGCAATGTGATTGGGTATTTGGTGCCTTGCGATTTGCCTGCCCAACGGGCTTTTACAATGCGGTAACCGAAACGTTCGCGCATCTGGGGAGCGTTGGGGCAGTCGGTACGGTGTATTTTAATTCCGCCCGAAACGGTGGTAAAGCCGAATACATCGTCTCCATAAATGGGGTTGCAGCATTTGGCCAGCTTGAAATCAATTCCTTTCAGGTCTTGCCCGATAACGAGTACATCTTCCTTTTGAGTGATTTCTTCGGTCGGGGTTTGCAGATTGTATCCTTCGGCGCTGCGGTAGATGATGTCCTCGCCCGGGTCGTTCTCACGTTTTTGTTGCTCGATGTAGCGGTCGATAATATCGTTGGTATCCAGTACCCCGTTGGCAATGGCCTGATAAAAATCGGTAATATGCTTGTAGCCCATCCGTTTGATAAGATGCATCATGACAGGTTCATCGTAATCAATCTTCCGGTTTTTAAATTTCCGGTCGAGGTCTTCCCTGGCGATGGCATGGTGCTTCGCGGCAATTTCTTTAAGCGATTGGCGTATCTTGGTACGGGCTTTGGATGTGGTTACTACTTTCAGCCAGTCCTGTTTCGGAGTCTGGGTGTTCGACTTGAGTATTTCAACCTGGTCGCCACTTTGCAGTTTGTGGCGGATGGGTACAATCTTTCCGTTTACTTTGGCTCCAATACAGGCGCAACCCAGTTTGGAATGAATGTGGAAAGCAAAATCGAGTACGGTAGAACCTTTAGCCAGTTTAAATAGTTCTCCTTTCGGGGTGAATACGAATACCTCGTCTTCGTACAAGTCCATCTTAAACTGATCCATTACCGTCATGGAGTCGCTATCGGGGTTCTCCAATGCTTCGCGTACGGAGGTGAGCCATTCGTCGAGCCCGCTTTCGCCTTTCACACCTTTGTAACGCCAGTGGGCGGCGAGTCCGCGCTCGGCGATATCGTCCATGCGGCGGGTACGTATCTGTACTTCGACCCATTTACCCTCAGGCCCCATCACAGTAATGTGCAAAGATTCGTATCCATTGCTTTTAGGTATGGATAGCCAGTCGCGCAGCCGTTTGGGATTGGGCTGGTACATATCGGTCACAATGGAATAAGCTTGCCAGCACTCCTGTTTCTCCTTATCGAGCGGAGACTCAAGGATAATACGAATGGCAAAAAGGTCGTAAATGCCTTCGAAATCCGTCTTTTGTTTCTCCATTTTGTTGTTGATGGAGTGTATGGACTTGGTGCGGCCTTTGATATCGAACTTCAAACCGGCGGCTTTCAGTTTCTTCTCGACGGGGGCAATAAAAGCAGCTATGTATTTATCGCGGGATGCCTTGGTTTCGCTTAGTTTATCTTTAATCAGGTAATACTTTTCCTTTTTGGTGTATTTCAGCGAAAGGTCTTCCAATTCGGACTTGACTTTATACAAACCCAGTTTATGAGCCAGTGGTGCATACAGATAGGCTGCTTCGTTGGCTACTTTCACACGGTCGGCATTATTGGGCGAATCTTTAATCTGCCGCATCACATTTACCCTGTCGGCAATCATTATCATGATTACCCGCATATCTTCGGCAAAGGATAGTAACAGGTCGCGGAAGTTTTCGGATTCGATAACGGGGCTTTTTTCGTAAAGCTCGTTCGTCTTTACCAATCCTTTAATTATGTTTGCCACATCTTCCCCGAACTCATGGGTTACGGTTTCTATACTCAGTATGCCGGTTTTAACTATATCGTTCAGCATCACACCTGTAAGAATGGCTCCTTTGATTCCCATTTCTTCGCTTACGATGATTGCTGTTTGTAAATCCTGGATGATAGGATTCATATCAAACCCGTTGCGATGTAGGTTGTTGCTCTCAACAGCCTGGGTTAGGTATTTCCTGAGTTTCTTTTTTTCAGGTGTACTGATACTGTCTCCGGCCGAGCGTACCAGTTGTTTATATAGTACGAATAATAGTTTCTTTTCGTCTTCGGTGAAAAATGGATTCATCATTAATATCTTTTATTGATATGCTACCGTATGTGTTATATTCTGATAATTTCTTCTTTCTTATTTGATAGTGTCTTATTACTGCGTAGATGTGCATGTTAGTGTTACGTAGATGCACATGTACGCGCTACGTACATGCGCATGTACACGCTGCGTAGATGTGCATGTACACGCTGCGTAGATGTGCATGTCCGCATAAATATAGCAGTACCTTATTGATTGTAGGCAATAAGCAAAGTTTATTAAATACTATATTATAGTAATTCAAATCCATAAGCTATATTATTATCAGGTAACGGTATGCAAATATAAAAGTTTATTTTTAGAATATAAGGCAGATAGGTGGTAAAGTAGGATAATGCGAACGAACGTTTATATCTGAATGAAGTGCGATATAACTAACCTTATTTATTTACTCTTTTTTTAAGTTATTATAGGCAAGAACTAAGCAGGATTTTGTATTTTTGGAGGTAAATTAAAAATAAACCGATATCATGTTAACACCTCAAGACCAACAACAGCTTGCCGGAAAAGGTATTTCGGCAGCCCAGATTGCCGAACAACTTGAAAGTTTCCGAACCGGATTTCCTTTTTTGAAACTAAGTGCTGCCGCATCTGTAGAAAAGGGTATTATAGCACCTGATGAGAAAGAGCAGGAAGCATATCTGGAGGCATGGAAAGCATATACAAACTCTTATAAAACCATCGTGAAATTTGTTCCGGCCTCGGGCGCCGCCAGTCGTATGTTCAAAGATTTATTTGAATTTCTGGATGCTGAATATACAGAACCGTCGACTGCTTTTGAGAAGGCTTTCTTTGATAACATCGACAAATTTGCTTTTTACGACGAACTCAATAATGCTTGCCTTGAAAATGAGGGCCGGGATATCCCTGCGCTAATGGAGGAAAAAGCTTATAAAGCGGTGGTAAGCAATCTGCTTACTAAAACCGGGTTGAATTATGGTGCCTTGCCAAAAGGTTTGCTGAAATTCCATAAATATACTGAAGGACCGCGTACTCCTGTCGAAGAGCATTTGGTGGAGGGTGCATTGTACGCTACCGGAAAGAGTGGTAAGGCCAATGTTCATTTTACCGTATCGGCAGAACACCGGGATTTGTTTCAGGTGTTATTGTCGCAAAAACTGGGGCAGTACAGCGAAAGGTTCCATGTGGATTTCCGGGTTACTTTCTCGGAGCAGAAACCCAATACGGATACTATTGCTGCTGATATGAACAACGATCCTTTCCGTGAAAATGGCAAATTGGTTTTCCGCCCGGGCGGGCATGGTGCGTTAATCGAAAACCTGAATGATTTGGATGCGGATGTAATCTTCATCAAGAATATAGATAATGTAGTTCCCGACCATCTGAAAGGTGATACCGTACTTTATAAGAAGCTGATTGCGGGTGTGCTCGTTTCTTTGCAAAAGCAGATATTCAGTTATCTTGAATTACTGGACAGCGGTAAATATACCCGTGAGCAAATCATGGAGATACTTCAGTTTGTACAGAAGAAACTTTTCTGCAAGAATCCCGAAACCAAGAACCTGGAAGATGTAGAATTGGTATTGTACCTGAAGAAGAAATTAAACCGCCCCATCCGTGTTTGCGGAATGGTAAAGAACGTAGGCGAACCCGGTGGAGGCCCTTTCCTGGCTTATAATCCCGACGGTACCGTTTCTTTGCAGATTCTGGAAAGCTCGCAGATTGATATGAACGACCCGGAAAAGAAAGAAATGTTCGAGAAGGGTACACACTTCAACCCGGTAGACTTGGTTTGTGCCGTGCGCGGGTATAAAGGACAGAAGTTTGATTTATCCAAATACGTAGATAAAGAAACTGGTTTCATTTCCTACAAATCGAAAAACGGCCGCGAGTTAAAGGCATTGGAACTTCCCGGATTGTGGAACGGAGCCATGTCGGACTGGAACACGGTGTTTGTTGAAGTGCCGTTGACAACGTTTAATCCAGTGAAGACGGTGAATGATTTGCTGAGAGAACAGCATCAGTAAAAAGTTATGAGTAGTGAGTTATGAGTTTTGAGTGCCGTGCGGCATCGAAACTCATTGCTTACTACTAATTACTTAAAACTTACAGCTAAATATAACGGGATTATGGTCGCTCGAAATATCCAAATCCGGAGAATAGTAATCTATTCCCTGAATGGATGGAGAGTGGAAAATATAATCTATCCGCAATGCTTTCTTAAAATAACGGAAAGTATACATATACCCTTTGCCCGCAGATTTGAAACCATCCTGTAAACCGCTATCCAGCATACGATGATAAGTGTAGGATGAGGGTATGGAGTTAAAGTCACCACATAGTAAAACGGGGTAGGGGCTTTCTTCCACAAGTTTGCCGATGATATCCGCCTGTTCGGCTCGTTTTGTTTCATTGATATAAACCAGTCCGGCAGCGTTCCGTGCAAATTGGGCTTCCTGTTCCAGGCCGGTGTTCTGGATTTTTCTTTCATAGGTTTTCCGGCTTTGGGTGACGTTGGTAGTCTGGAAGTGATTATTAAATAGACGAATCTTATTGCCGTTCACATCCACATCGCACCACATACTGGCGTTCTGGGTATCAGGATATACAAGGAGTTCGCCCTGGGATATGGGGTATTTACTGTAGATAGCCAGTCTCAGGATATTTGCATCCTTGCTATAAGGAATATAATTATACGGCCAATCTTTTAAAGCAGCGCTGATGCTATCGGTTGTAAAGCCGGCATATTCGCCAAATTCCTGGAAGCATATAATATCCACATTCTCATTTTTCATATAAGCTGTTATTTGTTCGACAGATGCTGCAATATATTGTTTTCCAAAATGAGTTACGTTATATGTAGCTAGTGTAAGGTCACTTGATTGTGCCGGTTGCTCTTCTTTTCCGAAAGGAGGCTGGTAAATAGCTATAAGGAAATTCCATTGGAATGCAATAGCAATTAACGGAACCCAAACCCAGAAACGTAAACGGATAGCCCAGTAAATGAATAGTATAACATTTAACATCAGCAAAACAGGTGTACCCAATGCGAGAAAAGCCATTGTCTGCGATTTCTCTGGTGAAACTCCCGGGGCATATACAGCAATGATTGTAATGGCGGCCAGTAATAATGTAAGAAGAATGGATGTGAGATAAAATAGTTTGGAAACTGCTTTTTTGCCCATTTTTATTTGAATGATTAATTGATGAATGTTAGTATCTAATGAATCAGGATGCTCTCTTTGCTTTTTCCCAGGCACCGCTTTTTCCTTTTCGTTTGCTCAAATAACGCATACCTTTGAATACATTAATATTCATGAAAAGGAAATAATAGGGGATGAACAGGATTTTATTTTTAATTTGTCGGGTTGAGAGGTAATATCCCCATAATCCCAGTATATAAAATAATATCTGTAAAACAAGTATGGTACCATAGATAAGAGGTGAACCTCCCAGTATAAGTATGGCAATATTCAATGGCAAGAGCAGGAAAAGCAGAAAAGGAGTAAGCGACCACCTCAACACCCGGTGCGATACATACTGGAAACTAAGTGTGCCGTAGCGGAATATATTAAGCAACGGCCGTAATCTCCATATTGATTGCAATCCACCGGCCGCAATACGTACCTTCCGTTTTTCTTCCTCTTTCATGTCGGCCGAAGCACTTTCCACAGCATAGGCATTGCTACAATAAGCAACTTTATACCCCTGCATGGCGATGCGCAGTGAAAGTATAAAATCATCGAGCAGCGTATCGGATTCCATTTCTTTAAATAGTTCTTTCCGTACGGCAAACAACTCGCCTGCTGCACCCACGGCCGAATAAAGTTCGGAATCCCATTTCTTCAATGTAGATTCGTATTTCCAGTAAATACCTTCCCCACCGGCGGCGGCATTGTCTTTATTTTGCACGGCTATTCTTTTTTCGCCCGCAACGCAACCTACTTTAGGGTCGGTAAAGGCCAGTACGATTTCTTTGACGGCCTCCTTGTTGAGCATTGTATTGGCATCCGTAAAGATAATCAATGGCGTATCAACTAGTTTCACACCACGGTTCATGGCAGCAGTTTTTCCTTGGCGTTCGGGTTGGAAATATACAGTGGCTTGTGGCCATGTTTTTAGAACTTCATTTGTATTGTCGTTACTGCCATCAGTTACCCAAACGATATTCAATTTTTCGGCCGGATAGTCCAATTCGAGGCTGTTACGCATTTTATCGTCAACAATATCCTGCTCATTATATGCGGTAATGAACAGGGTAACAGGCGGTAACAGTTCGTCGGGTGGAAGAACTAACCGGACAGGCTTAACGAATAGTCTTTTTATCTTTATCAGTATAAAAAGCAGGATTCCGTAACCCAGGTAGGTATAGAATACGATGAATATACAAATCCAGAAGATAATGATAAGTGTTGTCATTCGGATATCGGTGCTTAAGAGTTGCTATAATAAGTTTGAATCTTCGTCTTTATACTCCTTCTTGCCGCTGAAAAGTCCGGTGAAACTTTTAAAAGCTTTTGCAATACGTATTTTAAAGCTGTTGACGAGCGAGCCATCGGCATTCAACGTACCATTACCAGTCATTACCCGCGCTTTCCTTGAGGTAATGAATTTCAATTTTCCGTATGGTTTAAGAGCCAAAGCCAGGGAACCGTCTTCACCCCGGCGGATGTCTGTGCGGAAACCAATTTTCCGGCCGTATTCGGTAATGAAACTGAATACCATTCCCCGCACACATAGCTCCGGACGCTTGATGGATTGTATACGTAGATGTATATCCCGTAGAGATTCGTAAAACCATAGCCCCAGGCGGGAGTGGTTCTCGTCGGGGATAAAACTCCATAACCCGTAAGTACACATTGTTCCGGGTTTCATCAATTCTTTTACATGGGTTTGGATATACAGTGGAGGATACATTGTGTCGGCATCAATGCAAAGGTGGTATTTGCCCCGTGCTTCGTCCAGTCCGCGCTGACGGGCATGTCCCGGACCTTTCTTTGTTTCGTTGTAGTAGGGTACACCCAGTGTTTTAAGTACTTCTTCCGTATTATCGGTGGAATTATTGTTAACAACAAAAATCTCTACCGGGAAGTCGAATTTATTTTCGGCAAGTGACCATAAACAACTACTGATTCGATTGGCTTCGTTGTATGCAATGAGAACAACAGATACTAACGGAGTATCCGATTGCGCGAATGCCAACCGGGTTTTAATTTCGCTGACGGTATCTACAGGGATCTGGTCGAACGGTTTTTCAAAGATAGCGAGATATCTAGTGTACCACTTCATTTTTATGCCAACTTATTAATTAATTCGGTTTATCAATTCTGTTTTCTTATCAGATTCTTTAAGCATATTTACAAAATAGAGCGCATCGGATTTATGCATCTGGCTCGATTTGTCTTTCTCATATAACTCCACATAATGTGTTGCATGTTCAACCAGAAATTTCCGACAATCAATATTCATCATTATACCATTTCCATAATCTCCATAAGAAAAACCGGTGATTGCATCATTGGTGGAAATTGAAATTATATCGTTTTCATTTATTCCACTTAAATTGACAGTAATTGAAGGGTAATAGAAATATTTTTCACCAGATAATTCCAATGTTACTTTTATAGTATTGGGGTCTAAATTTTCAATATGAATAGGTGTATGCGTCCGATAGTAATTGTACTCATAATATTCTTCCTGGCTGGGGAACCATATTGAGTCATCTCCATCTTTGCCGTAATTTGTATTGAGCCATTCTAAAAATTGTACCCATTTATTATCAGTTCCATGAACACCTATATGTATAGCTTCACGGTCTTCCTTTTGTAATTCAAGTTCTTTCAATATCATTTCTTTGAAATAATCCGGTTCTTCATTAAAAGTGCGATGTAATAACGATCCTCTCAAATCATTTGTTACTTTAAACGGATATAATTTAACAGTACCAGTTTGAGCTGTCATGGTTTGAATGTCCGGATATTGCAGCGCAGCGGTTACGTATGTTTTATTTCCATTGGGTTCAGCTAGCATTTTACATCCCCGATCGTCTAAATTTTCAAGGATAATGTTTTGCGCAATTCCGTAGTGTTGTAGAATTTCTGAAGAGTTGTTAACATCCGGTGCTTTCACATCATGGAATGCTATCCCAGTACCATAATTAAGCATTTCAACAATATTGTCCCATATTAACCCGGATTTCATATAAAAGCGGTAATAATTTTCGGAAAAGCCTGGGTTAACAATTGTTTCATCATTCATCCATTCTTCTTCAGGAGCTAAGGTAGTGGTAATGGCGAAGCGAACTTCGTTACCATTTCCATCAGTGCTTCCCAATGTTTTTCCGGCGGGGATTATGGTTGGAGGCAAATCACCCGCTTGCAATTGAGCGGCGTCGTAATATAATTCTTGCGGATTGTGAACCGCTGGATAAAGATTTGAGCTTGATACTGGTCTTCCATTGATTGCTGCCCATGTACGACAATATGCAGCATGTTTGCAATCATCTTGTGTCAACATTAACAACAAGGACTTGTTGTATTTTAAAGGAGGTATGACGGCTTTTATTTCATCCGGTTCAATTAATTTGGTTGTATGGATGATTATTTCTACTGTTGATTTAAGGTTTTCTTTGCCGAATGGATAGCTGTATGAAGAATATTCGTAGGTAGGATTATCTGGATTATCATCATCACTATCTCCTTCATATAGATTTTTATCTTCTATACATGAAGATATACTTAGCAGTACTGTGCAAAGCAAGAAGAGTTTATTTTTAATTTTTTTATCCATAGTCTATCTCTCTTTTATTTCTTTAATTATCTATCTATTTAATAACGATTCAAATAAATTCTCCCATTGCGGCATAATATTCTTGGGCAGGTAGCGTACTACATTCTCCCTAGCCTTGTGACCCATTTCAATGCGTTTTTCTTTGTTTTCAATCAGGTATATTATCTTTTCGGCTAACTGTTCAATATTCGCATTTTCGGCCAGGAAACCATCTTCACCATCCTTGATGATATCTGAAGGGCCATGAGGACAATCGAAAGATACACAAGGCACGCCGCATGCCATAGCTTCGATAAGAACCATACCGAAACCTTCGAATCTGGAACTCATTACGTAGATGGAACTTTCGGTATATTTATCGATAATATTCTTTACGGGAGGAGTTATTATAAACGAATCTGTGAGTTTCTTCTCTTCCAGTGAACGGGTTAATCTGTCATACTCCATGCCATTTCCATAGATTTTTATTATCCAATCCGGATGTTTTTTATGCACGGTTTCCCAGGCATCAATAAGCATATCGTATCCCTTTTGTTCGCATAAGCGGCCTACGCTGATAATTTTTTTTTCTTCGCAGGTACTAACCTGTTCCGGATAAAATGGAACTGAATTCGGTATAACTACTGCTTTTTTTATCTTCTTCCAACTATCGGCATCATGATGGGTTAATACCACCAGAGCATCAAATTTGCGGATAGCCTTTTCTAGTTTTTTTATCCATATCTTCCCGATGAAGTAGTATAAAACACCCTTCTTCATTAGTAAATGTATATCCCGAATATATGGCTTCGCAACGTGTGCCTCAGCAATTTTTATGCTACCATCTTTTATCGTGTGCAGGAAGTCGATATCCCGGCTGATTGTAGTAATCGTAATATCCGGTCTAAGCTGGAATAAAATATCTTTTACTTTCCTTTTATACTCTTTCAGCAGCCTCATATATGTCAAAGAGCGTTTTACCAATGAATACCTGTATTGCTCGAAGAAGTTAACATTAAGGTCGATATGCTTTACCCCAGGTGATAATTGGAAAAAAACGGGGGAGTTATTTTGTTGCGCTGTTATAATATAAACCTCGTGGCCGTAAACGTCCGATAAATAATTGGCTTTTTCGATAATTACTCTATCTGCACCGCCAACCGTATTCAGCGCAGGGTATAAATAAGCTATTCTCATTTTTTAATCAGCTCTTTAAAAAGGTTATCCCATTGTTTTGAAATATTCTCCATCTTGAATCTCTTTACATTCTCGTATGCATTATTGCCCATCGTTTTCCTTATATGCTTGTTATCAATCAAATAGCATATCTTTTCAGCTAATTGTTCTATATTGCCATTTTCGACAAGCAAACCGTCTTCTCCATCTTTTATAATGTCTTTCGGGCCACATGGGCAGGCGAACGAAACTGGAGGCACGCCACACGACATGGCTTCCGTTATCACCATCCCAAAGCCTTCGTAACGGGATGAAAGCACAAAAACAGAGCTTTCGCAATATTTATTCTGAATATCCGGAACTGTATGTTCGAGTATACAGGTATCATTCAGCCCCAGTTGGTCTATCTGTTCCTGTAACTCTTTTCTCATTCCTTCGCCATATATTCTTAACTTCCAATCGGGATGAGTCGAAGATACCTGTGCCCAACTTTTAATTAACAAATCGAAGCCCTTCTGCGGTACGTATCTACCTACTGCAATTACCTGTTTCGGCTCATTATCGGTACGGCAGGTCGTAGGCGTGATTATCGGATTAGGGATAACGGTTATGTTCGAAAGTTCGGGCCAGAACCCCGATTCCTCGTGAGTAAGGAGGATAACTCTGGAAAACTTTTGCAGATTGGTAATGAATAAATTATTTAGCCGTTTCTTCACAGCTTTCATTAAAAAGTTATTGCCCGATAATGCGTTGGCATGGTAAGCATACCGGGTAATATGGAACTCGCCGATTTTTACACTTCCATCCTGAATGGAATGGATAAAGTTCATTTCCCTTCGGAGGGTCGAAATTACAATATCAGCTTTTAGCTCTTTCAGAATTCGGGTGAACCGTTGCCTGAACCGCATATACCGGAAAGGGTATTTTATTAATTTGCTGATGCGTGACTGGTTAAACGGCCAATCGAAATTGACCCCGAGGTCGATATGGGTAACATTGGAAGATAATGGGAAATGCGGACACTTTCCCATTTGCTCCGATGTCAGTATATATACCTGGTAGTCCGGGTAATGGTCGGCAAAATAGTTGGCTTTGAAGGTAATAATACGTTCAAGCCCCCCCGGTATATGTAATGATGGCAAATAATATACGATTCTCATAAATTATTTTATTGTGCTAATAATCTGATTCCTATATTCCTCTCCGGCATCGGCTACGTGCTTACCATTAGCAACCTCGTT
Source organism: Bacteroides sp. (assembly GCA_032108265.1). GTDB lineage: Bacteria > Bacteroidota > Bacteroidia > Bacteroidales > Bacteroidaceae > Bacteroides. The sequence continues at coordinate 13,181 of DAMCMT010000027.1, forward strand.
TACATATTTCTTTTCCAGTTTTACCTTTCGGTTGGCTCCTATACACCACCATTCGTACTCAATATCCACATGGCCTGCATCGATAGACTGATAGCCCGCTTTGAATAAATCATAAGATAGTACGGTAGCTGTTGGCCCCAGTGCGATAAGGAAGAGTGCTCCTTTTTCCAACTTTTTAGCTTCGTCCAGTATTTCATCGTACTTATCGAAAGCATCCCGGGGAGGACATAATATTCTCCGGATGCTCCGTACATTATCGAACAAATCGTTCCCTACACCCAACCGGCTTTTTTCTCCTTCAATAAATACCACATCCCTGTTGTTCCATATCGCTTTCATATCGTGGAACCACTTGCCGCTGTCTTCCTTCCTGGCAAAATCCATATATGGGCGGGTAATGAAGGTGTTATAATATTGTTTGCCAGGTTTTAAATACTTATCCCACAAATCACCGTACAGGAAGAAATGGGTCCGCCAGAAGCGTCTCGCCCTCCGGTTGTAGCGATATATGTCTGTAAAAGTATCCGAGAGGCATACCAGGTGCTTCTCATTGTCGCTGGTTAAAACTTCGACCAACCGTGCGGATAACTTTGGGTCGCCTTTCTGGAAGCCGATTTCTTTTTGGGGATTCGTTAATAAAACCTCCCCGTCTCCGAAACGACTGATTGAACATCCTTCTACTACAACTTTCCGTATTGTTTCGTCGATAGAGGCTATCCGGGGTATAACTTTCTGCTTTTTACGTAACACTATGTACCAAAAATTGTACCATTCGACGATACTTCCGTACCTTACTTTATAGCGGATTGTATTAATGAGTGAATGTATATCCATATCGGCAATGATTTATATATTATCCAATACAATTTGCATCTGACGTTTCCACGACAGTGTATTTTCTATAGAACTTCTTATTTCCTGCGGAGTCATCGTAACCGAGTGGTAAAACCCGATAAGAGCTTCGATATCAATGGGTGAATCGTTGGCTGGCGCTTTCATAATATAAGGCATATTTTCGAAGTCCTCGTCCGTTTCAGAATAGATAAAAGGAATTCCCCGGGCGGCATACTCCCGGTTTTTCAGGGTTTTTATTTTGTCGATGTTACTGCGGTGCCGTGCGAGGCTACCGATACCTATATCCGAACGTTCAAATACATCATCCAGTTCCTTACCGAACAGGGCACTATGGAAAATAATGCATTCGTTTAGATTATTGGTATCAACCATTCTTTTATATTCATCCACAAGTTCGGGAACGCCATAGCCGACGATGTGGAAATACACTTTCAACTGCGGCGAAGAACGGTAATAGTTAATAAGTCCAGCAATGGCTCTGTCGAACCCATGCCACGGGTGCATGGTAGCTACCCCGATGAGGTGTAATTCACGACTGGTATCGTTCAGGTGTGATTTTACTTTTATCTTGCTGAAATCAATCCCGTTAGAAATGCGAATGGTCGGTCGCCCCCAGATGCTATCGTAATCCGAGAAAGTAACAATCTTATCTACATACCGGGCAAATTTTTTACGAAATTGCCTGTCGACAAACAGTATACGTTGGTATGGTGCCGGTAAATCCTTATATTCCTGATCGTATGGATAGGTTGGTATTTCCATGGCGATACGCACACCCAGCTTTTTCAGCCTTCTCACCAATCGTATGGTGAAGGGATTCGCATTATGGTCGTACCTTAGGTATATAAATTTAATTTGCTCTTGTTTTACATATTTAATAATGCTGTCGAACTCTATCCGTTTCAGTATTTTCCCTTTGATTCCGGTTCCATAATCGTAGAGTATCTCTTCATCTACCATTCTAGTTTTATGGTCGTCGATGTCGTTCAGATAACAGCATCGGACATCTACACCGCAATCTTTCAATGCCTGTATCTGGTAAAGAATTTTTTTGGAGATCCCATTAAATTCTTCAAAACCGTGGAATATAAGAAACAGAGCTTTCATTGGTAATACTGATTACAAAAGTGTAGATTTTGAGCCATTATACATAAAATTGAATCGCAGTAGTTATTATATTTTTATTTAAAACGAGTTCTAATCTCGTTTTCCAGTAGTTCCAATCGGCCCAAATACTTTTCAATCATACGATCAATAGCATCCTGATAAAATTCGAAAGTTTCATCGCCGTTGAGATTTACATAAAGCACATTTGGGTTGATTTTCCAAAGTTTCCAATTTAATTCTTCTGATTTTGATAAATAATTACCTTGTGATTCTATATATTCCGGAACTTTTAGAAAAGCTGGCTTTAATTGATAAAATCGTTTTTTTGTTGCGGCAGCAAAAGTTGGGTCTTTAAACAAATCAGCATACCACCATGATGAAAAATGTAAATTACTCCGACCTGCAAAACTCTTTTCGGTGGTAGCAAATGTAGATAGGTCAAAATCCCACAAAGGTCCAGCAAACAGTTTTTTTCCTCTATCTTTATAACAGAATACACTAAAAGGGGTTTTAATTTCAGAATTTCCAACCAGCGCATTAACCATCCAAAAGTCAATAAAGGAATTCATATCAATATGTTCAAATACCGTGGCATAATCTTTGGATTTGAGTGCCTCTTCAATGGTATTGAAATAGGACTCCACATATTTTTTGTGCGTGTCTGTCAGTATTTCTTCATCAGGACTCTTAAAATTTACAGGAAGATTATATAAGCTTGTGCGAAATTTATTTATTTCATCAAAATAATTATCCAGTTCCAGTAAATAACCTCCGGTAATACTTTCTGCATCTATCTCTGTGCTTTCCACTTCTTTCACATTCACCCGGTTTTTGTCTACTCGTACATGTTCGGTAACTTGATAGTTTCCCTTGTGAACGCCATCAAAGATAACTTCTACAAACTGGCTTCTGGGTGTCCATTCCAAATTGTCTGCAATCTCTCCAATATGAAAAGTAACTTTATTCCTTAATAAAGTCCGGTCTCGCCAGTTGGCAAGAAAAGACCATCTCTTGTGCTTGGGCATTCCTAAAATAGGATCCTTGTTTTCCATTTTCATATTGAAGGCTTTCTTCGGAAATTTCCACGTAGCATTTCCTCTTCCTCTTACAGAAACATTTCCAGTATAATTTTCAAATGTCCCCATTCCGTCAATCTCCATTAAGGTTGGCAACCAGTCTTCTTTGTTGGTGGGAAATTTCTCGTTTTCTGTATGTAAAACAACTACAGGTAGGCCTGTAAAGGGAAGCAAATTAACGGTGAATTTCTGTGTTTTCTCATCCTCTCCCAACAACTCAAAATTGATAGACTTTGTATAATCATTGGTAGTAGTTTTACTGGTTTGCAGTGTGTTGGCCACATACATTTCACCGTACTCTACGACGAAAGTAGCTTTTAAGGATGATAAATCGGCTTCATGTGACAGGTATCCGGTGATGTTTCCGTTACCATAAATTTTCATATTAATGTCTTTTTCCAGTTGGGGATTGTATGCTTTCTCAAATTTGAAAGATATTAATTTTCCTGAATGATTTTCCGTTGGTTCTTTTGGCTTTTCATTTGGTTCTTCTTCATATAAATTTTTTGTTTTAACACATCCTGTTGCAAGAAAAAACACGCATAATACCGATAAATAAATGAATAATTTATTTTCCATGATGCATTGACTGATGTTTATTTTGTAGTTTTACCTCTACTTAATAATGATTAATCTGACAAAGTTAATTTATTTGTGTTGATTATCAATATATAATGTTATTATTAGTGTTTTATTTACTTTTTCATTGGATATGTAAGTTTATATAGGTTAAATAGATCACATTTTAGAAATTTCATTATCTAACCATTCTAAACGTTTTGCATAATTCGTACACATTTTATCTACAGCTTCATCGAATGATATTTTTTCATCCCTGTTTATTGTCGGAGCTTTATCTAACGGCCACATTACTGAATTTATTTTTTCAGATTTCCGTATTATTTCCATCTCTTGTCTGATAAATTTCTCTACCGTTTCAAATCTGGGTTTATATCTTTTCCATCTTTCCTTAACGGTTTCTACAAATACAGGATCCTGGAATAAGCGATCATACCATATTTTATCTTTTGCTACGAAACTAGTACTTTCGGTATATGTTCCCCAATCAAAGTCCCATACGGGTCCTGCTTTTAATTTCCCCCCTCTATCTTTGTATCTATAACAACTTTTCGGATTTAATGCTTCATGGTTTCGGGCCAATTCGTATACAATCCACCAATCTGCAAAAGAATTTATGTCCAGATAATCAGCATATTTGTGGGTTTTAACAAAATCATCCTTCATTAATTCGGCTTCGAGGTTATTAATATAACTCACGATATAATTATATTGACTCTTGTTTATATCATCTTCATCCGGATTTTGAATTACGACAGGAAGTTTGAACGTTGAAGTCGTGAACTTATTTGGAGCTGAATGAGTGTCAAATTCAAGCAGGTATCCCCCCGTTATTTTGTCGGCACTTGTATCTTCGGGTTTTAATTCTTTGATATTCAGTCTGTTCTTATCCACTCTGATTGATTCACAGAAATAATAAATCCCCCGATGTTTCCCATTAAGAATAAGTTCAACATAAGTGCCTTTAGGTGTCCATTCAAGATCCGTCAAACTGGCAATATGATAAGATACATGATGTCTTAATAATGTTCTATCCATCCAGTTAGCAATTAGCGCCCATCGCTTATGAGGTAACATACCTACCACCGATTTTTTGGAACTCAGGCGGAGATTATATGGTTTCTTGGGATTGCCCCATGTCGTATTACCTCGACCCCGAACTTCAACTTCAGCATCAATGAATTCACTAAATTGCCCCATGCCATCAATCTTAAGGGAAGAAGGTAGCCAGTCGACCTTATTTTGAATCTCTTTATTTTTTTGGACATTTATCACAACTACCGGAAGTCCTGTATAAGGTGCTAATTCGACTTTGTAGATTCTCTCAGTTCCCGTATTCCCTTTAAAATTAAAGGTCACTTCAGAAGAAAAATCAATTTTATTCTGACCACTTTGTTGCTTAACCTCGTTATGGTATAACTCACCATTAATTATTTCGAAAGTGGGTATTAATGAATATATATCTATATCGTTGTGAAGTCATCCTACTACCTTCTGGTTTTCGCAAATAACAAATTCGATATCTTTCTTTAATTGAGGATTTTTACTCTTTTCAAACTTAAAACTTAGTAGCAATCCTTTTTGCTTTTCTTCTTCTTTTTTTCTCGCTTCTTCTTCTTTCTCTCTCTCTTTTGGATCGACATACAAATCTTTCTCGCCAACACAACCTGAAAAGGCAATAGCGATTAATGTAATGGATAGGATTCTTAGCTTCATTATCATTGGATTACAAGAATATAATTTTAATATATAGCTAATAAATAAATGATTTTAGTATAATCTTGGCTTAAGCACAAATGTAGTGATAATATTTTAATTTTTTCTTATGCTTTGAATGATTTTCATTAATTGACCTAGTTATTTAGTGTAATTAATCAACTGGTAATGAATAATAATTTCCATGTAAACAATGCAATTTTTTTTCTGAAATGAGTTACAGGTTTATATAAATAGATGTATATTTGTTCCCAGTATAAATTTGAAAGGAAAAACAGTTGACTGAATAATCCGAAGGAAAACGGGTTGGAGAAAACAAGATATACAGCTGGAGCCAGCTATAAGTTAAACAAGCGGAACGTGTTTGAACTTTATTATCGATTTCAGACTAATAAAATGGACGAAGACGAAGCAGACAGGCATATTCTGGGAGTAGGTTATTCGATAAGGTTCTGATATCAGAATCTTACATCCCATGTCGGGAAGAAAAAAACGGATGGAACCACGAGGTGGGTCTATGGGATTACGATAGTGGACCGATGGGACTACGTTCGTGGACTCATGGGAGTACGAACGTGAACCCACTAGCCCATACCGACAAAAACACTTACCGATACTGTCAAACTATCTTGTTCATACCGTGGAAGCACATTGCTGATACCGACGAACAATCCTTCTCGTAGTATGGAATAATGGTAATGTCAGTGTGAAACTTATCAGTACAATTGTATGAAAGCAAAATATGATTTAAAGAAGAATCCTAAACGAAACGACGATGATACCGATGAAACACTGCATCCACGGTTGGTTTCGAGTGGAACCATCAGCTCCCGGGAGTTGTTCGAGGAAACAGCTCAGTTTTCGTCGCTGACAGCCGCCGAATTGGAAGCGGCACTTACCACTTTGGCCGACCGGGCGGGATGGTTTATTAGCCAGGGCTATACCGTTGAATTCGGGAAAATGGGAAATTTCAGTGGTTCGCTTAAGGCTTTGCATAAGATTTACGATAAAAAGGATATTCGTAGTATGTCGGTTGTTTTCAACGGGGTGAACTTCCGTGCATCCAAATGGTTCTGTAAGCAATCGGCTGGTAGTGTAGAACGTGCCAAGAGGGGATTCAAGAGTTCGACCGACATTGGTCGTGAGAAACGGATAGCACGATTAATGGATCATTTGGATAAGTATTTGTGGATTACCCGCAAGGAATATTGTGCAATTACCGGTTTACTAAAGACCAAAGCGCTGAAAGAATTGCATGAACTGGAAAAAGAGGGAATAGTGGAAAGCAGGGGAAAAGGCAATCAACTGGCCTTTATGAAGAAATCGAATAAATAACTGAGTAAGAGAAAAATTATTGTTTCTTTAATCTTCGTTTAATCTCCCTAACTATATCATATTCTTTTGTTTTTTGTATATAGAATAAAGATATAATCATAAAAATAAAACCTTTTATACACAATGTCAAAAGGACATTGTATCCGTCAATAGCCGAAGATATAAAAAATAATACAACAGACAGTATAATGCTTAGGATGATGGGAGAGTATAATTGCTTAGAGAATAAATATCCATTGCGTTTGAATGTTTTTTTGTACATCATCCAGTAACATTGGATAAAATTAATGGCAAAAGTAATACATATACATGTTGCTACACCATTCAGCGTTTTAAAAAAGAAGATACCAAAGAGAATTCCCGCCACATTGACTGTGGATGAAAAGACACCGCATATAAACATACTTCGCGTATCACCCGCTGCCTGATAGATGGAACCGGATGACGATAAAACGACTTGAATACCCACTGATAAGGTGAGAATCTGAAAGACAGGAATGGCCGGAAGCCACTGGTCTCCATAAAGAATTAATATGAGTTCAGTTGAACAGAAAAACATAAGTACAGCAACCGGAAAACCGATAAAGGCAAGTAAGCGGATTATTTTTTCATAAGAAGAAGCTAATTTATTCAAGTCGTTTTGGTAATCGCTGAAAATGGGATGCATCACAGGGGTAATAACTTGAGTTATATTTTGCAATGGTTTCATCATCAATGAGTAAGACTTTTCGTAATAGCCAGAAAGATCCATTCCCATCAATTTTGCAATTAGTAATTTATCTAAATTACGACTGAAGTAATTTAATGTATTGAACATAAATTGATAAGCTGAGTAAGAAAATATTTTTCTTAAACTGCCTATTCCCCATGTGAACCGTAATTTTATGGGATATTTTTTTATTGATATAAAGAATAAAACAATACTGGATAAAATGGGGTTAATCACCAACGCATATAATCCTCCATCTAATAAGGCCACAATAATGGAAATTACCCCACCTATTATTTGAATAGAAAGCGTTCGGATAGCAATAAACCTGAATTGTTTATTTTTATAAAATAGGGCATTGGGCACAATAGTGGCAGATGCAAAAAAAAGATTGATGGAAAGAAGCTGGCAAAGTTCTACTAAAATAGGACTCTCATATATATGACCGATGAACCACGAAGAGAAGAAAAATAATGTAGACAAAATGATTCCTACCCAAAATGTAAAAGAGAAAATCTGAGATAAATCTTCGTCGGAGAGGTCTTTTCGCTGTATGATTGCCGGGGAAATCCCCATATCGGTGAAAATGGCGAAAAAAGCGATAATAACTGCTGCAACAGTATAAATGCCAAAATCCTCCGGTCCGAGAAGACGGGATAAAACTCCCATTATAATCAATGAAATAAATATACCGGAATATTTGGATATGGCGGTATATAATACTCCTGAGAAAAGTTCTCTCTTTAAATTAGCTGACATAATAAGTGCTGATGCCGGGGTTATTTGATTTTTATATTCTTCTTCTTTAACATTAAGACAACTAAAGTGCGTGTACTGATATATTTAGAATATTTCCACAAGCAGGTATTAAATACTTTAATTCGTTCTTTAATAGATAACCGGTGAGCTTGCCAGATTGCCGCATTCAACATCTGATTTAATAATTTGCGGATACCGTTTTTTATGGCAGTACTCGATTTATTACTGAAATGAATTAACTCATCGGCTACAATAAAATAGCTTTTCATGTTTTTCCATGCAAAATGACTGGTCATGATAGAATCAAAATGTAGTCGACGGTGAAAAAAAGACCGGGGAATGAAACCTACACGCTCGGCATGTATATACATTAGACAACTAAACAGCTGGTCTTCATGTAAGATATGCGGATAAAATCGGAGTAAGTTTTTTTCAAGAAAATGGCGGTTTATCAGATTAAGGCATACCGAAGGTGTATATTGGCCTTTGTCTAATAACACATTAAAGATTTCAAGTCCATTATATATTTTATCTTCCAACTGATGGGTATGGTGATAATTTAGAATCGGTGCATTAGATAAATTATCGTCGTAGAAAGATTCGCCATCAAAAAAAACAAAGTCTAACTGCTTTTCTTCGCATTTATATAAACATAATTCTAAGGTTGTTTCTTCAAGCAAATCATCACTATCCATAAAATAAATATATTTTCCTGTTGCCATATCCATTCCTTTATTACGGGTTATGGAGGGTCCCTGATTTTTGTGAGAATGTAGCCGGATACGTTTATCTGTTTGTGCGAGTTCAGTCAATACTGCCATACTATTATCATCTGACCCGTCATCTATCAAGATAATTTCAATATCTTTTATAGTTTGATTACAGATACTTTCTATCGTTTCACGAACATAATGCTCGGTATTGTAAACAGGAATAATAACGCTAATTTTGGGCACGTTCATATTTGAAAAGAGAATTTTTACTAATAAGTACGTTAAAACTTTTTGTTTTTCAATATAATAAAATCATTTACTCCTTTGATAACTGCTTTTGAGTAATTGCCTTTTCCCTTTATTAAAAAAAACAACATATTTTTTATCGAAGCTATACATATCTGGTAGATAATCGAAATCCATTTATTTAATCCTGATAAATTACGATATGCTAATAAAAGCCTGTTGCGGGTAAGATAATAAGTGCGGCTTGTGCTTATTTTGCCTGTACTTTGACTTTCTTTATGATATATCGTACATTCCGGCTCATACCATAATTCATACCCTTTGCGGGTAAATGCCATGCTCCAATCTAATTCTTCATAATAAAGGAAAAAAGATTCGGGCATTAATCCGACTTTTTCAATAGCTTCTTTTTTGATGCACATAGCTGCTCCATGCAAATATGGAGTAATGTATGGCTTATTATAACTTTCTTCATCCGGGCATCCTTGCCCAATTGTTTTATTTCTTAATGTGATGCTACTCAATTTAGTGAATCCTGCGAATTGTAGATTGAATGGTGCAATCGCATCCTTAATTTTAGGTGATACACCTGCAATTCTGCTGTTACTCTCCAAGCGATCCGTTATTCTTTTTATCTTATCGTCTTTTAATAAAGTATCATTGTTTATGAAAAAAAGATATTTGCTTTGGGCTATTTTTATTCCCAAATTATTCCCTCCGGCAAACCCGAGGTTTTTTTCACTTCGGATAGCAATAATTGTAGGAAATTTATTTTGCAAATCAGCAGCTTCATTATTAACTGAAGCATTATCTACTACAATTATTTCATAATCCACAGAAGTGATGTGCGAATGTATGGACTGGATTAGTTCGCATGTATCTTTAATACCATTGTAATTGACGGTAATGAATGATATTAGAGTTTTTTTATTCATCTGGAAACCAAATTATGCTGTAGGTTTTTCTGCTGAAGCTTCATTCTCCGGTGCAAGACTAATTTCATTCTTTTCTATAAGAGGTCCTGCAAAACACAAGGCGAATCCTGTGTAAACTATAATGAAATTTGGGTACTGCATTACATCATTTGTATAAGCAGCTATGAAATAGCCTGCATTCACGCAAAGCCATGCTGCTAATAAGTTTCGTAATCTTTTATTCATAATTTGGAACATGAGTATCCATGAGCACCAGGCGAAAAGAACTACATGTACTAATATATATAGTATTAAACCAACAATTCCTGTATCTGTCCAGACATTAACCAACCATGAGTCAGGGGGAATAGGCAAATGCTCTTTCGGAAAAAATCTTTCTCCTTTTCCACCAAGTGCAATTCCATAGCCAAAAGGTTTATTAGCCATATATTCTTTCATCCGTTCTCTGTTATACACTCTAATATTGTAGGATGCATCTGTACTGGGTCGGAAAGCAGAACGCATTTTACGAATATATTCATTACCATCACCAATAGTAGTAAATCTAAAAAAAAGAAACATAGACAATAATACAAACGATCCCAAAAAGAATGCTTTAAAATTACGGGATAATAGAATAAAAAGCGCTAATCCTCCCAAAGGAACTGCCATTGCAGAACGTGTGCCTGAAATGCCCATCCCATAAATAGCAGCTATTATAACAAAGATAAAATAAATTCTTAACGTTTTGCTTTTAACATAAAAGAAAGATATTCCAAAGCCTAGAATGGCCATTGCCATACTCACTCCAAAGTTTGCAGCATCAGTGAAATATGAAAAATATCGAATTCCAGACCATATAATATGTGTTCTTGCTCCCCCTTCTTCAAAGAGAAAACGCAATTCTTTGGTGTTGAATCCGTGTGTTTTTTGCCAATAACCTTTGAATGCTGCTAATAGAACAAAAATTGACCATACTACTAATAACCATTCTAAATGGCTTATTTTGCGAATGGTTAAAGGAACTAAAATAGCACAAATCAGAGGATAAACCAAATAATAGGTTATGCCAAGATTCCATGCTTCTTGAACATTATTAGGATTAAAAAGTTCCAAAAGACAATATAGTCCCCAAATAAGATAAAGCCACAACATCCCATTGTTACTTTCTTTCCATTTGGTTTTTCGATAAAAACTCATAATGATCAGAAGAATAACAACTAGAATATTGGTAATAAGTGCCAAGATTCCTATTCTTGCATCAACAAATTGGTTTATTATTAGAACCAGAAAATGTGATGCAAATAGTAGATAGAATATCCGGCTATAATATTGGAGTAAAATAAAGGCAATAACTAAGCTTATAGGAATGAGTGCGATTCCTAAAGATATCACTGAATTAATTTGGAATATATTTTTATAAATGAGGAATAATCCGGTAGCAACGACCATAAACTTCAATATCCTCCCATTTTCGAATAATGAGAGGATAAGGTCTTTAAGAACTGAGTTTGTTTTACCCATGACGGATTTATTCTACGTTCTCAGGTTGGGTGGTTGTTTTATTCAATTCTTCAGTCAGCCCTAATTGAGATATTTTGTATCCTAATTTTCTTAAGTAAGTATAAGGCGGAAGCATTCCGGTGAATGTCTCCGTGGCTTCCCGCGTAGTTTTATTTAGATAAAAATAAAGTGGAGCTTTGCCAACTTGCTTTTTTAGGTTTTCGTACGTGTTTTTATCCGAATCTTTCCAGGAACGATTAGCTCGGACAACTAATAAGTTCAAGTCAGCTTCTTCTAATAAAGCATTTGGAACACTATATTCACCTAAATTGGGATATTCAATAATTAAAATATCATCAGAGGATGTATAAGGATAGAGTTCATGAACATTTTTTGATAAAAGATACTTGCGGTCATTGATGTCAAAATCGTTCTCCCAGGATAATCTTTTCACATTAATACCTAAGCTTTTCCAGTAGTCTTCCAGATTCTCACTTAAATGGGTTTTCCCATCTCCAGAGTTTGTACTCAGAAAGTTAACAATATAGGGCTTCCCTTCTTTTCTTTCGGCAAAGAAACTTAGTATGGTGCTACTCAAAAATTTAGTAGCAATTTCCGTAAAGGCCTTGTTGTAATTTCTATATTTTAAAGTTAATTTATTCGGGAAGGCACCTAAAAATTTACTACCGGTAACTCTTTCTGCACGCATACGGTCGCGTAAGGTTCTATCGAATATCTCAATAATAAGAAATATCCCGAAAATGAATGCCAAACTGGCTAGAAAAGCCAGAATAACAATTCTCATTCTACCCGTGGGTTCTGGAGATATCGGGAACGCTGGTGGATTAAGAACTTTCAATGTGGCAGAAGTCATCTCCAGATTCTTTTTTCTCATCAAAGCATCGTTATAACTTTTTAAAACGGAAAGATAATTTTGTTCGGTAAAGGTGATTTTTCTTTCTTTACGTTTGATCTCCGAGCCAACAGGTGCATAGAATGTATATTTATCCATGAGTTCCTGTCTGCTCTTTTGAATAATATCTAATTGAGCTTTAGCTTCTTCAAAAAGTAATAACTGTTCAAGCCAATGATCAATGATAGATGATTTGGCTGTACCTTCTTTAGTATGTTGGTTTGCCACATATTGATCTGAAAATTGGTTGAGGACATTTTTGGCTTCCTCCAATTGCGACCGTAATTCTTCAATTTCCTGAGTATGTGTTTCTGTATTAGCAGAAAAAGTTTCCAACTCTGCTAATTTGCCGGTTAAAGATGAAACTTTATTCAAATTGTTTACAAATCCCGCATTAACTCTTAAATTGCTGAGATTTATATCCAATTGTTTTTCCAACTCTTCCAACATTGCTCTTGACCCATTGTATGCCAGCAAAACATTTTGTTCCCTTAATTCAAATTCTTTGTTGATTGCAGCTATTTCTTTGGTTTCGTCATAATAGTTAATGATTCGTTTCTCGACATTATAATCAGTGAGTTCGTTTTCTTCATTACGTAATTCTGCACCAATACGTTCTAATTCGGAACGGAAATATTCAATAACTTTATCAGTTTCGCCATACCGGATGTTATTGTATTCAATTACAAATTCTTCCAGTAATATATCTAAGGTGTTGAAAGCGATACCAGGGTCATCGGAAGAGTAGCTGACCTGCAATAAGTCACTATTACCTTTTCTGGTAACAGTTATTTTTTGCAATGCCTCATAACTATAATGCCAGTGATTCCAATAGAACAAACCGTAAATAAAATTTAAAGGATCGGGTTTCTCATACTTACGCATATTATTTACAGTCTCAATTTCACTGTTTTTGTCAATTAGCCCCAATAATGTCTCACCATCCCGGTTGTTCTTGGTTCTATTATATATTTCCCTATAACTAGATGCTTTCAGATATATATTATCTTTTTCCGGATCACCTTTAATCATGTTTCTTGCATACAACCGGTAAGAAACATTCTTTAGTGTACTTTCCGCCCGTATTATATTTATCAGGTTATCCATAGCATTTGATGATGCTGCCCAGTCTGTACTCCCAGTACCCTCGATAGTATATCCAGAAACTACCCCAGTGTATATGGTAGCTTCTACATTGTATCTTTTTGGCATATTACGGGTTGCATATATAACCAAAAGAGTAATGATAGCAGTACCTATTAATAGCCACCAGCGTATGCGGTACAAAAAACGAAAGAAATAGAGTATATATTCCATAATGATAAAATTCTTATTTTCTTATAATAGGAGTGTTTGTAATCACTTCCAGTACCAAAAGACTTTTGTTTAGTTCAAATCTACTATCCTCATAACGTTGTATAGCCATTGACTGGTCTTCTTTCTGGGAAGCAAGTTCTCCTGAAGTTGCAGTTCCATTTGTGAAATTTTTCTCCATGATTGAATATTGGACAGTAGCAAGGTTAGTTGATTCTGCGCGTAATTTTAAAATGTTTAATTGTGCAATTACGGTAGCATATAATTGTGCAATTTCTTTTTTTACTATTTCATATTCTTTTTCTTTCATCAACTCTGCTGCGCGTACACGCAATTTTTGTCGTTTTACACGGCCACTTAGGTCAAACAATTCGTCTAACTTAATATTAATTGCTGCTCCTACAGAGTATGATGATTGTGCAGCTGAGTTGTAGGTATAAATAATAGGGGTCGATACATCGCTATAGCTCATGTCATTCGCATATTTACCATATTGCCAACTTCCGCGGATACTAAAAAAGCCAAGAAATGCCCGGCGTTCTTTTCGTAGCATCCGACGCTCAATTTCTTCTTCTACTAAAGCCAATTCGTAGGTAGGAGCGGACTTGGCATTCTCAAATAAAACATGAAGCGGAGGGAGTGTAAGATTAAAATAGTCATTTACTCCAATACTATCAATAGCAATAGCTTGTGTGTCAGAGTTATTACCTAAATTTTGCTGTCCATACACGGGAGAAAAAACACCTCCAAGAATCATGATAGGTAATATCAAAAAGTATTTTCTTGAAAATCGAGTCATGTAATTAATTTGTTGTATAAATATGATGCAAATATAAAAACATTCTATTCATTTTTTCCTATTTATTGGAATATATTTTTTTTTGTAAACGGAAAATTAAAAAACCGTTTCTATTTTAAGATTGAAATTTATACACTGGTTGTTTTGTAAAAAGATTCATGAATCGGGTAAAGATGCAATCTTATTTTATGGAAAGAGATGGATATAAACCCCAATATCTTCCATTAAAGAAAAATTTCTTCAATTGTCTTCCTTTTTACACTTTTTCCCATTATTATTTATTACTTTTGCGGGCAAATTATGAAACCATTATTTATTATAGCATGGCAAATGTAATAAAATTACGAAGAGGCCTTGACATTAACCTGGAAGGCAAACCTGCTGAAGAGTTTTTCTCCGTAAGAGAACCCGGATTCTATTCCCTGGTTCCCGATGATTTTACCGGAGTGACTCCCAAAGTGGTTGTGAAAGAACAGGAATATGTGAAAGCCGGGCAACCCTTGTTTGTCAACAAGAATTTCCCCGAAGTAAAATTTGTTTCGCCCGTAAGTGGTACGGTGGTAAAAGTAGAGCGTGGTGAGAGGCGCAAGCTTTTGAACATTATTGTAGAGGCATCTACCGAGCAGGAATATCTGGAGTTTCCGAAGCAAAACATTTCGGAAATATCACAGGAAGAATTGAAAACAACATTGATGGAATCAGGACTCTTTGCTTTTATCAAACAACGTCCTTATGATATCATTGCCGAGCCGAACGTAACGCCTAAAGCAATTTTTGTTTCGGCGTTCGACAGTAAACCGCTTGCACCTGATTTCGAATTTATATTAAAAGGTGAGGAACAAAACTTTCAAACAGGATTAAATGTTCTGGCGAAATTAGCCCCAACATATCTTAATATAAGTGCAAAACAAAAAAACAATGCTCTTCGTCAGGCGAAGAATGTGACACTGAACGTTTTCGACGGCCCTCATCCGGCTGGAAATGTTGGTGTACAGATAAACCATTTGTCTCCTATTAATAAAGGTGAAACTATTTGGACTGTCGGTGCTGCTGACGTGATTTTCATCGGCCGCTTCTTCAATACCGGCCATATCGATTTTAGCCGGAAAGTTGCATTAACCGGTTCAGAAGTATTTAAGGCCGCGTATACTAAATTAAAAGTTGGGGCACGGTTGACCAATGTGTTCAGCGGATGTGTAAACACCGATACTGATTTAAGATATATAAGTGGTAACGTATTAACCGGAAAAAGAGTCGATAAAGACGGTTATCTGGGTGCTTTCGATACACAATTAACAGTGATTCCCGAAGGCGACGATATTCATGAATTCGTGGGATTCGTAATGCCTCGTTTTGACCAGTTCAGCGTAAGCCATTCGTATGCTAATTGGATTCTTGATAAATTCTTCAAACGTGAATACAGACTTGACGCTCGTATTAAAGGTGGCAAACGTCATATGATAATGTCGCATGAGTACGACCGTGTTTTACCTATGGACATCATGCCCGAATACCTAATAAAAGCAATCATTACTGAAGATATCGACCGTATGGAACAATTAGGTATTTACGAGGTAGCTCCTGAAGATTTCGCATTATGTGAATTTGTATGTTCTTCCAAACAGGAATTGCAAAAGATAGTGCGCGTTGGATTAGACAAGCTGCGCGCTGAAATGGCATAAACTAATAAACAAATAAACATAAATGAAAGCGTTAAGAAAATATCTCGACAAGATAAAACCGAACTTTGAAAAAGGCGGTAAGTTCCACGCATTTCACTCGGTGTTCGACGGGTTCGAAACTTTCCTTTTCACACCCAACACCACATCGAAATCAGGAACACATATTCACGATACTATTGATAGTAAGAGAATCATGACCATTGTTGTAATCGCATTAGTACCCGCTCTACTTTTCGGTATGTACAATGTAGGTTACCAACATTTCAAATTTACAGGAGCCGAAGGCAACTTCCTTGAAGTCTTTGGTTATGGCTTCCTGGCTGTTTTACCAAAACTCATTGTGTCTTATGTGGTAGGTCTGGGAATTGAGTTTGCAATTGCTCAATGGAAAAACGAAGAAATACAGGAAGGTTTCCTTGTTTCCGGTATCCTTATCCCGATGATTGTACCGGTAGACTGTCCATTGTGGATACTTGCAATCGCAACCGCATTCGCAGTTATCTTTGCGAAAGAAGTATTTGGTGGAACCGGTATGAATGTATTTAACGTAGCTTTGGTTACCCGTGCATTCCTGTTCTTTGCCTATCCTACAAAAATGTCGGGTGATGCCGTTTGGGTATCAGGCGACAGTATATTCGGATTGGGTAAATCTGTAGATGGCCTTACAGCAGCTACTTCTCTTGGTGTAGCATCTACGGCTACAGACCCGATGGGTTATGAACCCTTCTCGTGGGATATGATTACCGGACTTATTCCCGGCTCAATTGGAGAAACCAGCGTTATTGCCATCCTGCTCGGAGCAATTTTATTGTTAGTAACAGGTGTTGCAAGCTGGAAGATTATGGCTTCCGTATTCTTAGGCGGAGGAGCCATGGCACTGGTATTTAATCTTATAGGCCCCGATACAGCAATGGCCCATATGCCATGGTGGGAACACCTTATCCTTGGAGGATTCTGCTTCGGAGCCGTGTTTATGGCAACCGACCCTGTAACAGCATCGCGCACTGAAACCGGAAAATACATATACGGATTCCTGATTGGTGTAATGGCCATCATCATCCGCGTGCTGAACCCGGGTTATCCCGAAGGTATGATGCTTGCTATTCTTTTGATGAACATATTTGCTCCGCTGATTGATTATTATGTAGTACAGAGCAACATCACCCGCAGGGAAAAGCGTGCGTTGAAGTCTAACAATTAACCCGAACAAAGATGAATACAAATAGCAATGCTTATACTATAATATATGCTTCGGTAATGGTTATTATCGTAGCATTCATATTGGCATTCACATCATCTGCACTCAAAGACCGCCAGACTCAGAATGTTGAGCTGGATAAAATGAAGCAGATATTGAGTGCATTAAAGGTAGATACAAAAGGTCAGGACGCCCAGGCTTTATATAAGGAATATGTAAAGAAAGACCTTATACTTGATAGCAACGGAAATACCGTAGCAGAGAGTGGTGGCTTTTACAACGTACAATCCGAAGACAAACTATCTTTATTCGTAGCCGAAGTAAATGGTGAAACCAAGTATATCATCCCATTAAACGGAAACGGTTTATGGGGAGCCATCTGGGGATATGTTGCCCTCGATGCTGATAAAAACACCGTTTATGGAACATACTTCTCGCATGCCGGCGAAACTCCCGGACTTGGTGCTGAGATCGCAACTCCGCATTTTCAAAGCCAATTCGAAGGAAAGCATATAAAGAAAGGTGATAATATCGTTTCCATAGCCGTAGTAAAACCAGGAAAAACTGCCGATGGACAAGACTATGTAGATGGTATCTCCGGTGGAACAATTACCTCAGTAGCCGTAGAGAATATGCTCAAAGACAACCTGAGAGAATACAATAACTTTTTAACTAAATAATCTGGGAGGAAAAGAATATGAGTCAACTGTTTTCAAAAAAGAATAAAGAGGTATTCTCAACTCCGCTTAATCTCAACAACCCGGTAACCGTTCAGGTGCTTGGTATATGTTCCGCCCTTGCTGTAACAGCCAAACTCGAGCCGGCCATCGTAATGGGATTATCCGTGACTGTAATCGTTGCTTTTGCCAACGTTATCATATCTTTATTGCGCAACACCATCCCCAACCGTATCCGTATCATCGTACAGTTGGTAGTAGTAGCCGCACTTGTAACCATCGTAAGCGAAACACTCAGAGCATTTGCCTACGATGTAAGCGTTCAGTTATCCGTATACGTAGGATTGATTATTACTAACTGTATCCTTATGGGACGTCTCGAAGCCTTTGCCATGGCCAACGGTCCGTGGGAATCTTTCCTCGATGGTATCGGAAACGGACTTGGATATGCGGTAATCCTGATTATCGTCGGATTCTTCCGCGAACTATTCGGTTCGGGAACTCTTCTCGGTTTCCAGATTATTCCGCAATCATTCTATGAAATGGGCTATATTAATAATGGATTGATGTTGATGCCGCCAATGGCACTTATTATCTGTGCATGTATCATCTGGGTACAACGTGCCCGCGTGAAAGATTTACAGGAAAAGTAATTTTAATTATGAATTATGAATTATGAATTATGAATTAATCTCCAATTCAAAATTCAAAATTCAAAATTCAAAATTCTACAAAACATGGAAAATATATTAAGTTTATTTGTACGCTCAATATTTGTAGACAATATGATTTTCGCCTACTTCCTTGGTATGTGTTCATACCTGGCAGTGTCGAAAAACGTAAAAACTGCATTAGGATTGGGTATCGCCGTAATATTTGTATTGGTGGTTACACTTCCTGTTAACTATTTTTTGCAGACCAAAATACTAGCACCTGATGGAATCCTGGGAGTCGACCTTACATTCCTGAGTTTTATACTCTTTATTGCCGTAATCGCCGGTATGGTACAATTGGTCGAAATGGTTGTCGAACGCTTCTCACCCTCACTTTACGCATCATTGGGTATCTTTTTACCTCTTATTGCTGTGAACTGTGCTATCATGGGTGCTTCTCTGTTTATGCAACAAAGAATCGGTCTCGACCCAACCAACCCACAAGCCATAACAGGCGTTGGTAGTGCTGTAACATACGCACTCGGCTCCGGTATCGGTTGGTTGCTTGCTATTGTAGGACTTGCTGCAATACGTGAAAAAATGGCTTATTCTGATGTACCGGCGCCATTGCGCGGGTTAGGAATTACGTTTATCACTGTAGGACTGATGGCGATGGCTTTCATGTGTTTCTCCGGATTAAATATTTAATAATAAAATACTAATATACAATGACTTCATTAATATTATCGAGCATTGGAGTTTTCCTTGTGGTCATCCTCCTTCTCGTTATAATACTTCTGGTTGCCAAGAATTATCTCTCACCATCCGGTGCTGTAAAGATAACTATCAATGGCGAAAAAGAAGTAGAAGTAGAGAGCGGTTCAAATTTGCTGACTACGTTGGCTTCAAATAAAATATTCCTTCCCTCAGCCTGTGGTGGTGGTGGTTCATGTGCCCAGTGCCGTTGCCAGGTCGAAAGTGGGGGAGGCGAGATACTACCCACTGAGAAAGTACACTTTACCCGTAAAGAACAACAGGCCAACTGGCGTCTGGGCTGTCAGGTAAAAGTAAAACAAGACATGGACATTAAAATCCCCGAGTCTGTACTTGGCGTTAAGAAATGGGAATGCGAAGTGGTATCCAACCGCAACGTAGCTACATACATCAAAGAATTTGTTGTGAGATTACCGAAAGGAGAACACCTCAACTTCGTTTCCGGTGGATATATCCAGATTGACGTTCCTAAATATGATATCAAATTTGCTGATTTCGACATAGAAGACCGTTTCCGTCCCGACTGGGATAAGTTCAAAATGTGGGATTTGACCGCTAAGAACAACGAAGAAACCATGCGTGCTTATTCTATGGCCAACTATCCGGCCGAAGGAGATATCGTGATGCTGAACGTACGTATCGCTACTCCTCCTTTCGACAGAGTAAACGGTGGCTTCCAGAAAGTACCTCCCGGTGTTTGTTCTTCATTTATATTCTCGCTCAAACCCGGTGATAAGGTAATGGTATCTGGTCCGTTCGGTGAATTCCACCCGATTCTTGATTCAGGACGTGAAATGCTTTACATCGGTGGTGGTGCAGGTATGGCCCCGTTGCGTTCGCACATCCTTCATCTGCTGAAAACATTGAAAATCACCGACCGTAAGATATCTTACTGGTACGGCGCCCGTTCACTGAACGAAGTATTCTACGAAGAAGACTTCCGTGCATTGGAAAAAGAATTCCCGAATTTCTCATTCCATATTGCACTGAGCGAACCGCTTCCGGAAGACAACTGGACAGGTCCCGTAGGATTTATCCACAATGTAATTCTGAATAATTATCTGAAAGACCACGATGCTCCCGAAGATATCGAATACTACATGTGTGGTCCCGGCCCAATGGCTAAAGCAGTCGAAAAAATGCTTTACGACCTTGGCGTACCACGTAATATGCTGATGTTCGACGACTTTGGTGCATAAGCAACTTCGAATAATGGTATAATTTATAGCCGGTGCAATTCTTTAATTGTACCGGTTTTTTTATATCGGTTTATGAACATTTACTTATCAGAATTAAAGCAATAAGAGGCCTTGTAGCCCTGGAACCTTATCAGACGCATATGCAAAGGCTTATAGACTAACAGTAAAGGGATAAACGATTGATAAACTTGCTTTATCCTATTATGGCTGACCCGGGTCGGATACGTTGCTGACCTGGGTCGGTAACGTTGCTGACCTAGGTCGACAATGTTGCTGACCTAGGTCAGTCAAGATGGAATAAAGCGAGTTAATGCAAAGGGCAAGGAAGTTCTTTTTACCAAATAAAGCCATTTTGGTAATCATGTAAGGCTATTTTCCCGGCAAAGTTTCGGCAAACACCGAATATGGCTTATCTTTGCAGAATGTATGCAAATAATAAAAAAATAGATAACGTCCTTCATCGTCTTAATATAGAGGAATTGAATGATATGCAGTTGGCCTCACTGGAACTCGCTGTCGAAACTAAAGATATTATTCTTCTTTCCCCTACAGGTTCCGGTAAGACATTGGCCTTTCTCCTGCCATTAATAAAACAATCACAAACCCCACAGCAAGGAATGCAAGCATTAATCCTTGCACCGGCGCGCGAACTGGCTTTGCAAATACAATCCGTTTTCAAGTCCATGCAAACCTCTTGGACGGCTTATTGTTGTTACGGGGGGCATCCGTATTCAGAGGAGGAAAAATACATCTCGGCCAATAATCCGGATGTAATAATAGGTACTCCCGGCAGAATTGCCGACCATATACGACGGAACAGCATCCAACCCGAAAGATTCGAAACTCTTATCATTGATGAATTCGACAAATCGCTGGAGTTCGGATTCGAAGAGGAAATGGAAGAAATCATTATTCAACTCACCCGTTTAAAGAAAAGAATACTGGTTTCGGCTACTAATATGGAACTCATACCGGCATTTACCGGACTGACAAATCCGGTGAAATTGAATTTTCTTCCGGAAAACACTCAAAAAGAAAAACTTGGATTTTACAAAATCCTTTCTCCATCGAAAGATAAAATACAAACTTTATCACAGTTGTTGTGTGTGTTGGGGCAGGAGTCTTCCATTGTTTTCTGCAACCATCGCGAGTCAGTCGAAAGGGTTCAAGCCTTGTTGCGCAAAGACGGCATATCCTGCGAGATGTTTCATGGAGGAATGGAACAACCCGACCGCGAACGTTCGCTTTTCAAATTCCGTTCGGGTAGCAGCAATGTACTGATATCGACCGACCTTGCTTCGCGTGGGCTGGATATCGCCGATGTACGCCACATCATTCATTGTCATCTTCCTGTAAATCAGGAGGCTTTTACACACCGCAACGGACGCACTGCCCGGTGGGATGCAGGAGGCAACTCATACCTCATTCTGACCGAAACCGAGCCATTGCCCGGTTATTTGCCCGAAACTCCCGCAGAATACATTTTGCCGCTTTCTATACCTCGTCCATTCAAGCCCGAATGGACAACACTTTATGTGGGTAAAGGAAAAAAAGACAAAATAAGTAAAACGGATATTCTTGGTTTCCTATATAAAAAGGGTAATCTTTCTCATGCTGATATTGGACTTTGCGAAATAAAAGAGAGAAATGCATTCGTAACTATTCGGAGCAATAAAGTAAAACAACTGTTATTATTGATCTCAGACGAAAAAATAAAAGGGATTAAGACTATCACTCGTCCGATTGTCTAATTCCATTCATACTTGTTAACTTTATTTTGAAGAGAATGGTATGTTTATCCGTTTTCTGGTTCAATATTTCTTTTAAATTATTCTACTTTCACAAATATTTTATATACTTTTGTTCAGTTAAATCTAAATAAATATTAATTCTTTAACACAAACTATTATGAACTATTATGTAGATGTATTGAAACGGTATGTAGACTTTGAAGGTCGTGCGCGCAGAAAAGAATTTTGGATGTTTATTCTTATTAATGCTGGAATTAACATTGCGTTAACTATCATTACGTTTATTATACCATTCTTGGGATTCATTTCTTATCTTTATGGATTGGCTATCTTGCTTCCGATGCTTGGTGTTAGTGCTCGCCGCTTACACGATACCGGTAAAAGCGGATGGTGGTTACTATTATGTCTTACAGGTATTGGAGCACTTGTGATATTAATTTTATGTGCAATAGATGGTCAGAGAGGCGACAACCAATACGGTCCCGATCCAAAAGCTGACGAATACGCTGCTATGTAATCCGATTCTGGAAGGAAAACATATTTAAGACATACATCGTCTTATCGAACCCGGATGAGTAATCCGGGTTTTTTCATTTTTATCATATTGCAATTCTTACTATAAATATACGGTTTTTAGTCAGTTGTTTTTCTGACTTTATTCTTTTGTTTTCTTTTATTTAAGAACAAAGTGTAATCTGTTTTATGCGCTAATATGGTTACCGTTGATGTTTTTGATTGACAAATGTAATTTCTCAAATAAAAGTTTGACAATAAAGAATAAATTCGTAATTTCGCCTTGAAAACATGAACTTTTTTTGTTTAACAAATAAACAAACTTCAAATGAAAAAGCATAATTTTAATGCAGGCCCTTCCATTCTTCCCCGTGAGGTAATTGAAGAAACAGCGAAGGCGGTTTTAGATTTCAATGGTTCCGGTCTTTCAATTCTTGAAATCAGTCACCGGTCGAAAGATTTTCAGGCAGTAATGGACGAAGCGGAAGCACTGTTCAAGGAAATTCTGAATATTCCCGAAGGGTATTCGGTACTGTTTCTGGGCGGGGGAGCCAGTTTGGAGTTTTGTATGATCCCTTATAACTTCCTCGAAAAGAAAGCAGCATACCTCAATACCGGAGTATGGGCAAAGAAAGCAATGAAAGAAGCCAAGGGATTTGGTGAAACAGTAGAAGTAGCCTCTTCTGCCGAAGCAAACTATACCTATATCCCTAAGGACTATACCATTCCTGCTGATGCCGATTACTTCCACATCACAACCAACAATACCATCTATGGTACTGAACTGCTGAAAGATATCGACTCACCGGTGCCATTGATTGCCGATATGTCCTCTGATATCTTCTCACGCCCGGTAGATGTATCCAAATACGTATGTATTTATGGAGGCGCCCAGAAGAACCTCGCCCCCGCAGGCGTTACATTCGCTATTGTGAAGAACGATGCCCTCGGCAAAGTATCACGCTATATCCCTACCATGCTGAATTATCAAACACATATTGATAACGGCTCCATGTTCAATACCCCTCCTGTATTCGTAGGAACCGCCGCCAAAGAAGACCGTTCGCGCATGAACATCTGCTTCGTAATGGCTCCCGAATATAAAGAACTCGAAGCCGACTTCCTCAAATTCGCAACAGAAAAAGGAATGGTAGGCTTGAAAGGCCACCGCTCAGTAGGAGGTTTCCGTGCTTCTACATACAATGCTATTGCAAAAGAAAGCGTACAAGCTTTAATCGATTGCATGCAGGAATTCGAAAAACAATTCTAAGAGAATTGTTTTTAATTATGAATTATGAATTTTGAATTATGAATGGGCTGCGCTCCATTTACTTATCAGAATCATAATTCATAATGCAATTCATAATTCATAATTCAAAATTCATAATTAATATGAAAGTATTAGTTGCAACAGAAAAACCGTTTGCCAAAGTTGCGGTAGACGGTATACGCAAAGAAATTGAAGCAGCAGGTTACGAACTTGTTCTTCTCGAAAAATATACAGACAAAGCCCAACTGCTCGACGCAGTGAAAAATGTGGATGCCATCATCATCCGCAGCGACATCATCGACGAAGCAGTAATCGAAGCAACCAAAAACCTGAAAATCGTTGTCCGCGCCGGAGCCGGATACGACAACGTAGACCTCAAAGCCGCTACCGCTCATAACGTGTGCGTTATGAACACCCCCGGCCAGAACTCAAATGCCGTTGCCGAACTAGCAGTAGGCATGATGGTGTACGCCGTTCGTAACTTCTTCAACGGCACCTCAGGCACCGAGCTTATGGGCAAGAAACTAGGTATCCATGCCTACGGAAACGTCGGCCGCAATGTTGCCCGCATAGCCAAAGGCTTCGGAATGGAAGTTTACGCCTATGATGCTTTCTGCCCCGCCCACGTAATCGAACAGGACGGAGTAAAAGCCCTCACATCCGCCGAAGAGTTATATCAAACCTGCGATGTAATATCCCTGCATATTCCCGCAACCCCTGAAACAAAAGGTTCAATCAACTACGCTCTGTTGAAACAAACTCCCAAAGGTGCTATTCTGGTGAATACCGCCCGCAAGGAAGTAATCAACGAAGACGAGTTAATCAAACTGATGGGCGAACGCGCAGACTTTAAATATCTCAGCGATATTATGCCCGCCGCCCATTCGAAGATGGTTGAATTGTTCTCAGGCCGTTACTTCTCGACTCCCAAGAAAATGGGTGCGCAGACGGCAG
>DAMCMT010000027.1:38422-42843 GCA_032108265.1 Bacteroides sp.
TAGGCTATCTCCGTGACGGAATAGACAAGTTCAAAGTAAACTAATTAATTTTGAATTATGAATTTTGAATTTTGAATGATTCCGTGCGGACGAAAGATAACTTGATTCATAATAAGTCTTTGGATTTTGCAGTCCGGGTTGTTAATCTATATAAATACCTGATTAAAGAGAAATCGGAATTTGTATTAAGTAAGCAACTCTTACGAAGTGGAACATCCATTGGAGCCAATATCAGAGAATCAATCTCGGCAGAATCTACTGCCGACTTTATTCACAAAATGGCAATCGCCCAAAAAGAATGCGACGAATCCCTGTATTGGCTCGAACTATTACAAAGAACAGATTATCTGACCGAAACAGAATACAATTCAATCATCTGCGATTGCACCGAGCTTAAAAAGCTCTTAGTCTCAATCGTCCTCACCACCAAGCAAAAGAAAATTCAAAATTCATAATTCAAAATTCAAAATTAATACCCATGGCAACCATAAAACCCTTCAAAGGCGTACGCCCCCCCAAAGATTTAGTAGAACAAGTCGCCTCCCGCCCTTACGACGTATTGAACTCCGAAGAAGCCCGTCAGGAAGCAGCAGGAAACGAAAAATCCCTTTACCGCATCATTAAACCCGAAATAGATTTCCCCGTCGACACCGACGAGCATGATGAGGAAGTATACGCCAAAGCCGCAGAGAATTTCAAGAAGTTCCAGGACAACGGCTGGCTCGTTCAGGACGATAAAGAACAATACTACATCTACGCCCAGACCATGAACGGCAAAACCCAGTACGGACTGGTAGTTGGAGCCTACGTACCCGATTACATGGATGGTTCCATCAAAAAGCACGAGCTAACCCGCCGCGACAAAGAAGAAGACCGCATGAAGCACGTCCGCGTGAACGACGCCAACATCGAACCCGTATTCTTTGCCTATCCCGACAACCCCAAACTCGACGAAATCGTCAAGAAATACGCCGCCACTGAACCCGTATACGATTTCATTGCCCCGGGCGACGGCTTCGGACACACCTTCTGGATTGTCGACAACGACGACGACATCGCCGCCATCACCGAGGAATTCGCCGGAATGCCCTCCCTCTATATCGCCGACGGCCATCACCGTTCAGCCGCCGCCGCTCTGGTAGGAGCCGAGAAAGCCAAGCAGAACCCCAATCATTGCGGAGAAGAAGAGTACAATTACTTCATGGCCGTTTGTTTCCCTGCTAACCAATTAACCATTATCGACTACAACCGCGTAGTGAAAGATTTAAACGGACTCTCGCCCGAAGAATTCCTCGCCGCCCTCGACAAAAACTTCATCGTCGAAGAGAAAGGCGCTGAGATTTACAAGCCCGCCCGTTTGCATAATTTTGCCTTGTATCTGGACGGTAAATGGTACAGCCTCACCGCCCGCCCGGGAACTTATAACGACAACGATCCCATCGGCGTACTGGACGTTACCATCTCGTCCAACCTCATACTAGATGAAATCCTCGGCATCAAAGACTTACGCTCCGACAAACGCATCGACTTTGTCGGCGGCATCCGCGGCCTGGGCGAACTGAGCAAACGTGTCGACAGTGGCGAAATGAAAGTTGCCCTCGCCCTGTACCCCGTATCCATGAAGCAACTGATGGATATAGCCGATACCGGCAACATCATGCCGCCGAAGACCACCTGGTTCGAACCCAAACTACGCTCAGGATTGGTTATACACAAGCTTGGGTAGCCCGCCCCTACGCCATGCGGATCAAAAACCGTATAAGCCTATACGATAAATTGTATAAGCCTATACGGAAAATCATATAAGGCTATACGGAAAATCTTATATGCATATACGGAAAATCTTATATGCATATACGGTAAATCTTATATGCATATACGGTAAATCTTATATGCATATACGGTAAATCATATATGCATATACGACAAATCTTATATGCATATAAGGCATGATCATATATGCATATACGGTATGCACTTATATGCATATACGTTTTTCCTCCCAAACCTACTTCCTCCAAACGTGAAAGAACCTTTCATAAGATAAAATTTTAGTAAAAGAGTACATCCGTACACAATAGTTGCTACATTTGCAAAGTTGTCTATCTAACTATTTAGATAGAAACATTTTGCTGGAATTTAGTTATATACAACAAAACAACGTTTTATGGCACATATAGGATATGTTTCCCAGGTAATCGGGCCTGTAGTAGATGTGTATTTCGAAGGCGAAGAGACAGAGTTAATCTTGCCAAGCATCCACGACGCCCTTGAGATAAGAGGATTGAATGGAAAACGTTTGATAGTTGAAGTAGAACAACATATAGGCGAAAACACCGTGCGCACCGTTGCCATGGACAGTACCGACGGGTTGCAACGCGGCCTCAAAGCATTCCCGCTCGGCGGCCCTATCACTATGCCCATCGGCGACCAGATTAAAGGCCGCCTGATGAACGTCACCGGCAATTCCATCGACGGAATGGCCGAACTCGACCGCACCGGAGCATACCCCATCCATCGCGACCCGCCCAAATTCGAAGACCTATCCACCGCCCAGGAGGTACTATATACCGGAATTAAAGTTATCGACCTGCTCGAACCCTATTCCAAGGGCGGCAAAATCGGCCTTTTCGGAGGTGCCGGGGTAGGCAAGACGGTGCTGATTATGGAACTTATCAATAATATCGCCAAGAAACACAACGGCTTCTCCGTATTCGCCGGGGTGGGGGAGCGTACCCGCGAGGGCAACGACCTATTGCGCGAAATGATAGAGTCGGGCGTTATCCGTTACGGCGAAGAATTTAAGAAAAGCATGGAAAAAGGCCACTGGGACTTATCCAAAGTCGATTACGACGAAGTTGCCAAGTCTCAGGCTACCCTTATTTTCGGGCAGATGAATGAACCTCCCGGCGCCCGTTCATCGGTCGCACTGTCCGGACTGACGGTTGCCGAGTCTTTCCGTGATGCGGGTGGAGAGTCGGGCGCACGCGATATACTTTTCTTTATCGACAATATATTCCGTTTTACGCAGGCGGGTTCCGAAGTATCGGCTTTGCTCGGACGTATGCCCTCCGCAGTAGGTTATCAGCCTACCCTTGCCAGCGAAATGGGAGCGATGCAGGAGCGTATTACATCTACTAAAAGCGGCTCTATCACCTCTGTGCAAGCCGTTTATGTACCGGCCGACGACCTTACCGACCCGGCTCCGGCTACAACGTTTACCCACCTGGATGCCACCACCGTACTCAGCCGTAAAATTACCGAACTGGGTATATATCCGGCTGTAGACCCGCTGGAGTCGACATCGCGCATCCTCGACCCGCACATCGTGGGCGATGAACATTACGAAGTGGCCCAGCGCGTAAAGCAGATTTTGCAACGCAACAAGGAGTTGCAGGATATTATCTCCATCCTCGGTATGGAAGAGCTTTCGGACGAAGACCGCCTCGTTGTAAGCCGTGCCCGGCGTGTGCAAAGGTTTCTTTCGCAACCATTTACGGTGGCCGAACAATATACAGGTGTTCAGGGTTGCATGGTGACAATCGAAGAAACCATCCGCGGATTCAAGATGATTCTGGATGGCGAAGTGGATTATTTGCCCGAGTCGGCATTCCTTAACGTGGGTACTATCGACGATGCCATTGCCAAGGGCAAAGAGTTGTTGGAACAGGTAAACCAGTAAAACGATGCCACGTAAAACAATATTTCTAAGCATTCTTTCGCCGGAGAAGACGGTGTTCGAGGGCGATGTCAGGAGTGTAAGGCTGCCGGGAAGTGCCGGAAGTTTCACCATTCTGCCCCATCATGCGCCTATCGTTTCTTCTTTACAGAAAGGAGTAATAATTTACAATACCGGAAGCGGCGAACAATCCATCGAAATCGAAAGCGGGTTTGTTGAAAAGTCGGACGAAACGGTATCGGTTTGTATATCTTAATTAATATGGAAAAGGACAGAACCATACGCGGATTTTTTATCCTGCTGGTAGCAATCAGCCTGATTGCGGCCTGGGCGGGCTTTTGGATACTTCATCAAACCGACAATATGTTCGGTGGTTACATCATTATCCCGTTGTATTTTTTCGTTTTCGGCTGCATATACATTTATATGATTAAACGCGCGCGGCTGCAACCGGCAAAGAACTCAGTCCGCATATTCGTAAGCATCCGTATGTTCAAGCTGTTTATATCCATTCTCACTGTTATTCTTTGCGGACTGGTATTCCGAAGCCATATCAAGGAATTTGTTATCACTTTCCTATCCTTTTATATATTGTATATGATTCTGGAAACGGCTATTTTCTGGGCCATCCGGAACGACGATAAAGAAGAACTGAACTGAAAATGAAACGGTTACTCAAAACATATTTGCTTTTACTATTGTGCATGGCAGGCGCTGCTCCGGCCTTTGCGCAGGAAGAACA
>DAMCMT010000027.1:42853-51632 GCA_032108265.1 Bacteroides sp.
GTAAAAGGCATTGTCTTCGGCCACATCGGAGATTCCTACGAGTGGCACATCACCAACTGGGGCGAAACTCATATAACCATCCCGCTGCCCGTAATTGTGCATAGCAGTACGGGGTGGCACGTTTTCCTATCCTCCCGTTTCGAAGAAAACGGAGGTACTTACCAGGGTCTTTATATCGCCCCCGAAGGAAGCCGCTACGAAGGTAAAATTGTTGAACGAAACGCGGCAGGCGAAGAAGTCCGTCCGCTGGATATATCCATAACCAAGATAGTATGTTCACTGATGATAAGCAGCATTCTGCTGGTAGTCATCATCCTGTCGGTTGCCCGTTGGTACAAGAAAAGGCCGGGGTACGAAGTCTCTCCGGGCGGGTTCGTAGGGCTTATGGAAATGATAATCATGTCCATAAACAACGATGTGATAAAGAAGAATGCCGGGGCGAACTACGAAAAGTTTGCTCCCTATCTGCTGACGGCCTTTTTCTTTATCCTCATCAATAACTTTATGGGGTTGATACCGATTTTCCCCGGCGGTGCAAATGTTACGGGCAATATAGCCGTGACGCTCGTGCTGTCGGTGTGTACCTTCCTGGCAATCAACCTTTTCGGCTCGCGGCATTACTGGAAAGATGTTTTCTGGCCGGATGTTCCTACCTGGCTGAAAGTGCCTATACCGTTGATGCCGTTTGTAGAATTGCTGGGAGTTTTCATCAAGCCGTTTGCGTTGATGATACGTCTGTTTGCCAATATGCTTTCCGGCCACATGGCGATTCTGGTGCTTATTTCCCTGATATTTATCGCGGCAAGTATGAGCCCGGTTTTACAGGGAACGCTGACGGTGGCATCTTTCTTCTTCAGCCTCTTTATGAATGCTTTGGAAGTACTGGTTGCCTTTATCCAAGCCTATGTATTCACGATGCTTTCAGCAGTATTCATCGGGCTGGCACAAGAAAAGAAATAATTCAAAATTATAAATTCAAAATTAATAACTATGTTACTATCAATTTTATTACAGGCTGTAACAGCCTCAGTAGGGATAAGTAAACTTGGTGCTGCTATCGGAGCAGGAATTGCTGCCATCGGAGCAGGGTATGGTATCGGTAAAATCGGTAGCGCGGCTATGGAAGCCATCGGCCGTCAGCCCGAAGCTGCGGGAGATATTCGTACCAATATGATTCTTGCCATCGCATTTATCGAAGGTGTGGCTATCATTGCATTGGTAGTATGTTTATTGGTTCTGTTCCTGTAAAACCAGCTAAATTATGTCATTGTTAATACCAGATACCGGTTTATTGTTCTGGATGATTCTATCATTTGGCGTGGTATTCTTTATACTGGCCAAATATGGTTTTCCTGTCATCACCAAAACGGTAGAGAAGCGGAAAGCGTACATCGACAACTCACTGAAACTTGCCAAAGAAGCCAACGAACAAATGGCTAAACTGAAAGAAGACAGTGAGTCGATGATTGCCGCCGCTCACAAGGAACAAGGACGCATTATGAAGGAAGCGATGGACGAGCGCGAAAAGATAATCCGCGACGCCCGTCGGGAGGCCCAATCAACCATTGATAAAGAGCTGGCCGAAGCCCAGAAGCAAATTCAGTTGCAGAAAGATGAAGCCATACGCGATTTACGCCGTCAGGTAGCCGTCCTTTCCGTAGACATTGCCGAGAAGATTATGCGCAAAGAATTAAGCGACCGGGACGAGCAACTCGAAATGATTGACAGGATGATTGAGAAGACAATTAATCAGAATTAGGAATTTTGAATTTTGAATGAACTATGCAGGTGATACCGCATGGAATAATTCATAATTCAAAATTCATAATTCAAAATTAATATGGATATAGGAATAGTTTCAATACGGTATGCCCGTGCGCTTATTGCTTATGCAGTAGAGCAGGGAGCGGAAGACGAACTTTACAGAGAGTTCCTCCGGCTGTCTTATAGCTTTCATAAATTCCCCGAACTGCGTGTAACGTTGGATAATCCGATACTTACCAAGAGAGAAAAGTTCAATCTGATATGTACGGCAGCCAATGGCGACGAGGGTTCGAGCCGGGTATTTATCCGGTTCATCCGGTTGGTATTGCGGCAGCACCGCGAGGCTTTTTTGCAGTTTATTACGCTTACTTTTCTCGACCTTTACCGCAAAACGAAGCACATTGCAGTAGGTTATTTGATAACCGCCGTGCCGATAGATAAGGAAAGGGAAGAAAGAATAAAGAAAGGTGCCGGGGATTACCTGCATGCCCACATGGAATTGCATACCCTTATTGACCCTGCCATCGAGGGCGGATACATCTTCGAAGTCAACGGTTATCGTCTGGATGCCAGTGTGGCTAAGCAGCTAAAGAAAGTGAAACAGCAATTCATAGAAAGAAACAAGAGGATTGTATAAAACAAGAAAAGATTATGCCTTATAGTCAGATAAAAGTCAGCGAAGTTTCCGAAGTATTACGCCGTCAACTGGCCGGGATTGATACCCGTGTACAGTTGGACGAAGTAGGAAATGTTCTTCAGGTGAGCGACGGAGTTGCCCGTATTTACGGACTGAATAACGCCGAAGCCAACGAATTGCTGGAATTCGACAATGGTATCAAAGCCATTGTGATGAATCTGGAAGAAGACAACGTAGGTGCCGTTCTGCTTGGCTCTACCGACAAGATAAAAGAAGGTTTTACCGTAAAACGCACCGGCCGCATTGCCTCCATACAAGTGGGTGAAAGCATGCTCGGCCGCGTCATCGACCCGCTGGGCGAGCCGCTCGACGGTAAAGGTCTCATAGGCGGAGAACTCTACGAAATGCCCCTGGAACGGAAAGCGCCGGGAGTAATCTACCGTCAACCCGTTAACCAACCGTTGCAAACAGGTATCAAAGCCATCGACGCCATGATTCCCATTGGCCGCGGACAGCGCGAGTTAATCATCGGCGACCGTCAGACAGGTAAAACGGCCATTGCCATTGATGCCATTATCAACCAACGCGCCAACTTCGAAGCCGGCGAGCCGGTTTACTGTATTTACGTTGCGGTAGGTCAAAAAGCATCCACCGTTGCCTCACTGGTAAATACCCTTCGCGAACACGGCGCAATGGATTATACGGTAGTCGTTGCCGCCACTGCCGGCGACCCTGCTGCTTTGCAGTATTATGCTCCCTTTGCCGGTGCAGCCATCGGCGAGTTCTTCCGCGATACCGGCCGTCATGCCTTAGTGGTTTACGACGATTTATCAAAACAAGCCGTAGCCTACCGCGAAGTTTCGTTGATTCTTCGCCGCCCCTCCGGCCGTGAAGCTTACCCGGGAGATATTTTCTACCTGCACAGCCGCTTGTTGGAACGCGCAGCCAAGATAATCAACCAGCCCGAAGTTGCCGCAGAAATGAATGACCTGCCCGAAAGTATAAAAGGCATGGTTAAAGGTGGCGGCTCACTGACAGCTTTGCCTATCATCGAAACGCAGGCCGGAGACGTATCTGCCTACATCCCCACGAACGTTATTTCGATTACGGACGGGCAGATATTCCTTGACACGGATTTATTCAACGAGGGCAACCGCCCGGCTATTAATGTCGGTATCTCCGTTTCCCGTGTGGGTGGTAATGCCCAGTTGAAAGCCATGAAGAAAGTAGCCGGAACCCTTAAAATAGACCAGGCCCAGTACCGCGAGCTGGAAGCCTTCTCCCGGTTCAGCGGCGATATGGATGCCGTTTCGACCATGGCCATCGACAAAGGGCAAAAGAATACCCGCCTGTTGGTGCAGCCGCAATATTTGCCCATGCCCGTCGAAAAAGAAATAGCCATATTATATTGCGGCACCCACGGCCTGTTGAAAGATGTTCCTTTGGATAGAGTACCGGAGTTTGAACAAACTTTCCTCAAGACACTGGAAATAAACCACCAGACCGATGTCCTCGATGTACTCAAAAAAGGCGAAATCAACAAAGAAGTAGCCAAGGCCATCGAAGAAACGGCGGCGCTGGTGGCGAAACAATTTTTATAATTTTGAATTTTGAATTATGAATTTTGAATTTTGAATTAACTATGCAGATGATACCGCATGGAAATAATTCAAAATTCATAATTCAAAATTCATAATTCCAAAAACCATGGCCTCATTAAAAGAGATAAAAAGTAGGATAGGTTCCGTAAAGAATACCCGGAAGATAACTTCGGCTATGCGGATGGTTGCCTCTGCCAAACTTCACAGGGCGCAGGGGGTGATTGAGAATTTATTGCCTTACCAGAAGAGAATGGACAGTATATTAAATCGTTTCCTGAGTAATAATCCGGAGTCGATTAATTCTCCTTACACCCTTGCGCGGGAAGTAAAGAAAGTTACTGTCGTTGCTTTCTCGTCAAATACTTCCATGAATGGTGCTTTCAATTCCAATATCATCAAAGCTTTGGGGCGCGTGGTGGATGAATACCAATCTCTGGGAAAAGAGAATATCCGGATTTACCCCATTGGCAAGAAGGTGGAAGATGCGGTTATAAAACAAGGATTCAAACCCGTGGGAAGCTATCAGGAAATGGCAAAGAAACCATCTTACGAAGCGGCTTCACAATTGGCGGAAGAGTTAATGAAAAGCTTTCTTTCCGGCGAGACTGATAAGATAGAATTAATATATTACCACTTCAAAACCGCCGGCTCGCAGGAGTTAATCAGAAGGCAGTTCCTTCCTATCGAACTCAACAACCCCGAATTCCATCAGGAAGAACAGGCTACAAATATCGACTACATCGTCGAACCCTCCGTACCCGAGTTTATCGCAGATTTATTGCCACAAGTCCTGCGACTGAACCTGTACGCTGCTTTAGCCGACTCTGCCGCATCCGAACACGCCTCGCGCACCATGGCTATGCAAACGGCAACCGATAATGCCAACGAACTGATTGACGAACTCTCAAAACAATACAATAAATCGCGCCAGCAGGCTATTACAAACGAATTACTCGATATTGTAGGCGGCAGTATGAAGTAAAAATCAATCTAATTTTGTACTTTTGTTGGAAAACACATATTTCCAATGAGCAATCCTGAGATAGAACTGGCTTGGCAATGCATCGAAAAGACGGGTTCGCATCTTTTTCTGACGGGTAAGGCAGGTACAGGCAAAACGACATTTCTACGCAAGCTGAAAGAATTATCTCCCAAGCGGATGGTAGTGGTAGCACCTACCGGAATAGCCGCCATCAACGCCGGAGGGGTAACTATACACTCTTTTTTCCAACTTTCCTTTGCTCCGTTTGTACCCGAAACACAGTTCAAAGCCAAGCAAGCCATTTATAAGTTCGGCAAAGATAAAATCAGTATCATCCGCAGCATGGATTTACTGGTCATCGACGAGATTAGTATGGTGCGGGCAGACTTGCTCGATGCTGTCGACGATGTTCTCAGGCGTTACCGCGACAGGCATAAACCTTTCGGCGGTGTACAACTACTCATGATTGGCGATTTGCAGCAATTAGCCCCGGTAGTAAAGGAGGATGAATGGACGCTCCTAAGCAAATATTACGATACTCCCTATTTCTTCGGCAGCCTTGCCCTGAAACAAACATCCTACATCACCATACAACTGGAACACGTTTACCGCCAAAGCGATACTAAATTCCTTGAATTACTCAATAAAATACGTACCAACGAATTAGACGATGAGGTACTGAACCGCCTGAACCAGCGATACATACCCGGCTTCCAACCGCGTGTCGAGGAAGGATACATCCGGCTTACCACCCATAACTATCAGGCGCAACGCATCAACGATTCCCAACTGAAACTTCTGCCCGGAAAGTCGTTCACCTTTAAAGCCGAAATCAAAGGAAATTTCCCCGAATCTGCCTACCCGGCCGAAGATAACCTGGTATTAAAAGCCGGCGCTCAGATTATGTTTATCAAGAATGACCTCTCTTCTGAGAAGCGTTTCTTCAACGGAAAGATAGGTATTGTAACAGCCGTCGATACAAATTATATCCGTGTTCGCGGCAAAGACGATAACCTGGATTTTCAGTTGGAAAGAGAAGAATGGTCCAACAGTAAATACACCCTCAACGACGTCACTAAAGAGATTACAGAAGAAATCGAAGGAACCTTCATTCAATACCCTATACGCTTGGCTTGGGCCATTACCATCCATAAAAGCCAGGGGCTTACATTTGAGCATGCCATAATCGATGCCAGCCTCTCCTTTGCCCACGGACAGGTGTACGTTGCTTTGAGCCGTTGCAAAACACTCGAGGGTATGGTACTCGGTTCGCGGCTGAACCGTGAATCCGTTATCAATGACGAAACAGTAAACGAATTTACCCGGCAGGTCGAAAACTCCGTACCAGACAGTTCGCATCTGGATACATTAATGCAACAATACTTCTACGACCTGGTATGCGAACAGTTCGACTTCACCGAGATTAAAAAGTACTTCACTTCCCTGCTTCGTATATTCGACGAGCATCTTTACCGCCTCTATCCCAAACAGTTAGAGCGATTCAAAGAACACCAAACACGGTTCCAGAACGAAATTGAAGCCGTCTCCGAGCGTTTCCGAACGCAGTATTCCGCTTTGATAAAGGATATGCCCGATTACGAGAACAATCCCAACCTTCAGGAACGCATCAAGGCCGGTGCCGGGTACTTTCTGGAAAAAACAGAAGATATCTTCTTAAAACTATTGACTGAAACCCACATTGATACCGACAATAAAGAAGTAAAAACCAGATACGATGAAACCTTTTCGGTACTCTACCAGTTAGTTCAGGTTAAAAAAGGAACGCTGGAACATACGGCCGGAGAAGGATTCTCCGTCACCTCTTACCTTAAAAAGAAAGCCTACATACTTCTCTCCATCTCCTCCGGAAAGGATAAACCCGCACGAAACAGGAAATCTTCCAAAAAAGAAAAGGCAGAAAGCGTAACCAAGGTCGAAGTGCCTTCGGATATTCTATACCCCGTATTATACGCCCGGTTGGTAAAATGGCGCAACCGCGAAGCAGCCAAAACCAAGCTCCCCGTATACACCATTGTGCAGCAAAAAGCCATTATGGGGATTACCAACCTCCTTCCAACCACTACAAATGAACTGGAACGGATACCGTATTGCGGGAAAAAACTAATAGATAAGCACGGGATTACTCTGCTGGAAATAGTACAAACATTCGTAAGGGAAAACGGAATTAATAAAGGAGATTTAGGAATATAATACCCCGAACATCTCCTTCATCCCCTCTTCCAGGCTGCGCGGACTATAATCCAGTTCCACCTTCGCCTTTTCAATCGACAATCCGCTAAAGCGTGGTCGGGGAGTAGCTTCTCCCATTTCTTCCGTTGTGACCGGGATAATCAATGAAGATTCCAGTTGCAGGAAATCAGCCACCCGGTAAGCAATATCCGCAATGGTTAAACATTCCGGGCCGGAAATATGATAAATGCCGTTATTAGGGTGATGAATCAACCGTTCTATAGCTGCGGATATATCCCCAACATACGTCGGCGTGCGCCATTGGTCCGAGACGACACATATAAAATCACCTATCCGTAATTTGTCGGCCACTAATTGTAAAATATTTCCATGCTGTCCGGGATACGCTTTCCCGTAAACAACCACTACGCGAACTACGGCATAATTGCTGCATATCCGGGCAACTTGTTTTTCGCCCTCCCATTTAGTTATTCCATAATAGTTTACCGGATTGGGTAAATCATCCTCCGTATATAACCTTGGAGAATAGCCATCGAAAACAAAGTCGGTAGATAGATGTATCAACCTGCTGCGATGCTTCTCGCAATTGCGCGCCAGATGTTCCACGGCCGTTACATTGGTAGCCCAGGCCTCCTCACGGTGATTTTCGCAATAATCGGGTACCGATAAAGCAGAAGTATTGATTACTGCATCGGGATGCACTTCGTCGAATAATTTATCTACCTGTTGCGGGTCGCGTATATCCGCCGCAATGAAATTATATCCGGCACCCGGAAGTATATCCGTATGTAGGGAACAGCCTGTGAGATTATACTTTTGCTGTTTTACCAAGTCCTCGAGTATCCGGCGGCCGGTAAATCCGTTGGCGCCGATGATAAGTATATTCTTCATATTCAATTAATAAGGAAAACCCGGGTCATGGCCGCGACGCACGTCGATACGGATGCCGAAGCCGTTGCTGGTTTTAAGTTCCATGCCGCCAACGAAGTTGTTCTTTTGCCAGGGCATGGCGTTGCGGTTGGGAACTTTGTACCCGTCGGCATTGTACTGGCCATAAGTATGCAGGCGGATGTTATCATTGAGTTGGAAAGTACCCATCTGTAATTGTTCGGTACTATGCCACAACAATCCCGGGTAAGTGATGCTGTAAAAGGGCATTTGCACACTTCCCTGAGTAAATATCATACGATTGTCGAGTTGAAAATATTGATTGTAATCTTTACTCATATCAGCCTCCAGCATAGACTTGAGATCGAATTTGGGCAGCCTTGGAGTTTTTAATAAATTGGTATCTATCAGGAAATCGCCGAACGGCTTATGGTTGGAAAAAGATATCCTCACGCTATCTCCCGGCTCTCCCTCTTGGGCGAAAGCCGTATACGAAATGGCAAGCAGGGATAGGATAAATAGCAGTCTTTTCATAATTTCATCTCTTTAGTCTGGCGCTGAAACTTGGAAAGACAAATATACTGTTTTATTCTTTTTTCGGCAATGGAGTAAAGGGTTTTTAACGACAGAGTTCACGGAGTTTCACAGAGTTGTAAGAAAATCCCCGCAGGGGATAGATTATGCATAACCGTATGC
>DAMCMT010000028.1:0-6884 GCA_032108265.1 Bacteroides sp.
ATACCTCACAAAAAAGAAGTAAAGGATTAAACGACAAAAACTGGACACCCTACCTGGTAGGGCAACTCTATACCCCGGGCGACCAACGAATTGATACAGCTTATACTATTTTTTATATGGGCGTCAACGTAGGAGCGTTTATCGCCCCTCTTGTATGCGGGTATTTTGGCGAAACCGGTAACCCGGAAGATTTTAAATGGGGCTTTCTGATTGCCGCCGGAGTAATAATATTGACATTATTCTTCTTTCAGACACTAAAAAACAAATACCTGGTTAGTCCTACAGGCGAACAGTTGGGCATTATTCCCGATTCGAAAAGGGATAAGAAGACAGAGCAAACTGTAGATGTTCCGAGAATGAGCCGGTCACAACAAATCAGGAATATCATCATATTGGCTATCCTGGCTCTGGTATTATGTATCCTGTTCTATCATTTGTTCGACGGCGATATTATTAGCGTCGGAATATTTACCACCTGTATTGTACTGCCCGTAATGATATTACTGGATGGTACATTAACAAAAATAGAGCGCAGCCGCATTCTGGTTATATATATCATTGCTTTCTTTGTTATTTTTTTCTGGTCGGCCTTCGAACAGGCCGGTATGTCGCTGACATTGTTTGCCAACGAGCAAACCGACCGGGATATCTTTGGTTGGACAATGCCCGCATCGTGGTTCCAGTCATTCAATCCGCTGTTTGTAGTGCTGCTGGCCTATATTATGCCTACTGTTTGGACTTTTCTCAATAAGCGCAACATGGAACCCGCATCTCCCACCAAACAAGCCATTGGGCTGCTGCTCCTCTCTTTGGGATATTTAATTATCTGTCTGGGAGTACGTGGTGTAGAGCCGGGGATGAAGGTTAGTATGCTATGGCTCATAAGCCTTTATTTTATTCATACGATGGGCGAAATAGCCCTGTCGCCTATCGGATTATCCATGGTCAACCGGCTGACGCCTGTCCGCTTTGCCTCACTAATGATGGGTATCTGGTATATGTCGATGGCTACAGCCAATAAGTTTGCAGGAATGTTGAGCGGCTTTTATCCGGAAGAAGGAAAGATGAAAACCATACTCGGATTCCGCATTGAAACCATGTCTGATTTCTTTATGATATTTGTTGTTATGTCGGGAGTAGCATCCTTAATACTCTTCCTTCTTTCCAGGAAATTGCAGAAGATGATGCATGGAGTGAAATAATTATTGTAAATTTGCCTCAATTTAATGCAAGCAATCCGATCCAATGAACCAAACAATTCAAATAAAAGACAAAACTTTCTCTATCTCCATACCACGGGAAACCATTCAGAAGGAAGTTACACGGGTAGCCAATGAAATTAACCGCGACCTGGCAGGAGAGAATCCTTTATTCCTCAGTGTACTCAATGGTGCATTTATGTTTACCGCCGACCTGATGAAGCAGATTACCATTCCCTGCGAAGTTTCTTTCGTGAAGCTGGCATCCTATCAGGGTATATCCTCAACAGGAACCATCAAGGAAGTTATCGGCATCAATGAAGATATAGCCAACAGAACCGTGGTAATTGTAGAAGATATCGTCGATACCGGATTTACCATGCAACGACTTCTGGAAACCCTTGGCACAAGAAATCCCAAAGAAATACGTATTGCATCCTTGTTGGTTAAACCCGATAAATTAATGGTCGACCTGGATATTAACTATGTTGCCCTGAATATTCCCAATGACTTTATAGTAGGCTACGGCCTCGACTATGATGGCTATGGACGCAATTATCCGGAAATATATACCATCGTATCCTAAACTAAAAACTAAAACACTCAAATACTCAATTAACATGCTAAACATTGTAATATTTGGTGCTCCCGGCTCAGGAAAGGGAACACAAAGCGAAAAGATTGTAGAAAAATTCGGTTTGAACCATATCTCGACAGGCGATGTATTGCGTGCCGAAATCAAGAATGGAACCGAACTTGGCAAACTTGCCAAAACATATATCGACGAAGGCCAACTCATCCCTGACGAGTTAATGATCGACATTCTTGCCGATGTACTGGATAACTTCAAAGACAGCAAAGGCGTTGTTTTCGATGGTTTCCCACGAACAATTAACCAGGCCGAAGAGTTAAAAAAAATGCTGGCTGCCCGCGGACAGGAAGTTTCAATCATGCTCGACCTGAATGTCCCGGAAGAAGAATTGGTACGCCGTCTTGTAAACCGGGGATTAAGCTCTGGCCGCGCCGATGATAACGAAGAAACCATCCGTAAACGTCTGGATGTGTATTATTCGCAAACCCTTCCTCTTATTGACTGGTATAAGGATGAAGGCAAGTATTGCCATATCGCAGGACATGGAGATATGGATGAGATAACAGAACTAATCTGTACTGAAATAAACAAATGTAAATAATAAGCGTCATCCCGAGCTTGCCGAGGGAACTACCGCTAGTTTTGCTGTGTAGACCCCTCGACAAGCTCGGGGTGACGATTTCTAACTTCTAAAATTATGGCTGAATCGAACTTTGTTGATTATGTGAAAATCTACTGTCGCTCTGGAAAAGGAGGACGGGGTTCTACCCATATGCGGCGCGAGAAATACGTACCCATGGGAGGACCCGATGGTGGAGACGGTGGCAGAGGAGGCCATGTAATATTACGGGGCAACCGCAACTTCTGGACTTTGTTGCACCTTAAATTCGAACGCCATGCCTTTGCCGGGCATGGAGGCTCGGGTAGCAGTAGCCGCAGCACCGGAAAAGACGGAGCTGATAAGATAATCGAAGTGCCTTGTGGCACTGTAGTTTACAATGCCGAAACCGGCGAATACCTGTGCGATGTAACCGAACACGGACAGGAAGTAGTACTGCTGAAAGGCGGTCGCGGCGGACTAGGCAACTGGAATTTCCGTACAGCCACCCGTCAGGCACCACGCTTTGCGCAACCGGGCGAACCTATGCAGGAAATGACTGTCATTATGGAACTCAAACTGCTGGCCGATGTAGGTCTGGTAGGATTTCCCAATGCAGGAAAGTCCACATTACTTTCATCCGTATCCGCTGCGAAACCCAAGATTGCCGATTATCCGTTTACCACACTCGAACCCAACCTGGGCATTGTATCCTATCGCGACGGTAAATCTTTCGTAATGGCCGATATACCGGGAATCATCGAAGGAGCCAGCGAAGGTAAAGGCCTTGGCTTGCGCTTCTTGCGGCATATTGAACGCAACTCATTGCTGCTTTTCATGGTTCCTGCCGATAGCGACGATATAACCAAAGAGTACGAAATATTACTCAACGAGTTGAAAACTTTCAATCCCGAAATGCTCGATAAACAGCGGGTATTAGCTATTACCAAAAGCGATATGCTCGACCAGGAACTCATGGACGAAATAGAACCCATGCTACCGGCCGGAATTCCCCATGTATTCATATCATCCATCACGGGTTACGGAATTACTGTACTTAAGGATATACTTTGGGAAGAGTTAAACAAAGAAACCAATAAAATAGAATCCCTGGTACACCGTCCTAAAGATGTAAGCAACCTCCGCGATGAACTCCGTGCGCAAGGCGAGGACGAAGAATTCAGCTACGAGTACGACGATAAAGGCGACGACGATGATTTCGAATACGAATACGAAGAAGACTGGGAAGACGAATGATTAAGCTGACCGAAGATAACCGGATGTTGGGTTATGAACTATTAAGTTCATTTCCCAACATTTCTCATTTTACCACCACCCGTGCCGGTGGATGCAGCAGCGGAAACTATGCATCCTTCAACTGTACCGAATATACGGGTGATAACCCGGAAGATGTCTTCCGTAACCAGTCTCTTCTGTTAAGCTCCCTGCCGCAGGTAAAACAACTCGTTATTCCCCGGCAGGTACATGATATACGTATTTGTGTGATAAGCTCTCCCGAAGTAGTTTCAAGTGAAGCACTACAAGGCATCGATGCACTTATTACCAATCAACAGGGCTTTTGTCTTTGCATTTCAACGGCCGATTGTATACCAATTCTTCTGTATGATACAAAAAAACAAGTTATTGCCGCCATTCATGCCGGTTGGCGAGGTACAGTAAATGGTATAGCCCAAAAAGTAATCCGGGAAATGGAATGTGTTTATGATACCTGTGCAGCTGATGTTGTTGCATGTATCGGCCCCGGAATTTCCCTTCAATCTTTCGAGGTGGGGCAGGAAGTATATGAAGCATTCCAAAATGCTGAATTCCAGATGGATAGAATTTCTCTATGGAATGCCACAACCGAAAAGCATCATATTGATTTATGGGAAGCTAACCGTATACAGTTGGAAGAATGCGGAGTACAGCCATCAAATATTCAATGCGCAGATATATGCACCTATGAGGAACACGAAACTTTCTTCTCTGCCCGCCGATTAGGCATTGCATCGGGAAGAATACTTTCGGGGATTATGTTGAAATTTAATTCATAGAATCATCAAAACTGATAAAAAATGATAGAATTTAAACACGGAGGCATAGAGCCACAGACCTTTTTTAATTGCCCGGAGGGCATCTATATCAATAGAAAACAATAAATGCCAATAAACACAACTCCCTTGGGAGTTGCATAGTACCGACTTAGCTATGCAACCCGTATCGGGTTGTGTTTGTTGTTATTGTGCTTTTCTATTGATATAAATGCCCTCCGGGCAATTATAAGGTCTTTGGCTCCCTGCCTCTGTGCCTCTGTGTCTCTGTGTTCCAAATTAAATCATTTAACTCAAAACAGTAATATATATATGTTTACCATAATCGTATCCGATAAAATAAAAGAAGCATGCCCCATCTTCGCTGGTGCCGCTGTTTACGCATCTGTTAGTAATACGAGATATAACGAAAATCTCTGGAACGAAATCAATGCGTTTACTCTCGAATTAACAACCACCACAACTATGGAAGAAACCCGGTTGCATCCCGTTATTGC
Organism: Bacteroides sp.; assembly: GCA_032108265.1. Lineage (GTDB taxonomy): Bacteria > Bacteroidota > Bacteroidia > Bacteroidales > Bacteroidaceae > Bacteroides. The sequence goes on from DAMCMT010000028.1 coordinate 4,938, forward strand.
GGCTACACGGCAGGTATATAAGAAACTGGGTAAAGATCCCGGGCGTTACCGCCCATCGGCCGAAGCACTCAGAAGGCGAATAATGCGCGGTATACCTTTATACCAAATTGATACATTGGTGGATATAATAAACCTCGTATCACTAAGCACCGGATACTCAATAGGCGGTTTTGATGCCGATAAGATTCAGGGAACTGATCTGATTTTGGGAGTAGGAGAAGCAGGTGAACCTTTCGAAGCCATCGGCCGGGGCCAGTTGAATATAGAAGGACTACCCGTTTACCGTGATGCCATTGGCGGAATCGGCACTCCAACCAGCGATGAAGAACGTACCAAAATGGATTTATCAACCTCTCATATTCTGGCGGTTGTCAATGGGTATAGTGGTAAGGAAGGGCTGCCGGAAGCTGCCGTAATGATTAGTGACTTATTGAAGAAATATGCGGGTTCAGACGAAGTGGATATTTATTATTTCTAGATATTACTCTTTCCAGTCACTAAATTCGAAACTCAATTGCTCCCAGATAGACCCTCTACTCTCTTCCTCTTCTTCTCCTGCCGGATGCGAAACAGATAGTCCGATTAACCGTATCGGGTGGTTTTGATAGTCGACTTCTTTCAATAAACCTTTTGCCAACGGTAGTATGGTATCCAGATCGGTGAGTTTCTTAGGTTGTGTAATGCTGCGGGTAATCTGGTTAAAATCATGGAATTTTATCTTCAAAGTAAGCGTATTACCAATAAAACCGGTTCGCTGTAATCGTCCGATAAGCTCTTTTGCTATATGATACAACTCGATAATGACGGAAGATTCCCGTGAAATATCTTTTTCCAGGGTTGTTTCGCAACCCACTGATTTCCGGATACGAACCGCTTCGACGGATCGTTCATCAATCCCCCGGCAGAAATCGTAATATATGCTTCCCGCTTTTCCGAAATGACGCGTCAGGGTATCAAGCGATACTTTTATTAAATCTTCGCCCCTATGTATGCCCAGACTATGCATTCGTTTAGCTGTAACAGGGCCTACACCCCAAAAAGATTCAATGGGCAGACGTGCAATAAAATCGGGTGCCTGATTGGGATGGATGGTACACAAACCATCCGGTTTGCGGAAATCAGAAGCTATTTTCGCCAAAAATTTATTGTAAGAAACACCGGCTGAGGCTACGAGGTTAAGTTCCTGCCGGATGCGGCTTTTAATTTCCCGTGCAATATCCACAGCCAGGGAGATATTTTTTTTATTTTGAGTTACATCGAGGAAAGCCTCGTCCAGTGATAGGGGTTCAATAATGTCAGTATAGTCGTGGAAGATTTCGTGTATCTGGCGCGATACTTCTTTATATACACCCATACGTCCGGGAACAAATATAAGATGCGGACATAACTTTTTTGCCCTCACCGACGGCATAGCCGAGCGTATGCCATATTTTCGGGCTTCGTAACTGGCAGCAGCAACCACTCCTCTTTCCTCAGCATGACCTACTGCAAGTGGTTTTCCTCTTAATTCAGGATTATCCCGCTGTTCGACGGATGCATAAAATGCATCCATATCGATATGGATAATCTTCCTTAAATGATCGTTGGTATTTACTGTTATATTTGCATCCATAGCCATTACAAAGATAATAATCGAAGCTATAATTTATGTTAGGATAAACACAACAAAACAAAATATCCATATTAATAGGCTGAATTGGAAGGGAATAAGTAAAAGAGAAGTCATTTCTTCCGGTTTAATTTATAATGCTGCCACCATTCTTCAATTTCAAATATAATGGTTGTATAGTTAAGACATATACGATAATAGATTAATATAACTAGATTTAATTTATAGATAACTAATGGTTTATCCGAAAGAATTATAAAGCGATAATCTTTTGTTAGTATATATATTTCACCAAATCCCTCTAGAAATCCATATATATTGAAATAATCTAAAAAATT
>DAMCMT010000028.1:6894-21861 GCA_032108265.1 Bacteroides sp.
CGGAGATATAAATGGCGAAATATTCGAAATTATTCTTCTTAATGAATTGATTTTTCTGTTCTTCCGTTTGTTTATAAATGAAAGTCGCCAATCTGTAGCATTCTTGTTTACTTTTTGCCATTGAATTTAAATTGAATTGCAAATATAATACAGTCTTATGAGTCTGCGAAAAAATAGTCAATTAATCTTTTCTTTATTCATTATATTAGATAGGAATAATTATGATTAGTAAAGCGGATCAATATGTTATTGATAAAGTGAGGGAAATACGAATGGAAAAGGGTTTTAGCCAAGCTGCGCTTGCTGATTGTATTAATGTAAACAGAGGATTCATTGGTAACGTAGAGAATATTAAGAAACCTCATAAATACAATATTACTCTTTTAAATGAAATTGCAAAAGTTTTAGAATGTTCACCAAGAGATTTCCTACCAGAAGAACCATTAGATTAATGGAAAAATGATGTTCGCGTATAAACGACTCCCAGTAATAAAAAAATATCTGATCAAAGATTATATGTAACTATAAATTACTTCTCCCGCAATCCTCCATACTTTTAGTTACAAAACTATAGACTTTCATTTATAAAAGTCCGGACTTTTGTGTGGAAAACTCTATACTTTTGTGAATCCTGTAAAAGTGGCTTTTTACGCCTTCTGGATGGGGCGTTTTTTTTAAAGAAAGCCTTTTTGGGATTAATGGCCATTTTTTATCGGAAATCGATGTAAAGAATTATGGATTTATCGATAACAAACTTCCTCATTCTTTTTAATAAACCTACATACCTCTTACCTTTTATCAGGTATATTAACAATCTTACCGTTTAATAAGATAATTTTAATTACTGAAAAGCGAAAGAAATAAATTTAAACCGTATTCAGTCAATAAGACTTTTTGGAATGTTAAAAAACGGGCGTTCCAGCATAAATCCTAAAGGTTTATAAACTTTTGTTCATTCAAATTTGCGGTGTTTATTTTTTCCTTAACAATCAAGTTATACTCTTTTATCAGGTTTTTATAATTGCGTTAATAAATGTAGAACGTCCTGCTGTAGTAGGTTTCGGATATGTAATCACTAGATATATTCTTTTCTCTCAATTCCGGAAATAAAAAAAAGAAAATCTACATATAACGTTTTCCCTCCGCAAATTGTTTCCGAGGTTAATTGACGCAATGCGGACAACTTTGATCCAAAAACCTTTGTTGAAACTCCGAACTTCCGGGAAGATCGATGCTGACCGGGAGAAAAATCCGGGATGTCTCATCCTGCTTTCGATTTATATTTTTTGAAGTACTTTACTTTCATTTCAACCAATGACGAGGGTAGGTAGCGATATCCCGGATTTTAATTATGATAATTTATTTTATAAAATTATGAATGTTGAATAATTAAATTTTGTGATGATGATGAAGAAATTTTATGGTGTACTGTGCATCGGTACCTTACTATTCATGGGTGCCTGCCAGGATAATGATGGAGAAAAAATTACTCCGGTTGATAACGGTGAAACCACCAAAGTAGAGTTCGAACTCGATGCCAGTTCACTGGCACATGATATCTCTACACGTACATATACTCCGGAATATGTTAAGGAAGGATTCAGTATTTATGCTTTCAGGCGTACGGCTGATGGTAGTGATTATGTTTTTGACAGAGAGGTTAATCTGGCTAATATGACTTATAATGCCGGAAGAGGAAAATGGGTTGCTACGGACAATCTGCCAATTGGTACTTATAAGTTTATTCATGCATACGGTGTTAAGCCGCAAAGTGGAACCTCGATAAAAGCAACTGCATGGGCCAACCGTTCTTTGGAAGATGGTATTCTGGTCGAACTTAATGATGCGGCTACTTCTGTACCAATGAATGAAATCTTCCTGGAAACGGATAAGGATGCAAATTTGATTACCCCTTATGCGTTGGGAGTAGACGAATCGGCTAACCAAACAGTTTCGGGAACATTGAAACGTGCCGTATCCAGGGTAGACTTGATGTTTATCAGCGCAGTAAGAGATGAAAACGGTAATTTTACGGAAGTGCCTTATTGTGGCGAAGGAGGAAATATATTGGGTGGTAAAACAATTGAAAACATTGAGCTACAGTTTGAAGACGCTAATAACCAGATGAATATTTTTGGTATTAACGCAACCAACACTCCGTCTGATGTAACAATCAACCTGAGAAATAACACTCCGGCGTGGTATAACTTTAATCAGACAATTACAATTGGTGATGCCGATGAAACCCTGGTTGGAACTCCGACTTACTTTAGTTATGATAATGTAGTACCTGCCGATATTATTGAAGGAAGCGCTCATATATTCGGTACATATATGCTGCCTAACAATGACGATGCACATACTGCCCGTGTAAAACTGGTTATTAAACCAACTGTAGGCGAAAGCCGTATAATAAATGTGGTTACAAATGATGAGTACGAAAACCGTATACCTCTGGAACGTAACAAAGTAACATTAATAAAAATATATGTACTGAATTGTAACAATATATTCAGCACTACGGTAGAATTTGAAGTCGAAATCATTACCGCATGGGAAGATGCTCACGAAGCTACCGGTATAATTAGTTAATAACAATAATATAGAACCCTAAAAGAATTGCTAAACCGATGGATTAAAACTGAAACAACATGAAAAAATTAAATCTCATATATGGTATAATATTTCTGATTATGGTCGCCGCATGTAGCGACAAGGATAATCTGACTGATGAAACAAACTCATCATTGACCAGAACCACATTTGCCTATACCGCAGATGCCGATGATGTTTCAGTTTTAATCTTCGGTAAGGGCAATGAAGGTTTCACTTACCTCCGGACGTTATCGTCCGGATGGGTAAATAACAGGATCTCAACCAATCTTGAGCTGGGCGAATATAAATTTCTGTTTTGCCTGGTTCCCGGAACTGAGACAACATTCACGCCTACCAGCCTTGACAACAGCATTGGAATGGAAGATATCCGCATCCATGCAAAGACTGATAACGAACCACTCAGGCAAGGATATGTACTCCCTGTAGAAGAAATATGGATGCCCGAAACGGAAGCACTTGCCGACACACCGTATATAATTGAAGGAAACGAACTTATCAGTAACACCCTGAAACGTGCCGTAAGCCAGGTCGAAGTTATACTTAAGCGTGCAGAAATAGGTCAAAACAACGAAATAACCCCTGTTCCTTATGGAGAGGGAAGCAATATAATGAACGATATAAAAAGTATCGTGCTTGATATTGAGGGTGTAGGAGAGTATATTGATTACAAGGGAAGCCATGGACTGTCAAGAACCTATTACTATACTCAAACAGCAACTGATTTTACAAATGAAGGCTTTGCTCATTTTGAAGGTCCTTTTGTATTCCCGACTGAAACAACTGACCCCGCAAACGTAAAAATAACTATCCAGCCAACCGACAGTACAAAAGACCCGATGTCGACAACAGTAAGCGGTAAACTGGAAAGAAACAAAAAACTGATTATTACGCTATGGATTTCGTCTCCCGACGAACCAATTGTCAGTGTAATCGATATTACAGTTGATACGGAAGAAATAAGCCTTTCGACAGATGGTGACAAAGGTATCTGGGAATAAAATAACCTCAAAATAGAGTAGAAATGAAGAATAAAAATATCTATACCACAATAAACCTTCTTTTGGGATTAGTGATGATGATGTCCTGTTCAGAGAACAGTAAAGACGTGAGTGGAATGAAAATCCCGGAAGAAGGACTTCCGGTGTATGCTACGCTGGATACACGGGCTATTCCGACGGGGCTTACCTGTCAGATGTATGTTTTCTCAAAACCTGTATCCAATGCAGAATATACTTTTAATGAAATGATTGACTTATCCGGACAGCTTCCTTATCAGATGCAATTTAATGCCAGTGAGGTAAGTGGTAAAGAATTCCGTTTCCTGTTTATTGCTTCTCCCGAAAGTAACTCGAAGATGTCTGTAACAACCGCAACCAACTGGCAGGATCTTAAGATTTCGACTACCGACCAGTTGCTGGACGAAAATTATTATTACGGGATTCTGGATAAAACGGGCGAACAGATTGCAACTGAAGGAACTATACATGGAAATTTATCGAGAATGGTTGGGCAGATGGTACTCGATATCTATAAAATAGATGGAAGTATGGACAATCCGGTAAGTATTGATACGGATAAGTATATTACATCTGTTCTGGACAGGGTGCATGAAATAGAAATAGAGTACGCTCACCTTACCAAAGAAATATCCTTTGATGGCGACGGTAATATTGTCGAAGGAGCTAAATGGGATACCCCACTGAAATATTACATCCGTCCCACTATTGGAGATACTCTCCAAGTAGAACTAGATTTAGGTTACCGATGTATAGAGGGTGTGTTGATTGATAATGGGAATATAAAGAAGTTTATTCAAAAAAATATTTATTATATAGAGCGAGAATCCAAAAAAGACATAATGACTAGCATTCATTATGTAATTGGTGAATTAATAAATTCGGATGTCGATGTAATCGGAATAAGTTTACCTTCCCGAATCCACCCCGATCAGGGGATTATATATGATTTAAAACTTATACCTCATTGGAAAGGATTGCGTATTCAGCGAATTATAATGGAGAGATACAGTATTCCTGTTTATATTAGTAACGATATGAACTGTATGGCGTTGGGAGAGAAGTATTACGGACAGGGAAGAAGTTTCTCTAATATATTATGCGTGTGTTGTGGAGATAATATAGGAACTAGTTGTATTATTAACAATCATTTAAGTATATATTCTAAAGAGTCTTTTGAGAATATCGATTGTTTATCTCAGTCACATTATAATTGTATTAGAAATTATGAGAATAGTTATCTGCGTACTATGGAAGAATTACATTATTATCAAAAGAAAATACCCGATAAAATCGGCAATCCTGACGATGAGATATGGATAGATATTGGCAGAGCAATCGGATGTTTAATATCTATATTTAGAAATAATTTTGATCCTCAGATTATAGTTTTGAATGGATATGTAGGATACTCCTTTTTACGAATTCAACAAGCTATTAAGGATTATATGATGATTTTCGATAAATATGATCGAGGTATATACAGAATAATTGTTCCTGGTACTAATCACAAAATTAAATCTCTTGGCGCTTCCTCACTTGCATCTGAAATGGTTTTAAATAATACACATACCGGTTTTTCAAAAAAGAGTTTGCTTGCCTCATAGGTCCTATTGAAGGTACTAATTGTATTGTTTCGTATTCAATAGAAACAAAAAAAGCGGCTAAAAAGCCGCTTAAATTATTTCAAAGAATTCTTATGTGGAGCTGGAGGGAATCGAACCCTCGTCCAAACGAGGAAACCATAAGCTTTCTACATGCTTATCTTTGCCTAAGTTTTCGAATATGAGCAGAACCAAAGCCATCAACTCATACCTTATCCTCTAAGTTTTCATTTACAATGCGAGGCCATCGCAAACTATCTCCGATTTAACTGCACCACTGAACCGGAATGCTTCGAAGCCACAGCTTCCGAGTGATGTCTTGTTCCAGCACCTGGTGCCGGAATTAAGCTTAATCTACTATGATTCGATTATGCAGCAAGAGCATAATTATTATTGCCAGATAAAATTTTAGTAACTGAGATTTAAGTGCAAATCACTGACGCACTGCATGCTTACTTACCATTTCTGCCCGCTGTCAAATCCAGTCAACCCCAGGAATACGAAATGTATTGTATTATAAATGCAAAGGTAATAAATTTCTGTGTATTTCCCAAATAATCAATCTATGCCGTATAACTCATTATTCTATTGGTTGTAAAATCATTTTGCCTTATCTTTGAAGTCAATTATATGACTTTGGGTAATGAAAAGCACTTTGTTTTTTATTTTATTTGCTGTTCTTTTGACAAATCTTGTCTTCGGACAGAAATCTGATGAGAAAGTTCTTCTCATTCTTGATACTGATATCGGTATGGGGTTCGATGATGTTGGAGCTATTGCCATGCTACATGCATTAGCAGATAGTAATTATGTGGAGATATTGGCTATAGTATCTTCGAATGGTTATACATTATCTGTGCCGTGTGTGGATGTTTTGAATACTTATTTTGGCCGGCCTGATATTCCTCTCGGGGCTACCAAAAACAAGTTTGCAGTAAATATGAGCACCTATTTGCCGGTGAAATGGCCGGAAGAATTGGTTGCTAACTATCCATATAAGATACGAAGTAATGAGAAAGCACCAGATGCTGTCGATATCTATAGGAAGATACTGGCTAATGCTGATGACCATAGCATCACCATTTGTTCAATCGGCTTTCTTACTAATTTAAGCGATTTATTACTATCAAAAGCAGACGAATATAGCCACTTAACTGGAATTGAACTCGCTTCCCGGAAAATAAAATATCTGGTAGTTATGGGCGGTAGATTCCCTCAAGGGCGCGAATTCAATTTTTTCAAAGACACTAGTGCTTCTCAGGGAGTTTTAAATAAATGGCCTACAGAGATAATAATTAGTGGTTCCGAAATAGGCTCTGAGGTAATAACCGGACAGAGATTAGTTCAACTGGAAGTGGCGGATAGCCCGGTGAAAGATGCTTATGAGTTATGCATTAACCAGTCCGACCATTATACCGGGATGAGTTGGGATCAAACAGCGGTGCTTGTTGCAGTTATGGGTGTTGAACCCTTTTATTATTTGGAGAGGGGAACTTGTTCTGTCGCTCCGGATGGTAGCAATTCATGGATAAAATCCGAGAATGGAATACATTATCGACTTATCCCGAAAATGAAACCAACAGAGGTTGCAAAAATAATCGACCAATATATGAAACATTTACCCCTAAGATAACATTATAAATAAGATAATTATGATACGAAATTTTATTTATCTATTTACAGCATCCTTGTTTATATGTGGATGTGGGCAAAAAAAAGAAAAAAATATGGAACAGGAATTGACAATGGTTGTAGGTACATATACCGATGGCGACAGTAAAGGTATATATACTTTCCGCTTTAATCAGGAAACAGGAGAAAGTATATCCTTGAGCGAAGCTGAGGTTTCTAATCCTTCATACCTTACAATTACAGAAAATAATTCGGGGACATATGTTTATGCCGTGAGCGAGCATGGCGATGGTCGCGAGGCCGTCAATGCCTTTGCATTGGATAAACCGACCGGGAAACTTACATTTATAAATAAAGAAAATGCAATGGGTGCCGACCCCTGTTACATAACTAGTAATGGAAAGTATGTCGTAATTGCCAATTATAGCGGTGGAAGCATATCCACATTTCCTCTGGACGGCAATGGTGCTGTATCTACTGTAGCAGATTTTTTTGAGTTTGAGGGTTCGGGGCCTGTAACAGACAGGCAAGAGAAATCTCATCTACATTGTGTACAATTAAGCCCCGATGGTAAACATTTGTTTGCCACAGATCTGGGCACCGACCGGATATATAAATTCGATGTAAATCAATCTGCCGATACAGAAAATGATGAAGAATTCTTAGCGATAGGTACTCCGCCTTTTATTGCCATTAAGCCTGGTTCGGGTCCCCGGCATATTACATTCGCCCCTAATGGAAAATATGCTTACCTTATCAGTGAATTGGCGGGTACAGTGACGGTGTTCAGCTACGGGAATGGCAATCTCGATGAGATTCAAACTATTGTAGCGGATGACAGGCACGCTCAAGGTAGTGGAGATATACACGTAAGTCCGGACGGTAAATACGTTTATGCCACCAATCGTCTTGAAAACGATGGTATCGCTATTTTTAGTGTAAATCAAAATAATGGTACGCTGGAAAGGATAGGATATGAGCAAACAGGTATTCATCCACGTAATTTTATAATTACTCCTAATGGCAAATTTTTGCTACTTGCCAGCAGGGATGATAATGCTATTCAGGTATTCGAAAGAAATCAGGATACCGGACTTTTGCAGAATGTCAAAAAAGATATCCGGATAAGCAAACCGGTTTGTATTCAGTTTGCATTATGATTATTAATTAAGGCTTCTCTGATTATAGTTAAATAAAAAAGGCTCCTAAGGGAGCCTTTAGTGTAATATAATATGGTTTTTAGATTTATAAAGCTGACTGCTTTGTCAGCAGTTTCTGGAGTTTGCCATTCAATAACTGGCACATGGTTCCATTTCCCATTGCTTGATATCGCTTAATGCGATACTGAAGCATCATGATTTCATTTGACATTTTTTTCATAATTTGTTTCCTTTCATTTTTTACTCTCTTCACGCTTTGAAGAAAGTGTTATGTAAAACATCTTTGTTTCAAATAACAATGCAAAGATACGAAATGTTTTCGGAAATATGTTTTATAACATAAAAAAATATGCTTTTTAGTCGAGTAATTTGTTCCGGAAGTGCCGAAAAGGGACGGAATATTACAATGATGTTACGAAAATACCCGTTTATATATACCGTCTGTTGTACTGGAAAAAGATGTTCTTCTTAGACGGATTGAGATTGTAAAGCGTTAATTGTTCTTCTCACCTTTTCGGCATTAGTAACGCTTTGTAGAAATTCGTCATGGCCGGGTATACTACTCATCGGTATATCGGTGTTTCGGTAAATCATACCGCTCTGCCTGTTTTCACGAGCCGAGAAATGGAACTCACGGGCACCTGTTTCGTTGGCAATGCGGGCTATATTACTTTCATTAATACCACTTCCGGGAAGTATAATAATACGGTTTGCGGCTTTTTCAATCAGTTCTTTAAGCCGGGATAATCCTTGCACAACGGTAGGTTGTTGTCCGGAAGTAAGGATACGGTTGCATCCCAGTTCAATAATTTGTTCAAGTGCAGTAAATGGGTCGCGGCATACATCAAATGCCCGGTGAAAAGTAACCGACATTCCTTCGGCTACGCTTACAAGACGCTTTGCAAGTGGTACGTCGATGTCGCCTTCAGGAGTCAGGCATCCGATTACAACCCCGTCGGCTCCGGCTTCTTTCGCCAGTTGGATATCGCGTTCCATAGTCCTGGCTTCCAGTTCGTTATAAAGAAAATCTCCGCCACGCGGACGGATAATTACATGGAGCTTAATATCCAGCAGTTCTCTTGCTGTGATAATCTTGCCATATGATGGTGTTGTGCCACCTTCAACAATACCGGCACATAATTCTACCCTGTTAGCACCGCCCTTTTGGGCTTCCACACAACTTTCTACTGAATTGGTACAAATCTCGAATTTATATTCCATAGATATTTACGATTTACGATTAAAAATGATTTACGGATTTACAATTACGAAATCAATAATAAGAACTAATATCAATCGTAAATCGTAAATCCGTAAATCGTAAATGTCTTTATTTCGCGAAGCTTACCGCACGGGTCTCACGGATAACCGTAATCTTAACTTGTCCCGGATAAGTCATTTCGTCTTGTATCTTTTGGGCTATTTCGCCTGATAAATTTTCTGTTTGTTTGTCGTCAATCTTGTCGGCACCAACGATAACACGTAGTTCACGGCCTGCCTGGATAGCGTATGTTTTAGTTACGCCAGGATAACTCATAGCCAGTTGTTCGAGGTCGTTGAGGCGTTTGATGTATGCTTCAACAATTTCGCGACGGGCTCCCGGACGAGCCCCTGAAATTGCATCGCATACCTGAACGATGGGAGCCAATAGACTTGTCATTTCTACTTCGTCATGGTGGGCGCCGATGGCATTGCATATATCCGGTTTTTCTTTATATTTCTCAGCCAGTTTCATACCCAGCAAAGCGTGTGGTAATTCCGGTTCTTCATCGGGTACTTTACCAATATCGTGCAGAAGTCCGGCACGTTTCGCTTTCTTAGGATTCAACCCTAATTCCGAAGCCATTACTGCACAAAGATTAGCTGTTTCTCGGGCATGTTGCAACAGGTTCTGGCCGTAAGAAGAACGGTATTTCATTTTACCGATGATACGGATTAGTTCGGGGTGCAGCCCATGTACACCCAGGTCGATGGTGGTACGTTTACCGGTTTCTATAATTTCTTCTTCTACCTGTTTGCGTACTTTGGCTACTACTTCTTCGATACGTGCGGGGTGAATTCGTCCGTCGGTTACGAGTTGGTGAAGCGCCAGACGGGCAATCTCCCGGCGAACCGGGTCGAAGGCTGAAAGTACAATGGCTTCCGGAGTATCGTCAACCACAATCTCAACACCGGTAGCGGCTTCGAGAGCACGGATATTACGTCCTTCGCGACCAATAATACGTCCTTTGATTTCGTCTGATTCGATATGGAATACAGTTACCGAGTTTTCGATAGCCGTTTCGGTAGCTACCCGCTGTATGGTTTGAACAACGATACGTTTGGCCTCTTTATTAGCGGTTAGTTTCGCATCGTCCATAATGTCGTTGATGTATGAATGTGCCTGAGATTTAGCTTCTTCTTTCAATGATTCAACTAAACGTTCTTTGGCATCGTCGGCCGAAAGACCCGAAATAGCTTCGAGTTTTACAATTTCCTGTTGTTGTAGCTTATCTAATTCTTCTTTCTTCTTGTCGATAATTACAAGCTGAGCTTCCAGGTTTTCTCTTACGGCATCAGCTTCATTTTTTTTACGTTGAACCTCTTCCTGGCGTTGGTTGATAACCATTTCGCGTTGTTTCAACTTATTTTCTGCCTGTTGAATTTTTTGGTTTCGTGCGGCAACTTCTTTCTCCAGGTCTGCCTTTTTGTTCAGGAACTTCTCCTTCACTTCCAGCAATTTGTTTTTCTTAATCACTTCTGCTTCCGCTTCAGCTTCCTTAATGGTGCTGTTGTACTTGGATTTCAATAGATATCTGAATAATATATATCCTAAAATTCCTCCTACAATGAAGCATACAATGGATATTGCTATTGTTACTGTCATTGGTAAATTACTATTAAATTATATATAAATAAAAACGCACTACAGTTATACCCGTATTTACAGGGTAAAACATGTAGTGCGTGATGTGTTCGTTATTAAATGATTTACTTTTGTCTGAGGTAATCTTCGATTTCTTCAGTCAATTCTTTCACTTTTTCAGTATATGGCATCGTGTCGTTCCGGTCTTCAAGTTTTTGATTTTCCAAAGAAAAATCGTATGCTACCATACCCAGTAGCCTGTCTGCGCCCACGGTCGGAAAACGTTCCCGATACTTATTTAATCTCATATTAACCTGTTTGGCGGCTTTTCGCACCATTTCCTCATCATCCCGTTCAATCCACAACGGATAGTTGTTGTCCGCAATTTGCAGGTTTATTCTTATTTTATCGCTCATACAAGGCCTATTTCATGGGTTATTCATTCAATAAAGCGATGCATTTATCGACTTCACGCACTAATTTCGACAATCTCAGTTTCGTTTCCCTAACGTCACCCCCGTTCAGGCTGATTGTCGTTCCTGTTTTCAGATTGGCGTATTCTGTTTCCAGTCTCTTCAAGTCGCTCAGGATTTTTTGATTCTCCTCCTTCTGTTCTTCCAGAAGTTGTTTTAATCCTGTGTTTTCACGCTTTAATTCATCGTGTACATACATTAACTGTCTGAGTCTGGCTTCAAAAGTGTTTAAGAGCTTTCTTTCTTCTTCTTTCATTCTACACCAAATTGTACACAAAATTACGATTAAGCTTCAGATTACAAAAACTTTTCAAGGAATTTTAGTGAAATGGGTAATAAATTATCATTTATGGGATGAATAATATCGGATATTACTTAAATAAAAGCTATTTTTTATGTAATGTTTTAAATGACAGAATATGATATGTTACTCCAACTGCAATACAAAACAATAGTATCTGCACCCATAAAATGGAGATAACAAAGAATATACAGTATGCTATAGTTCCCCATAATAAGGAAATTGAAATAATCTTTGCCTGTAGCGGTATAGATTTATTTTCTCTAAAATTTCGGATATAAGGGCCCAGATGCTTATGAGAGAGTAACCAGTTATACAGCCGGGGCGAACTTTTAAAATAAAGAGCAGCAGTTAATAACAAGAACGGTGTTGTGGGAAGAAGCGGTACGAATATTCCTATTATTCCTAAAGCTAATGATATGGTTCCAAGGATGATATAAAGGATTTTCATGTACTCGTGCTTTTGCACGGGAGGAGAGGCTCGAACTCCCGACACCTGGTTTTGGAGACCAGTGCTCTACCAACTGAGCTACTCCCGTGTTTGCGGCTGCAAAGGTAAACGATATTTCCGGATAACCAAATAGTTGCAATGAAAAGATAAAAGATTAAATCAATCTTTTCCACTCATCGGGATTGAATCCGACGAGAACAAAACTGTCGGTAACTACCAATGGACGTTTTACTAGTTTGCCGTTAGTTGCCAGTAACTCAATTTGTTGCTGTTCGTTCATAAGTGGAAGTTGTTTACTTAGTCCGAGCTCTTTATATACCAGTCCGCTGGTATTGAAAAATTTCCTGACCGGAAGTTTGCTCATAGGGATCCATTTCGAAAGTTCTTCCAGTGTCGGATTTTCTTCAATAATCGGGCGGGAGGTATATTCAATGTTGTTTTCTTCCAACCATTTCAGGGCTTTACGGCAGGTTCCACAGCCCGAATAACATAATACAAGTGGTTTCATACGAGTTAATCTATCATTTTTAGTTCGTTGAACATATTTTTGTAAATCTCAGCTTTTTTATTCAATGCAAGCGGATAAGCACGGGAGGAAGAGGGCATACGGTAAAGCTTTACCGGCCGGTTGCTGAGCAAACAGGTTGATGAACTGCCGATTCGGGGTTCAGGAATATTATATTCTTCGACCAGTGTATCTGTTGCTTTTTGTCCGGTGGTTATCAGTGCTTCGCAAAATGGAATGGCAGTGAGTAATGCCTGTATATCGGTAGGCTCGACTATCTCGAGGAATTTATCGGATGCGTTATCCTGCAAGCGGCGGATGGCAGTTGCAGTATCGAATATGGCTATACCTTTTTCTTCGAGAAATGCTACAATATCGTGCTGACGGAATGTTTTGTGTGCAGTATCTACAAAATAATCTTTATTATTGTAGAATACTAATCCCATGATTCGCCACATATCGTTGTTCCAGTTAGGATAATAAAATTCCATAGCCCACCGTTTGCGTTGGGGCGGGAAACTGCCGAGCATCAATACCCGGGCTTTGGGTGGCAGGAAAGGGGTGAGCGGATGTTGCTCTATTGTTATTTCGTTCATAATATTCAAAATTTGTCAGTGAGGTAAAGTGAGCACTTTACCTCACTCTTTTACCTCCAAATTACTAAATTCCTCTGTCGTACGGAAGTTAAATGCCGGATATTCATATATCCGGAAGCGGGGTTCAGTTTTTCCCTGTGTATATTCCCAAATGGTTGAATAATCTTCGCTATCTTCGCCCATACGGTCGAGTTGACGCAGGTAGGCAGCAATGGATTTATTTTCGACGATATATACATTGCCCATATTATTGATTATCGGACTATGCTTGCGGGTTGCATCGTGCTCGAATTTTAAAATTCGTTTGCCCCCGGCAGTAATTCCTACAGTCGAGAATGACATACTTTTGCCTATTCCCGGAAGATTAAGCACATTCCTATCGGTAGCCAGGAAAGGCAGGTGGTGTTTCTTCATAAACTTTTGAAGGCGGCGGTCTATATCTTCTCCTTTTTCTAACAAATGAACAAGCTCTTCCTGCTGTGCCAGAGTCATGCGGCCGACAATCTTTTCTTCTTTTTGTTCCTGTATGGAGCGGCTATTGGGGGTAAATACGGCATAATTCTCATGGAAACCTTTTACGGAGAAAGTATAGTAACATACCACGCCCAGGCTGTTTAGTACCTGGCGCAGACGGGTAGTATGACCTCTGCGTGAAGCTGCTACGGTATAAACCAACTGATTGGTTATCATCCATCCGGCCGAAAGAATTTTACGAATTGCTTCGCGTGCTTCGGGAGTAACTTCTAGCGGAGACTGAAAGTGTGTTTGAATAACAAATTGTTTTACTCCAATTTCCGAAGCTTTATCTTTAAAGTCGCGCAGGATGGACACAAGTTCGTCATTAATGCGCATCGGCAGGTAAGCCAGAAGTCGTGAACCAAGGCGCACACGTTGTAGCTCGGCATACTTCTCGCCCGAATTGCGTTCCCAGTTTGCCCGTTGCTTGCGCAAAGCCATTTTATATACGGCGTCCAGAATATTGCGCAGGGTTTTATTTTGGCTCATCAAGGCATCACCACCAGTGATGAGTATATCACGCAATTGCTTGTCATCCTCAAAGTAAGTCATCAGTCTTCGCAATTTCTTTTCCCAGCTTTCTTTCGGTTTTAGTGATTCGAATTCAAAGTTCAATCGTTCACTCTGGAAATCGTACATACGTTGGCATGAAGCACACAATCCACCACATGCCCTACCCATGGTATCGGGGATAAGAATGGCTACTTCCGGATAACGGCGGTGAATATTATGCCCGTCGGGTAGCAACCACCCGGCGGCATTGGGTTTACCGGCTTCAACAATGTCTTCTTTTTCCCATGCGCGGATATTGCCATAAGTATCTACCAACTCGGGCGAATAAAGTATATAGCTGCGTATTGTTTCGTCATTATATCCTTCCTTACCAGTATTTAGCAGGGATAAATAATAAGGAGTAACGAAAAACGGTATTCCTTTTTTTCGGGCTTTTGCTAATACTTGTATAGTTTCTTCGGATAATGAATTGCCCAGAAAACGGTTTAGTTCGTTCGGCCCTTTGATAGCCATGGATAGATGAAAACGAAACTCATTCCACCATTGACATACCAGGTTGTACTTTTCTTCGTAAGACAATCCATCGTCGAACTGATAGCGCGATTGAGAAGGTTTTTTCTTTGCATCAATCCGTGCTATAAGCAGGTGTATCATCCGCTCTTTGTTCTGCTCGCGAATACGGATAACTTCTTCATCCATACCCGTAGGCCAACGTTCGGTGCGGCTTTTGATTTTCAGC
>DAMCMT010000028.1:21885-50670 GCA_032108265.1 Bacteroides sp.
GGCAGGGGAGCCTCGTTCAATCGCTTAAGCTGGTAAAACAAATCCAGAAACAAGTCGGTATGCTTCAGGGTGGCTGATAGTTTTCCGGTAAGAAACTGCCAGAGTAAAGTGATGGTTTCAATATGAATATCTTCTCCGGTTGAAAGTTCGTGAATATCGTTTCCGTCGTAATCCAAAAGAATTGAAAGCTGCCTGCTGACATCCCTTTCCCAGTTATTTGACAAGTATTCCCTCAGCTTTTGTTTAAAATCTGTTTCGTTGGCAGATTCTATTGCCATGGCTGTAAGTTTGGGTAATTCCTGTGCATATATTTGTAATAACTGTGATTGGTTAATAGCTAGCATTTTCTTCTGTTTCATACGCAAAATCTTTTATTACTCATAAACCCTGGATAGCCGGTACTTTGAGTAACTCCTGTTTGTAGTTGTGGCGTGCTGCCACCTCCTTCGATGATTAAATTTGGTATAAATATAACAAAAAAGCAGGAAATCTTCTTTCCTGCCTTAATTTGTGAGAGGTTCTTTACGATTATTTTTCGTTTTTTAAATAATCCAATTATTTATTCTTCGTCTTTCTTTTTATTCTTCGAATCTTTCTTGGCGAGAATAATAATATGGAATACATACTCCGTCATCCATTGTTCTGAGAAACCCAGACGCTCTTTGTATTTGCGTACGGCTGTAGCGGTTTTGTGTACATCGTCTTTTTTCCATACAGTTTTA
This sequence comes from Bacteroides sp., assembly GCA_032108265.1. Taxonomy (GTDB): domain Bacteria; phylum Bacteroidota; class Bacteroidia; order Bacteroidales; family Bacteroidaceae; genus Bacteroides. Next base: position 22,608 of record DAMCMT010000028.1, read on the forward strand.
GTAACCACATCATGAATGGTTTTCTCAGTAAGCCCGTATAGGGTTTTCTTCATGGAACTTGGCAGGCGGAATTTCCATTGCATCAGGTTGCCCATCAGCATCATAAGGTCGTTCGAAAATCCCTGGAACAAAGCCAGGTAAGACTGTACATCCTGCTGGGTTTTACAGTTCTTTTTTACTGATGTATCTATTTCTTTAAAGAAATTCTCAGTCAGGCCATAATCCTGCATCAACATTTTGCGCGAGCGCGACTTTTCAGCCAATCCCAGTTTACCGTTCTGTGTAGGTACTTTGAATAATCTTTTAAAGGTTGCAACATCGGGTACAAAGTTGATGTTCGTAATGCCCAGGTTGACGGCAATTACGGATTGGAAGTAAACCCGCGTCAGCAAGGCAAAGTCTTCCACATCGCCTACCTGACCGTTGTCTGACTTTTTACCAAATAGCTTGGAAAATATACTCATTTCAAATTATTTTATGGGTTAAACGAAATGCAAAAATACAATATTCTTTGGCTTATACCAATTTCGCTAGGAAAGTTTAAAATAAAACCGGTGATTCTCGAATACAGGTTCAACAATTCCGAAGCGGATAAATTTAGCTAGTAAATGCTCTGTTGCCCGCCGCGATAATCCCGTTTTACGGCTATAGCGGTTTAACGATAGGGGTGTTTCGCCTTCCATAAGAGTGAGAAGAAGCTTTTCGCGGTCGGTGAAAGTGATTAGTTCGCCTGCCAGATTAGTTTCCTGTCGCCACATACGCAAGTGTACAGGAGTAGCCAGGATATTCTCGTCGGCCACCCGCACGTATGCCAATAATTTTCCATTTTCATCCTTCGCATATACAGGTTTGGTTTGGCTTTCTTCGATGGTGGCAATCAATACTTGTTTTCCCTCTACTTTATGAGTTTCCACGCGGTAATCTACCGGCGGGGAACAATACATATTGGCAGCAGCTTCGATCATATAAGCCTCTTCTTCCGAACGTACTCCGGCTATTTTTCCATTGTCTTTCACACCTATGAGCAAACGGCCTCCGCAGGTGTTTGCAAAGGCGGATAAAGTGCGGGCAATCTTACGTGCATCCGAAATTTCAAATTTAAAATCTTGTTGTTGATGCTCACCTTCAGCAATCAATACATATATGGAGTTTGTCTCAATTTGCGATTTCATGCTAACAAAAGTATATAAAAAAGCCCGAACGGCTGTTTTTTCAATCAAAATTGCAGATTATTTAAAAAAAAACTTCTTAAAAGCACCATTATTTCGGGAAAGAATGTATTTTTGCCCAACATTATTAACGTAGAAATAATAATTATGAAAGAACTAGTTGAGAAAATGTCGGAATTAGTAGCGGGCTTCAATAAAGATGCTGCTGCTCAAATTGAGAATGGTAACAAAGCTGCTGGAACTCGTGCTCGTAAAGCATCATTGGAAATTGAAAAACTGATGAAAGAATTCAGAAAAGCATCTTTGGACGCTGCAAAAAAGTAATTCCGATTCTAAGAAGTTAAAAGTCATCCGATAAGATGACTTTTTTTATTTTAACTCCTTCTTTAATTTCTCCAGAATATTGAATACTGCCGGACAGGTTTCGGCATTCCTGATTGTTAAACCATAAATCTGATAAAACTTCTTCCGGTCGGTATGTGGGTATTCCCGGCAGGCTTTCGGGTGTTCCCCGTAAATTGAACAGTAATTGTCCGAACCCAAAAACGGACAGGGCATTTCCTTAAAAACATAATCGTTGTCTTCGTCAATGCGCAGGTAGGTATTTATCAGTTCGGCAGGCTTCATCCTTAAAATACGTGCAATGCGGTCGATGTCCTTATCGGTAATCCGCGGGCCGAGCGTACGGCAACAGTTGCCACATTCCAGGCAGTCGATGTTGGCAAATTCTTCTTCGTGTAGTTCGTGAATAACGTCGTCAAGCTCTCTCAACCGGCTCTTCTTCAGATTTTTGAAGAAGGTGCGGGTTTCTTTTTCTGCTTTGCGTGCTTTATCGGGTAGTAAGTGTAAATCCATATAGGGTGCAAAGTTATTAATTTATAATATTTGAAACGCAGATTTACGCGGATTTACGCAGATTATCTATTATACAATTATATTAATCTGCGTAAATCCGCGTTAATCTGCGTTTCAAATATGAATGTTTTCATGCTTTTTTAACGAGTGCAAAAGCACACTTTTCTGTTGCCCGATTGAGATATTATATGTAGTTTTGACCCTATGAAAGCAGAAGCTCTGAATAAGTTGAAGGTATTGGCCGAATCGGCCAAATACGATGTTTCATGTGCCTCCAGTGGTACAGTCCGAAGCAATAAAACCGGTGGACTGGGTAATACGGTGGGGGGTATGGGAATATGCCATAGTTTTTCCGAAGACGGGCGCTGCATTTCACTACTAAAGATAATGCTTACCAATCATTGTATTTATGATTGTGCTTACTGCATTAACCGGCGAACAAATGATATTCCACGGGCAACGTTTTCGGTAGACGAGCTGGTTGAAATTACCATTGAATTTTACCGCCGTAATTACATTGAAGGATTGTTTCTTAGTTCGGGAGTTATCCGCAACCCCGATTATACAATGGAACGACTGGTAAGGGTTATTAAAGACCTGCGGCAGAAACACCGCTTTAACGGCTACATCCACATGAAGAGCATTCCCGGTGCCAGCCAGGAACTGGTGAATGAAGCCGGATTATATGCCGACCGTATGAGTGTGAATGTGGAAATCCCGAAGGAAGAAAGCTTAAAGCTACTTGCACCGGAGAAGAATTATGAAAGCGTATTCGCCCCCATGCGATACATTCAGCAAGGAGTGTTGGAGAGCAGCGAAGAGCGGAAGAAGTTTCGTTATGCCCCTCGTTTTGCGCCAGCCGGACAAAGTACGCAGGTAATTGTTGGCGCTACTCCCGAGACAGATAAAGATATACTGTTTCTCTCGTCGGCCCTTTACCGGCGTCCTACGATGAAAAGGGTATATTATTCCGGATATGTGTCGGTGAATACGTACGATAACAGGCTTCCTGCATTGAAACAACCGCCCCTGGTCAGGGAGAACCGGCTTTATCAGGCCGACTGGTTATTGCGTTTCTACCAGTTCAAAGTCGACGAGATTGTCGACGATTCTTATCCGCACCTCGACCTCGAAATAGACCCTAAACTAGCATGGGCGCTCAGGCATCCCGAGAAGTTCCCGGTAGATATTAATAAAGCCGATTACGAAATGCTTCTGCGCGTTCCCGGTATCGGAGTAAAATCGGCCAAGATGATTGTTACTTCACGCCGGTATTCTAAACTGGGTATGTATCAGTTAAAGAAAATCGGTATTGTAATGAAGAAGGCACAATACTTTATAACCACCCACGAACTGGCTACCAAGACTGTGGATGTAGTTACGCCCGAGGTCGTAAGGAAACTGTTACTTCCTAAACCGAAGAAAAAGATTGATGAAAACCAACTGCAATTACTTTTTACCGACGAATGATAGTATTTGTGTACGATAAAACCTTCGATGGGTTGCTCACCGTGGTATTCGATGCATATTTCAGGAAAACATTTCCCGATACATTGCTTGGCGAGGGCGAACCTTTTCCGTTATTTTATGATGATGAATTTACCGTTTTAACCGATGAAAGTAAGGCAGCACGGGTATGGAAGGCATTGGAAAATAAATTATCGAACACAGCACTGTCTCTTATTACCATGTGTTGGTTGTCGGAATTGCCTGAAATCGATATACTATTATTCCGTTATATACGCAAGGCAATCGATGCTCCAAAAACCATTGAACTGAATTTTGGCGACCCGGATATACTGGCTCTAACAAAGGTATGGCGTCAGGTAGGCCATGAACGGCATCGTATCGCTCAGTTTGCCCGCTTCCAGAAATCGTCGGACGGTACTTATTTTGCTGCCTTCGAACCTGCTTATAATGTATTATCTTTAACTATCCGCCACTTCAAAGACCGTTTTTGCGATATGCGTTGGCTCATTTATGATGTAAAACGGCAATATGGCTATTACTACGACCTGAAGACGGTGGAGGAAGTAACTTTCGAAACCAAAGAAGCGCACCTGGTATCGGGTATGCTGGACGAAAGCCTGATGCATGAAGATGAGAAATTATTTCAGGATATGTGGAAGGCATATTTTAAATCCATTGCTATTAAAGAAAGGATAAACCCCAAATTGCACAAGCAAAATATGCCAGTAAGGTATTGGAAGTACCTTACCGAGAAGCAGAAATAATACCCTTTAATATCCTCCCTCTACGATATTAATATCTTCCGGCTACGATATATATTTCCTACCCTCTATGATATTAATATCTCCTGGCTACGATATATATTTCCTACCCCGACGATATTAATATCCTCGACCTACGATATATAGGCCTTTAATTTATCACCCAATTCCTTTCGTGTGGTATCGTTTTCTTTGGGTCGTAATACAATCCGCTTCTTTGCGGAATATGCAGTAAATACGTTCTTCCGCTTTTATTTTCCAGCGAAGTTTCGCGCAACCACGGGTTTGCATCTTTCAGTTGCGCATATGTAATGCCTTTTTGTTTGGCAAATTCCGCGAGACTTGGAATTCCTGTTGTAACAGTAACCTCATCATACGGAATGGGCGGGTAAAGCTGTTCACGTTTCAGCATAAAACCGTATTGTTGCGGGTTCTGGAACACCATTTTACAGGCAAATATGCGGAACATATAACGGGATGTTTCTTCAACGAGCCACAAATCCATGGCATTCTCTGCCAGTTGCTTTCTCATTTCGCCACTAATGCGCCCCTTTCCTGCATTGTACGAAGCAGCTACCGTTACCCAATCGCCATATTGTGCGTAGGCTTCCTTTAAGTATTTACATGCAGCGCGGGTTGCTTTAATTATATTGTAACGTTCGTCTATATTGGCATTTACTTCCAATCCGTTTTCTCTTCCGGTGGCTTGCATAAATTGCCATAATCCTGCGGCTCCGGCCGATGAACGTGCAAGTGTATTTATGTTACTTTCAATCACCATGAGGTATTTAAAATCATCGGGTATTCCGTTGGCCTGTAGAATTGGTTCGATTACAGGGAAAAATCGGTTTGCTCTTTTAATAAGCAGGGTAGTGGTAGAGTGCATATAGGTAAATGCATTCAACTCTCTGTCCATACGTTCGCGATGGTCGTACCGGGTGAGGTCAACCCGTTGTCCGGCAAATTGTACAGCTTCGGGTACAGTAGGCGATACTACTGCATATGGTATTTCGGATCTTACCGGCTCGTATTGGCCAGGCTGGATGTTGCTACTGGCAATAAAGAAGAATATGCCTGCGGCAGCGGCCCCTATGAAAGCGGAGGCTATGGTGATAATATTTCTTTTCATAATCGATATCCTTGATTTTGTGTAATACAAAAGTAAGAAATTTACTTATAGGATAACGATTAAAAACGGATATTTGTTTTTTGGTTTTAATCTACTATCACCTCTTTCGTATAATAAACCGTGAGCGTAACTCTTCTTATCTGAGGATATAAATCCTTCAACATCTGGCGGTAAGGTACTCCATCCTGGAATTTCTTAATGTTGGCTTTCCGTTCTTCGGGTGTGCCATTGCTGATGATTGATAAAATCTGGTCTTTATCTGGCATATTCGATTCATCCACCAATTCAATCAGTTTATTCCAATCTTCACCGCTGAAGTTAACGTTATATATGCCACTGCTGTAATCGTATCGTTTAATCAGATACTCTTTAAGTGCATTGGCGCGCGATTCGGACAATTTCAGGTTGAATGCTGTACCACCTTCGGGCGATGCATATCCGTGAATATCCATCCGCTTAATTTGTATGTTAGAGTTATCGGTTATTTCTTTTAATCCGTTTTCTAATTCATCCAGTTTTCTGCGGTTATCTTTGAAATCACTGAGGATAACCGACTGGCTTACCGGAAATTCGAGACGAAGGGTAAACTCTTTACTTTCTTCAACGACTTGTACAACAGGTATTACCTCAATTACAACCGGTGCCGGTTTAGGTTCTAAAGTAATGGCTGTAACCAGCGTTTCGCGGTTAAGGCTTTGCTGGTATCCGGCACACCCGCATAAATCTTCTATTATATATAAGGTAGCATTATCCATCCACGGCTGGTATGGAACAGTTTCGTGATAATGGAACTTGCTTTGCCGGTGACTTCCCGTTACCAATATAGGATATTTTGAAACGAATCCTACATTCTCCGAAAGTGCCTTACCACGGGTATAGGCTTTATGACGGTTCTTTCCGTTAATGAGAATGGGAGGGTATAACAATTCCTGCTGCGAATCGGCCAATACAGGCGTTAGTATCAACGAACGTTCACTGCCTATATTTAGTCTTGTAATATCAATGTCGAACATCATAACAACTGAGTCACCTTTCTGGTAAATTTCAGTGGGTATATCTATCTGATTATTAAATATTTGCTGCGCATTTGCTATTGCAGCAACCATCACGAAAACGGTTGTAATATATAATTTAACGGATTTAAGTTTCATTTCTGTGGCGGTTTTATTTGATAATGTATATCAGGTTAATTCCCAATTTAGTAGGTCCGAAATAGTTTTTGTGGTCTGATTTTAACAACGGACTACATTTATCGCAATTGTACTTCTCATAGTCAATGTATGCCCACCCCACGCCAACAGTAGCTTCAATACTCCAGTGCTTACCTAGTATCCACTGATAACCGTAAGACAGGCCGGCGCCATAGAAATCTCCCTCGTACCGGTATTTATCCAATCCGAAAGCATCAATTCCGCAGATGTTAAATTGTCCGGCATGACCGTGTAAGCCCATGAAATGCCCATTAAATCTTTCACAAAACCAATATCTTAGTTCGGGCTGAACCAACCAGTGTTTAATCTTTTTGTTATCAGAGAATGTCCACGGATTGTATCCGCCTGATATATCTAATGTAGTACGCTTGGACAACCCTATTTCCATACCCAGGTTAGGTGTTGTGGTAGCCCAGTAAAGGAGGTTGGTTTTTAGGGCAAATCCCGGGTTATAAAATATGTCATCCCGGCTCTGGCAGAAAACAACAGACGAAAAGGCAAGCAGGAAGCCCAAAGAAAGTAAGTTTCTTTTCATTTTTAACGGTTTTTATTTTCTCTTAAACAATAAATAAGATGTAATGGTTTGCATTAAAATGTTAATTAATGGTTTTTAGTAGACGAAAAATGTATTAGCTTTGTTATTACATCAAAACATATATTTACCAAATAAAAACCAATTGATTATGGATTACCAAATTGAACACTTGCCCGAACGTCGCAGGTTCGTAACCGAAGTCGACGGAACCACTGCTTTCGTAGAGTACGACATATACGGCCAGAACCTCGATATACTTCACACTATTGTGCCTCGTCCTATCGAAGGCCGCGGAATAGCGTCTGCATTAGTTGCTGCTGCTTACAAATATGCATTAGAAAATGGCTATAAATGCAATGCAACTTGTTCGTATGCAGTACGCTGGCTCCAGCGTCATCCCGAATATACCGCCTGATATGGAAATAGGAATCCCCCGTATAAAGAAGAAAAGAGTTGTAGTAATAGGCGGAGGGTTTGGCGGAATTACACTGGTAAAGAAGCTCCGGAAGAAAAACTTCCAGGTGGTATTGATTGATAAGAACAACTACCATCAATTCCACCCGCTTATTTACCAGGTAGCTTCGGCCGGACTGGCATTCGATTCTATTGCTTTCCCATTTCGTAAACTCTTTGATAACCGGAAAGATTTTCATTTCCGCCTGGCCGAGTTATGGAATGTTTACCCCGAAGAAAACCGCATTGAAACATCCATTGGCAGCCTGAGTTATGATTACTTGATCCTGGCTGCGGGTGCAACCACAAACTTCTATGGAAACGAGGTAATCAAAGCCAAATCTATTCCGATGAAGAGTGTCGAAGAAGCTCTGGATCTGCGTAATAAGTTACTACTGGATTTAGAGAACACTTTGGAGTGTAATAATCCGGAAGCAAAACAGGCACTGCTTAATGTAGCCATCGTAGGCGGCGGAGCAACAGGAGTTGAAATAGCCGGAGCCCTTTCCGAAATGAAACGGTATGTAATACCAAAGGATTATCCCGACCTGAACGGTAAGAATATTAATATATACCTTATTGAGGGCACCGATAAACTTTTGTCCAATATGTCCGAGAGTTCCTCACGGCATGCGTATGAATACTTGAAAAAAATGGGTGTAAAGGTTATACTCAACAGTTTGGTAACCGATTATCGCGACGGACAGGTTATTCTGAAAAACGGCAATACTATCGTGGCCCGCACTCTGATATGGGTGAGTGGCATAGTAGCCAATACCATCGGCAATCTGCCCGCTGAACTTCTGGGGCGTGGCGGACGAATCATGGTTAATGAATACAACCAGGTGAATGGTTACCGGAATTTTTTTGCTATCGGCGATATCAGTCTGCAAACAGAAGAGAAATACCCTAACGGCCATCCGCAGGTTGCCCCGGTAGCCATGCAACAGGGAAAACTGGTAGCCCGGAATTTGCAAAACATGGAGCAGGGTAAAAGTTTGCAACCATTTCATTATAACAACCAGGGAACACTTGCCACGATTGGCCGCAACAAAGCTGTTGCCGACCTTCCCCGCATAAAACTTCATGGTTTCCCTGCCTGGGCTGTGTGGATGCTGGTACACCTTCGATCTATACTGGGAGTAAGGAATAAAGTAGTTGTACTCATTAACTGGGTATGGAATTACATTACTTACGATCAATCTAAACGCTTTATAGTATTTGCCGGTAAACAAAAAGAAAACCGGATTGTTAATTAGATTTACGATATAGACGATTTACCAGGTACGATTCAAGATATTCGTAAATCGCTCAATTGTGAATTATATTGCCTAAACCAACAGTATATTGTTTAACTATCAAAAAATAAATGTTATGGATTCAAAAAGAGACCCCCGTGTTCAGATATATACCAATCTGGATGATGTACAGAAAGAGATGGAAGACTCGGCTAAAGACCGTAAGGACGAAATCAAAAGCCAGCTTAAAGATGACAAAAAGGCTTTGAAAGAAGAAATGAAGGAGCTTAAAGATGAAGTGAAAGAAAACTTCAAAGATATCAAACAAGAGATTAAAGATTCTGACGAGCCCAACTCACGCGAGAAAATAAACATAGCCAAGAATACCCGCAAAATCATCGAAAATAACATTGAAGCCGATTATAACGAATCAATCGACGAATTGGAAAGACACGCCGATAAACGTCTGAGCAGTATAGACAGTATGCTCGACGATTCGGAAGATGTTGTAACTTCTGATGACCGTATTATCAATGACCGTAATATAAAAAACCGTAGAATGGATAACGATTGTGATTGTACCTGTTAACTAATCGTCATACCCAATATAGCCGAGGGGCCTGGCAGCTGTCATTACAATCAGTTTTGCAGGCCCCTCGTTCTAAAAACATTACAACTATGCATGGGTTTCCAATCAATAGAAATTCATGTTACTACTTGATCCCGGCCCCATCGGCTCGTGCCGACCACTGTTCTGGGTATTATTCCGGTTAATTTCCGTTTGATTGCGGTTATTAATATCCGGCGTCATATCCGGTCGTTCCTCGGGTATATCCGGAATTTCTTTCGGATACTTTTCAGGGGTTTCTCTGGGCTCTTTTTCAGGCTTTTCGATTGGAATTTCTTTGTCTTTAATCATAATCTTTTGGTTTAATAGTGCGTATATATATTTATATCACTGATATGTAACGCGTAGTTTTAAAAATAAGTTCATTCCTAAACAGAAAGTATATAAAGATGGAAAACAAATAATTATCCGATAACGTTTATATGAAGAATAAATAAATACAACCCCGTTATGATACGACCCAGAGAATTAAGGATAGGTAATCTGGTAAAATGCGTAAGGCATTTACCGATAGGATTTCATGTACCGGCATTATCGTATTCCGAGATTATCGAAATCCGTGAAGACTCTATCGAACTTAACGAAGGCGTTTACAAATACCGCAATGTAAGCTCACTGAAGCTTACCGAAGATATTTTACTTAAAAGCGGCGGAACAAAAGGAGAGAATAACCAGATAACTTTTGAAACCCATCGTTCTCATTACCCTATATTTACAATAATAGGTGAAGGTGATTTTTATTATCTTTCTGATGGGAATAACAATAAAATCGGAGTTCATTTCGACTCTGTACATCATTTTCAGAACCTTTATTATATATTGGTCGGTGTGGATATTAAAATGAGACTTCAATAATCAGTTCTATTTTAACATTGCCCAATAACAAATTTTACTATGCATTATTCTTCGTACATAAATTTAAATACATTTCAAACAATCTTCATTTTTATTATAGAATAATAAGAAATTCTTTACAAACAAAGACCTTTTAATTGAGTTATACTAGAAGAAACCGAACAATAAATGTTCGGTGTTCTAACTGATTAGATATTAACTAAAATAAAAAAAGATGAAAGTAAAGTATTTTTTGCTGAGCGCCCTGCTGGCAGGGGGCATGATGACTTCGTGCAGCGATAACGACGAGGTAAGAGATGGAAAGAAAGTGGATGATAAAACAGAAGAAGCATCCCTCAGTGTACAACTTGTTGGAAATAATACAACAGGCAGAGCGGCGGCTGAAGCAAGTGTAGCTGAAGAAAATGCCATTAAGAACTATGCAATATATATATATAATAACGAGGATAAGCTCGAAAGACGAGTAGTAGAAGCATCTGTAACAGGAAGTGACCCATACAACAAGACTATATCGGGACTGAAAATAGGACCTAAAGCAATAGTTGTATTTGCAAATTTAAATACTTATCCTGACTCAGTGGATGTTGTTAATTATACAGCCCTATCCACCCAAATTACTCTTGAACAGCAAAACGCTGATATTGCCACCAACGGTCTGATTATGGGTGCAAAGGTGGATTACGCATTACCTTTAACAGGTGGTTCTGTAACCGTACCCGTGGAACGTGCAGTAGCAAAAATAGTAGTGGGTGATATTAGTATTAACAAAGAAACTACATATACCGAAACATTGGCTATTTCCGACGTTCATATTATGAAAGCTCTGCCCAATGCTACGTTGGAGCCTACTGCTGTAACAGGAGCAATAGGAACAACTTCAGGTCAGGAATTTTATGGAGGGATAGCTGACGATACACTATCAACAAAAGTACAGAAAGCTTACCTGACAAATGCTTTAACCGTAACCGAAACCACTCCAAGCCTGGTTGGAGATCGTACTCCTAATATTGCATTTTATGTATTTCCTAACCAATTAACGAATGAAGAAACGTTGATTACATTTGAGGGTACATACGATGGTGCAACTGTTTACTTTCCATTCCGCATTAACGACTTAACCAGTGGTAATGGTAATTTAATACAGCGCAATACTGTGCATACCATTAATGTCGTGTTCAGGAATCCGGGTACTACACATCCTGAAACTCCGCTCGACCCAGCCGATTTGGAAATATCCGTGACTGCTGCACCATGGGCTCTCACCCTTACTCATGAATTAGAGTGGTAACCCCCTAACCATCTCCAACGATGAAAACCTCGCCCCCCCTGTACCTCCGGCGGCTGCTGCTTGCAGCGCCGCTGACCGTACTGCTGCTAGCCCTGCAAAGCTGCATCCGCGAAAACCTCGACGAGTGCGACCAAGAAGCATTGCTATATGTAACCGTAGTCGACCTACTGAGCGGCCTCGACATCACCGACACAGAAGACGTCGGTGATGTCGACCTGTTCATCTTCGACCCCGCAGAAAGCTTTGTAGACCACATTACCGTACCGAAGGAGAGACTCGTTGCCGGCGACCCCATAGCCATTAAACATACCGATGTCAGGGGGCTGTGGGTTTCGGCATGGGGGAATCTCAAAGATGGGCAGATTGTTCCTTTACTCGATGGCAACTGCACGCTTACCGACGGGTCGATAACGGTAAAAGACGGCCCCGACGGATACCACCTCTGCCCCGACGATTTATTCTTCGGCGTAAAGCAAGTCAACCTCGGGCAAGCCGGCAGCCGGGCAGTTACCATCATCCGCGAAGAACTGCCAATATCGCGTAAGAATGCCCGGATGCACCTCACCGTATTGGGGCTGCCCGACGGCACGAATGAGGCCGATTACTATTTTACCGTCCACGGAGGATATGTGGGTTACAATTTTAAAGGCGAACCCGTAGCCGGTGAAAATCAAATCAGGCAGACGGGCGCCTTCAACCAGCGGCGCGAATACGCCACGGCCGAAGCGTTTAATATCATCCACTGCCTCGAAGGCGATAATAACATCACCGTAAACCTGTACCGCCAGGCAGCCGGAACCCGTGCCCCCTCGCTCATTGCCAGCGTAAACGAGGACGACCAGGGAGTGTACATCGCCCCGCTGGCCGGACAAACAACCAATGTATTGATAGACCTGCGCGGAGCCGAAGCCAGCGTACAAATAGAACTGACACCGTGGAACGAGGTATACAACTGGATGACGTGGTAAACTAAACGATGTTGAAATGATAAAGATGAAATTCCCGATCCGAAATATAACCGCCCCTAAGCTGTTGCTGCTCGTGCTTGTTCTGTGCACAATGGCAACGACATCCTGTACCGACCATACCCTGGCCGACGCCCGCCCTGTGCCGCCCGTAAACGCACAAGGCGAGTTCCCGGTGCGCATCACCATTCATACCGCTTCACCGGCTGCGCGAAACGCCACCCGCAGCCAGATAGCCGAAGAAACCAATATATCCGAAGTGGTAGTAGTCGTTTATCACGACGACAGCTATGCCTATACTGTCGCAGGCTCAGACATAGCATCCAATTCAACCTCGACCACCTTCGAGGTACAGTTGAAAACCCACCAGGGAAAAGTAAAGCTATGCTTCTTTGCCAATGCCGCCGAATTTTTACCGTTTTCTCACGAGTGGGATGTTATTTTTTCTTCCTCTCAGACAGAAGCCGGAATAAACGAACTGCTTACCCGGAACACCCCCGACGCCATGCAGCCCGACCACCTGCCCATGTACGGCGAATATGTATTGCCCGATGGATTGAACTACGACAATATAAACCAAATAACCGGCGTAAATATGCTACGCGCCGTGGCCCGGGTAGATGTACAGATGGACGAAGCAGTCGACAACTTCGAACTCCAATCCGCTCAGATATTCAGGGTGCCGTACCAGATGGCACTCGTACCCGGCGGCACAGTCGATTACGCCGCACCCCTGGTAACCCAGCCCACCGTGCCCTACACCGACCAGGATGCCATCACCATGAACCCCGTAACAGCCACCGACGGTACAATCAGCTCGCAGCTATATATACCCGAGGCCCAAGCCGTACCCGTAGAACGGTACAAAGACGAAGCCCTATGCCTGGTCATCGGCGGACGTTTTACTGCCGACGGCGCAAGCGGCCAAACCAATTACTACCGCATCGACTTCCGTTCGGGCGACCTCATAGGGCAGGTACTGCGCAACCACCGCTACGCATTCAGCATACAAGGCGTAGAGCGAAGCAACTGGACGACCGCTGTCGAGGCAGCCCGGAACGCATCGGAAAACATAACCACCCTACTCGAAAAGTGGGACGACGAACAGACCAACGAAATTACCGACGGGGTGAACTTCTTCGGATTCTCATCCCGCAAGCTATCACTCGCATTCCGCGCCGAATCCGCCGGATACATCAACATCCGCACCAGCTTCGATACATACACCATCGGCTGGGTCGACGAGAAAGGCCAGGCACTCTCGGCAACCTCGACCGGTGCGCCGGTGAACGACGCCAACTTCGAAGCCCGGATAACCGGAACCACCACCGGCGCCGAAGGCGAGTACCTCTCGTCCATCCGTATATCGGCCCTGAACCAGAACAACACCGCCAACCAGGTGAAAGGCTACCTGCGCATTACCGCCGGGTTGTGGAACCTCACCATCAACGTAGCCCAACTGAGCGGAGGCGATTACAGCAACATCATAGTCAACATACTAAGCATCGGAACCGATTTCGGCAGCCTGGGCGGCTCGTATCCCGGCGGCGTGGCCGGAGGATCCTCGGCAGTGAAACCGCTGCTGCTCAATTACGACAACTTCGGCCCCGGCGGCACCGTGCCACTCAGGTACATCGGCATGGACGAAGTGCCAACCAATACCCCGGATGCCGACCTGCAACGCACGCTGAGGATGTACGACATTCTCCATGTGATGACCGCAAGCAACCCCTCGGCCAGTCAGGCACAAGTCATCACCGACTGGCTACAGGCCAGCCCCAACCGGGTGCTGTTCGTATCGCACGACCGCGACGGCAATAACACCGAACTCCTCGCCAGGCTCGGCGCCACGAGTTCGTGGACGGGCGGGGGGCTTACATCGGCACGCACGTTCAAAAGCGCCGCACCATCTGCCGCCAACGATTACTTCCTGCAATCGGGACCGTTCGGTGGAGCAACGATAGCCAATTTCAACTCATCCAACACCTACTGGCGCTCGATAGCCCCCGGCAGCACCCTTCATGACCGCGTGGTTCCCCTTCTCGAATCGACCAGCGCAGAGATGGGCTGCGTTTTGGGCATCGACATCGAAAACCGCATAGTCTACGTCGGCCACCCGCGTATGTACCAGTACTACGCAGCCGGTATGAATACAAGCGGACAGGCAGAATCGGGCCTCGCCCGCCTGTTTGCCAACATCTACGCCTGGGCCATCGAAGAAATCGTCGTGCCCGGCAAACTGGGGTTGGAGTAAGTTGCACGATAGCTTCGTACTAGTACGAAGGCATGAAACGAACAAAAACGATGTGAAAATGATAGCATTTAGTAAGAAATACAGCTTGTGCATACTTTGCCGACTGGCGGGGATCGTTGCCATACTCACGGCCTGCACCGACAGCACCATCGGCTACCCCAGCCCCGGCGAAGATGCCGGCGGCGACCAGGTAACCGTACAACTTTCCATATCCACCCCCGGCAACGCCGGCACCCGGCAAACACGCAGCACGGCGGGCGTGGAAGATGTAATAAACGACGTCAGCGTACTGGTGTTCGAAGACGATATCTACAAGTATCATGCCCGGGGAACCATCACCGGGCCGGGCAGCCCCACGGTGTTTACGGCCGAACTCATCGTCACCCCCTTGCCCGTGCGCCTTTACATTGTGGCCAATGCCGGCGAATTCCTCGAAAACCTGCCCCCGGCGGGCGGTATCGAGAGCGATATAAGGAGCGCGCTGGTGCGCCAATGCACCGCGGCCGACTTCGACACCGAGATACCCATGTTCGGCACAGTTGCCCTGCCGTCGGGCTTGCAGAAAGGCACCACCTCCATAGGCCCGGTAAAACTGCTGCGCGCCGTGGCTGCGATGGATGTGACGCTGGACGATGCCGTGGCCAACTTCCGCCTGGCATCCCTCGAAGCCTTCCGCTCGAGCGACAGGATGCAACTCATACCTGCCAACTGGAACGACGACGCCACGCCCCACGTCGCCCGTCCCTACATACCCCGCAACACCACCAAATCCCTGCACACCGCCCAGGTGGCGGCCGCAGAGGGCGCCGGCACAGTAACCATCTACCTGCCCGAGGCAACAGCAGCGGCCGAAGGCGAGAATTTTACCAAAACCACCTGCCTGGTGGCTGGAGGATACTATGACGGCAGTTCGGCACCGACCTATTACCGCATCGAAATACCCGATACGCAGAACAACGGGCAAATACTCCGCAATTACCGCTACAGGTTTAAGGTGACCAATGTGACCGGCCCCGGCGAATCGACGCCCGAAGAGGCCGCCAACGGCACGTCGACAAAGATCACAGCCGTCGTCACCAACTGGGAAGAGAACCAGGTCGATATGATTTTCGGGGGCGAGAAGTACTTCGGCGTGTCCGAAAGAAGCATCAAACTGCCCTTCCGCACAGACTCGGACGCGATAGATGTGACAACAAACCTAGACGCTTTTACCTTGCAGTGGTGCGACGAGGACGGCGTTCCCCTCCCCGGCGCCACCGAAGCGCAGGCCATCAGCGGCCCACTGTTCGACGTCGAGATACTAACCGGTGCCGAAGGTACAACCATTCAGGCTACATCAACCAGCGATAATACGGGCGATGATACCCAGTCGGCTTACTTCAATATCGTGGCCAGTCCGTGGAAAATAAAGATACGCATCGACCAGGCCAGCAGTGCTGCCTACAAAGACAAGTACGTCAACATCCTTAGCTTCGGTTTAGGTATTGGTGGCTTTGGCAGTACTTTTCCCGGACGTACGAATGCCGGTGATGCCGCCGCTGTGCGGAATTTGTTAGGAAAGGCAGAGAATTTCGGCCCGGGCGGCACGGTGCCGGTAGGAAACATTCTGTTTGATTACATCACGGCCAGCACTACCGATGAGGTGGCGATGGAGGCTTACCTCGAGAAGTACGATATCGTAAATATATCTTATGCCACCAGTGCAACCCTTTCGGCGTTGCAGTGCAATGCCATTGCCAAATGGCTGAGGGCATCCGAACACCGGGTGCTGATATTTGGCCGGGATACCGACACCCGCATCTCAAACCTGTGGAGCGCACTGTTCCCCAATGCCGCCGAGGTGGCTGACGTGTGGAACGATACGGGTGGACTGGGAACTGCGTATCTATCCGGGTTCTTCGCTTCGAATAGCTACTTCACCACTACCGGGCCATTCGGGGCCATTCAGGACCAGACTTCCGGCAATCTGGGGATACAGATACTCGATGCAGTTTGGGCGGGTATGAACGCGGATAAATATCCCGGCGAACTGATACCTTTATTAAAATGGCAGGGAGACGAAAGGCTTTTGCTTTGTGTGGACAAAGACCGCCGCATCGTTTATTGTGGCGATACGAATATGTGGCAACCAAGAACAAACGGCTGGAATGCTGACGGCATAGTGGATAATGATAAGCAACGCCTGCTCGCAAACTTATTTGCCTGGATGATTGAGGAGGTGGTGATGCCGGGGAAGTTGAAATAGAGTTTTGAGAACAAAAAAAGCCTCCCGAAGGAGGCTTTTTCTTATTTTACTCTTTTGTAACCATAAACGGCACGTGTACCAAGCTGTTCTTCGATACGAAGAAGCTGGTTGTACTTAGCCATACGGTCTGAACGGCTCAAAGAACCGGTCTTAATCTGACCGCTGTTAGTAGCTACGGCGATGTCGGCGATAGTTGCATCTTCAGTTTCGCCCGAACGGTGCGAAGTAACCGAAGTATAACCATGACGGTGAGCCATTTCGATAGCTTCCAAAGTTTCAGTCAGTGAACCAATCTGGTTAACTTTGATCAGGATTGAGTTACCGCAACCCATTTCGATACCCTTAGAAAGGAACTTCACGTTGGTTACGAACAAGTCATCGCCTACCAACTGGCAACGGCCACCGATACGGTCGGTAAGAGCTTTCCAGCCTTCCCAGTCGTTTTCGCTCATACCGTCTTCGATAGAGTCGATGGGGAAGTTGTTGATAAGTTCTTCCAGGTAGTCAACCTGTTCGGCAGCAGTACGTTTCTTGCCTTTGTCGCCTTCGAATTTAGTATAATCGTATACGCCGTCTTTGTAGAATTCAGAAGAAGCACAGTCGAGGCCGATAGTGATGTCTTTGCCAGCTTCGTATCCGGCAGCTTTGATAGCAGCAAGGATAGAGTTCAAAGCATCTTCGGTACCTTCGAGTGTAGGAGCGAAACCACCTTCGTCGCCAACAGCAGTGCTCAGACCGCGGTCGTGCAATACTTTTTTCAAAGCATGGAATACTTCGGCACCCATACGCAATGCTTCGCGGAAGCAGCAAGCGCCTACGGGACGGATCATGAATTCCTGGAATGCAATAGGAGCATCACTGTGAGAACCACCGTTGATGATGTTCATCATCGGAACCGGCAATACGTATGTGTTAGTTCCACCGATGTAACGGTAAAGAGGCATATCGAGGTATTCGGCAGCAGCTTTTGCAACAGCCAATGAAACGCCAAGGATAGCGTTAGCACCAAGTTTGGATTTTGTAGGAGTTCCGTCCAGTTCGATCATAGCGTAGTCGATACCTCTCTGATCCAGAGCCGACATACCGATGATGTGCGGAGCGATAGTATTGTTGATGTTTTCAACAGCTTTCAATACACCTTTACCCAGGTAGCGGCCTTTGTCGCCGTCGCGAAGTTCCAGCGCTTCGTTTTCACCGGTCGATGCACCTGATGGTACAGAAGCACGTCCCATAACGCCTGATTCCAAAACTACATCTACTTCTACAGTAGGATTGCCTCTTGAGTCGAGGACTTCTCTTCCAATAATTTTCTCTATTATCATTGCTTACTAAATTAAGTAATTAAGTATTTTCAGAAATTTGGTGCAAAGGTAATAATTTGGGATGAAATAAGTGGTCGGTTTATGGGGTTAAATGTTAATAAGAATAAAGAAAATCGTATATGCATATATGATACTACCTTATATGCATATACGATACTACCTTATATGCATATACGATTTTCCTTATATGCATATACGATTTACCTTATATGCATATATGATTTACCGTATATGCATATACGATTTACCGTATAAGGCTATACGATTTACTGTATATGCATATACAATTTATCGTATAAGGCTATACGATTTCCCTTCTTATTTTCTAAGTAATGTTGCTACGCTTTCCTTATCGAGGAAAAAGGCTTTGGCTTTTACCTGGCTTGCATCGCAGGCTACCGGCGCAGTCCATTGCGGCGAGTTAGCATTCGGCTCGCTACCATCCGTAGTATACCGGATAATTACGCCTTGCGGCAGTGTGCTGTTGGCATACAATTGTCCGTCGATAATCTTAATTCCCGGCTGTGGGATGCGGAAATTCACACCAAAACGGCTCAGGCGGGGATATTCGTAATAATTGAGTTTATCGTTGAATTCCCTGACGGCTTTATTGTATTTTTCTTCGTCGCCCGTGGCAAATCCCCAATCGGGCTCGGCGTTCCAGCCGCGTTCCAGCATACCCAGTATTTTGGGGAAGAGGTGATATTCGCGCTGTTCGGCACTGCGGATGGTTTCGGCCCACAATTGTCCTTGTACGCCGATTATCTGGCTGCGGCCTTCGCGGGTAAGCGGGGTTTTGTTTTTGGCTGCTTCGGCCAGGTTCACTTTCTCGCCTTTCATGTTGTAGCGTACCGATTTGTATATATCATAAGGTAATACATCGAAAGGTTTGTATTCGTTCACAAAGCCACCCCAGTAAAGTCCCGGTTCGTGCTGGTGTTTATTGGCGGCCATGTCGAGGTAGAAGTTGGTTACGTTGCACAGGATTACAGGGTATCCGGCGTTGGCCAGTTGGTTGGGTATCTGGTCGCTTCCCTGTTCGGGGATGGTGTTCCAGCAATATGATAGTACGTTCCTGTTTGCAAAGAGCGGATTAACGGTTCTTTCGTCGGGCATCAGCATAACTTCCTGCCAGCCTGCGAGTTGAATGTTTTTGGCATCTAATACTTCCAATACCTGTGCAAAGAAGTAATCTTTGAGGTCGCGCACTTCTTTCATGCCTTTTTCTTTCATAAATTCGAGGGCGATGGGCGAGCCTTCCCAACAGCCGTGCGGTATCTCGTCGCCACCCATGTGCAGCACTTTGAGTTCCATACCGGCTTCCTTGAACATGGCTTCTACTTCGTTTATTATCTTTTCGACAAATGTGCAGGCCGATGGCATGGCTGCATTGATAACGTTATCGGTGTACCATTGTGCACCTTTATATACAGAGGTGTCGTCGAAGTCGGCCAGCAGATATTCTTTGGCTTTGGCCATATCGGTGTCCTTATATTTATTGTAACGGGCATTCATGGCAACGATTGACGAACGCCCGGGCATATCTATTTCGGGCAGTACGTTTACGTGTCTTTCTTTGGCATAACGCAGGATTTCGATGAATTCGTCGCGGGTATAAAATCCGGTTCCCATTTTGGTGAAGTCCCAACCGCCACCGTAGGCGGGATATAAGCGGTCAGCCTCGTCCAGGGTATGTCCGCGGCGGGCGCCTACTTCGGTCAGTTCCGGAAGTCCGGGTATTTCAACGCGCCATCCCTCATCATCGGTGATGTGGAAGTGCAGCACGTTGAGTTTGTATTGGGCGAATACGTCGATCAGCTTCTTTATTTCGTCTTTGGTGCCGAAGTTACGGGCAACGTCGATCATTTGTCCGCGGTGGAAGAAATCGGGGTAATCTTCGATGGTGAGATTGGCGGTTGTACAGGGTAGTTCGTTGTAATTGCCGATGATGGCCAGTAATGTCTGCGTACCGTTAAATACGGCATGCGGGGTAACACCGCTGATGGTTACATGCTTATCGGCAGTTTGCAGTTCGTAGTACTCGGGGTTGTTTTTTATTTTCGGGTTTGCCAGTGCTTTGAGTTCGATGGTGGTTTCGCCATTGCCGGCAACGGTTGCACCGAACATGGTTTCGAGTTTTTGTTTCAGTAATCCGGCTTCGTTATTGAACTCGGGTGCATTGACAATGCGGATGCTTTTTGTAATCCGGTGTTCGCCCTTGCGTTGGTTAAGCACCTTTGGCGAGGGGATGATGGCAAAATCTTCGTCACCTTTGTTGGTATTGGCAAAGAAGTTGTTCTGGTCGTACACGATGTCTCCGTAGGGGTAGGGTATTTCTGATGTTCCTTTCCTGGACCACTGGTATTCGTGGGTGAAGGGGGTGATTTCAAGTTCGATGGTGTGTGGGGCACCTACTTCTTTTCCATCTTTATCCAACCTTACGGCATATGTGCCTTCGGGTGCATTGGTTTCTTTGATAATGTTTCCGCGGCAACGGAAAGTGTATGCAACTGTTTCTCCAGCCGGTATGGGGGTGTAGTCGCCGGTGGGATACAGCCTGTAATAGGTAGAGCTTATTTCGTCAATGGCAAACGGCGCCCCGGGTTGGGCAATAGGTGCCGAAGGCAGTTGACAGAAATAGATGATCCACTGGTTGTCCAGCGCCGTATTACCGTTGTTGGTAATATAGAAGGTGTTTTCGTACACCCCGCGTTCAATGTTGTTCGCGCCCATTTCCCAACGCATGGATACGGGTACGTTGGTAGGGGTGTTGTTGCATCCCGCAAGGGATATAACTAAAATCATGTTAAGTAATAAATAATAATTCTTCATGGTCAATATGTTTAAAATAGAGTTTATATCACTCTTCAATAATAATACCCAGCAAAGATACTAAATCCATGGCTTGCAACGTACTTATCCGGGCACCTTTTAAATCGGGGATGTTAATTTGTATGCCTTCGATGCGCGAGTTGCTCAGGTTTATACCTTTCAAAGAGGTATGCGAAAAGTCGCTTTCAACGAGTGTGCAATGCTCGAATGCTACTCCGTTAAACCGGTTACTGTGCAGGCTTCCGCCTTTAAAATCGCAGCCCTGGAACTTCACCTGCTCCATTTTTGCCATGGATAGGTTGATGTAATGTCCGTTGCAATCACTCATCAGCACATTGCCGAGGGTTGTTTCGCCGAAATTGGTTCCAACCAGCTTGCACGAGATGAACTCGGTGCGGTGAATGGCGCTTCCTGAGAATGAAACGTTGGACAGGTCGCAGTTCTCGAACCGCACATCGCTTATCTGTGCCGATTTGAATTTGCAGTCAATAAAGAAGCCGCCCGAGAATATGCAGTTGCGGAAGGTGAGGTAGGGGCGGTTTATTTCGGTAACCACTGCCCGGGTGAAGTGGGTGTAGGCGATGATTTCTTCTGCCGATAGTATGGCGGCGGGGTCGTCGTTGGGAGTTAGTTCTTCTGTAAGGAATGGTGCAACAGGGTTTATTTCTACTGCTTTCTTTATGATTCTGGTTTTTGCCATGGTTTATTGTTTATTTAGCTAGCCATGCCCCTGCAAGAACAGCTAGTATACCTATTATAATACTTAATATAATGTAGGACGCAAAGGTACCATATAGTCCTGTACGTAATAAATGCAGGCATTCATTGGAGAATGTGGAAAAGGTGGTAAAGCCACCACAAAGGCCCACGGTAAGGAATAGCCGGGTTTCGTGGGTGATATTAAGGCGGGTAGAAAGGGCATAGAATAATCCAATCAGGAAACTACCGAGGATATTGACGGTAAAGGTGCTCCACGGAAAACCGCTGACGATACCTCTGCCGTTAATCAGCAGGTGGAGGGCGTAGCGGAAAACGCTACCTAATCCCCCGCCGAGGAAGATGTAGATGAATTCTTTCATGTTAATTGTTCCAAAGATGGTTTTCATCAAATTCGATATTGTGTTCTTTCAGAAAAAGTAGATATTCATCCCTGAAAGTAACCTTTTTATGATGCTCTTCCTGATTTTTGATATAATCAACAGTTTTATTGAAGAAAGAAAGGCTTACGGAAAATCCGGCATAGCCACCTTGCCAGGTGAAGTTCTTGTAATGGTTGTTTCGGGTTTTAATCCAACGACTGCTATGTCTTTTAATGTCTTTTGCAAATAGTGATAAAGCAATGTTTTTGGATAATATACAAAATATATGTATATGGTCGTCAGTTCCATTTATTAAAATTGGTTGTGAATCCATATCTTTAATAACGGTACCAATATATGCGTATAATTCCTGTCTGTGTTCTTTCAAAATAGGGGTGTTTGCAGATTTCTTAATGTGGAAAATAAGATGTATATAAAGTTTGGACAAGGATTGTGACATGGTTAATCAAATTTGATGCTATAATATAATATTTAGTCACAAATATACATGGATTTATGAGATAATGAAACATCCCATAGGGATAATTTAAAACAGCCCCAGATAAGCGAAGCGGCATCTGGGGTAGTAGCCGTATATCCATTATGCATCCCGTAGGGATAACTTAAAATAATATACAAAGAATTAAGCTATCCCTACGGGATGCCGGAACATGGGAATCCATAACCCCAGATGCCGCTTCGCTTATCTGGGGCTGTTTTAAATTATCCCTACGGGATGATATGCATGATGGACCCCCGAAGAAAATGCACCCTTTTATAATTGTTTAACGTTTTTCATGAGGACATTTGAGCCCTTAAGGTGTCTTTATAGTACAAAGCTTAAAAAAACCTTTTCTAATGCTCTAATAAAAAATGAAAAGAACGTATACTCTCTTAATGTTTTTGTTTTCACTAGGTATATTAATCCAGGCGCAAACCGCCTATATAACCGCGCACCGCGATGGTGCCCGTGTTACTCAAAAGGGATTAGAGAATTGGGCAGACCCGGCATCCATTATTTCTTCTTACTTTTATTTAGATGAAAAAAACGAACCTAATCTATCTTTGCTGGCTAAAGGTCATTCCCATATTGAAGTGAGGCATCTCGACCAGATTTTCAATGTAACTCTTGATTCCGACACTTTTGCAATATGTCCTGTAGGTGTATTGCATACTGAATCTCCCGGTTATGTCTGTATAGACATCAAAGGTATCTCCCGCACGGGAGATACCTTTGGGGATATTCAGGAACTTACGATCTAAAACATTAAAATAAATAAAAAAGCCATTGTTTTTTGAAGAAATGGAAGTAATTTTATCACCTGATTTTTATTCCAATTATTAATAAATTAAATCCTATGAAAAAGATTCTGTTATCGCTACTCGCTGTTGTGGCTATCTGCGCATGTACAACAGCACCGGTACAGCAAACGGGGAAAATGATTGCAACCCCAACTCCCGCTCGCCCCGCCGGGCAACAAGACGTTCTTTTACTGAAAGCCGACCCGATCCCTACCGTAAGGGTAGCCTTTATCGGACTTGGTATGCGTGGTCCCGGTGCAGTAGGCCGGATGGCTCGTATAGACGGTGTAGAGGTTGTTGCTCTGTGTGATATTCGCGAAGACCGTGTAAAAAAAGCAAATGAACTCCTGGCTAAGTACAATCGTCCGGCAGCTCAGGAATTTTACGGTGATGAAAATGCCTGGGAAAAAGTAACCGAGCTTCCTAATGTAGACCTTATTTACATAGCAACCGACTGGAAAACTCATGCTAAGATGGGTGTGAAAGCCATGAAAGACGGTAAACATGTAGCTATTGAAGTCCCTGCAGCCCTGACTATGGACGAAATCTGGGAACTAATCAATACGTCCGAACAAACCCGCAAACATTGTATGCAGCTTGAAAACTGTGTGTACGACTTCTTTGAACTTACTACACTCAGCATGGTTCAGCAAGGTGTTTTGGGTGAAGTAATCCATGGTGAAGGTGCTTATATTCACGGCTTACAACCTTTCTGGAATGATTATTGGGACGACTGGCGCATGAAAATAAACAAAGACCACCGTGGTGATGTATATCCTACTCACGGACTTGGTCCTGTATGCCAGGCGATGAATATTCACCGTGGCGATAAGATGAATTACCTGGTTTCTGTTGATACCAAAGCTATCGGTAACCCTGCTTTCATTAAAGAAACCAGAGGCGAAACCGTAACTGATTTCCGTAATGGCGACCACACTTCAACGCTTATCAGTACTGAAAAAGGAAAATCAATCCTGATTGAGCATAATGTAACTTCACCCCGTCCTTACAGCCGTATGTATCAGTTGACCGG
Source organism: Bacteroides sp. (assembly GCA_032108265.1). Lineage (GTDB taxonomy): Bacteria > Bacteroidota > Bacteroidia > Bacteroidales > Bacteroidaceae > Bacteroides. Next base: position 47,232 of record DAMCMT010000028.1, read on the forward strand.
AACAAAAGGATTTGCCAATAAATATCCGGTACAGGGTTATGCGCTGGACGCCGGGGAAATCGATCCAGAGATAGCTAAAAATCACGAGAACCTGAATGCCCATAGTTTTGTATCTCCGGAAATAAGAGAACAACTCATGGAGAAATACCAGCATTATATTGTGAATGATGAATTAATTGAAACTGCTAAAAAAGTAGGTGGACATGGTGGTATGGACTTTATTATGGATTACCGCTTAATTTACTGTCTGCAAAATGGTTTGCCATTGGATATGGATGTTTATGACCTTGCAGAATGGTGCTGTTTAATACCTCTGACAGAAATATCACTGGACAATGGTTCGGCCCCGGTAGAAATACCTGATTTTACAAGAGGAGGATGGAACAAATTGCCTAAGCTTGAACTGGCGCGTTAAAAAAATATTTAAGGAAGGATTGTTTGGATGAAAACAATCCTTCCTTTTTTATACAGAATTTAGCATTTCAATCTTACTTCTTACTTCTTCATTCTAAATTCTTTTCGTACTTTTGTCATCTCAAAAATAAAAATACAGTAAAAATACATGGGAGGTTTTTTTGGAACAGTCTCGAAAGCGAGTTGTGTGACCGACTTATTTTATGGTACCGATTACAACTCACACCTGGGAACTAAACGCGGAGGGCTGGCAACATACAGCAAAGAAAAAGGATTTACCAGAACCATTCACAACCTGGAAAGCGATTATTTCAGGAGTAAGTTCGAACCGGGACTGGATAAATTCAGCGGAGAATCCGGAATAGGAATTATCAGCGACACAGATGCACAACCCATCGTAATCAAATCCCACCTCGGCCGTTTTGCCATTGTTACCGTAGCCAGAATAACCAATCTGCAAGAGCTCGAAGACAGACTTCTACAGAAAAATATGCACTTCGCCGAACTTAGTTCCGGCAACACCAATCAAACCGAATTAATAGCACTGCTTATAAACGAAGGAAGAACATTCCGTGAAGGCATTGAGAACGTATACAACAGCGTAAAGGGCTCATGCTCTATGCTGATACTTACGGAAGATGGTGTTATTGCTGCCCGTGACAAGCTCGGTCGTACCCCTGTTGCAATTGGAACAAAGGAAGGGGCGTATGCTGTTACAAGTGAGTCGAGCAGCTTCCCAAACCTTGATTTTGAGCACATTCGCGATCTTGGACCCGGTGAAATTGTCCATATCTATGCAGATAGAATTGAACAAATACGTGAAGCAGATGAAGACATGCAAATATGTTCTTTCCTCTGGGTGTATTACGGCTTTCCCAATTCTACCTACGAAAACAGAAATGTGGAAGAAGTACGCAATTCCAGCGGATTAATTATGGGCAGCCAGGACAATTCGGATGTTGATTTTGTCTGTGGAATACCCGATTCGGGAATAGGTCAGGGATTGGGCTACGCATCGGGGAAAGGGGTTCCGTATCGCCGGGCTATTACTAAATACACACCCACATGGCCCCGTAGCTTTACCCCCAGTAACCAGGAAATGAGAAATCTGGTTGCCAAAATGAAACTCATACCCAACCGCACCGTTTTAGATGGTAAACGTATTATTTTCTGCGACGATTCTATTGTACGCGGTACCCAATTAAAAGATAATGTAAATGTTCTCTTCGAATACGGAGCCAAAGAAGTGCACATGCGTATTGGCTGCCCACCTCTTATTTATGGCTGTCCCTTTGTAGGCTTCTCGGCCAGTAAAACCGATATGGAACTTATTACCCGCCAGGTTATTAAAGAATTGGAGGGAGATGCAAATAAAAATCTGGAAAAATATGCAACCACTGGTTCGCCCGAATATAACAGGATGGTAGAAGTTATTGCCAAACGGTTTAAGCTGAATACACTGAAATTCAATTCGCTCGAAACACTTATACAGGCTATCGGGTTGCCCAAATGTAAAGTGTGTACCCATTGCTTTGACGGATCGAGCCGGTTTTAGTCTCATTTAACAGCGTCCCGGGACATTGCATTTAACATCCCGGCATATTCATGGTAACGTTTTCCTTACAAAATGATAGTTAATCCATAAAAGATTTGCTAACTTAGCGAACTTATAAGAGACTAATTTAGTTTATTCTCATAAACTTTAAAACTTAAAACCATGATAGTAGAACGTTTTCTCAAATACGTCGGTTTTGATACACAATCCGACGAAAACTCAGGAGTCACTCCCAGTACTCCGGGGCAAATGGAGTTCGTAAAGTATCTGAAAACAGAACTGGAGGAGCTAGGTCTGGAAGATATTTCTTTGGATGATAATGGCTACCTTTTTGCCACACTGCCTTCCAATGTGGACAAAGAAATACCTGTAATAGGCTTTATAGCCCATGTAGATACCAGCCCGGATATGAGCGGTAAAAATGTTAATCCACGTATCATTCATAATTATAATGGAAAAGATATTCTTCTTTCGGCAGAGGAAGAAGCATACATACTCTCTCCTGAAATGTTTCCCGAGCTACTCAACCATGTTGGAGAAGATTTGATTGTTACCGATGGTAAAACACTTCTGGGTGCCGATGATAAAGCGGGTATAGCTGAAATCATTTCTGCTGTCGAGTATCTTCAACAACATCCTGAAATAAAACATGGTAAAATACGCATTGGTTTCAATCCCGATGAAGAAATAGGTCTGGGCGCTCATAAATTTGACGTCGAGAAATTCGGGTGCGAGTGGGCATATACTATGGATGGTAGTGAAGTAGGAGAGTTGGAATATGAAAACTTCAATGCAGCTTCTGCTAAAGTAACTTTTAAAGGAAGAAACGTTCATCCGGGGTATGCCAAGCATAAAATGGTTAATTCTATGCGTATTGCCAGTCAGTTTATATCTATGCTTCCTCGACATGATACACCCGAACATACTGAAAAATACGAAGGATTTTATCATCTGGTAGGTATGCAGGGCGATGTGGAATTAAGTACACTGACTTACATTATCCGCGACCACAACCATCAACGGTTCGAAAGCCGTAAGAAAGAAATGGAACATCTGGTACGCAAAATCAATGCTGAATTTGGCGAAGGTACGGCTTCTATCGAGTTGCGCGACCAATACTATAATATGCGCGAAAAGATAGAACCGGTAATGCATATCATAGATATCGCTTTCGCCGCAATGGAAGCTGTAGGCGTTAAGCCCAATGTTAAACCAATTCGCGGTGGTACTGATGGAGCACAACTATCATTTAAAGGATTACCCTGCCCGAATATCTTTGCAGGAGGCATGAATTTCCATGGCAGGTACGAATATGTGCCCATACAAAGCATGGAGAAAGCAATGAAAGTTATTGTGAAGATTGCAGAACTGGTAGCGGAGAAATAATAAACAGCCAATGTAACAAAATGGTAAAGAATGATGGAAACGGGATTGACCCGCACGGTGTAGGGGCAGGCCTTGTGTCTGCCC
>DAMCMT010000029.1:0-3583 GCA_032108265.1 Bacteroides sp.
GAAGAAGAAAAAAAGAATATCTTCCAATCTATCAAAACCACCTTACGCAAGATGACCGACGAGGGAGGGCGCGACGTACAATCGGATATTTTCGGCAATAAAGGAGGATATAAAACCTTACTATCCGCTTCTACCTATAAATCGCCATGCCCCGTGTGCGGAAGCAATATAATAAAAGAACCTTACATGGGTGGAGCCGTATATTATTGCCCCACCTGCCAGCCGTTATAACACGATTTTACTTATATGCATATACTGTTTTCGTTATATGCATATACTATTTATCTTATATGCATATACGATTTACCTTATATGCATATAAGATTTTCCTTATATGCATATATGATTTACCTTATATGCATATACGATCTACCCTTATATGCATAAACGACCTACCCTTATATGCATATACGATTTACCCTATAAGATTATGCAAAAAAAGTCGTATTAAGATTTACCCCGGAGGATAAACTTAATACGACCTATTAACTATAAAAAAACTTTAAGAGCTTACTTAGGTATTTTTATTTTCTGACCCGGGAATACTTTGTTCGGGTCCTTAATCAAATCCTTATTTGCTTCATAAATCTGCTGCCAGGTAAGGCCCGGATATTTCTGGGCAATCTTACTCAGGCTGTCGCCGGATTTAATTTCGTACACTTCTTCCTTCGTGTTGTCCTCTTCGATGTTTAAAATCAAATCGCCGGCACGCATATCGGGGTCTATTTCATTGTACAGACTCCATAACTGGTGCTTAACCGAGGGAGAAGCGGTTCCCGAAATATACAAAACATTGTTTTTTTCGGTCATAGAAAAGTCCGTAATATCCGACTTCTTAGCCAAATCAATGAGTTTGCTGTATTTATCCCTTACGTCCATTACTTCAATGTAATATTATTGGTTACTTTGGTTACATTCGGAGTTTCGTTAGCCATCTGCATAACTTTCTGCAAATCAGCTCTTTTCACCTCGCCCGAGAGTACAACTTCGCCATTATTCATAACCTCAACCTTCACATCATTGTGTCCGGCGGTTCTCAACTGATTTTCCAAGGAAGTCCTGATAGTACCATCCGTATCAACCCGTACGGTTGGTGTAGGTTCGTTCACCATAATGTTATTAACTACAGACTTTACATCTTTAACCGAGCGTGCAACACTTTCGGCCGAAGAGCGTTCTGTCTGCGATTCGAGTGTACCTGTAAGGGTAACCACCTTGTCATTAACAGATGTCGAAACAGCGCTATATCTTGCTTTCAAAGCATTATCAACATCGTCCTTAATACGCTTGTCGGTATCCTGACAAGACTGTAAGGTCATTCCTGCCATCAACAGGGTAACCATGAAAAACATGATTTTCTTCATAATCAATCTCTCTTTTAAATTCAACAATAGATTCTCCTTAGAATCTCCAACCATAACCAATCAGGAATACGGCACTATCATCGTCGCCGAACATAAACTTGCCTTCCAGATTGAGGTAGCTACGCTCGTTCAGGTTATATGTTAAACCGGCACCAAGATTAAATGCAATATTAGTTTTGCTATCCGAGTCGACTTCAACACCTGCTACAGTACGTTTTCCCCAGAAATTGTTCTGCATACCGAAACCGGCCAACGGGTAAAATGTCAAACGGTCAGCATTCAGGTTGATAACGTAGTGCAGGTTAAGATTTACGTCTAAACCGGTAACTTTGTCGTTCGGGAACATGAATGTGATATCCGGAGCAAGTCTGAATTGGTTTGCCAGATAATATCTACCCTGAGCGCCAAGAGCAAATCTTTCATAATTTGTTTGATAACCCATGTGGCCAAGAAGTGAGAATTCGCCTCTTTGAGCAGATACAGTCACGGTAGCGGCAACGAAAGCCACTAATAATAAAAGCTTTTTCATAAATTCAATTTTAGAGTTTTTAAATCAGATTTATAATTTCATTATTAATCTCTCTTAGATAATTCCTCTTAAAAACATTTATTCAAAACCTATTGTTCATTTCGGTTAAAAAAAATGATGATTATATACAAGTTTACACTAAATGCACAACTTATCGGTTTTGAGTGAAAAAAGAAAACGCCGCAGCTTACGGATTAGGCAGCGGCACCTTGCCGCCCGTTGACCCGCACGGTGTAGGGGCGGGTCTTGTGTCCGCCCCATGAAAATGGTTTGCTATGTAGATACCGTGTATACACCATGCGGTATGTGGGGCGGACACAAGACCCGCCCCTACGCCATGCGGATCGAAAACCCTCAAAACACAAAGTAAACAAGTATATAACCGCCTAAAGCACCCGCATGGCGCATAAGCAGTGAACTATTAAACCGTATGCTTTGTTATGGACTGACGTCAAATCACTAAAAACAGATGTATGATTACCCAGATAATAAAAGATGCTTTACTAATGAAACCCGTTAAAGCATTAAAGGATATTAATAACGAGACGAACCTTGCGCGTCTGTTTTTTTCGCATCAGGGAAGAAAATATTGTAAGGAAAAAAAGTTTCCGCCAATTCATCTGTTCCGCGAAGAGAAAACCATTCACCGTTTGGGCTTCTTTGTCGATGCGGGCGAAATCATTGCGGCTAACGAGTCGAATATCGGGTTGATAGGCTCTACCAGCGGGCTTCTGTTCTTTACCGATAACAGCAAAGTACATAAAATAACATTGATGCATGGAGCCAAAGCGCGGATTCAGGCTTCCAACCATACCGTATTAATAATAGCCAATATAGATGGATGCGACCTGGAAATACATAAAGACGATACGGTATTGGTTTTGTAGAATGCAGTAATTTTTATAACTTTACAAGCAAAACCAAATCTCCTTAAATTTGCATGGCGCACCTTCCTGATTTCATTGGCGATTTAGCGATTATTCTTATTACTGCGGGTATTTCTACAATTCTGTTCAAGTGGTTGAAACAACCTGTTGTGCTGGGTTATATTCTTGCGGGTTTTATTGCAGGGCCTTATGTTACGGTACTTCCTACGGTTACGGATATGGCGAATGTGGAAACCTGGGCCGAAATCGGCGTTATCTTTCTTCTTTTCGCCCTCGGGCTCGAATTCAGTTTTAAGCGGCTGATGGCTGTTGGCGGTACGGCTTCCATTGCCACGCTTATAAACCTGGGTTCGATGATTATCATTGGTTATATGGTGGGCCGGGGATTGGGATGGAGCCAAATGGATAGTATTTTCCTCGGCGGTATGCTTTCCATGTCGTCAACCACCATTATAATAAAAGCATTCAACGATATGAACCTGCAAAAACAGAAATTTGCAGGTATTGTTTTTGGTATGCTAATCGTAGAAGATTTGGCGGCTATCATGATGATGGTACTGCTTTCCACCTTTGCGGTTGGCAATGCTATCGAGGGTTCGGCGCTGGTTGGCAGCTTGTTCCGGTTGATATTCTTTGTGGTTATCTGGTTCATTGTCGGTATATACGTAATACCCAGTATGCTGAAAGCAGTGAGGCGTTACCTGAACGAAGAAACGCTGCTTATTGTATCTGTTGGGTTATGTCTGGGAATGGTGCTTTTTGCATCGTATGTGGGTTTCTCGGCGGCGTTAGGTGCTTTTATC
>DAMCMT010000029.1:3593-48834 GCA_032108265.1 Bacteroides sp.
TTATCATGGGTTCTATCCTGGCCGAAACGGTGGCGGTAAAGCGCATCGAGCATTTGATTGAACCGATTAAGAACTTCTTCGGGGCCATATTTTTTGTTTCGGTGGGTATGTTGCTCAACCCGAATATCATTGTCGATTATGCGGGTATCATTATATTATTGGTATTTATTGTATTAATCGGCCGTATATTGTTTGCTACTATTGGTGTACTGGCTTCGGGAGAGGGGTTAAAGGTTGCTTTGCAGGCAGGGTTCAGTCTGGCTCAGATTGGGGAGTTCTCTTTTATTATTGCTTCACTGGGTACCAGTTTGGGGGTTATCAGTAATACCCTCTACCCTATCATTGTATCTGTATCTATTATCACAACCTTTACTACGCCTTACTGCATTAAGTTATCAACCCCGTTGTATAATTTCCTCGAAAAGCGTATTCCGCCCAAATGGAACAAGCTGATAACGGGTTATGCTACCTCTACATACAAAACGGTTAATACGCAGAATGACTGGAACAGGCTGTTGCGGTCGGTTCTCAAGCTTCTTGCCGTATACACAACATTATCTGTGGGAGTAATATTCCTTTGCGAACGCTATACTACACCATTTATTACCGAACATATACCGGGGCTGACGGGGAAAATCGTAGCTGCCAGTATTACCATTCTGCTGATGGCTTCGTTTCTGCGGGCTATACTGATGAAGAAAAACAAATCTCAGGAAATTAAGAACCTTTGGAGCGACAGTCATTTCAACCGGGGAGTGATTATTTCGTTGATAGCATTCAGGCTCTGTATTGCACTGACACTTATTTTAATGGTACTTGTGCCACTCTTCCCACGCTTTACTATACTAATGGTGGTAGTCGGGGTGGTTATTATCGTGATTATTATATTCTTTCAGGGGTTCAAAACCCAATCCCGTGCTATGGAAGCGCGCTTTCTGGAAAACTATTACCACAAGCAAAAGATGGATGATAAAAAAGCTGCTATTCCTCGGCTTATCAAGAATCATTTATTATCCAAGGAAATACATATCGAGGAGATTGAGATAGCGCCCAATTCGCCCAAGGTAGGTAAAAGTCTGCGCGAATTGAATTTCCGGCGTACTTCGGGGGTGAGTGTGGTAACTATCATCCGGGGATACGAGAAAATAAATATTCCGGATGCCAACGAGCGGCTTTATCCTTACGATACTATCGTGGTGGCCGGTTCGGACGAGGATATACAGAAGCTCACCCGTAGCATTGAAGAACGGAAATCGCGCACGGTAAACGAGGATGATATTCCCGAACACCACGTACATCTGTCGCAGTATGTGGTCGAAGAGAATTCTCCGATGATTGGGAAAACGCTTCCCGAACTTTGCATACAGGAAAAAACCGAATGCATGGTTATCAGCATCGACCGCAAAGAGATTACATTGGTGAATATTCCTGTTCATTTCACTTTCAGGGAGGGAGATACTTTGCTTCTGGCTGGCGAACAGGAGAAGCTGAATGCCTTTGAGCAAAACATGGATTTTGTGGAATCGGAGAGAATCTAAACCTTTTATGTTAATATTTAAACCTGATTCCGGGTTATAAGGTATAATATTGCATAAAATAAAACTCAACCGAAAATAATATGATGAAAAAACTAGTACTCCTTGTATTATTGGTGTGCGCCGGTAACTTTGCGTATGCCCAATACACCACCTCCACGCCACAAACATGGGATAAGTATCCACCCGAGGCTCAAAAGCGCGGGTTCGGTTTGCATGCTTCTCAATTGGTTCAGATGGACGACGAAGCTGCACTGGAAGATGTTCTTCTTTTCAGCGCTCACAACGGTCATTATCCTTACTTCGACCTGTTTAAAAATTACTACGTCATTGTCGACAACTACACGAAAGAAATCAAATACACTTCGGATATTATTATTTCTACCGAACGCGAACTTATTCTGGAAGACCGCAACAACGATGGTAAGTTCGAGCTGTACCGCCGCTACTTCAAAGATGGCGAGTTTAAAGTAGACGAATACGGAAACAACCTTTCCGTAACATGGATGTACGACCGTATCGAATGGGTTGATAAACAAGGTATTGTAAACAATAAAAAGAAATGACCATGAAAAGAAACATATTAATACTCACCCTACTCTTATTCATCGGTGGAACATCCGGCCATATAATGGCCCAGGACAAAATAAAAGCCATGATTGTAACCGGAATGGACGGTAGTCATTGGTGGCAAGGTGGTAGCGATGCCATCAAGATGATAATGGAAAACAGCGGCCTCTTTACAGTGGATATTCACGTCACCCCTACCTGGGGAGAGGATATGAGTACATACAACCCCGATTTCCATAAGTACGACCTGGTTGTTATCAACTACGGCGGCACTACCTGGGCCGAAGCCACCCGTAAGAATTTCGAAAAGTTCGTTTCGAACGGTGGCGGCGTGGTAATCGTACATTCTTCAGTCGTTCCTATGGACGACTGGAAAGAGTATAACGTTATGATTGGCATGGGTGCATGGAACGGCCGTAACGAAAAGGATGGCCCTTATATTTACTGGCAGGATGGAAGAACTGTTTACGATTATTCTCCCGGCTGGGCGGGGTATCACGGTTTGCAACATGCTTCGACCATAACAACCCGCAGTCCGGAGCATCCAATAATGGAAGGCCTTCCCACGGTATGGGAACATTTCAAAGATGAAATATATGCCCGCCTCAGAGGCCCCGGCCGTAACATGGAGATACTTGCAACCACCTATGAAGACGCAGGCGGTGGACGTGGCGGCCGTCATGAGCCGATGTTATGGACAGTGAATTATGGTAAGGGTAAAGTATTCGTAACATTGCTCGGCCATGCGGGAAATGACCCGGAATTGCGTTATGCTATGGAGTGTACAGGGTTTCAGGTGACGTTACTCCGCGGGGCGGAATGGGCGGCTAGAGGACAGGTTAGTCAACCGGTTCCGAAAGATTTCCCGAGTGAGGGGATTATGACGTTGCGAAAAGATTTTAAGGCGCCGTTTAATGCGGAATAGATTGATATTTAATTATCGGGATGGTTTATCAACCTTCCCGATATTTTTTTTACTGAATTTCCATATCTTTGCCCCTAAAAAATAATCAAAGAATATGGAACAACCCACTTTAAACTCCCACAACAAACAAGAACACCCACCCATGCACACCGCCGAACATATCCTGAACCAAACCATGGTTCGTATGTTCGGTTGCGAACGTTCGAAGAACAGCCACATCGAACGGAAGAAAAGCAAGTGCGATTACTTCATCAGCCAGGAACCCACTCCGGAAATGATTGCGGAGATTGAAAATACCGTCAATGAAATAATCCGGCAAAACCTACCCGTTGAAGAACAGTTTGTAACCAAAGACAATATACCCGAGGGCATAGACCTGAGCAAACTACCCGGAAACGTAAGCGATACGTTGAGAATTGTTACCGTAGGAGATTATGATATCTGCGCCTGTATCGGTCAGCATGTGGAGAATACTTCAGAAGTTGGTACGTTCAAAATAATCAGTAGCGATTATGCCGATGGCAGACTACGGTTAAGATTCAAGTTACTTTAATATCCTTACAGGTAGAAAGACATTTTGACATTTTATCACGATAAATCCAGGGCCTAAAATTGACATTTTGTCTGAATAAATCATAATAAAACAATATTCAAATGTCAATAAGTCATTTTTTTCGATTGGTATATACTTTGCATTTCCTATTGTGAAACCGGTTAATTAAGAAAAAGATAATCCGGTTGAATAAAAAGATTACCTAAAGTTTAACTTATAAAAAATAGGAGATTAAAATTATGATGCCAGTAAGACGTTCACAGAATTGGTTACCGAGTATTTTTAATGATTTCTTCGGTGACACATGGGTTGAAAAGTCAAACTTGACTTCCCCCTCAATCAACGTAATTGAAAACGAAAAAGAATTTAAAGTAGAAGTTGCCGCTCCGGGAATGACGAAAGATGATTTCAACGTTCGTCTCGACCAGGATAACAACCTGGTGATTTCCATGGAAAAGAAAAGCGAAAATAAAGAAGAAAAGAAAGACGGCCGCTACCTGCGCCGCGAATTCTCTTACTCTAAATTCCAGCAAACGATGATTTTACCTGATAATGTTGAAAGGGATAAAATTGGTGCTCAGGTTGAACACGGAGTTCTAACCATCAGTATTCCAAAACTTACTGAGGAAGAAACAAAGAAAGCAGAAAGAGTGATTGAAATTCAATAAAAACTTTTCCCTTCTACAAAAAAGCTTGCACATCGAAAGGTGCAAGCTTTTTTGTTTATATATAAATCTTACCTTATATATTACAGTTGTGGAAGCTTCCAGGGATCGCGATAGTTGGCAACTAAGTATTTATCGGCTTCAGTGTCATTAAAGCTTTTTCCGTCCCAGACCAACTTCTTGCCACTGCGGTATGCAATATTCCCCAGTTGTGAGAACTTAGCAATATGTGCTCCGATTTCAACGCTGGCATTGCAGTTTCTATCCCTCCTTTTTATACAGTCCAGATGATTCTTTACATGAAGATTAAGCCCTCCATCTCCATAACTCTTATTTAAGGCTACTGCTTCCATTCTTTCCACGCCGTTTACTCTTTCAGGAATTACTTCCCAACCTACACGATCAAGAACTAAAGTTCCGTTTTCGCCAACGAATCCAAGTCCATGGTTGCGTCCATATGCTCCATCGTCTATGCCTATGGCATGATCCCACATCACTGTGAAATCGTTGAAAGTATATATTGTTTGAAGCAAATCCGGTGTTTCGCATGCATCGTCAGGATACCCGAACTTTCCACCGGATGCCATAATAGAGTTCGGCGCTGTTACGTTCATGCCATAGAGGGCAAAATCGAGAAGATGTACTCCCCAGTCGGTCATCAGCCCACCTGCATAGTCCCAAAACCAGCGAAATGTGAAGTGGAAACGATTTCTGTTGAAGGGGCGATTAGCTGCCGGGCCTAACCACATATCATAGTCAACCCCTGCCGGTACCGGTTCATCGGGCAACACGGGAATAGAAGGACACCACCCTTGATAAGAGAAGACACGAACAGTTCTGATTTTTCCTAATTTACCACTGTGTACAAAGTCCATAGCATCTTTCCAGTGAGGATCGCTACGCTGCCATTGTCCTACTTGTACTACTCTGTTGTATTTTTCGGCAGCTTTTACCATTATGTTACACTCTTCGATGCTGTTGCCTAAAGGTTTTTCGCAATATACATCTTTTCCTGCCTGACAAGCTGCGACCATCTGCAAACAGTGCCAGTGATCGGGGGTACCTATAATTACTACATCTACATCCTTATTATCAATCAGATGGCGCCAATCTTTATACAGGTTTTTCACTTTCTTACCTGTAATTTTCAGCGTATCGGCGGCTCTTTCATCCAATACGTTTTGGTCGATATCTGCTAAAGCGATGCACTCTACTTCGGGGTTTCTGAGAAAGGCTTTAAGATTTTCAAAGCCCATTCCTTTGCAGCCAATCAACCCTACTTTAATTTTGTCATTTGCGCCAATGGCAGCTTTAGCCCTGATGAGGAAAGGATTGGCTACTAAGCCTGCGCTTAGCAATGAGGCTTGTTTAATAAAGGTTCTTCGTGTTGTCATGGTTTGTTATATTTAAGAATTTACATATCTCTTTTCTGCACATTGTTGATAGTAATTTCTCCTTCCATAGGTGGAATTACAGTTGCATCTTGTCTGCCGAATACCCTATTAATATCGTCCGAAGATGGAGTTAATATCTTCCGGCTACGATATTAATATCCTACCCCGACGATATATATATCCTCCTCCGACGATATTAACTCCGTCTTCGGACGATATTAACGGGGAAATTTCAGGTGTATCATCTTTCTTTTAAAAATGAGTATGAATAATTCACGTTTATAGAGTTGCTAAAGATACAAAAAAAATCAAAAATACAGAGAGCAATTAAAAAATTACCCTCTGTATTTATCACCTATAAAAGGGAGCAAAGGTTTTAACAGATAATTGAGCACTGTTCCCCAAAGATTTCGTATTTTTGTTAGTTTTTAATGAGCCGTTATAATAGGAGAACCGCATATTTAAAATCATAGAAGCAGAATTGAGTATTTAAACAAAATAGAAACCGTCCCACAAGGACACAGAAAATAAAAAAATGGAAAAAGCATTAGTAATAATAGACATTCAAAATGATATAACAAAGAATTACAAAGAAATAATCGGTAATATAAATAATGCGATAGATTGGGCCGTTAATAATGATATTCATATTATTTATATAAGACACGAAAATTTATCAGATGGCACAAGGACATTTAAACCCAATACACGTGGGGCTGAATTAGTACCGGATTTGAAAATTGTATCCAAAAATATTTTCACTAAATACAAAGGAAATACATTAAGTAGTGAGGAATTCGCAGAATTTGTAAATAAAAACAAAATAGATGAATTCTACATAACAGGAGCAGATGCAATTGCTTGCCTAAAATCAACCTGTTATAACTTGACTAAGGCAAATTATAAAGTGAATGTCTTGTCAGATTGCATTACGAGTTATGATAAAAAGAAAATTGACCCAATGCTTCATTATTATGAAAGTAAAGGTTGTAAAATAATTAGTTTGAATGACCTGTTATGACAACAGAGAATAAAATAAAATATTTTGAAAATCGGGAAGATTGGAGAAAGTGGCTGACAGACAACTTTGAAACCAAAAGCGAAATTTGGTTTGTATTTCCTTATAAATCATCAGGCAAAAAAAGTATTACATACAACGACGCTGTTGAAGAAGCTCTTTGTTTCGAGTGGATTGACAGTACGACAAAACCGCTTGATAAAGACCATAAAATTCAACGTTTCACCCCTAGAAATCCTAAAAGCACGTACTCGCAAGCCAACAAAGAAAGACTTCAATGGTTATTGAAAAGTAAAATGATACACCCTAAATTTGAGGGTAAAATACAAAATGTCTTGTCTGACCCTTTTGTTTTTCCAAATGATATAATTGACAGATTAAAAGAAGATAAAATAGCATGGAAAAACTATCAGCACTTTTCCGACCCGTATAAACGTATCCGGATTGCATACATTGAAGCAGCAAGGAAACGACCGGAAGAATTTGAAAAACGATTAAACAACTTTATAAATAAAATGAAAGAGAATAAAATAATTAAAGGATTTGGTGGGATTGAAAAATACTATTAATCCTAATAAAACGCCGACGACCTTATTGATGTAGGTATAATGGAAAAAGAAATTCTCTCGCTATCTATTTGAAATACCGTCTTTTATCTATACTTTTACACCCAAAATATACTTAAAAGAACACAAAATGTTTTTAGTAAAGCGCCTAATACCTGCATTCGTTTTTGTTATTCTTTCATTAAGTTTACATGCACAATATGTAAATTACGGGACCGACCCCGCACGTATCAAATGGAACATTGTCCGTACAGGGCACTATAATGTTATATACCCCCGCGGCAATGATTCGCTGGCATACAAATATGTACAGCTATTGGAAACCACCTATCCGTATGTGCAACAAAGCATCGGAAAATCAGACCTTTGGAAATTTCCGGTAGTATTACATCCCTCTAATATGCTGTCCAATGGTATGGTGGCATGGGCACCGCGACGGATGGAACTTTTAACAACTCCCTCAGCCGATAATTCGGCGCAGGCTTGGGATAGTCATTTAGTACTGCACGAATCCCGGCATGTATTCCAGACACGGAAGCTTACCCATGGATTATTCAAACCCTTGTATTATTTATTTGGCGAACAATCGTTTGCCATCTCCAATGTTGCCTTGCCTACCTGGTTCCTCGAGGGTGATGCGGTAGCTACCGAAACAGCTTTATCCAGCACCGGGCGCGGACGTTTGCCTGAGTTCAATATGCTGTACCGTACCCATGCCATGACAGATGATTTCTATTCGTTCGACAAATGGTTCCTCGGTTCATACAAAGATTACACCGGCTCCAAATACGCCTTGGGATACGATATGACCGCCTATGCACGCCACGAATACGGCAACGATATCTGGGACAAAGTAACCACCCGCTACATTAAACGGTTTCTGAATATTCCCCCGTTTACCAAAGCACTGAAACACCACACCGGAATAGGAAAAGACGAACTGTTTCACAAGACTTTTTCGTTCCTGCGAAAAGATTGGGAACGGCAGGATAATGCCTACTTTCAGTCCAATTTCCGTCCGCAATACTTGTTAGACGAGTTTACGGATTACACAGCATATAAATACCCTGTTGCCATCAATGAATCGCAGGTTATCGCCCTGAAAAGCAGTCTGAAAGACATAAACAGCCTTGTAATGCTATCCCCGGGAAAGAAAGAACGCCTCACCTGGGTGGGCAGCATTAACAGCAAACTGATTTTAAATAACAGAAGAATATACTGGACAGAATATGTTTCCGGACTGCGATGGAGCCACGAGAACCATTCGGTACTGAAATATTACGACCTGGCAACGCGCAAAACCGTCACCGTTACCCCCGGCAAACGCTATCAGGCCCCGGCCATCGACCCGAAAGGAAATATAGCAGCCGTTTCTGAATTTGCCGAGAACGGAGACAACCGGATTATACTCATAGATATTGAAAAGGGAAAAGAAATGCAGAGTTTTAGCTCCCCCGGAAATGCTTTTGCCAAGGATATGACATTCTCTGACAACGGGCAGGTTTATGCCGTACTGGTGGGAGACAATGGCATAACTATCCAATGGGTCGATATTGCCAGTGGTATATGGAGTAAAACTCTCGACGAGACTTGGGCTAATATCAACGACATTTCGTGGAACAATGGTAAACTTTATTTTGAATCCGGACTCGACGGTACCAACAACATTTACGAACTCGATACCGCCAGCGGACAGGCTTACAAAATTACCACCGCACGTTTCGGAGCGTTCACCCCTACCCTTTCCAACCATGACAAATTGTATTTTGCTGATTTCCAGAATGGCGGATACCGTCCGGCTACCGCCGAACTAAGTACGTTAACCCGCGATAAAGCCAACTTTAAGGAGACGTATCGCTTTGCCCTGGCCGAATCTATCAGCGAAAAAGAAGCATTCAACGCCGATACCGTGCAATTAAAAGAGGTTGAATTCAAACCCAAACGTTACAGCAAGCTGTTGCATGTGCCTAGAATTCATAGCTGGTCGCCCGTTTACTTCGATGTGAGTGATATTATCAGTATGGATGTCGATGATTTCTCGACCATTGTAAAGCCGGGTGTTATGGTTCTGTCGCAGAATGTGCTGAATACAGCCATCGGTCAGGCGGGTTATTATTACCGCAATGGCTCGCATTATGGCAAACTGGATTTCACTTATACCGGTTTTTATCCGGTTATCGACCTGGAAATGACCTACGGAGGCGATGCTTTCGATGCCGGCTGGGTTACGGATGAAGAAAAGAAACGGGAATCCCTTATGTCAAGATATACCGACCGCACTCTTTTTGAAGCCGAAGCCAAGGTTTACATTCCTTTCAACCTTACCCGTAACCACTATATACGGGGCATTCAGCCTATGCTGACGTATTATTTCACCAATAACCGTTTGCAGCAACATGCCAGCAAGGATTACAACTATTTCCAGTACCTGATGCCCGAACTGCGTTTTTACAGTTACCGCCGTATGGCTACACGCGATATTCTGCCACGGCTTGGTTACCAATTCAGGTTACAAGGCGTGACTCCGCTGAACGGGGGCGACCTTTACGGACAGCTTTATGCGGCCCGGCTTACTACTTACCTGCCGGGATTGTTCGCTAACAACAGCCTGATGATACGTCTGGGATACCAATATCAGCACATGGATAAAAAACTGATGTTTGTACCGGTAAAAATCATTGATGCACCGCGCGGTTATAGTTATAGCACGGCCACTCACCAATTATTCGACCTGAAAGCTGATTATGCTTTTGCCTTTGCACATCCGGATTGGAGTCTGGGTTCGGTTGCTTATGTAAAAAGGTTGCGCAGTAATCTGTTCTTCGACCTTGCAGCCAATCAGCGCGTGGAAAAAGATAAATGGACTACACGCAGTTCGGCAGGTGTCGATTTATTACTGGATTGGAATGTATTGCAGATTGAATTCCCGCTGACAACAGGTGTACGGATGATAAAACCGTTTGAGAAAAATGGGATAAGTGCGGAATTCCTGTTCTCAATAGCTTTCTGAAACAATTTAGTCTAATATATCTGTAACCCGCAAATAAACGTAAATTAATTTCTTAATCTCAATAAAATTGAACCAAGGAAGTAAAAATACTCAACACGTTTATAAGCTCTACATGTGGGGTAAAAATAAAGCCGGATTTTCTATCAGGTAAACATGCATGTTTTAATATTAAAAGATGCATGTTCTCTTCGGTAAACATGCACAAACAAAAAAGAAAACATGCACGTTTACTGTACCATAAAACGTGCATGTTTAGCTATTTTCTTAAAAACCAAGTAAATTCAGAATGTTGCTATTTTTCCAATAGCATCAGCTTATTATTTGTATTTCAAAATTATTTGTATTCCTCCCAACTTTTAATTGCTATATCATCAATTGTCATTGTACAGAACGCATTGATAAATGCACTCGCCAAGCGGGCATTGGTAATCAGCGGAATATTCAGGTCGATAGCTGCACGGCGTATCTTGTAACCGTTGCTCAACTCGCCCTCTGTGAGGTTTTTAGGAATGTTTACTACCATATCTATTTGCCTTTTATGCAGCAAATCAAGTGCCTGGGGTTGTTCTCCCTGTTCGCTTGGCCAGTGAACCAAGGTGCTTTCAATACCGGCATCGGCCAGATATTTATGCGTTCCTCCGGTTGCAAAGAGGTTATAGCCCTTCTTTACCAGCATACGGGCGGCATCAACCATATCGGCTTTCTGCTTCATGGTTCCGGTAGATAACAGGATGTTCTTTTGAGGTATCCGGTAACCAACTGAAAGCATTGCTTTAAGTACGGCACAGGACGTATCGCTACCGATACAACCTACTTCACCGGTCGAAGCCATATCTACTCCCAGTACCGGGTCAGCCTTTTGCAGACGGCTGAAAGAGAACTGAGATGCTTTGATACCGACATAATCCAGATCGAAGAGGTTCTTCGATGGTTTCTCTACCGGAAGTCCGAGCATTACCTTGGTAGCCAGTTCGATAAAGTTTATTTTCAATACTTTACTTACAAACGGGAAGCTACGGGAGGCGCGGAGGTTGCACTCGATTACTTTTATATCGTTGTCTCGGGCGAGGAACTGGATATTGAAAGGCCCGGATATATTCAGTTCGCGGGCAATCTCTCGTGTGATACGTTTGATGCGACGAACAGTTTCCACATATAACTTTTGTGGCGGGAATTGAATGGTTGCATCACCACTATGTACCCCGGCGAATTCGATATGTTCGCTGATAGCGTAAGCTACAATCTCACCGTCGCGTGCTACGGCATCCATTTCTACCTCTTTGGCGTGTTCGATAAACTGGCTTACTACCACCGGATGTTTCTTACTGATGTTGGCAGCAAGTTTAAGGAAACGTTCCAACTCTTCGTAATTGGAGCACACATTCATCGCTGCACCTGAGAGAACGTAGGAAGGACGCACAAGTACGGGGAAGCCTACTTCATCGACAAACTCGTTGATATCCTCCATCGAAGTAAGTTCGCGCCCGCGTGGCTGGTCTACCCCGATACGGTCGAGCATGGCCGAGAATTTCTCGCGGTCTTCGGCATTGTCGATACTCTTGGCAGAGGTACCGAGGATATTTACATCTTTATTATCCAGTCGCAGGGCGAGGTTGTTCGGTATCTGTCCTCCGGTTGAAACGATAACGCCGTGCGGATTTTCTAGTTCGATGATATCCATTACCCGTTCGAAGGTGAGTTCGTCGAAGTACAGACGGTCGCACATATCGTAGTCGGTAGATACGGTTTCGGGGTTATAGTTTATCATAACGCTCCGCCAACCTTCCTTGCGTATGGTTTCGAGTGCCTGAACACCACACCAGTCGAATTCTACTGAGGAGCCGATGCGATAGGCGCCGGAACCGAGTACGATGATTGACTTTTTATCACCAAGATACTGTACATCGTTGGCTGTACCGCTGTAAGTGAGGTAGAGGTAGTTTGTCTGCGCGGGATATTCGGCGGCAAGTGTGTCGATTTGCTTCACAACGGGGATAATGCCGTTAGCTTTACGGTAGGCACGTACTTGTTCGATGTGTTCATCTTCCATTTGCTCTTTCCATATGGCGCGGGCAATTTGGAAATCGGAGAAGCCTTGACGTTTGGCTTTAAGAATCAATGCAGCCTCTCCCCGGCCCTCTCCAGAGGAGAGGGAGGGAAAGGCTTGCGGTTGAAGTAGAGCATTCTTTATTCCCTCTCCTCCGGAGAGGGCTAGGGAGAGGCTTGTTTCGATGATATTGTATAGCTTTTGCAGAAACCACTTATCAATCTTCGTCAGGTCGTGTATCTGGTCGACGGTATACCCGGCGCGGAAGGCTTTAGAGATAACAAAGATACGTTTGTCAGTCGGTTCACGCAGTGCTTTGTCGATATCGGAGATAACGAGTTCTTTGTTTTCAACGAAACCGTGCATCCCCTGTCCTATCATGCGCAGCCCTTTCTGAATGGCTTCTTCGAATGTGCGGCCGATGGCCATAACTTCGCCGACAGACTTCATGGAAGAACCCAGCTCGCGGTCAACTCCCTGGAATTTACCTAAATCCCAGCGGGGTATTTTACATACTACGTAGTCGAGTGCGGGTTCAAAGAATGCTGAGGTGGTTTTGGTTACGGAGTTTTTCAGGTCGAATAGTCCGTAGCCGAGTCCCAACTTTGCAGCAACAAATGCCAGCGGATATCCTGTTGCCTTGGATGCCAGGGCAGATGAACGGCTCAGGCGGGCATTTACCTCGATAACGCGGTAATCTTCGGATTCGGGGTCGAAAGCATACTGTACATTACACTCTCCCACGATACCAATGTGGCGGATAATGCGGATAGCAAGTTCGCGCAGCTTGTGGTATTCGGAGTTAGTGAGTGTTTGTGATGGAGCGATAACGATGGACTCGCCGGTATGGATGCCGAGCGGGTCGAAGTTTTCCATATTACATACGGTGATACAGTTGTCGAAACGGTCGCGTACTACTTCGTACTCTACTTCTTTCCAACCGCGCAGACTTTTCTCAACCAATACCTGCGGAGAGAATGAGAAAGCTTTCTCGGCCAGTACGTTGAGTTCTTCTTCGTTATCACAGAAACCGGAACCTAATCCTCCGAGCGCGTAAGCAGCGCGGATGATAACCGGATAACCGAGTTCTTTAGCGGCACGGCGGGCATCTTCTACGTTGTCAACCGCTTCGCTTTTGATGGTTTTTACGTTTATCTCGTCGAGTTTACGAACGAATAATTCACGGTCTTCGGTGTCGATGATGGCTTGCACAGGGGTTCCGAGGACTTGTACGTTGTTCTTTTCCAGTACTCCGCTACGGTAGAGTTCAACGCCGCAATTGAGAGCAGTTTGTCCGCCAAAAGCAAGCATGATTCCCTGCGGTTTCTCCTTTTCGATAACTTTTTCGACAAAGTAAGGGGTTACGGGCAGGAAGTATATCTGGTCGGCCACACCTTCGCTGGTTTGTACCGTGGCAATGTTGGGGTTGATAAGTATGGTTTCGATACCTTCTTCTTTCAGTGCTTTCAATGCCTGGGAGCCGGAATAGTCGAATTCACCGGCTTCACCGATTTTGAGGGCGCCGGAACCGAGCAACAGGACTTTCTTTATGTTTTCTTTCATAATGGGTTTATCTTCGTAGAGACGCATATCTTGCGTCTCAAATGATTTTATGTTTCTGAGACGCAAGATATGCGTCTCTACAAGTTGTATTATATCAGTTTTACAAATTCATCGAACAAGAATTCCGTATCCGTAGGCCCGGAAGCTGCTTCCGGATGGAATTGCGCCGAGAACCAGGGATTTGTTTTGTGCTTAATTCCCTCGTTCGAACCATCGTTCATGTTAATGAACAGCGGTTCCCAATCTGTTCCCAATGTATCGTTGTCTACGGCGTAACCGTGGTTCTGGCTGGTAATGAAACATCTGTTAGTTCCTACCATGCGCACGGGTTGGTTGTGGCTGCGGTGACCGTATTTCAGTTTGTAAATGCTGGCTCCTCCGGCTTTCGAAAGTAATTGGTTACCCATACAGATACCAAATATCGGGAGCGATGGGTTTTGCATGGCTTTGCGGATGTTTTCTACCGCTTCAACAGCAGTTTCAGGGTCGCCGGGGCCGTTACTAATGAAAAGGCCATCGAATTGTAGCTGGTTGAAGTCGTAATTCCACGGTACGCGGATAACTTCGACATCGCGTTTAAGCAGGCAGCGGATGATGTTTGTCTTTACGCCGCAGTCTACCAGTACCACTTTCTTTTTATCAGAGCCTTCGTTGTAACGGATAACTTCTTTGCACGATACTTCGTCCACGTAGTTGGTACTTTCGTAATCAAAGTTTGCGAGCTCGGCTACAATGCTGGCTATATCCGCTTCCTGTATTTCATCATCAAAGACGATGCGGCCAATCATAACGCCTCGTTCGCGGAGGATTTTAGTTAGTTCGCGGGTGTCTATTCCGGTTATGCCGGGCACTTCTTCCCGTTTCAGCCAGTCGCCAAGACTTTCAACGGCGTTCCAATGACTGTATTCTTCCGAGTAATCGCTAACGATGATGGCTTCGGCATGGATTTTATTGCTTTCCATAAAGGTTACCAGACCGTTGGGCTCTACCGTGAAAGGGGGAACACCGTAGTTACCTACCAGCGGATAAGTAAGGGTCATCAGCTGTCCGGCATAAGAAGGGTCGGTCAAACTCTCCGGATATCCTACCATAGCGGTATTGAACACTACCTCACCTGTAATCGACTTTTCAAAACCAAACGACTTGCCATGAAAGCGGCTCCCGTCGTCGAGGATTAACGTTACATTTCTCATTTAAAACTGATACAATTGTTCTATGTAATTTATAAATGCTTTATTCACCATTTTTACGCCGCCCGATGTCGGGTAATCGCCGCTGAAATACCAGTCGCCCGTGTGTCCGGGGCAGGCTTCACGTAAGCCTTCGAGGTTTTGGTACACCAGCTCTACTTTCGCTTGGGTTCCTTTCGGTGTGAGCATCTCGGCAATCTTGGCAGAAATCTCTTCATCACTGAAAGGGGCGTATATTTCTTTCACGTAATTCACCATTTGCTCGCGGGGAAGCTTTTCCTGCGCTTTTGCTTTGTTGTATGCGCGCTCGATTACGTCTTTCATTTCGCGTTCTTTCAACAGTTCGATGGCTGCTTTGAAAGCGATAAATTCGTTCATCCGTGCCATGTCTATACCGTAATAATCGGGATAACGCACTTGTGGAGAGGAAGATACGATAACTATTTTCTTCGGGTGCAGCCTGTCGAGGATAGCGATGATGCTTTGTTTCAGGGTTGTGCCCCGCACAATGCTATCGTCTATTACTACCAGGTTATCTACATCTGGTACAATGCTTCCGTAGGTGATATCGTACACGTGGGCAGCGAGGTCGTTGCGGCTGTTGCCCTCGGCAATGAAAGTTCGTAACTTGATATCCTTGATAGCTACCTTCTCGCTACGGATACGCATGGATAGAATTTCTTCCAGTTCCTCGTGATTGGGGTTATGCCCCAGTGCTTCTATCTTTTTTACTTTGAGTTTATTCAGGTAGTTATCGAATCCCTCTAACATACCGTAGAAAGCGACTTCGGCTGTGTTAGGGATAAACGAAAAGACTGTATTCTTTAAATCGTAATCGATGGATTTAAGAATAGGTTCTACCAGATTAACTCCCAGTGTTTTCCTTTCCTTATATATATCTTCGTCGCTTCCGCGCGAAAAATAGATGCGTTCGAACGAACATTTGCGTACTTCGCGTACTTTGTTTATCTGTGAGAGGCGCATCTTGCCTGCCTTATTCAGTAATATCGCCTGTCCCGGCAGAAGTTCTTTCACTGCATCGGCCGAAACATTCATCACTGTCTGAATGACAGGTCGTTCTGAAGCTACAACTGCAATTTCGTCATCCATATACCAGAATGCCGGACGGATTCCCCACGGGTCGCGCACAGCAAACGATTCTCCACTACCGGTTATACCACAGATTACATAACCGCCATCCCATGAGTTACTGGATGTTTTCAGTACATTGGCCAGGTCTATGCGGTCTTCAATGGTATGGGTGATGTCCATTCCTGTGAGTCCCTCGCGTTCGCATTCGCCGAAAAGGCGTTCTACTTCGCGGTCGAGACGGTGTCCCATCTGTTCAAGTAGTATATACGTGTCGGCATACTTGCGCGGATGCTGGCCGATGGCTGTGATACGGGCAAATATCTCGTCTACATTCGTCATGTTGAAGTTACCGCAGAGTGCCAGGTTCTTCGCCCGCCAGTTATTACGGCGAAGAAAGGGGTGAACATAAGAAATACCGGATTTACCGGTAGTACTATATCTTAAATGCCCCATAAATACCTCTCCTGCAAACGGTAGATGAGTCTTTGCAAAGACGGCATCATTCAGTTTGTCGGGTGCCAGTTGCTTGAAGCCGTTCTGGATAGTATCGAATATTTCGGTAATGGCTCCCGACCCCAATGCACGTTCGCGGAACATATATTCCTCGCCGGGATTGGATTCGAGCTTTACGCATGCCAGTCCTGCGCCTTCCTGTCCCCGGTTGTGCTGCTTCTCCATCAGAAGATAGAGTTTGTTGAGACCGTACATCCATGTTCCGTACTTCTCCTGATAATATTCCAATGGTTTCAGGAGGCGAATCATGGCTACACCACATTCATGTTTTAGTTGTTCCATATTTTAAGTTTGCCGCTTTGCAGGCTGTTTTCTTGTTTTATAAGCTCAATTTGTATGCCAAGGGGCGATTGCATTCCGGTGTTCCGGATGATTATTCTTTATTTTTAACTCTTGTGCCGCCGGAACGTTCGCCGCATGGTGTAGGGGCGGGTCTTGTGTCCGCCCCTGACAATGGTATGTCATTTCATTTCCCTGCGGTGTGTAGGGCGGACACAAGACCCGCCCCTACACCATGCGGTACCATTTTGCGTCTTCCGGAGCCCTCCGGAGATGTAAACTGACTCCGGTTCATGCTTCCGGAGGCCTCCGGAGATTACTCCACCGTCACCGACTTGGCCAGGTTCCTCGGCTGGTCGACATCCATGCCCTTGCACACGGCAATGTGATAGGCCAGCAATTGCAACGGAACTGTAGCTACCAACGGCTCCAGACATTCTAATGAAGCAGGTAATTCTATGCAATAATCAGCTATCCGGCTCACTACTTCATCGCCCCGGGTGACTAGTGCTATTACTTTTCCCTTACGGGCCTTTATTTCCTGAATGTTGCTTAACACCTTCTCATACAATCCGTTTTGTGTGGCAATGACTACCACTGGCATTTCTGCATCGATTAATGCAATCGGGCCATGCTTCATCTCCGCCGCCGGATATCCCTCGGCGTGAATGTACGAAATTTCTTTCAATTTCAGCGCACCTTCCAGGGCTACCGGATAACTATATCCCCGGCCAAGATAAATAAAATTATGTGCATAGGTGAATGTCTTGGAAAGTTCTGCAATCTGGTCATTCAGTTTAAGCACCTCTTTCATCTGACAGGGAACATCATTCAGTGCTTTGATGATTTTCAGGAACTCTGTATCGTTGATAGTTTGTTTTTCCTTTGCAAGAGTCAACGCAAGCATGGTTAATACCGTAACCTGTCCGGTAAAGGCTTTGGTAGATGCTACTCCAATTTCGGACCCCACATGGATATACGAGCCCGTATGCGTAGCACGCGGAATGGACGAACCCACCGAGTTGCATATACCATATATAAACGCTCCACGACTTCGCGCAAGTTCCACAGCAGCTAATGTGTCAGCCGTTTCGCCCGACTGGGAGATAGCAATTACGACATCATTTTCATCAATTACCGGGTCGCGGTAACGGAATTCCGAAGCATATTCCACCTCCACCGGAATGCGGCAAAGGCTTTCTATTAACTGCTTCCCAATCAATCCCGCATGCCACGAAGTACCACAAGCAACAATGATAAAGCGTTTAGCTGCCAGTAGCTTGTCTTTATGGTCGATAACAGCCGAAAGTACCACACTATCCGCATCCACATTCACACGGCCGCGCATACAATCGACAATACAATCGGGCTGCTCGATGATTTCTTTTATCATGAAGTGCGGATACCCACCTTTCTCAATCTGCCCAAGCTTCATGGCTACCTGCCGAACTTCGGGAGTGGATTCCACATTATTCAGATTCACAATCTTCAAATCCCGTCCGCGCCGGATGACGGCAATTTCTTCATCTTTTATATATACCACCTTATCGGTATATTCTACAATCGGAGTAGCATCCGAGGCCAAAAAGAATTCATCCTCTCCTATCCCCACTACCAGCGGACTACTTTTACGCGCAGCAATAATCGTATCCGGATTGTTTTTTTCCAGAATAGCAATGGCATACGCCCCAATCACTTCATTCAGGGCAATCTGTACGGCAGTAAGTAAATCAAGATGGTTGGTAATTTGAATATGTTCGATGAATTGAACGAGGACTTCAGTGTCGGTACTACTTTTGAATTGGTACCCCTGCGCCTGAAGTTTTTCTTTGAGGTCGGCGTAATTTTCAATAATTCCGTTGTGGATAAGAGCGAGCGTTTCAGTAGATGAGTAATGAGGATGAGCATTTTCCGAACACGGTTCCCCGTGTGTTGCCCAACGAGTGTGAGCTATTCCGATAGTACCGGTAATGTCTTTTTGAGTAACAAAATTTTCGAGTTCGGAAACCTTTCCTTTGGCTTTATAAACATTTAGTTGCTGTCGTTCGCTAATCAGTGCTACCCCGGCGCTGTCGTACCCTCGGTATTCGAGCCTTTTCAAACCTTTTATCAGAATGGGGTAGGCTTCCTGTCGTCCGATGTAGCCTACAATTCCACACATAGCTTATTGATTTTTTTATTCCGAGAGGCAAAGGTAGGGATTTTTGAAGTGATAGCGGGTATAATGCCGGTATTTATTTGGATAGTTTTTATGAAAAGTCATTTATTATAGCATTTTTTATGTTTATTTCTTAGGATTTACAGGAAAATGGTGGCAGAAAGTAAGGATTAATAAGACAGCAGTATATTTTTTGATTTAAATAAGAAAGGTTCATCTCCTGAGAAAATGAACCTTTCAAGAATAGAATAGCAAGCTAGAAAAAATCCTTTAAAGTATCACCATTAAAGTGCTATCCCTTCTTTAAGTTGTGAGTTATGAGTTTGGAGTTTTGAGTTGCCATGCGGCATCGTAACTCAAAACTCATTACTCATTACTCAAAACTCTTATAGATGTCGTCCGCCGGTAACCCCGAACACTTCGGCAGTGATGTAGCTGGATTCGTTCGAAGCCAGGAATACATAAATGCCTGCCAGTTCGGCTGGTTGACCTGCCCTTTTCAAAGGAGTACTTTGCCCGAATTCGGGAATCTTCTCCTGTATCTGTCCGCCCGTTACCTGCAAAGCAGTCCAGATAGGGCCGGGAGCTACGATATTGATGCGTATTCCCTTCTCGGCAACCTGTTCGGCGAGTGCCTGGCTGAATGCAATAATGGCACTTTTGGTCGATGCATAATCTACCAAAGTTTCGCCTGGCTGTGAGGCCTGTATAGAGGATGTGGTAATGACGCTTGAACCTGGGGGGAGCAACGGCAAAGCTTCCTGCATTATCCAGAAGAGGGAGAATACGTTAATTGCAAAAGTATTAACGAGTTGCTCGGTTGTAATTTCTTCCAGACTTTTCCTAGCAACCTGTTTTCCGGCTACCAGGGCCATTATATCTAGTCCGCCCAGTTCTTCGTGAGCTTTCTTTACGAGTTGACGGCAAAATTTCTCGTCGCTCAAATCACCGGGAATCAATACCACTTTGCGGCCTTCCTTTTCGAGTAATTCTTTGAGGGATTCGGCATCCTTCTGTTCCGACTCGAGGTAGTTGACAGCAATATCTGCTCCCTCGCGCGAGAATCCGATGGCAGCCGCACGGCCGATACCAGAGTCTCCACCGGTTATCAGTGCTTTACGACCTTTCAGGCGGCCGTTTCCTATATATGTTTTTTCTCCACTATCTGGTACAGGTGTCATATCTTCCTGTACTCCCGGCGCTTTCTGCATTTGCTTCGGAAAATCTTCGTCGCTATACAGTTTAGTCGGGTCTTTCAACGTCACATTATCCTGTTCCTTCATAATCTTTCAAATTGAGAATGGAAAATGGAAAATGGAAAATTGATATTACCAGATAGGATTTTTTCAATTTTCCATTTTCAACTTTCAATTTAGTAATTACTTTGTAGCTTCCTTTACCTTAGCGTCGGCCATATGCATTTTGTCTTCGGCACGTTCTTTCAGGTATTCAGCCTTGTTAACTCCTTTATCCCAGGTATCTTTTACGTTTTTCTTTACTTTACCTGAGTATTCCTTTACTTCGTCACACATTTTATCCAGACCACCGTCTTCTTTGGCTCTTTGGGCCAGATAAAAAGCCGCTGCACCTAAAGCAGCACCTACTAAGAAACCTTTCATAATTCTTACTTTTTTATTCTGATTAATAAATAACGATTTGATTATGAAACAATGGAAAAAGAATTTAGTTCAAGAATTTCAGGAAAAGTAGGGTTTTAAACATTCTTTCTTATTTACCAGTAGAAAGTCCTGACATAACGAACCGGAAGTGGATAGGTAAAAGTACGGTACCCTAAATCGTTTGACGGTTGTCAAACGATTTAGAACTCTATAGAATCATCTATAAAAGACAGTTATTTCATGCATAGGAAGGCATAGTTTCAATAATCTGAAAGAGTTAGTTCACAACAAGAAAGTGCAACCTGTTTTGCAAATTAACTTCGGCCATACCACCATCAATATCCAGATACAGCAGACTCGTTTCGGGGTATAGTTTCCGTAACCGTTTCTCTATTCCTTTGGCTATCACATGGTTGGCAATGCATCCGAAGGGTTGCAGGCATACCACTTTATTAATGCCCTGACGGGAGAAACAGGCAACTTCCGCAGCTATCATCCAACCTTCGCCGAACTGGTTGACGGGGTTGAGTACTTCGGCCGCATATTCGGCTTTAAGGTAGATGGACTCGTTGGGGTGATAGAACCGGAAGTTTTTAAATATGGCATCTGTTTTACGGATGCGGGTATTCATGTATTTCCAGAATCCGGCGCGGACGAGCTTTCCGGCAAGGGTTGGTTTGTCCAATCCGTTGGCTTCGTTGACGCGGGAGTTGACGAAGTACTGCATCAGGAAGTCTTGTATGGGTGGGGTAACGACTTCCATGCCGCGGGAACGTAACCACTCGGTAATGTGGGCTTGTCCGTAGTTGTTGTACTTAACATAGATTTCGCCTACCAGACCGACGCGTGAGAAATTACAGTCGTGTATGGGTATCTGGTTGAAGTCGGCAACAGCTTGTTCGAGAAGCTTCAACAGTTGCTTGTGGTTGTTGCGGTAGGTTGCTTCGACGCCGCGTTCGATGTAAAAATCGAATACTTCGCGGGCATGGCCTTTCTTTTTCTCGCGGATAACCGTAGCACTATACATTTGCTGTACGGCATCCACGTATAGCAAGGCGTACATGCTGATGTTTAGTATTTTAAATAGGGGTACTTTGAATTCCTGTTCGTTCTGGAAACTACTACCCGCTCCTATGGCCAGCACGGGAATGTTTGAGAATCCGGCGTTTTTCAGTCCACTCTTAATTTGGCTGATATAGTTGGTGGCGCGGCATTGTCCACCGGTTTGGGTAATGGCTACAACAACGTCGTCGAGGTCGTAGTTTCCTGATTTTAAGGATGATATAATATCGCCCAGTATGAGGGTTGAAGGGTAACATACTTCGTTCTGCCCGTATTTGAGTCCGTCTTCGACTGATTGGCGGGAGGTTCGGGGCATATTGACAATCTTGTAGCCTGCAAGCTCGCCGATGGCGGGTATGAATGGTGAAAAGAAATCGGCTAGCCAGGGGGCGAGGATTGTTTTCCGGCGGTCGGCTTCGCGGTAGGCGGTTGGGTAGCCTTTGTAGGGGGAAGCGGGTTGCGGGGTTTGGGTTTCGTTGTTGCCGATGGCGCGGAGTGACTCGATGAGTGAGCGCAGGCGCAGGCGTATGGAGCCGGGACTGGCTATCTCGTCTATACGGAGTATGGTGTGGTTCTTGCCGGCGTGACGCAGGATGTCTCCGGTTTCGTCCATGAAGAACGAGTCGGGGCCGCAACCGAAGGAGTTTAACTGGATAAGTTGCACGTTGGCGGGTAGTTTGGCTACTTCCATGGCGGCTTGTACCACGCGGTTGGGGTACGACCATTGGGAGACGATACTGAGGGCGCCGAATCCTTTGGCAGGGTCGTGGCGGAATACATCGTCGGTGAATACATCGGCGCCGAGGTCGGCAAGGATTTGTCCGACTTTCTGGTGTATCAGGGGGTCGGTATGGTAGGGACGTCCGGCAACGATGAAGGAGGGTTTGCCTTGGCGTATGTTTTGTTCGAGCCGTTCTTTCTGCGGGCCGGCTATGCGAATTTCGGTATTACGGCGTTCCTGCAATGCCTGGGCGAAAGCGGGTTTGAAGATGGCGGGTGTTATGCCGAAGCCAGAGAGGTAATTTAGACAGCTTCGTTCGAGTGCTCGTGTGTCTTTGAAGTTTATCACGGGTTTATCGAAGGGTATGTTGTGCCGTTCTTCGGGTTCCATGGAGCTGCGGATTACTTCGGGATAACCGCTTACTACGGGGCAATTGTATGAGTTGTTGGAGCAACCGAATTCTTTTTCTTCCGTGGGTACAATGGGATAGAAAATACGGTCGACTTTCTCGTCAATCAGTGCTTGTATATGTCCGTGAACAAGTTTGGCGGGGAAGCAGATGTTTTCGGACATGATGCTGCCGACTCCTTTCTGGTAAAGGTTGAATGTAGATTCGGGGGAAAGGATTACTTCCAGTCCGCATCCGGTAAAGAGGGTGTGCCAGAAGGGGTAGTTCTCGAACATATTAAGGACGCGGGGGATGCCGATTCTCAGGGCATTGGTATTGGTTTTAGCTTCGGCATTACGGGCAAAAAGAGTTTCATTCTTCGCATCGAACGCGTTGATTCCTTTTTCCTTATGGTTTGCTTTGTTATAGAATACTTTCTCGCATTTATTTCCGGCAAAGGTTGTGTTGCCGTTGGCAAAGCGGAAGCGTACTACGGAGCATTTGTTGGTGCAGCCTTTACACTGGAGTTCTTTTTGCTCAATGCCGGCCAGGTCTGGTAGTCGTTCGGTTCCGGCAAAGGTAGTGGGTTTGTTTTCTATCTTCCACATTTTGCAGGCATAAAGGGCAGCGCCGAGTGCTCCCATTAGTTCGGGATGGTCGGTAGAACTGACGGTTTTGCCCGATTCGAGTTCGAGGGCGCGATACACGGAGTCGTTACGGAATGTTCCGCCTTGTACTACGATGTGGTCGCCCAAAACGTTAAGGTTGGATATTTTAAGTACTTTGAACAGGCAGTTCTTTACTACGGAATATGCCAGTCCGGCAGCAATGTCGCCGAGTGTGGCACCTTCGCGCAAAGATTGTTTTACTTTGGAATTCATGAACACGGTGCAACGCGAGCCGAGGTCGCTTGGATATTGGGCAAGGCACGCTTCGCGCGAAAATTCTTCGAGCGAGGTATTCATGGTAGAGGAGAAATTCTGTAGGAACGAACCGCAGCCGGATGAACAGGCCTCGTTAAGTTCGATGTTGGATATTACTCCGTTGCTGGTGAATATGGATTTGATGTCTTGTCCGCCGATATCAAGTACAAAGGATACTTCGGGGTCGACAAACTGCGCTCCGGCCAGGTGTGCCATGGTTTCGACGATGCCGTAGTCGAGGTTAAGGGCCGACTTGATAAGGTCTTCGCCATATCCGGTAACGGCGGATGCGATGAAACGGAAGGTTATTCCGCTTTCTTTGGCTTTCGTAAAGAAGGTGGTAAGGCCGTCGATGGCTTTTTTCAGTGGATTACCTTCGTTGGCTGAGTAGAAGCTGTAAACTATCCGGGAGTCTTCGTCCATTACCAGTATTTTGGTGGTGGTAGAACCTGAGTCGATGCCGAGATAGCAGTCGATATGTTCGCCGCGTTGCCAGGTATGGTGTTCGAATTTCCTGGTGTTACGGGTTTGCTTCCATTGCTGGTAGTCCGTATTATCAGCGAAGAGTGCGGGAAGGCTTTCTTCGCGACTTTGGGAAGTCTGGGCGGTTTTGGCTAATAGGGATTCGAGGCTGTCGACGGCATGGCTCATGTCGCATAACATAGCTGAACCAAGAGCTGGGAAATACTGGCTGTTATCTGGTAATATCAAATCGGTTTCTTCCAGGCTCAGTAATTCGCGGAAAGAGTTGCGCAGGGCGGGGATGAATGTCAACGGGCCGCCGATGCAGAGTACTTGTGGCTCGATATCATAACCGCGGGCAAGTGATGTGATACATTGCAGGGCTACGGTATGAAGTATGGAGGCGGAAATGTCTTCGACAGGAATTCCCCGTGATATGAGGTTTTGTACATCTGTCTTGGCAAATACACCGCAACGGGAGGCTACGGGATGTATCTTGTTGTAGCATTGTGCACGGCTTCCGAGTTCTTCGACGGGGATATGCATGAGGTCGGCCATTTGGTCGATGAAGGCTCCGGTTCCTCCGGCACAGCTTCCGTTCATGCGTATATCGGGTTGTTTGCCGGGGGTAAAGAATACCATCTTGGCATCTTCGCCACCGAGGTCAATCATGGTACGTACTTCGGGGTACGAGCGACGGATTACTTCGACAGAGGCTACGATTTCCTGTACGAAATTTGTGGCGGTACGTTCGGCCAATCCCATACCGGCTGAGCCTGTAAAGGTCAGTGCAAATGTGTTATCGGGGAATTGTGTGGTTATTGTTGTAAACTGAGCTGCCAATATGTTGGTAATATCGGCTTTGTGCCGTTTATAGGCCTTGTAAACTATTTTGTCTGCATGGTCTAGAATAATCACTTTCAATGTGGTAGAGCCTACGTCGATGCCTACCCTTAAGACATTGGTTTTCATACTTCTAGAGTTTTGAGTGTTGAGTTGTGAGTTATGAGTTTTGAGTTGCCATGCGGCATCGTACTCAAAACTCATAACTCACAACTCATTACTCTTTTTTATTGCGTTTGTTACAAATGATATCACATATTTTTTGTGTTCTTCTAATACCTCCCGGTAATCTTCGGGTGTTCTGCCAGCTACTTTCGTTGCCATAGGGCCAAAGATAAAGGGGAAGACACATAGCGATAATACATTCAGCAGGAAATCCAAAGGCGGAGTTTCGCGAATGGTTCCGTTTTCGACTTCTCGCCGTAACCTGGCTGATACTATCAGGAAAATATTATAGGGTTCGAATCTCCGGATGCGTTCGGTGAGCCGCTCGGGGTTCTGGCTGATGGCATTAAGAAGAAAATCAGGAATCTGGGGGTATTCCATAAATGTCTCGTAATAGGAATCAATCCAGGATGCGAGCAGTTCGAAAAAGGGTTTTTCGGATTTTAATACTTTAAGGATGCGATCGAACAGTACGGTGAGGGCATCATCGAATATTATTTCAAAGAGGTTATATTTGGAATTGAAGTAGTAATTAACCATTGCTACGTTGGTTCCGGAAGCACTGGCTATATCGCGCACACTGGTGTTGTTATAGCCGTTTTTTATGAAAAGTTCGCGGGATACACGGAGTATCCGGTCTTTTACTTCTGAATTATTCTTGTCATTAAACATACGTTTTAAACAACTGTTTAATACAAAGGAAAGTATTAATAATGAGATTGAGGATGGATTAAGGGATTTTTTAAGATTTATTTAACAATGGAGATTGATGGGGTAAAAATGCTACGTAAGAGAATAACTTTTGCTACGTAACAGCGGAACTTTTGCTACGTAAGAGAGCAACTTCTGCTACGTAGCAGGCCAACTTCTGCTACGTAGGATTTTTATTTTGCCTATCAGCGAACTAATTCATTATATAATCTTTCGAACGTTGCTTCCAAATCAGTAGAGAAACCGGAATGCGGACGGGAGGTTTGTATGGATGTACTTCTTACAGCGGTTAGCCATCGGAAACGTTCGGCAACATCCATTGTAGCAATTATTCCGCCTGAGTTATCTCCTGAACAGATTTTGTTGAATGTATAAAGTTGTTTTTCGATGCATTCTTTATCCAGCTCGGTAGCAAAAAGGGATATTTTCTGTTCGTTCAATTCGTATTGAGCCCGTATGTATTTTTGTTTTTTGGAAAACATGATGAGTCCGATATTGAAGAATTCTTCACGTTCAACCTTTGGTACGATACGGATTACGGCGTATTCATATAAGTGTTTGTCTGGCATTTTGTGCTTCTTTTACAAATAGTTCCGAGTTCTGGATTCTCCTCGTGAGGAATTCAATGTAGATATCCCGCTTCTGACGGTTGGTTTCGTCGCAATCATCCCAGTCGAGCCAATCCTCGGGTATGTTGTTTACGATGTCGGTGATAATTTCGGGTGTGAGTTTAGTTTTAAGTTGGGCATCGGCTTCTGGTATTTCGGAGGCGTATGGTAACAGAACGTGGTTCTTCACCTGCGGGAACGGACTCAGTGATTGTTTCTCCCAGTTATTCCATGTGTAATGAAAATAGAGGGATGCGCCGTGGTCGATGAGCCATAGTTCTTTGTGCCAGATAAGCATATTGGTGTTTTTGACGGTGCGATCAATGTTCGTCAGCAGGGCATCGAGCCATACGATGCGGGAGGCAGTATGCGCATCGACACTATTTACCACAGGGTCGAACGCAAGAGCACCGGAAAGGAAGTGCAGACCCAGGTTAAGTCCCCTACTCCACTTGAGTAAATCCTGTATTTCTTCGTCACCTTCGGATTGTCCGAATGCTTCGTCGAGATTGAGGAAAACGATCTCGGGAACTTTCATGTCAAGTACACGGGCTATTTCGCCACCAATGAATTCGGCAATAAGAGCTTTGGTACCGTGTCCGGCACCACGGAACTTTAATACGTATTTGAAGCCGTCATCAGCTTCGGCAAGGGCAGGCAGTGAGCCTCCTTCGCGCAGGGGCATGATGTATCGGGTTACGTTTTCGGTACGGATGTCCATAAGTATATCTTTGATAGGCAAAGATACGATTATTTATTTACGGATGAAAGAAGTTGACTTCTCCGGTGTTCATATCATATACCCCTCCTACTACCATAATGTCTCCGTTATTTTCCATTTCTTTGAGGATTTCACTTTGGCGTATACGGGCGATTCCCAGGTGAACATTGCGTTCACACACATCATGAACAAAGGCTTCGTTGGAGGTAGTTGCTGTTCCGGGAAAGTTTTCACGGGCAGATACAACAGCGGGTTGTATTTTATCAAGAATATATGTTATGTGCCCGAGTTTAACATCGTCGATGGCTGATTTAATCGCGCCACAATATTCGTGTCCCAGCACAACAATTAACTTCGAACCGGATACTTTACAAGCATATTCCAGACTACCCAGAATATCATTGTCGACTACATTTCCGGCTACACGGGCAACAAATAAATCGCCGATACCGCAATGAAAAATATCTTCAACGGGTACCCGTGAGTCGAGACAGGAAAGAACAACGGCCATCGGGAATTGTCCTACGGATGCTGCACGGACACGTGCGGTATTATTTCGAATGGTAAGATTGTCTTCAGTGAACTCGCGATTGCCCCTGATAAGCGTATCGAGTATAGCCTGCGGTGTGAGTTGGGTCTGTTCTTCCCGGCTGAGAATTTTCCCGGTTAAGATATGCTCTTTACTGGCTGCACACGAAGAAAGCAGCAGAATAGAGAGGAGAAAGAGTAACAAATATGACAAATTCCTTTCCAGAATTTTTTCTAAAGATTTCATGGTGTTATTGATTGTAGATTACAAAATCAATAACAATAATGCCCGGAAATAGTTTTGTTAATCTGTGGATAGGATTTTTGAAAAAAACTTATTAATTGCTTCGATATCTTTAGAATTGGTAGGAGATTTCTTCCATCATCTTAAACATTCCCAAATCAAAATCATCTACCCGGGCAAATCCAATACCGGGATAAAGAGGAGTTTCAACATTCTTGGATATACCCTTCCAATTATATTCTGTATTACAAAAAGGTATAAAATTCTCAATTCCGGATATATCCAAAATATCTTTTACTTTCTTTTCATTTCAATCGGTTATACGAAATAAATACCAGTTAGATGTTTCTCTTTCAGGCATTATCTGTGTTCTCTTCTTTCTTTTTCCAGTTGGCAAAAAAATCTCT
Organism: Bacteroides sp.; assembly: GCA_032108265.1. Taxonomy (GTDB): domain Bacteria; phylum Bacteroidota; class Bacteroidia; order Bacteroidales; family Bacteroidaceae; genus Bacteroides. The sequence continues at coordinate 32,074 of DAMCMT010000029.1, forward strand.
CAAAAATAATATCCAACCTACTGAAGCAACTCCGGCAAGGAATACAAATCCAATTAAAATCATTATTTTATTCGGTTTAGCCGGACGCAACGGAACCGTAGCTGGCTGTACAACCGTATATACCGGAGTTATTTCCTGTACCTTTGCCCGTGCCATCTGAAGTTGCTGGGCAACCTGATTGTATAAATTGTATGCCAGGCTCATTTCGTTTCGCAAACGTTCTTCTTCTGATTTACGAACTTGTCTGATTACATTTTGATTTGAATCGGAATATTTGGCGTAATTATTCTGAGCCACAAAATAATTGTCTTTGGCTTCATCAAATAATTTTTCTGTGAATTGTAAGTCATTCCTTGCCTTATTGGTACGATAATCAGTGATATAAGTTTGTAATCTATTCTTTACAGTATCGGCAATAGAAGCTGAAATTAATGGGTCTTGCATACTTACGGAAATAGTGGTAATACCTGTTTTCTTATCTACAGATACGCCAATCCGTTCGCTTAAGTCCTTAGCAATCAAAGATTGATCTTGAGTTAACATAAAAGGATTCAACTCACCTGTACCTTCTTCCGGTACATCTCTAAATAAAGACATGAACCAACCTAAAGCTTTGAATGGAGCGGAAATTATAGCACTCCACCATGGGGAACGTTGATATTCTTCCAGGTAATTGTATAAACTGACATTAATCTCCCCTTCAATATCCACTACCGGCACATCAAATAATTCAGTTAAAAAGGGTGTTGAGCTTACAATATCCGGATATAAATCGGGGGATAATGCATCTTCGCCTGTAGAAGAGCCTAAATTTATTCCAGCCATAGCAGCAAGGGCTCCCATGTTACCCATAGATGATTTACCACCAGATTCAGGTGCGAGTGTTATATTAGTGGAGTATTCCCGAGGTATGCTAAATGCTACTACTAATCCAATGACAGCAGCAATACAACACCATTTAATAATAAGTTTTTTTTCACTCCAGACTTTTTGCGCCAGTTCAATCAGATCTATCTCCTGTTCTTCAGATGTTGTACCAGGCATATCTTGATTGGTATATGATTTCAATTCTTCACTCATACCTCATTACTTACTTATAAGATTAACAAGAGTAGCTACCATTGTCGCCAAGGATGCAACAGATGTTCCAATACCGATTATTTCACCGGTTGACATCCGTCTTCTTTCTTCTTTACTGGGGATTATTATTTCACAACCCGGTTCAATTCCTTTAGAATTTCCTGAACGTAGACGGGCAACCGTACCATTCATATATACTACATAAGCTTTCCTTTTCTTGGCAAGATTTCCGTATCCTCCTGCCTGCTCAATGTAATATTTCAAACTTTCACCGGGTCTGTATAAAACAGTATTGGGATACATAACAGCACCATTAATCTTCACTGTATTTAAATACTCAGGAATTATCAGTTCATCTCCTTCTCTTAAAACTAAGTCAGCATCCGAACCCGGTTTGGATAAAGCTTCCCTTAAATCAATCCCTACTGGATAAGTAGTAGCAAGATCTAATGTTTGCATGGAAATCGAATCTGCAGCAGCCTGAGCCATTCGTAAAGCATCTTGTTTTCTAAGAATTTCCTCTTCAGTCATTCTTCGCATTAATCTGGCACCTTTAATATATGCATCTTCAGTAATACCACCTGCGCGATTTACTAAATCGCTAATTCGTTCGTTTTTCTTTGATAATGCATAGTTACCACCATAAATAACCTCCCCGGTTATAGCTACATTCTGTTGAGCGTGATATACCGGACTTTTACGTATATAAACTTCATCGAAAGGAGCTAAAGTAAAATTATCCTTATCCCCTAATAAATATCCGTTCTTCAATTCAAAGGAAAATGATTCACCAACAGCATTTCCCGGGAGTGAACTTTTGGGATCCTTAATCCGGCGGGAAACATCAACCCTGGCTGTAGATGCCCCCTCGAGCAAACCGCCAGCCTGGATAACGAGATCATTTACTGTAACATTATCCGCATAAATATATGTTCCCGGATATGCTACTTCACCATGGATGGTTAAGAATTTCTCTTCTTGTAAGTCATTAATACTCGGAATATAAAGGATATCATTTTTTTGCAAAGGTATATCTGCAACAGTACCATTTATAATACCACGCAAATCGACCGGAACTAATTCCAGGCTTAAATCGTCTCTCTGTCTTTGCAGTTGAGCTCTTTCCAGATAGGCATCTCCACGTAAACCTTCAGCTTTCTGAATAAGTAGTTTTACGGAATTGACTCCTCCATTCATCTGATACATTCCTTCCCTGTAAACAGCTCCGGAAATCTGAACCATGTTTTCGAACCGATCCAATACGGCTTCAACATATAATGAATCGCCATCCTGAAGTTGAAAAACCGAATAGTCCATCTGATCGACATTATATATCTGCTTTTCGCTTCCACTGCTTAACCGTATTACACGTATATTCTTTGAATAAGCATTTCCTGCAAAACTACCTGAGAATTTTAATAATGTAGAAATTGTTTCTCCATTTTTCATTTCATAGGCCATAGGTCTTTTTACATTTCCTGCAATATTCACTAAAGACTCATAAGGATTAACTAAAATGACATCATCTTCCATTAAACGAATATCAATGTCGGTTTTTCCATACATTAAATAGTCATAAACATCTACGTTGGCTATAACTTTTCCTTTCCGGACAACCTGTATATCCCGAAGACTTCCTATAGGAGTTATACCACCTGCACTATACAAAGCATGGAATACACTCGCAAAAGAAGATAAAGTATAAGTACCGGGAACCAATACTTCGCCCATAATATTAACCTGTATACTGCGATTCTGTCCCAGTGATACTGTTATTTCCGATTCAGAATACTGAGTGCTTAAAACACGCTTTAAAATATTTGTTGCTTCATTAAAACTCTTTCCGCTTAAATATACCGGGCCAATACCGCCCTCAAGAAGTATGGTACCATCAGGAGAAATAACCTGCCGTATAGTATTCTGGGAGTTGCCCCAAATATCAATAATAACTTCATCCCCAGGTCCGAATCGATAATTTGCTGGTGTAGCAATGTTAGAGTTTGGTTCAAATGAAAGATAATCATTAGAAAAGAAATTCATTCCAAAAATTCCGGGTTTCTGTATTTGAGGCAAAGTCAAATTCATAAAATCTTCCTGTCCCGTGTATGGTGTATTAACATCATTAGTCGTCCCTGGAGTTAATAAACCACTATTTTGCTGTGTTGCCAAAGGACTAACATTCGAATTTCCTCTCGGATTAGTAATAGCGTTATCCGTAGTTGTCGAACTTCTCTGACGTTGTTGAGTCGCCTGTCCCTGCTGATTCGTACTTCCCTGCTGTGAACCCGAATATTGCTTTTTGATCCTTTCATATTGTTGATAGGTAACCCCTCTTCTCAATAACTCAGTCTGCATCTCTGATTGCGACTTACCTTGTTGAGCGGCTTCTTTAACATATTGTATTACTTGATCATCGGACATTCTCTGAGCCATTATAGTCATAGAGAAAACAAATAAAACAAAGAAGGATGAGAAAAATCTACGCATATGGATATTTGCTTAATACTTAGAATTAAAAACTAATTAATACAAAATCGACCACAAAGGTAACATAAATTTTAATTTAGGGAATAATTTATTAATAAGTTTGTCAAAGAATGAGTAGAAACGCTAATGAAAAGATAAAGAATATTTCGGTATTATAATGAAAAAACTTATTTTTGCACACCAAAATAGAAGGCCGATATAGCTCAGTTGGTAGAGCAATACATTCGTAACGTATAGGTCGCCGGTTCGAGTCCGGCTATCGGCTCCCCGGCAGGTTCACCTGCCAGCAAAACTTTGAACGAAAAGTCGGTTACCGCATCCCGGTAAAGGTCAGGAATCTCCCATATTACCCGCTGCCATTTCTCTACCACACCCAGGTCTTTCGAATGTAATACCTCCTTTTGCATCGCACATCACACTGTTGCAATACAATCGCATCGACCCACATCCACTGATTCCTATGATAGTTCCATTAAAAGAATTGGAAGATGCTTTGAAAGAATTGCGCACGAATCCGAAGTTGATAAAAGTATTGGTTTCTCCGGAGGTAAAAGAACGGATAATATTATACAAATGACATTTTGAAACACAGAGCCGTGCCATAACCACCCGGAAAACTATATATTTTTACCCTCCAAGAGTATATACTTTTGGGGCATAAGAGTATATACTCTTTGGGGGTAAGAATATATACTCTTTGGGGGTAAGAATATATACTCTTGTAAGGTAAAAGTATATACTCTTTGGACGTAAAAGTATATACTCTTATGAGCAAAGTAAGTAATAGCCTTTACAAGGCTTGTAGAAGGGGGTATAGACATGAAAGAAAGAAAGTTACATTCATCCGCATTTATGTGCCCATATGGAGCGATACACGCGCTACGGATTGCAGTCCTGACCTGCGCGGTGGTTTTATGGGACTTTCTCTATCAAATACCCGCGAAGACCTTGTACGGAGTACCATGGAGGGCATAGCACTGGCATTGAAAGAAACATTGGATATCCTGCAATCTACCGTTACACTGGAAAATAAGATGTTACTATGTGGCGGTGGAAGCAAAAGCCGCGTATGGCGGCAGATTTTTGCTGATGTGTATGGAATGGATATTATTAAAACAAATATAGACCAGAATGCAGCGGCATTGGGAGCAGCAGCATTAGCTGCTAATGCTTGCGGATTATGGGATGGATATGAACGGATAGACCAATTGCACCAAATAGAATCTATAGAAAAACCTGTTCCGGTAAATGTTTCATGTTATCACTCTATGCAAAAGTTATTTCACCGGTGGACGGAATGTTTAGCCGAATTGGGTAATAATTCAAACCTTTAAGATGATAAGATTGTTTTATAAGCATATCAAAAAAAAACCTTATGCTTATAAAATTTTTATTCCCCCTGAATCCTAATTCTATTAAACCTTCGCTGCTGTTGCTTGCGGGAAGAATTATTTTCGGTCTCACATTCATGAGCCACGGTATACAGAAATGGTCGAACTTCCAGGAATTATCTTCTACATTCCCCGATCCTATTGGCCTGGGAAGTTCTTTTTCTCTGGGAATGGCTATATTTGCAGAGTTGGGATGTTCGGTGGCTTTCATCTTTGGTATTCTTTACCGTTTATCATTACTTCCAATGATTTTTACTATGATAATGGCTTTCTTTGTTATTCATGGTGGCGATCCTTTTTCGGATAAGGAATTAGCTTTTGTATATATGGTTCTTTTCATCCTGATGTATATTGCAGGACCTGGTAAGTATTCTGTAGACTGGTTCCTGGGTAAGGCTATCCGAAAAAACAGGTCGGGCAACCAGGTATAATAACTATAAAGTTTTAGTTGAAAAACAAATTATTTTGCCTTTCCCGTTAACAGAAATAACTATATTTGCACGGAAAAAGGTCTGGATTTCTTTACAACGATTATCCTAATAATTATCAATTAAAACACATTTAAACATGAACAAACGTAAATTATCTATCATCTTGGTATTTATGCTGAGTGGCTCAATTTTATTTTCTTCCTGTATTGGTTCATTTGGTCTTTTCAACCGTATGAAAAACTGGAACCACACTATCGGCAACAAGTTTGTCAACGAACTGGTATTTGTTGCATTGCATATTGTACCCGTTTACGAAGTTGTTTATCTGGCTGATCTTCTGGTAATTAATTCTATTGAATTCTGGTCGGGCAAAAATCCTGCAATGAAAGAAGGTGAAGTAAAAGAAATCAAAGGTGAAAATGGCAACTATACATTGGAAACCATTGAAAATGGTTATTCCATAACCAAAGAAGGCGAAGCAACCGTAGAATTGATTTACCACAAAGAAAATAGTACATGGAACATCGTTACAGTAGACACAAGCACTGAGCTTATCCGCATGAACGATGATGGAACAGCAGATTTATTCCTTCCGGGCGGTGATACAATGAATATTACGTTAGATGCTCAGGGTATAGTGGCTGCACGGCAGGTTGCTATGTGCGGAAGATACTTTGCTGCACGGTAAATGCTTATTGATAACATCCTCCCCCTAACCCCCTCCAAAGGGGGACACGATGCCGCATGGTTGTCCCCCTTTGGAGGGGGTTAGGGGGAGGATGTTATACCATCAGAATGGATATCCCACAGCAAAATGGAAAGCAAAGTCTCTGCTCATTTTCGGACGAAAAATAGGGTATCTTCCCTTACCACTTTCATAAACAGGATTCAATGCTTTCATACCACCGTCAAAACGAATGACAAAGAAGTCAAAATCGAACCGCAAGCCTAAGCCGTAGGCCATAGCTATCTGTTTATAGAATTTATTAAATTCGAACTGTCCACCCGGCTGGCTATCGTTTTCCCTGACAGTCCAAATGTTTCCGGCATCAATAAATAACGCCCCCTGTAATTTCCAGAAAAGTTTACTGCGCAATTCAATGCTTGCATCAAATTTTATATCTCCGGATTGATTAAGGAAATTTCCATCGCCTGGAAATGAACCGGGTCCCAGACTTCTTACAGACCAGCCACGAACACTATTAGCTCCGCCTGAGAAGTATCGTTTCTCAAAAGGAACAATTCTGGCATTACCATAAGGAACAGCTACTCCTAGTCCCACATGATATGCTAATGAGTTTCGCTGGTCGAGAACAATATTTTTAGCAAAATCAAAATCCATTTTGAGATACTGGGCATAAGGAATATTGAATACTGTATATTCTCCTTTTTCATTCTTGTGTAGCTTAGCCATTTTGGAAAAGGCATACAATAAGTTACCTGCCGACTCAATACCTGCACGGATGGAGTAAGAATTGGATGCAGTAGTGTTATTTGTCAGGCTGGCACCAATGCTGTTATAACTATACATATATCCCATTCGCGCTATCAGCCGGTCTCTATAGTTATACTCCAGAATATAATTTTTCGTATCGTCTTCAAGATAATCATTTTTGAATTCTTCTGAAATCCATGGCATATACAGATAACTTATATCGAGCAAATCGAAACGGTGATTAGCCCGTTGTCCCTGCTGAGACCAGCGATAACCCCATGAAGCCGATGCTACCGTCCGCGTAAATTCGGGTCGCATCTGGTGATTGTACGACATACCAAATTCGGAAGTGGCACGGATAAGACGACGGAAATCAGACGAAAGGAACGGAAACAGAAAACGAGGATAGTTAATACTTGTTTCGGCACCGTATTCCATAAAATTCTGATTTTTATTGTCCGATGAAAGTCCGGATACAGCTTCGTAAGCCCCACGAATCTTGAACATAAAGCGTTCGGATCCCTTGAACAGATTACGATGCTGGTAGGTTACCGAAGCAGCCGCTCCCAAATCTCCGGCTGAGTTTGTGCCATCTATCTCGAATGAAATGGATTGATGTTTACTTTTGGTAAGCATCACATAAGCATTGAGTGTTGCACTATCTCCCATCTGTGTTTCATAAAAACGAATGTTGGTATATTTGAGTGCCGAAAGACGACCGAAATAATTATACGTATTTTGAATATCCCGCTCGCTGTAAAGACTTCCGGGACGTATACGCAGATTGTCGACAAGTATCTTAGGACGCAGATATAGTCTATCTTTAAAATAAATCGGATAATTTTTATAATTTACTGAGTCATTGACGTCTATCCCACTGGACGAAGACGACTGCATAATATCATAGTCCGTAATAAAGCTTATTTTATTAATGGTGTATTGATCATGGTTTTGCAGTGAATCCAGTGCCAGGTTGCGAAACCGGTTCAGATGAAGGGTTAAATCAATCTGATAAGTATTACGTACTGTATCTGCGGTATAGTTGATATAATCCTTGTTAAATTTATAATAACCGTTATTAAGCAGGTAGGATGTTATTCTTTGTCTTTCGGATTCCAATACATTCACATCCATCAGCATTCCTTCTTTGAGTAAAGTATGGAGTGAGTCTTTAGCCAGATAATCAGCTATTTTATCATCCTTAATATCATACTTTAGTGATTTGATAATATAAGGTTTGCCGGCAGTTACCATGTAAGTAAGTTTCAGCTTTTTGTTTTTTGTCTGAACTTTACGTTCCACCGTTGCACTCATATAACCCATATTACGTACGGCTTTCGTCATTTCTTCTTCCGAGCGGTCGGCCTGTTCAGGATCATAAATAACTGGAGCATCACCTATCTTTCTCAATGATTTATTCCACCAGTTGGTAGAGTCGCGCCCTGAGAGGCTATAAATATATAACTGAGTTTTCATCAGTCCGAACCACTTACTGTTGGGCTTTTGCCGGGCATAAGGTTCAAGTGAACCGGGTTTTACATTCTTATTGTCAGTCTGTATTTTGACTTCATCGAGCAGATAATAACCTTCGGGCACAAACTTGGTGGACGAACACGAAGCCAGCGACATAATAGTAATCAGCAAAAATAAGCGGATGAAGATTCTTTTCATATAGGGGCTTTTTCACCAGTGCCTAATAATCTTCACAAAGATAAATGATATTTTCGTCCTGAAAAATAAAATGCCGGAAGATAGGGATATCTTCCGGCACATTTTCAATAAAATTATGATTCTTACTGAAATCTGAATTGTACAGGAAGTGTATACCCTACTCTCACAGGTTCGCCTTTATTTTTTCCCGGCGTCCATTTAGGTAATAACTTCACTATCCGAATAGCTTCCTTATCAAGTAGTTCGTTAGCACTTTTTAGTACTTCAACTGTATTTATGCTTCCGTCCTTTTCTATAATCATACGTAGAGTTACGCGGCCCTGAATACCTTTGTCTTGAGCCTCTTGAGGATATCGTATGTTTCTGGATAAAAATTGCATGAGTGCTGTTTCTCCTCCCGGATATTCGGGAAGAACATCTGGCTTATCATACACTTCGCCTGAATAACTACTAAAATCTCCTTCAACAGCCTCGCGGGGTTCTACGCCTTCCTTGCCGTATCCTACTACTACTACTTCGCCCAGATCGTCTCCGAACTCTTTTCCTTTATCCTGACCTGTTGTTTCCGTACAATTACTGAAAACCAACAGGAAAAGAAAAACTGGAATGAACATCAGATATTTTGTTATCATAATGTTTGAAGTCTCTTTTTTGTTTAACATCTTTAATCGGTTTTTTAATGGTAAAACACTGAAATTATTATATAAATTTGCTGCAGCCATACGAGGATTCGCGGTCAGTCCGATAAGGTGGTACTGATAATTCTTTTTATTATAGCCTGAGAAAATAACATTCCGGTCGGCCAGGTATTCGTGGTTGATTCGGATTTCGCTTCGTAACAACCAAACGAACGGATTAAGCCAGTTGAAGATAATAATCAACTGAATGAAAATGATGTCCAATGAATGCCATTCACGGGCATGAGTATTCTCATGTGTAAGAACTTCATCCAATTCGCTATCCGAATAAGAATGCGGTGACAGAAATATCCACTGCATGAAAGAAAAAGGTTCAGTTTCTTCCCTATTGGCATAGACAGTTATTCCATTGATATCCTGTTTCCTGCATTTCGAGCGGATTTTAAATAAGTTACCAATCTCCATCAATGAACGGAACAAAAGCAATCCCATCCCTAGCAGGTATATGCCAAATAGAACATTAGACCATGACCATACTGATGTATAATGAGATTGAGTTGTATCAGTTATGGTAACTTCCGGAAGAAAAACATTATATGCATAAGATAAAAGAGCGTTATCCTCTGCACCATATCTGATTGTAGGTATCTCAATGAATGGATATATAAGTGAAACTATACAGATGCCCAGCAGAACAAACCGGCGGAGATTGAAAAAAGTATCTCTTGTAAAAGCCAGTTTATATATACCGTATAATATGGCAAATGCGACGTTTACTTTCAGTAAATAAATGATAATCGGTTCCATAAATCAGAGTTTTCAGGATTCTTCGTTTTCAATTATATCCAGTAAATCCTTTAGTTCATCTTTGGAAAGTTTACGGTCGCGAACAAAAAAAGACACCATTTCCTTATAAGAACCTGTAAAATAATTTTCAACTACTTTGCCTAAAGATGCACTTGTATAGTCGGTCTCTTTTATTTTAGGATGATACTGTATGGTATTGCCTACTTTGAAGGGAGAAAGAAACTTTTTCTTTTCGAGATTCCTAACAACCGATGCCACACTTGTATAAGGAGGTTTTGGATCGGGCATTTCAGTAAGCACATCACGTATGAAGCTGGGACCAAGTTTCCAGAAATAAATCATTACTTCTTCTTCCTGCGGTGTAAGTTTCTCTATTTTCATAACTTCAGTTAATTAATAAATGGCTAAATTTATAATAAACAAAACTACGTAAACTAAGTAGACTATAAAAATATATGATAATAAAAGATGTTAATGATCAAAAAAGAGGCGGGAAAACATGGGATTGGGAAAGAATTATTGCCAATAAGTTTATAGTTTTGTATATAAATAAGGTATAAGATGGCATTAAGCAAAAATAAAATCAAATATATCCGTTCACTGGAACAAAGGAAAGTTCGTAAAGCTGAAAGAGTGTTTCTGGCTGAGGGACCGAAGTTAATTGAAGAACTTCTCCCTCATTTCGAATGCCGGATACTGGCAGGAACGCCTGAATGGATGGCAAATAATAAACCCATTGATGCGGAAGAGATAATCGAAGCTACTCAGGAAGAGATAAACCGGGCCAGTTTATTGAAAACTCCTCAACAGGTTCTTGCGGTATTTGCACAACCTGAATATAAACTAAACATACAAGTTATAGAAAACTCACTTACACTTGCATTGGATGATATACAAGATCCGGGAAATCTGGGAACAATTATCCGGTTGGCAGATTGGTTTGGTATTGAGAATATAATATGTTCTTTAAACTCGGCCGATTTATATAATCCTAAAGTTATTCAGGCTACTATGGGTGGGATTGCCCGCGTTAAGGTTCATTATGCCGATTTGCCGGAATTGATTTCCCTATTAAATGATAATATTCCTGTATATGGTACATTTCTAAACGGAACAAATATTTACGAACAGGAACTCTCGGCAAACGGACTTATTGTTATGGGCAATGAGGGAAATGGAATTAGTCGGCAGGTTGAAGAGGTTATAAACCGCAAACTTTATATACCCAATTATCCACCGGGGAAAGAGTCATCGGAATCTTTGAATGTAGCAATTGCAACGGCAGTAATATGTGCCGAATTCAGGAGAAGAATGTAGCCTTGAATTTATAATAACATACCGTGATATTTAATTATCCCGGGAAGATAATGCAATAACTTACCTTGTAATTCTCCAGAACTCACTGAATTGTGTATCCGGTGTTGGTTTCAGGTTTACAAAATCAAACGGATAAGCCCGGAAAAATGAAATACTCTTTCCGGCAATTTCAGAAATAAAATTTTCAGGTAATTCTTTTAGGATAACATTTGTGTTGAAAAGATTTTCATTCAAAAATGATTCGAAAGAAAGAACCAATACTCCCGGAAACCATTCCACTGAAGCCATTTCGTCTATTAATGGAAATATGCGGTTAATACTACCGGCAGGGGTAATTTCAACCGTATGTTGTTTCATAAAACCATATCCGGGAATATAAAAATAATGGGCAGCAACTTTTTTCATATCAACGTTGCAACGGCATTATTTGTCCATCGGTTGTTGGCTGAGATTCAGTAGCTAAAGAGTCATTCCTATTCACAGAAAGAGAATCATTCCTGTTTACAACAAGGGAATCCTGCGAGTGGTAACGCATCAGCGAAATACTATCAATCCATAACGTACCGATAGAATCTTGTGTAGTGTTATTATAATAGATGAAGCCTTTGATTTCCTTGATAGCCCCCAGTGTATCTGATTGCAGACGAATACTGTCTCTACCCGAATTAAATATCTTCTTTATCTCACTGATAATACTATCATTCTCATACACAATATGCATCGCCATAAGAGCAGCCCGGGCGCTATCCGGTTCATTGCCCATATAATTGTAGTTAACCAGCCATGACAAAGTATCACGTACATGGAAATTCGGATCGGAAGGAAGGTTAAAAGTTAATCTGTTTGCCAACGGATAACCCGTCAGGCGATATACACGTTCCATATACCAAACATCAATACTATCTCCATCTTCCGAGGTAATGGGTTTATTATCGCGAATGGATATCAGTCTTTTTACATCATCCAGTTCTGTTTTCAGGCGTTTGTTTATCTTCTGGTACATATCAGCCAGCACCTCCGTATTACGAGTGTACCACACCATCGAAGAATCGAATTCTGCTTCGGTAACATGATATTTCTGAAAGACATCTTCTACATACAACGCTTTTTTGTAGTTTTCGGTATACGGCAATCCATCTCCCATTGCTTTAGCTATATGATAGTCATATAACAATTTCTCCATGGTAGCAGGCTGTATAACTTCCTTGGGCACCTTTACCTTACAAGCCGAGAAGACAAAGAGTACCAGGATTAATAGTAGCAGATTATATTTATTGAATCGTCTTTTCAGCATCTTTCGACTTATCCGAATGATAAATTCTATTTATATATTTCCCGTAAAAAATAATCAAGGCAATCATGCCGCAACTAATGGCAGCATCGGCAAAGTTAAATATCGGACTGAAAAAGATAAAGTGATCGCCGCCTACGAAGGGAACCCACTCGGGCCAGTTTGTATCTATGATGGGAAAGTAGAACATATCTACTACTTTGCCATAGAACCAGGTAGAGTATCCCCCACCCTCGGGCATAAAAGTAGCCAACGTATGATGTGTACTTTCGCTAAATATTACGCCGTAGAAAATACTATCAATGATGTTTCCCAATGCTCCGGCCAAAATAAGCGATACACAAATAATGAATCCGGTTTTTAAATGCTGTTTGATGATTTTTACCAAATAGTATCCTATCAATGAAACAGCTACAATACGGAAAAGGGTAAGGAAAAGTTTGCCAAATATTTCCATACCGAAAGCCATACCATTGTTTTCGGTAAAATAAATATAGAACCAGTCTGTTACATGAATGCTTTCGTGCCAGTACATGTGGGTTTTTACCCAGACTTTGATGAGTTGGTCTATTACCAATACCAGTATTACAATTGCAACGGCTAAATATCCTTTCGTTTCTTTTTTCATCCAGTTGTGTTTAGAATTGAAAATTGAAAATTGAAAATTGAAAGTTAAAAGCCACCATGCGGCATCGTAACTTTCAATTTTCAATTTCCAACTATCAACTGCAAATATTACTTCTTTCCGTCATTCTTAGCCTCAATACTCAATGTAGCATGCGGAACTGCGCGCAGGCGTTCAGCGGGAATAAGTTTACCCGTTTCGCGGCATACTCCATAAGTTTTGTTTTCAATGCGTATTAAAGCTGCCTGAAGTCCCTGGATAAATTTCAACTGGCGCTGGGCCAGGCGGGTGGTTTCTTCTTTGGAAAGTGTACTCGCACCTTCTTCCAGCACCTTGTAAGTAGGCGAAGTATCGTCTGTATCATTTCCGTCCTGGTTCATGATACTTCTTTTCATACGCTCGTAATCACGTTGAGCCAGTTCCAGCTTTTCGTTTATAATGACCCGGAATTCTTCGAGTTCCGCATCCGAATATCTTGTTTTTTCTGCCATAACTCCAAATGATTTAAAAGGTTAATAGACTATTTGTTACTCTTTTCTATGTTTACGTATAGTGAAAAGTCATCAAAATTCAGCTCTGTACCGCCTTCGACGTTATCTGCCAGTTCGAGGGAGGTACCTAGCACCTGGTTACAAATATAGGTATTATATTCTTTCACCGCATCATCTGTTTGCGGATTTTTAGATAATGTAATATCTATTTTATCAGTTATTTCAAGACCTGTCGATTTACGTATATTCTGGATTCTGTTTACCAGTTCGCGGGCGATACCTTCGCGGCGAAGTTCTTCGGTTATGGTTACTTCAAGCGCTACTGTAAGTTTGCCCTCGTTGGCTACGAGCCATCCCGGGATATCTTCGCTGATAATTTCCACATCGGCCAACTCAATAACCGCATCTGCCCCGTCTATGTTCAGCGTGTATGCTCCGTTCTTTTCCAGTTCGGCGATTGCTTCCTGGGTCATTTCGCTTACCACGGCTGAAACTGCTTTCATTTGTTTGCCGAATTTCGGGCCCATCTTCTTGAAATCGCACTTTACGCGTTTCACAAGAATGCCGGCAGTACCGTCAACAAACTCAACTTCTTTTACGTTCACTTCGTTCATTATCAGCGATTTCACTGCTTCGATGTGTTCGCGCTGGGCATCGTTTACTACGGGTATCATGATGCGCTGCAACGGTTGGCGGACTTTTATATTCACCTTGCGGCGAAGTGCCAGTACCATTGAGGTGATATCCTGAGCCATCTTCATGCGGATTTCCAGTTGCTTGTCGATTAATCCTGCATTGTACACGGGGAAATCAGTTAAATGCACTGATATTTTCGTATCGCGCCGCGTTGCTGATACCAGATCGGTGTACAATTGGTCGGCATAGAACGGTGAGATCGGTGCCATCAGCTTTGCCACTGTTTCCAGGCAAGAATATAATGTCTGGTAGGCCGAAAGTTTGTCTTGTGTGAACTCTCCACCCCAGAAACGTTTCCTGTTCAGGCGCACGTACCAGTTCGAGAGGTTGTCGTTTACAAAGTCCGATATCAGCCGTCCGGCTTTTGTCGGCTCGTAATCATTATAACAAGCATCTACTTCCAGTATCAGCGAATTTAGTTCCGACAATATCCACCGGTCTATTTCAGGGCGTTCGGCCACGGGAATATCTGCTTCCTTATATTCGAAACCATCAACGTTTGCATATAACGCAAAGAATGAATACGTATTGTATAGCGTGCCGAAGAATTTGCGGCGTACTTCTTCAATTCCGTCCGGATCGAACTTCAGGTTATCCCAGGGCGCTGAGTTTGTAATCATGTACCAACGTACCGGGTCGGCTCCATGCTTTGCAATGGTTTCGAAGGGGTCTACTCCGTTTCCACGGCTTTTAGACATCTTGTTACCGTTCTTATCCAGTACCAGCCCGTTGGAAATAACGGCCTTGAACGACTTTGTATCGAACACCATTGCCGCGATAGCATGTAGCGTAAAGAACCATCCGCGTGTCTGGTCTACCCCTTCGGCAATAAAATCTGCCGGATAAACTTTGCCGCTATCCAGTAGTTCCTTATTCTCGAACGGGTAATGTATCTGCGCATAAGGCATGGCGCCCGAGTCGAACCAAACGTCAATAAGGTCGGCTTCGCGCTTCATGGGCTTGCCGCTATCCGAAACAAGGATGATGTCATCCACATACGGGCGGTGCAAATCTATCACGTTATAATTATCGTCACTGTAATCACCGGGAGTAAAGCCCTTGTCTTTCATCGGGTTGGATGTCATGAAACCGGCAGCTACCGAACGCTCGATAGCATTGTAGAGTTCGGCAACAGACTCGATGCAAACTTCTTCGCTGTTATCTTCCGTGCGCCAGATGGGCAGCGGAGTTCCCCAGTAACGCGAACGGCTCAGGTTCCAGTCGTTCAGGTTTTCCAGCCATTTGCCGAAGCGGCCTGTTCCGGTCGACTCGGGTTTCCAGTTGATTTCCTTGTTCAATTCAATCATGCGCTCTTTGCAGGCTGTTGAACGGATAAACCAGCTATCCAGCGGATAGTAAAGTACCGGTTTGTCGGTGCGCCAGCAGTGCGGATAATTGTGCACATGCTTTTCTATCCTGAAGGCAAGATTCTGAACCTTGAGCATCATAGCCAGGGCTACGTCCAGCGTTTCGTCGTTTTCTGTAAGGCTTGGGTCGTACGAGTTCTTTACGAAACGTCCGGCGAATTCTTTGTAAAGCTCTACGTTTACGCGTTCCTTTACGAAGTCATCGTCTAGCTCCTCTATTTTATAGAATTTGCCTGTAAGGTCGACCATGGGGCGGAGTTCGCCTTTTTTATTTACCAGTTGTAACGGCGGTACGCCTGCTTGCTTGGCTACATGGGCATCATCCGCACCAAAAGTAGGTGCAATGTGTACAATACCCGTACCGTCTTCCGTAGTTACATAATCGCCCGGTATAACACGGAACGCACCATCTCCGGGATAAACCCAGGGGATAAGTTGCTCGTATTCCATTCCCAGGAGGTCGGTACCTTTATATTCGGCTACTATTTTGTAGGGGATAAGTTTATCGCCTGCTTTATAATCTTCCAGTGCCAGAGCGGCTGCTTTAGGATTAAAGTGGGTGTTTACAAGCGCTTTTGCCAGTACCACCGTAATCGGCTGTCCGGTATAAGCATTGTACGACTGTACGGCTACATAGTCGATGTCAGGGCCTACACAAAGTGCTGTATTCGAGGGCAATGTCCACGGGGTAGTTGTCCATGCCAGGAAGCAGGGTGTGCCCCATGCTGCCATTTCGGGTTTGGCATTCTTCATGCGGAATTGCGCTGTAATTGTGGTATCTTTTACGTCGCGGTATGTTCCCGGTTGATTCAACTCGTGCGAGCTTAACCCTGTACCTGCCGCCGGCGAATAAGGCTGGATGGTGTATCCTTTATACAGATAACCTTTGGTATACATTTGTTTCAACAGCCACCACAAAGTTTCGATATAGCGATTGTCGTAAGTAATGTATGGGTCAGTCATATCCACCCAGTACCCCATCTTATGAGTAAGATCTTCCCACTCTTTGGTATACTTCATTACATTCTTACGGC
>DAMCMT010000029.1:48976-50616 GCA_032108265.1 Bacteroides sp.
AACGACAGAATATGTCTTTAATAGCACGGGCTATTACGTGATGAATACCCGGCATTCCGTTAGCGGAAGGGGGACCTTCATAAAACACAAACGAAGGCTGGCCTTCGCGCTCTGTCATGCTTTTAGCAAATACGCTGTTTTCATCCCATTTCTTCAGTACTTCTTTGTTTACTTCGGAAAGGTCGAACTGAGAATATTCAGCAAATTTCTTACTCATAGATACGTTTGTTTTGTATATGCTCCAAAAATTAAGGTGCAAATTTACAAAAACATTGGATAGGAAATACTATAATATATAAGAAAATGCTTAAAAAACAGAAGCCTCCCTGCGCTCCCATCCTTTTTTAATGTTCTCTTCGAGCATAGCCGTATGGAGTTGGTATATTTGTTCTTCGCTATCGGATATCCGCACTTCGCGTTGCAATTGTTCCTGACGGTTGGAACTGTAGTTAGTATAGTGCAGCACAAATGCCGGATAATCGCTTGATTGTTCTTTGTTGGTTTTCCAGATAAGGTATTTTTGTATCATTATTTTTTCTCCCAGCTTTTTCTGATAAACCTCGCGCAAGAGCAACTCGCTTTTATGAAGTCCGGCTGCGGGAGTGTTGATTATTTCTTCCGGCTCGAAGGAGGCGAAATCATCAATCTGAGTAACACGTATATCGGCTACTGTTGCGCTTTTATCGTCGCGGAAGCGTTCGAATACGGGGGCGATAAAGCTAAGGCCGGTAATATTGCGGTCGACTTTATATACACCGTCTTCAAGATAGATAACCGTATTTTCGACCGTGCCGTTGGGGGTTTCGTAGATTACATCGCGCACACTGAATTCCATCACGGTTTCGGGTTGCACCATACGGAAAGCTACGTGATTAGAGTCGGTATCAATGTATTCGGACGATATAACTTTTCCGGACAGTTCGTTGAACATTTTCCGTTTGATATCATCCTGCATGCCGCCGCCTACATGGCCTACAACCTGATACTTACCTTCTTCGGGCATCATACCCATAAGAAAAGTGCGGGTCATTCCCTGTTGGTCGCCGGTGCCTTCGGTAAAGCCCAGCACTACGGCATCTATGAAGTGGCGGGGTTTTATCTTGAATACAAAGGGCAAGTCGCTCCTTACCACTACGCCCTCGGCGGTTCCGCCATCTACCCACCGGTTGTATATTTCTTTCACTTCGGCGTTGGAATTTGCTATTTCCATCTCTACGGGCTTTACTTGTTTGCCTTTACCGAAGAACTGAACGAGTTTCTGGTGTGTTTCCAGGTAATTTTCGGGCTCGTAGGGTTTGCCGTCGAGTTCGAGTATATCGAATACTGCCAGCTTCAGGATGCTTACGTCTCCTTTTTTGGAAAGGGCGTGAAGAAGGTCGAGTGTGCGGGTACGTTTGTCGGTATCGTCTACATGGATTTCGGCGGGGATAATGGCCGATTTTACTCCGGCTTTCTTCATCAGCCGGGCGGCTTCTTCGATGCAGGGTATGCCGCGCCGGGTGCGTCCGGAGCGGTTTATGGTGACGGTCTGGCCGTTTTCGTAGACGATGGTGGCGAATTCGCCATCGTACTTGCGGGTGACGTAATAGCGGGTATCGCCCAGCCGTTGGTCTATCTGCTGGGGGCTTAGGGCTATGAAT
>DAMCMT010000030.1:0-27282 GCA_032108265.1 Bacteroides sp.
GCAAAAATAAAACTTTTTGAGAAAACCCACAAGAATACGGGATGATCCATTATTTCTCGATGATGGCATATTCAATGGTGCAATGTTATAAAACAAAAAACGCAAGAACTTAATTATAAGTTTCTTGCGTTTTAAATTAGTGATCCAGCTGGGGCTCGAACCCAGGACCCCATCCTTAAAAGGGATGTGCTCTACCTGCTGAGCTACTGAATCAAACCTTCGTGCCGTTAAGCGGGTGCAAAGATAGGGACATTTCCTAATAATGCAAGAGAAATAAAGAAGAATTTTCTATTTATTTTCATTTTCCTGTTTAGCCGTTTTCTTTCCTGTTTTTACAGTCTTTTGTCGGGTTTTACTTACTATCTGTTCATGGTCGATGATAAACCGCTGATAATAAGAGAGTAAAAGTGTCGTCAGCGGTAGGGCAATAATCAAACCAACGATACCCATAAGCGAACCCCAGATAGAAAGTGAAAGTAGAATGACGGCGGGATTCAGTCCGGTTATTTTCCCCATTATCTTAGGAACGATAAAACCATCCTGAATAATTTGTACAATAATAAATACAGCCAACACAGAAATTACAATAATCCAGAAATTCTGGCCGGTATCGGCAGCTTTAAGTATCGCCAGCATCAGGGTAGGGAGTATACCTACAATCTGTAGATATGGCACCAGATTCAATGCTCCGATAAAAAGACCCAGCCCGATAGCCATGGGGAAATCTATAATAAGGAAACCTATACAAAATAATATTCCCACGCATAGGGCTACCAGCGCTTGTCCACGGAAGTATCGGTTCATACCTGTTTGTACATCGTCCAATAGGTTGCGGGCAAAGGGGCGGTACTTTCGTGGAATCATGCGTATGCCTCCGGTGGATATTGTTTCATAATCGAGTAAAATAAAAACAATATATAATAATATGATGACCGATGCCAGAATACTTATCAGGAAACTGATGGATTCGGAGAACAGCACCCACAGTTTGGGTACGGCTGATTTAACCGCATTGACTATATTCTCCTGGCTTAACAGGTCTTTCCATACATTAAAATCTATATGCTCCCGGATAAACTCAGTCAAACTATCCGGAACGTTGGAGTCACTGGTTTGGAATCCGGTAGTGAAATAAGTTACCAGCAAATCTCTTACTTTACCGAACTCAGCAATCATTGGCGGAACCAACAACCACGTTATAAGTGTAATTATAATAGTAAGCGACAGCAATGTACAGACAATGGCCAGAATACGACTGCGCATACGGAGTTTGTACTGGAAGAATTTAACCATCGGGTAGATGAGATAAGCTATAAGCCATGCTACAAAGAAAGGTAGCAGCACACCACTCAGCCGATTAATAAGCATTAGGATGCCTACAATTAAAGCTAATCCGAAAACAAACCGGATGAAGCTATCGAAAGTTATTTTCTTCTCAAACATAATGTCGTGTTTTATGATTCGTTCTTATCTTCATCATTTTGCCGGGCACGCTGGTAACATACGCGGCACAAGGGCTCATACTTCTCTGTTTCGCCTAGTAGGAATTGCTTCTCGTTGTTTACTGTGCGGTGCGAAAAGTTGGCAAGATTACCACAGTTTACGCAAATAGCATGTACCTTGGATACTTCTTCGGCTATGGCGCACAGTCCGGGCATAGGGCCAAAGGGTTTGCCCTTGAAATCCATATCCAGTCCGGCTACAATAACCCGTATGCCATTGTTAGCCAGTTGGTTGCAAACATCTATAAGGCCATTGTCGAAGAACTGAGCTTCGTCAATACCCGCCACATCAATTTCGGAGGTGAAAAGCAAGATACTGGATGAAGTATCCACTGGAGTAGAGGCAATAGTAGTACTGTCATGAGAAACTACTTCTTCCTGTGAGTAACGGGTATCTATTGCCGGTTTGAATATTTCGACCCGCTGACGCGCAAACTTGGCTCGTTTCAGTCGGCGTATAAGTTCTTCAGTTTTACCCGAGAACATGGAGCCACATATTACTTCAATTCTTCCTCTTCGGTTTGTCTCTTTTATATTGTCTTCAGAATACACTACCATTTAAATATGTTTTCGGTTTTGGGTTGTTGATACGCAAAAGTAATATTTTTGTTTGTCTGGATAATATGAAATAAGGAAAATCCCTCAGAAATAAATCTATAAGATAATTAAATAACGGATTCAAATTACTGAAAAGCTGCAAGAACTGTTAAAATATAGACGGATTTTAATAAACAAATATTATTTATTTATACATTTGCGTTGTACTTTAACATGGAGGAATCTTTATGGAACCAGTTCTGACTGATTTAGAATTAGACCTTCGGGAAATTAAATATTTATTGGATGTGCTTTCCCGTGAACCGGATTCAATGCTACAGAAGGTCGCTATTAGAAGAGTCAGGCAAATGCAATCTAACCTGGGTGTTCTTTTGCGTGAGATTGAAGGCATAACTACTGAAGATGAAAAAATCATTGAACCAACGGAACCTATTACTGAAATGACGGAAATCCATACTACGCAAATTAAGAGTTGGGGTGACCGTGTGAAACCAGTAAGTGATTTGAAAAGCTCTCTGACGCTAAACGATCGCTTTTTTTATTCCCGCGAACTCTTTAATGGAGATATGGAGCATATGGATAATATTCTTTTCCAGATATCCCAGATGGAATCTTTAGATAATGTCCTTTCGTTTTTGGAATCAGTACTTAATGTGGACGATGAGGACGAAACATATCAAGGCTTTTAGAACGTATCCGGAAATATTTTGATTAAGCAATGGGGAAGCTGATTGTCATACCTACACCTGTCGGTAATCTGGAAGACATGACATTCCGTGCCGTACGCCTGCTCAGTGAGGTTGATTTTATCCTGGCTGAGGACACACGTACCTCGGGTGTACTGCTTAAACATTATGAAATAAAGAAGCCGATGTTTTCGCATCATAAATTCAATGAACATAAAACTGTAGAAACTGTTGTAAACAGAATACTATCCGGCGAAACGGGAGGATTGATTTCGGATGCAGGTACTCCTGCTATTTCGGATCCGGGTTTTTTGGTTGTTCGTGAATGTGTGCGGGCTGGTATCGAAGTGGAATGTTTGCCAGGAGCAACGGCCTTTGTACCCGCACTGGTTGTTTCAGGACTACCCAATGACCGTTTCTGCTTTGAAGGATTTCTGCCACAAAAGAAAGGAAGAATGACACGCTTGCAATCGTTGGAATCGGAGACGCGTACAATGATTTTTTACGAATCCCCTCACCGGATAGTTAAAACCCTGACGCAGTTTGCCGAGCATTTTGGGACGGAACGGCAAGGAACCGTATCCCGCGAAATCTCCAAGTTGCACGAGGAAACTGTCAGGGGTACTATAAACGAATTAATAACACATTTCACTATGCACGAACCGCGTGGCGAAATTGTAATTGTGATAGAAGGAATAGACAAATAATAATTTACTAAAAACGTAAAACGTATGAAAAAGTTGGTATTTTTATTAGTTGGTGTGGCCATGATATCTATGGCTTCATGTGACGGAATCACCGGCGGGAGCAAGAAACTCCAGGCACAGAATGATTCTCTTTCAATGGCATTGTCTCAGCGTGATGCCGAACTGGACCAGATGATGAGTACTTTCAATGATATTCAGGAAGGTTTCCGTAAAATCAGTGTTGCTGAAAATCGTGTGGATATCCAACGTGGTTCCATCGCCGAAAACGCAGCATCGGCACGTCAACAGATTGCCTCGGATATCGAATTCATCACTAAAACGATGGAAGAAAATAAGGCGCAGATAACCAAACTTCAAGCCCAGCTAAAGAGCAGTAACACTAATTCGGCTCAACTCAAGAAAGCTGTCGACAGACTCACTGCCGAATTAGCCGAGAAAACCAAGCGTATTGAAGAACTGCAGGCCGAACTTGCTTCAAAGAACATCCGTATTCAGGAGTTAGACACAGCTGTATCCAGCCTTACTTCCGATAAGGAATCACTTCAGGCCGAAAACGAACAACAGGCCCGCGTGGTTGCCGAACAGGAACGCACAATGAATGCAGCCTGGTTTGTATTTGGAACTAAATCAGAACTGAAATCCCAGAAAATCCTGCAGAGTGGGGATGTTTTGAAGAGTGCAGATTTCAACAAAGACTATTTTACTCAGATTGATATCCGTACCACAAAGGAAATTAAGCTATATTCAAAACGTGCTGAATTACTGACTAATCATCCGAATGGTTCGTATGCATTAGAAAAGGATGATAAAGGACAATTGACGTTGCAGATTACTAATCCGGAACTATTCTGGAGCATATCCAAATACTTGGTTATCCAGGTTAGATAAAGACAAAAAGAAGAGGAAACTATTATTAACTGCCAATACCACCGGTAATAAATGTGTGGTATTGGCAGTTTCTTTATAAATTTGCAATATGAAGTACAAAAATATTTTCTTTGATCTTGACGACACACTATGGGCTTTCTCTGAAAATTCCCGGGAAACGTTCATAGAGATGTATGATAAATATAACTTCAATCGTTATTTTGATTCCTTCCAACATTATTATACTATCTACGAAAAACGGAATGTCGATTTGTGGAAATTATACGGTAAAAAAGAAATAACCAAGGACGAGCTAAACTGGACACGATTCTCGCATCCGTTGAATGAGGTAGGTGTAAAAGATGATATTCTTGTAAAAACATACATGGATAATTTCTTTGCGGTTGTACCAACTAAAGAGAAACTGATGCCGGGAGCAAAAGAAATCCTGGAATACCTATATCCCAGATACAATCTTTATATTCTATCGAATGGCTTTCGGGAATTGCAGGCTCTGAAAATGAAATCATCCGGCATTTACCATTATTTTAAAAAGATTATTCTTTCGGAGGATATTAATGTAATGAAACCCTATCCGGAGATATTTCATTTCGCTTTGTCGGCTACACAATCCGATTTGCGCCAGTCGGTTATGGTAGGCGATAATTGGGTAAACGATATAGAAGGCGCCAGAGGAGTAGGTATGGATCAGGTATATTACGTACTTCCGGACAGCCAGACGCCCGTATTCGAACCTACTTTCCTGATACGGGGGTTGGAAGAGTTGCGAGGGATATTATAGGAAAAAATGTAGAGACGCATACTTGCGTCTCTTGATTCGCCGCTATTTATGCGTTCGGATCTGGCGTGAATCCACCACCGCCATCATCATCGCCACCATCATCCGTATTGCCCGATGATTCACCGGGTTTTAAATCTATACGTTCGAAATTGACATTCGAGAACATACTACGTGTAACCCCATACATCGGACTTTTTGTAGCTGCCGGAAGAAAACGAACGTGTAAACCTGTTATCTGACTGGCATCCACCTCTTCAAAGGTGTCCACACCATTGCCCGATGCACGTGCAGTGATGCAGAAGGAGCCCAGGCCTTCCAAGTTTATGGAATAGCCTTCGAGCATTTCTTCGCCGATAATTTCAATCGCTGCATGAAGAACGTTCAGCGAGTCGCCTACCGTAATGCTGCATCGCTGTGTAATTTTCCTGCTGATGTCAAGGATTGTACGCGACTTGCGTTTTTTTTACTAAACGGGGGAACCACTTCTTGACTCCGTCTCCGCTGGCTATTGAGCTTTGCCATGCTTTAAAGTATAAACTCATTTTCCTTAAGTTTAATTGGTTAATAATTAAGTTATATATATGTCAAAAGAAAGTGTATTTGACGTCCTTTTTAGTGCGCGCTACTAAACGCAAATGTTATTTCTTTATCACTCTACAAAGATAGTGTATGATTAATTAATATGCAAGCATATTTATGATTTAATTGCTAAATTAACGTTAATTATGATCTAAAGGAGGCTTAATTTACTTTATATCACCTTGGTTAAGCTTACATTGCAAATAGAGTAGGCTTACATAACATATCAACCTAGACTAAACGTCACGTAAAGTAGGCTGGGTTTAGAGTTTGTCTTGTCTATATCTCTTGTTAAACCTGTCTGGGTTGAGGGTGCAATGTTGTCTGGAACGGTTTGTAATGTAGTCTACGTTGTTAATGTAAAGTATGGGAGGTTTGCATATCGAGTATGGGAGGTTGACGTGTGCGAGTACGGGAGGTTGACGTGTATAAGTAGGCTAAGTATAAGTATAAAAAAACTGCCTCCGAAATTCAGAGGCAGTTTAAATGTTATTTTGATCTATTTATTCCAAAACAGGTTCACTCAATAATGGGTTTGCATCTGCACTTGATTTTGGATAAGGTATAACATAAGTCTCACCTTTCATCTTCAATTCTCTCCAACGTAAAAATTCACCGGCAAGTTCTAATCTTCTTTCCTCTTCTAATGTCAAGGAGGAATTACGATAAGTCTGGAATTCAGTCAATCGGTTTGCATTTCCTGCTTCTGCCGATATCAGATACATTTCTGCCAGTCTGGAAATCATTAACTCTGCATCAGCATTTGCTTGATTATATTTATTTGTAAATACATATCCCAGTCTTTCCGGAGCTTCTTCAATATCATAAAAGACTGCTCTTCTATCACCTGGTTTAATTAGTTTTATTACTTCCTCGGATATAGCAAAGCAATTCCAATCCCGGGCATCCCAACTCATGATCCAACCCCATTCAGCATTACTGCTAGATGTTCCTGGCAGAGTTGCAAAGTTCATAATAATTTCTCTGTCTCTGTCACCTTTCGGATCATTTGAAAGAGAAAATTTGCCTCCTTTTATGACTTCCTCTGCTTCAATACCTGCCTGAGAAATATTACCTTGGATACGATATATTCGGGCAAGTAATGCTTGGGCAGCCTCACTTGACGGAGTGGTATTCACTCCGTTAAATTTAGGAGCATTGTCTCTGGCAAATTTCAAATCCTCGACCATAAACTCCAATACCTTTTTCTCAGAAGAACGTTGAATATAATCATTATTATAATCAACATCTACAATTGGTACCGGTCCATATAAATCTATTAATCTCATATAACTGATAGCTCGGCAATACCTAGCTATACCCTTTTGTGCATCAGTTGCCGAAGGTGCTTTTAATATAGTATTGGCCCGTGCAATAGCTGTATAAAAATATGGATATAAATAACTGTTCAATATATCATCTGCAGGTACTTTATGCTCATAAGCATATTGCACCTGGAACCATTGAAATTTTACACCTTTCAAGTCATCAGCTAGTACGTCAGGATAAATAATATTGAAATATCCGTAGCCGGATGGGTTTACTATGGATTCATATAATCCATTTAACAATTTCTCCACATCATCTTGATTCAATTCTTGATTGGCATCCAATGATACTTGAGATGGGATATCAAGTTCACACCCTGTGAAGCAAAGCGCACAAATGAGAATATAAATATATTTTTTCATGATTTCCGTCTAAATTTAAAATGACAAATTGACACCTATCGTAAAACTACGTGCATTAGGGATTCCATTAGAATCAACACCAGAGGTTACCTTATTATTAACACCTTTGGTAGGGTCAACATATTGTACTTCAGGGTCAAGTCCTGAATATGGAGTGAAAGTAAAGAGGTTACGTGCCTGAACATATACGCGAAGTGCCTGGAAATAAGGTAATTTCAATTTTTCAAAGTCGTAACCAAGAGTTATATCTGCTATTCTGAGATAATCTGCTTTTTCTAAGAACCGACTTGAACGTTGTATATTCCAGGCACTTGCTGTTGTACCCAAATTTACGCGAGGTACATCGGTATTTGTGTGAGTAGGAGTCCAACGATCCATAATTTCATCAATCATATTATCAGGGAAAGATGGATATCCGACTGCACCTCCATTCATTTGGGATTCTTTGTACATGGCATAAACCTTTTTACCCAATGAATATTGAGCCTGAATAGTCAGATCAAAACCTTTGTATTTAAGAGTTGTTCCTAATCCACCATAAATAGGTGCAATACCTCCTTTAAATATTTGTTCGTCGGCAGTATCAATGATGCCGTCTCCGTTCAGATCTTCATAAAGCATATCACCAGGATTTACAACAGTTTGCACTACACCGTCGTGATCTTTGTATTCAGTTCTTTCCTGTGCAACACCAAGAGATTTAACCAGTTTGAATGCTCCAAAAGGTTGACCTTCTTTAACGATAGACACAAATCCTATGTTATAATAGTCTTTAGTTGGGTCGTTTAAGTCGATCACCTTATTATCATTATATGAAAAGTTTGCATAAACATCCCATGAGAAGTCTTTATTATTTATAATTAAAGCATCCAATTCGACTTCAATACCTTGATTACGAATCTTTCCTGCATTGGAAAGCATGTTGCGAAAACCGCTTTCATGAGAAACTGGTAATCTATAAAGTAAATCATTTGTTGTTTTATTATAATAATTGAGCGATAGATTAATCCTATTGCCTAAGAAACCTGCGTCAATACCTATATTAGTTGCAATACCCTTTTCCCAAGTCAGATGTTCATTAAATAGATTAACTGCAGCTAAACCAGGTTTTCCAAAATAATTGTATCCAGAAGCTAATAAATTTTGTCCAGAAGCATTCCCAATACCACCTTGATTCCCTGTTTGACCATAAGAAGCTCTTAGTTTAAGTGTATTCATAATGCTTGGATTCCAAAAAGCTTCGTTAGAAATAGTCCATCCTCCTGAAACCGCAAAGAAATTACCCCAGCGATTATCTTTTAAGAACTTTGAAGATCCATCACGTCTTACTGAGAACATTAAGTTGTATCGATTATCCCAATTAAGCTGTAAACGGCCAAAATATGAATCTATAGCATTTGCTGTATACATTGAACCTCCATCTGTTATTTTGCCAGCCGAATCAAGCCATTTTAATGCAGTCGACGGAAAATCTTCGCCATA
Source organism: Bacteroides sp. (assembly GCA_032108265.1). Classification (GTDB taxonomy): domain Bacteria; phylum Bacteroidota; class Bacteroidia; order Bacteroidales; family Bacteroidaceae; genus Bacteroides. The sequence goes on from DAMCMT010000030.1 coordinate 8,875, forward strand.
TACCGATGATTCTTCTTCTTCAAACTTTTGATATGAGTGTCCTAATAAAACGGTATACATCAATTTATCCCATATGTTATTGGAATAAGTTAGCGTGTTTTCAAATACGTAATCGGTATACATTCCGGTTAAATACCTTCCATAACCAAGAGGTACTCCTGCTGCTTCACCTCTTCTTGTGTCGGCAGCATCATATCTATTGTTTCTCATTGAGTTGATATTTCCGCCTATAGAAGCATGCCAGACTAATCCATTAATGATGTTCCAATCAAAATAAGCACTACCGCCAACACGGTAATACTTTTCGGTAATTTGCCTTTCGAAAGCCCAAAGTGGGTTTGTAAATGTTCCTCTGAATGGTTTACCATCCTCGCCATAGGCAGGAGCATCGGGACGAGCACCTGCAGCCGCACCCCATGGTGTATAAATACTATTATCTTCATCAAGTGGAACAGATACAGAAGATGAAAAATTTGTTTTAACCCCTACTTTAAACTGTTCAAATAGCTTGTGATCAAGATTCAATTTTAATGAAGTACGCTTGTATTCATCCATTTTTACGATACCTTCCTGGTCAAAATGGGCTACTCCAAGATAAAATTTTGTTTTTTCACTACCACCACTAATGCCAAGTTGATAATTTTGTGTAACAGCATTCTTATTCAAAATTTCATCATACCAATCAGTTCCAGTTGGAGTAATTGGTTCAAAAGGTTTTAATACATCAGGATCTCTTGGAGCCGTCTGATATCCGCTTTCAATATCATCCAGATAATTTTGGCGAGCTTCGTCTAATATAGTTTTGTATTGAGAAGCATTGAGCATTTTTGGAGATTTAACAGGGTTTCTGAATCCAAAACTCGCATTCAATGTTACCTGAGTCTTTTGAGCAAAACGCCCTGATTTTGTAGTAATCAAAATTACCCCATTAGAAGCTCTCGAACCATATATTGCAGTTGAAGCTGCATCTTTAAGAACTTCAATACTTTCAATGTCATTAGGGGAAATTGCAGCAAAATTAGCACCAGGTATATTATCAATAACATAAAAGACTTCATTGGATGCTTGAAGAGATCCATTACCCCGAAGACTTATTTGAGTGTCATCTCCAGAACGTCCAGAAGTACTAACAACTTGTAAACCACTAACCTTACCTTGAAGTGCTTGAGTAACATTTACTACAGGAATCTGAGCAATATCATCAGCTTTTACGGAGGAAATAGCTCCTGTCAATTCTGATTTTTTAACTACACCGTATCCAATAACAACAACTTCGTCAATCAATTCAGAATCTGTTTTCAGTATGATACTCAAATTAGGCGCAATATTAACCTCTTGGGTCGTCATACCAATATACGAAATCTGCAAAGTCTTGGCAGAACTTGGAATATAAATAAAAAAGAGTACTAAATTACACTGCCTTTATGAATCTTTTCCAAATCCCGAATAAGAGTCATATCCATTATTGTAGTATATATTTGAGTGGTCTTCACACTTTTGTGCCCCAGTATTTTTTGTACAGAGGTAATATTCATTCCATTATATATTAATAATGTTGCATTTGTATGTCTCGCTGTATGAAATGATATGTGCTTTGAAAGGCCTGTTATTCTGGATATCCTCAAAAGGTCTTTGTTAATATTTGAGTTATCCCGCAGTTGAAAAAAAGAATTTATATTATTCTGGTATTTATGCAGTATATTCATACTTTTTCCGCCAAATAGTAAATATAAGGGAAGTCTTACTTCAATTCTGGTTTTGACAGAACGATAAATTAGCCATGGTTTATTATCTATAAGCATTAAGTTATCACTTTTTAAACTCACAAAATCAGAATAACGCAATCCAGTATAACAGCAAAAGAGAAACGCATCCAAAGTTTTTTGTAATCTGGATTCTTTAGGATTGAGGACTAGCTTTTCCAGTAGATATAATTCTTCAGGTGCCAGATAAGAATGATGGTTTTCGACTGACCGTATTTTGTATTTTCGGAAAGCATATTGTGAATAATCAAGAAACTCTTTATTGATAGCTATATTTACATATCTTTTCAGTTGCTTCATATGTTTTGCTATTGTATTTATATGATAGCCCCTGGATTGCAGAAATAAATCAAAGGAATTAATCATTTCGTAATTTAAGTCGGAAAATCTAACAACGGGCTTAAATAGCGTCAGTAATTGTAGCGTTGAGCGATGATTTTTCTTTGTACTTTCTTTTAAAGAAGAGTTATCAATTTCAGAAGTGAAAAAAGATATAAAAGATGATTCGTTTTTTATGGTCAATGATTGTTCTACAGCCTCCAAAGTTATTTCCTTTCCTGTTTTCCATAAAATTAATTCTTTCTTTTCGATAAAGGCAATATATTCATGTAACATTTGATTGAGTGCTTCAGCATTAGGATGATTCATTATTAATTGTTTCTTTGAATCCCACTGTTCTGGTCTCAAATAAATATTTGTCGAAAAATACTTTTGTTTATTTCCTAAAGTAGCTCTGACATAAACCAGGGCAGTTCCTTGCATAGTAAGCTTTTTTCTTTTGTTAAAGACAAGGTTATAAATAATCTTATTCATGTTTGCTTAAGTTTAGTTTTGAAGTTAATTTATTGATCATGTTTTTCTTATTTAATAGTTTAGCGAATGTATAGGCGTAATGACGCAAAATAGCTACAATTAACTTAAAAAATAAACTTAATTTAGTATGTTTTATGGAAAATATAACAGATTTATGCAAAAATGAAAACATTCCGAATCTATATGCATCATATAAGAGAAGAAAATCTATGATTGATATCACCAGAAACGCCTCTGCAAAAAGTACTGAAAATTGAATTGTAGTGATGAAAATATTCTATAGTAATTCATTGCACCTGTATAGTTCTTTCATACAAATTCATTTATTACGATTTTTGACTTAATTTTAAAAAAAGGAAATTGTTTCCAAATCAGAAAGAATTATTTTTTTGGTTTTTTGCATAAAAAAGGAATGAATAATCCTAATTTTACAGCTTTTGATTTTACATTTTGAAAGATTACCATTGCTCAATTTACGTTATTTACTCTTTATTGTATGCTATAAAACATATATTTCTATCTATTAATAACAAAATGCTATTACAGAAACCTTTTTTTATAAAAATAATTGGTATTTTCAGTTTTATTAATATATTTGCAAATTGTTAGAGTAAAAAAGACAAATAATGTAAAGTTAAACTTTAAGAGAGAATTTATGAAAAGAAAATTAATGCTGTTATTAACCTGCCTTTTCGTAGGTATAGGTTTGGTAACTGCCCAGACGCAGACTGTAACAGGTACTGTTATATCTGAGGAAGACGGGCAACCAGTTGTAGGAGCCTCTGTATTGGTAAAAGGTACCACTTTGGGTACAATTACTGATATAGATGGTAATTTCTCTATTTCTAATGTACCAAGTTCTGCCAAGACTTTGCAGATTTCGTTCATTGGAATGGTGACTCAAGAACTTGTTATAAAACCTAATATTAATGTAATACTAAAGTCTGATAGTGAAATTCTAGATGAAGTAATCGTTGTGGCTTATGGTACAGCCAAAAGATCGGCATTTACAGGCTCGGCAACAGAAGTGAAGTCCAGTGACCTTGAATCACATATCGTTTCGTCGGCCGCAAGTGCTCTTACTGGTAGGGTTGCTGGTGTTCAGACTACATCCACGTCTGGTGCACCAGGTAGTTCACCAAATATCCGTGTCCGTGGTATCGGCTCAATCAATGCAAGTGCCGCTCCGCTTTATATTGTTGACGGTGCGCCTTATGAACAAGATCTCGCCAATATCAATCCACAAGACATCGAATCAATATCTGTATTGAAAGATGCTTCAGCCAGTGCCATCTACGGTGCTCGTGGTGCAAATGGTGTTGTTATTGTAACCACTAAGAAAGCCAAGACGGGACAAAATGCAGAAGTGAGATTTGATGCCAAATGGGGATCAAACTCGCGGCTGATTCCACAATATGACGTAATTACTGATCCAGGTCAGTACTATGAAACGCAGTATAGAGCTATGTTCAATTCGGTTTACTATCATGGTGGCACAAGTGCCGAGGCTTATGCTTTTGCAGACAAGAATCTGTACAATAGCGCAAACGGTGGGTTAGGCTATCAGATTTATACCGTACCCGAAGGTGAAAAACTTATCGGTACAAACTTCAAATTGAATCCCAATGCTAGGATGGGATACAGTGATGGAGAATACTATTATACTGCAGACGATTGGTATGACGAAACATTCAATAATTCATTTCGTCAGGAATACAATATTTCAGTGTCCGGAGCATCTGATCGTTTGAACTATTATGCCAGTGCTGGCTATCTGGAGGATGGCGGCTCTGTGGACAATTCATCTTATCAACGCTAGACTATCAGGCAAAAAAATGGCTTAGATTGGCTACAAACATGAGTTTTACCCACACGGAAAATCAGGCTCCTTATTATACCACAGATAGATGGGGAAGTTCCGGTAATCTTTTCTATATCGTCAACTCCATAGCTCCTATCTATCCACTTTACGTACGCAATCCCGACGGAACCATTAAGACGGAGAACGGTCGTGTGATATATGACTCTAACCAGACAAACTTTACCCGTGCAGCCATTGTGGGCAATGCTGTTCGTGACAATGCTTACGATAGGCGCAAGCGTTTTGCTGATATGTTCTCTGGTAAGTGGTCGGCAGTGATTACTCCGATTGAGGGATTGAATCTTACTGCAACATTGTCTGCCAATTCTTATAATTCGCGTTATAATATATTGTATAGTCCTTTCGGAAGTGGATCTTCTACTGATGGTGCTGTCGAGGTAACCTCAACCCGCAACTTAAATGTCAATCAGCAGTATCTTGCCAGTTACGCCAGGACGTTTAATGAAGTTCATAATGTCAGTGCACTTGTAGGTTACGAACAATACAAATATAAAAATCAGACACAAATGGGATATAATGACCATTTGTTTTCGCCAAACATTGGTGAACTAGATAATGCCTTGGGATCAGATCAAAAACAGCTGGAATCGGGTACCGACAATTATATGACTGAAGGTATTCTGGGCCGTTTGCAATACGACTATGATAACAAATACTTTATCAGTGCCTCTTACCGTCGCGATGCATCTTCTGTATTTGCTCCCGGCCATCGTTGGGGGTCGTTTGGCTCTCTCGGCTTGGCTTGGCAAATCAATAAGGAAGATTTTCTAAAAGATGCTAGTTGGATAGATTTGCTGAAATTGAAGGTCAGCTATGGAGAACAGGGTAATGATGGAATATTAGATGCCGGTGGATATCGTTCGTACTATGCTTATTCCGATCGGTATTCCACATCCTATAACAAAGATACAGGTGAATACTCCGTTACAATGACACAGAAAGGTAACGAAGAATTGACATGGGAAACCTCCAAAGCCTGGAATATTGGCGTTGACTTCTCTTTCTTTAATTATCGTCTGAATGGTACCATCGATTATTATACACGTAAAACGGAAGATATGCTTTATTTCAAAACATTGCCTTTATCTTCCGGTATTAATGTTGCAAACTATCCGGCAAATATCGGTTCCATGAGAAACAGTGGTATTGAATTATCACTTGATGGTCTTATTGTTAAAACTAGAGATATTGAATGGGACCTTAATGTGAACCTTACCCATAACAAGAATAAGATTCTTAAGCTTGATCCCTCAATAGCTAAAACCGGACTGATTTATGCCAGCCGCATTATTAAAGAAGGTGGTTCTATTTTTCAAGCTTATATGTTACAGTATGCAGGAACTGACAAAGAAACCGGGAAAGCACTTTACTATATGGACAAAGAAGTGCCTATGACCGATGCTAACGGTAATGAAATGAAAGATGCTGACGGTAATACTATTACCCGTACCGAAAAGACAACTACCGATGTTATTACAAGAGCGACAAAATATGATTGTGGTACTACACTTCCCGATGTTTATGGAGGTTTTGGTACGTCAATCAAAGCGTATGGCTTCGACCTGTCTGCACAGTTTGCTTTCCAGTTGGGCGGCCAGATTTATGACGGCGTTTACCAATCATTGATGCACAATGGTCAAAGTGCAGGTATGAATATGCATAAAGATTTGCTGAAAGCATGGAGCCCCGAGAACCCAACGAGTAATATTCCTCGCTTGAGTACGGCTTCCACCGACGATGCAGGTGTTGGTTCGCAGACACCGATGGACCGTTTCCTGACCAGTTCAAACTATCTGTCACTGAACAATGTCACACTAGGTTATACCTTACCTAAAACGCTGATACGCCAGCTTGCGCTTAACAGTGTTCGTATTTATGTTGCCGGTGAAAATCTATTCCTGCTAACTGAGCGCAAAGGACTTGACCCACGCTTTAATTATGGTATTGGTTCTATGACTAGTGGTGCTGGTATGGCATCGGGAGCTTATTCAACCATGCGATCCATTACAGGTGGTATATCTGTTACCTTCTAATTATAAAAATAAAAAATACAAATAAATCAGAAGAAATTATGAGACTATATAAAAAAATCTACATATTAACGATAGGTTGCCTTATTGCAACATCATGTTCTGATATTGATGAACAGTTTCCTGAAGGTGGCGACTTAACCCAAGACCAGCTGCAAGAGACTACCAGCTTGATACCTGCACGTACAAGAGCCACATTTACCGGTATGTTTACGATGATGGGTGATCCTTATGGAGTATATCCTAATTCGAAGCGTGCCGATGATTTTGGCTTCATTATGTCAGCTCTATCACTTGATGCCGAAGGGGCGGACCTCACGATGGCAAACAATAACTATAACTGGTTCTCTGTAGCTAACGAATTATCTTCTCGTAATGCAAACTATGCTAATCCCTATATCCGCTATGTAATTCCTTATCGCCAGATAGGTGCGGCAAACAGTGTTATCAATGCATTCCCCGCAGAAACGGAAGACGCTGAAGCCATTAATATGATAGCCCAGTCTCGTGCCATGCGTGCTTTCGATTATCTATCATTAGTTCCATACTTCCAATTCGGATATACCACGTCCAAAGATCAACCTGCTGTTCCAATATTGTCAGATGGCGTGGATTTTACAAACAATCCGCGTGCCTCGGTTGAAGAGGTCTATACCGTAATTCTGGAAGATTTGAACTATGCCATAGAACATCTTGCCGGATATGACCGTGGTGCTGACAAAACTAAAATAAACCAGAAAGTAGCTTATGGGCTGCGTGCTCGGGCTCACCTCAACATGGGTATGTATGCCGAGGCAGCTGCAGATGCCGCCAAGGCTATGGAAGGATTTACACCTGCTTCTATCTCGGAAGTAAGTGTACCTGCTTTCTGCGACCTGAATGAACATAACTGGATGTGGGCCATCGCCATTACTGACGCCATGGCGCAAAAAGGGGCTGCTGCCACATCTTCATCATGGATTACACCTTTTAGTGGCGACGGTTACGCTGCTGCTACTCAATGTACACCTTCCATAAATGTTCTCCTTTATGACCTGATTCCTGCTGATGATGTGCGTAAAGGCTGGTGGCTGAATGAAAATCTTGAATCACCCAACATTGCTTCATTAAGTTGGGCAGGTGCTGTCGGTAACGATATTCCTCCATTAGTATTGGAGGATGGCTCGAAGGTAGAATTTCTGCCATATACCAATGTAAAGTTTGGCATGAAGTCCGGAGTTGGCTCCACCCTTAATAACAATGACTGGCCATTAATGCGCGTTGAGGAGATGATTCTTATCCAGATAGAAGGTTTAGCTAAAAGCAGTCAGGAAGCACAAGCACGCCAGTTGTTACAGGATTTTGTCCGTACTTACCGCAACCCGTCCTATACTATTCCTTCCCGCCGTTCATTTGTTGATGAAATATGGTTCCAACGTCGTGTTGAATTGTGGGGTGAAGGATTTTTTACGAACGATGCGAAGCGTCTGGGCAAACCAGTTGTACGTTTCCACTCTGCTGCTGATTCAAATGTACCGGATGCATTTATGTTCAACATTGAAGCTAACGATGGATGGCTAAATATGCGTTTCCCGCAAACGGAGTTGGATAACAATCTGGGTGTAGTAGATAATACCGGAGGCTCTCAACCCGTAAGCAAACAACATCCAGGACTGAGAGACGGAGTTACCGATTAATTAATGTATAAAAGTTTAATTGTAGCAATATGAAAAATGTGAAATATTTAGTAGGCTTTTTTGTGATTTGCCTGGCACTGACGGTAGGCGCTTGTAGCGATGATGACGATTATACGCCTGGAGAACCTGCTGCTGATGGCTGTATGAATGTAAGTTTTGCCGAATCAAATGCGACCAGTCTCGAAGTGGATCCTGCTTCCCCAACTTTCACCATTGTTTTATTACGGCCTGAAGCCAACAATTCTTCGGCTGCCAATGTACCATTAACAGTACTGAAAGGTGCCGAATACTTTACAGTACCAGCTACGGCCGATTTTGCTGCAGGTGCTACCGAAACCCAAATTACTGTTTCTGCTAGTAGCAGCGCACCAACAGGTGAAGACTTGATGTTGGAAATAAGCATAACGGATGAAAAATACGCCAATCCATATAGCGAAGGCTTGGCTTACTATGGAAGTGAGATAATACTTGTTAAGTGGAATCCATTGGGCAAAGTACAGTTCCAAGATGGGTTTATGGAATATATTTTCGACGTCACTCTTGAACAACGTGACGACAATCCGTCTTACTATCGTATCAACTTTCCGTACACCAATGAGGCTCTTACAGAAGTCGGTGGATTTGATGGTATGTTCCCTGCTTCAAGCCAAAATTATTTGGTATTCGAAGTAAAAGGACAAAACGTAACCTGGAACAAATTTTGGTACACAAATTTGAAATATCAAGGTGTTGACGGGCAGGATATTAAGGCGTATTTGCCATCTGCTCGCAACCCTTCTGCAGCGGCAGATGATGATGAAAGTTTTGTCACAAAAGACGAAGAAGGTAATATCCTTTATTTCACCCTCACTCCCGAATATTATGTAGATGGTTTAGGAGGATTTGGACTTATTACTGGCTATCTGGGATTTCCCGGAGTTGATTTGGAAAGTGTACTTCCGTAAGAATAATAAATCTGAAGGAGATGTTTGGAGAGCATAAGACTCGCAAACAAAAAGAATAATAAATTTACGGATAAGCCGTACAGAGTGACTATTTATTGTTTCTTCTGTACGGCTTTCTTTTTGTTAATACCTTATTGCCGCTGTCTCAAAATTCCCTATCTTTGCCTCCTACAATTAATGTTCATACCCAATGAAAGAATTTATCATCTCCGAAGCCCAGGTCGAAACCGCAGTCCTCGTTGCCCTCATAACCCAAGCCCAGGACGAGCGCAAGACTGCCGAATACCTTGACGAACTGGAATTCCTTGCTGAGACAGCAGGGGCGGAAGTAGTGAAAAAGTTTACCCAACGACTCGATATGGCGCACTCTGTGACCTATGTCGGTAAAGGTAAACTACAGGAAATTAAAGATTACGTAAACGAAAACGAAATAGGGATGGTTATCTTTGACGATGAACTATCTCCCAAGCAATTGCGCAATATTGAAGCCGAGCTACAAATTAAAATACTCGACCGTACATCCCTCATACTCGATATCTTTGCCATGCGTGCCCAGACAGCCCATGCAAAGACACAGGTAGAACTGGCTCAATACCAATACATGCTTCCCCGTCTGAAACGCCTTTGGACACACCTTGAACGACAAGGTGGCGGTGCCGGTGGTGCCCGTGGAGGTTCTGTAGGACTTCGTGGACCCGGTGAAACCCAGCTCGAGATGGACCGCCGTATTATTCTCAACCGGATGTCGCTTCTTAAGGAACAATTGAAACAAATTGACCGGCAGAAGGCCACCCAACGGAAAAACCGTGGCCGGATGATTCGTGTAGCCCTTGTAGGATATACCAACGTAGGTAAATCTACCCTGATGAACCTGCTATCCAAAAGTGAGGTGTTTGCTGAAAACAAACTCTTTGCTACCCTCGACACAACCGTACGCAAGGTTATAATCGACAATCTGCCTTTCTTGTTATCCGATACTGTAGGATTTATTCGTAAACTACCTACCGATCTGGTGGAATCCTTCAAGTCTACCCTTGACGAAGTGCGCGAGGCCGACCTGCTTTTGCACGTTGTCGACATATCGCACCCCGGTTTCGAAGAACAGATTGAAGTTGTAGAAAGAACCCTGGCCGATATCGAAGGAGGCGATAAACCTACCATGCTGGTATTCAATAAAATAGACGCATATACCTACATAGAGAAGGCCCCCGACGACCTTACTCCCCCCACCAAAGAAAACTTAACACTCGAAGATTTGATGAAAACATGGATGGCAAAGCTGAATGACAATTGCATATTCATCTCTGCCCGTGAGAAAATCAATATAGAAGAACTTAAGAGTGTGGTTTATAGCAAAGTTAAAGAATTGCACGTGCAACGGTTCCCATATAATGATTTTCTTTATCAGCAATATGAAGAAGAGGGTGAGGTAGAGTGAGGTAAAGAGTGGGGTAAAAGAGTAGATGAGTATGCAATGCCGCATGGTCTACTACTTTACCTCACTTTACCTCACTTTACCTCACTCAATAACCAATAAACTCTGAATAATGAAAACTTACCGAAAACTGTCTGAAGACGAAATCCTTCAGCTGAAAGGACAGTCGTGTCTTGCCGACGACTGGAACCAGGTATTTGTAGCCGAAACCTTTACAACACGTTATGTACACCACACCCGCTTTTCGGGCGAAGTCAGACTCGGAGTATTTAACTCGGAATTTACACTTCCCGGTGGTATTAAAAAACATTCCGGACTGCGGCATGTAACCCTGCATAACGTTACCCTTGGCGACAATTGCTGCATCGAAAACATTCAGAACTATATTGCCAACTATGACATCGGCAACGATACATTTATCGAAAACGTCGACATCATACTTGTCGACGGACTCAGCACATTCGGCAACGGTGTCGAAGTTTCTGTTCTGAACGAAACCGGAGGCCGGGAAGTCTGTATAAGCGATAAACTATCTGCCCACCAGGCTTATATAATGGCTTTATACCGTCACCGCCCCGAACTAAGCCGGCGAATGCACGAGATAACCGACTATTATTCAAACAAATACGCATCCGACACAGGAAGCATCGGCAACCATGTAACCATTATCAATACAGGCTGCATCCGCAATGTCCGTATTGGCGACTATTGTCGTATTGAAGGTGCTTGCCGTTTAGAGAATGGAAGTTTAAATAGTAACGCCGCTGCTCCGGTTAAGATTGGTTACAGTGTTATTTGCGAAGACTTTATTATCAGCTCAGGTTCGCACGTAGAAGACGGTACTATGCTTACCCGTTGTTTCCTGGGACAGGCTTGCCACCTGGGGCACAACTACTCGGCATCCGATTCGTTGTTCTTTAGCAACTGTCAGGGCGAAAATGGTGAAGCATGTGCGATATTTGCCGGGCCTTACACCGTAACTCACCATAAATCAACATTGCTGATTGCCGGTATGTTCTCCTTTATGAATGCCGGATCGGGCTCTAACCAGAGCAATCACATGTACAAACTCGGCCCTATTCATCAAGGGACCATGGAAAGAGGAGCAAAAACTACTTCCGACTCGTATATCCTTTGGCCGGCACGTGTGGGTGCGTTCTCACTGGTAATGGGTCGGCATGTAAACCATTCGGATACCTCCAACCTGCCATTCTCATACCTCATTGAGCAAGCAAATACTACCTATCTGGTGCCCGGAGTAAACCTGCGCAGCGTAGGTACTATCCGCGATGCCCAGAAATGGCCCAAACGCGATCGGCGTACAGATCCCAATAAACTCGACTTTATCAATTATAATCTCCTGAGCCCCTATACCATACAAAAGATGTTCAAAGGACGCAAAATCTTGAAAGAACTGCGGCGGGTATCGGGCGAAACCTCCGAGTTGTACTCATACCAGAGTGCCAAGATAAAGAACTCGTCTCTGAACCGGGGTATTAAATTCTACGAGATTGCCATCCATAAATTCCTCGGTAACTCTATTATCAAGCGGCTGGAAGGTATCCGGTTTGCCGATAATGAAGAAATCCGGAAACGCTTGTTGCCCGATACGGAAACAGGAGTAGGAGAGTGGGTTGATATTTCCGGACTCATTGCACCCAAAAGCGAAATTGATAAACTGTTATGCGGTATCGAGAGCGGCGAGATAAACCGTCTTCGTTGCATGAACGAAAAGTTCGAAGAAATGCATCGTAATTATTATACGTACGAGTGGACGTGGGCATATCATAAGATACAGGAGTTCTATGATATTGACCCGCAAACCATGACTGCACAGAATATCATCGATATTGTAAATGCCTGGAAAGATGCCGTTGTAGGCCTGGATAAAATGGTGTACGAAGATGCCCGTAAAGAATTCTCGCTATCCTCCATGACCGGCTTTGGTGCTGATGGAAGCCGCGACGAAATGAAACAGGACTTTGAACAGGTACGTGGCGATTTCGAAAGCAATACATTCGTAACGGCTGTACTGAAACATATAGAAGAGAAGACCAATTTGGGAAATGAATTGATAGAACGGCTTGCGCCACTGACAGTATAAATTAAAATCCAACTTCATTCTCTTTCTTTTTTCTGTTTAATATCATTCATTTGCCAGTATCAAAAATTTACGTACACCCGGGTCTACGTGGTCTGTACACCCGGGTGTACAAGTGGTGTAGACCCGGGTGTACGTAAGCTTTTGATACTGGCAAACATAGAAGAAATAATATCTGATTTGGTACTGTGATACAAAACAATCATCGTTTTTAAAGTTACATAGCCGTTTTCTAGTCATATATATAATTTGTTAATTAGGTTAATTCCTGTTACATCGGACAAGCTTTGGCAAAATATCTTTTAAATTATTGTACGGGCAAAATATATGTATGTTCTTGAACACCATCTTTTATCTTAATTATTACCTTTGCAACACTGAACAATTCAATACGTAAATAAAATAAGATTATGGCAACACCTCCGTTCAAGTATCAGGAGCCGTTCCCAATGGGCCCGGATACAACCGAGTATTATCTGCTTACCAAAGACTATGTATCAGTAAGCGAGTTTGAAGGCAAAGAAATCCTCAAAGTAGATGCCGAAGGGCTAACCGCTATGGCTAATGCCGCTTTCCGCGATGTGGCTTTCCTGCTTCGTCCGGAACATCAGCAGCAGGTAGCTAAAATCCTGTCGGACCCCGAAGCCAGCGAGAACGATAAATATGTAGCGCTCACCTTCCTGCGCAATGCCGAAGTATCGGCTAAGGGTAAACTTCCTTTTTGCCAGGATACAGGTACGGCTATTATTATGGGTAAGAAAGGCCAGCAGGTGTGGACGGATGGAAACGACGAGGAAGCCCTGTCTAAAGGCGTATATAAAACATATACTGAGGAAAACCTTCGTTACTCGCAGAATGTTCCCCTGAACATGTACGACGAAAAAAATACCGGATGCAACCTACCCGCACAGATCGATCTGTATGCTGTACGTGGTGCCGAATACAAATTCCTCTGCATTGCCAAAGGTGGTGGCTCGGCCAACAAAACATATTTGTATCAGGAAACCAAAGCGTTGCTTACTCCCGGTAAACTCGTTCCGTTCCTGGTCGAAAAGATGAAATCACTGGGTACTGCCGCTTGCCCTCCTTACCACATCGCATTTGTGATTGGCGGAACATCGGCCGAGGTAAACCTGAAAACCGTAAAGATGGCTTCGGCCAAGTATTACGACTCGCTGCCTACCGAGGGCAACGAAGGCGGACAGGCTTTCCGCGACATCGAACTGGAAAAGGAGGTTTTGCTCGAAGCCCAGAAGATGGGTCTAGGTGCACAGTTCGGTGGAAAATATTTTGCGCATGATATCCGTATTATTCGCTTGCCGCGTCATGGTGCATCATGTCCGGTAGGTTTGGGCGTATCTTGCTCTGCCGACCGTAACATCAAAGCTAAAATCAATAAGGACGGTATCTGGATTGAAAAGCTGGAAGAGAATCCGGGCAAATATATTCCCGAAGAACTGCGTAATGCAGGCGAAGGTAATGCCGTGAAGATTGACCTTAACCAACCGATGGCTGAAATACTGAAAGAACTGACTAAATATCCGGTTGCTACCCGGTTGTCGCTTAACGGTACCATTATCGTAGGTCGCGATATTGCCCATGCCAAGCTGAAAGAACGTCTCGACAGGGGCGAAGGTTTGCCGCAATACGTTAAAGACCATCCTATCTATTACGCCGGTCCGGCTAAAACTCCAAAAGGTATGCCTTCGGGATCATTTGGCCCAACAACTGCGGGACGTATGGACTCTTACGTCGACCTGTTCCAGGAAAACGGCGGTAGCCTCATCATGATTGCCAAGGGAAACCGCAGCCAGCAGGTAACGGATGCTTGCCATAAACATGGTGGTTTCTACCTGGGAAGTATCGGTGGCCCGGCAGCTATCCTTGCACAGGATAATATTAAGAAGGTAGAATGTCTGGAATATCCTGAACTGGGTATGGAAGCTATCTGGAAGATTGAGGTGGTTGATTTCCCTGCGTTTATATTGGTAGATGATAAGGGAAATGATTTCTTTAAGCAGATACAGCCAGTTTGCGTGTCGGGTAAATAACCCGACGCAAACTGCTTTTAATTATAAAAACACACAAACATTATGAAGAATTTATTTAGAGAGGGTATCTTGGCATTATTGCCGGTTTTAATGTTTATAGCATGTAGCGACGACGAGAAGCCTGAACCGCCGCCACCGGCTGAAACGGCTATCGAAGAAATTGTCAAAGAGCTGGAGTCAATGTCTGATGTAAAAGACTTTACCACTGCTTTGAAGGAAAAAGCTTCTTCCCTGAATATTCAGGAGGAAAAACTAACAGTGCTTGCTGCAAAAGACTTTGGAGCTACTGTTCGTTCAACGGACGATAAGGATATTAAACGGCATATCCTGAAAGAAGTTTACGACTTCTCGGCCATGACGTCAGACACGTTAATGGTGAAAACCATTACCGGAGAAGAGTTGTATGTAATTAAGGTTGATGGGAAAATTCTGGTTAATGGCGTACCATTGACTTCCACAACGAAAACGCAGGTGGGTGAGAGTGTAGTATATGTAATTTCTACAGCTATTCCATCGACTGTGAAATATGTGAAACCTAAATACACTATTAAATTCACTGTATTGGAGTGCAACGAAAAATGGTCGGCAGAAGATAACCGAACCACTTACCCGTCAGAAGGAACCAAGATAAAATTATATAGGGAGATTGAAGATGAATTTGTACCGGTAGACAGTGTTGTTACTGATGCTCAGGGAAAAGCAACCTATCAGCATAATTATGCCGATGGTGTGTATTATACCGCTGCAAAAGGAAGAAGAACACATCTTTATGACGGTTGGTTACCAAAAGGAGTATTTGCTACTCAGGAAGAAGCTGATAATAGTCCGGAATATCGTACGGGTTGGGTTAAAATTGATAATAAGAAGCCTGGTACACTTATACTAGCCGATGTTAATGGTGATGCATTAATTAATGATGAAGATAAATATCCTTCTGAATATATGGGAGTCGATGCAGATGAAGAAGTAGAATTTTATCTCGCATGGGAAGTTGTATATGAAGAAATGCCGGAGGAAAATATTTGGTCGTCATTAGCGACTTTTGAGAAAGCTATTTATTTAATGGATCAGCAATTTAGTTCTTTTGTTTGTACCAGTTATATCATGGATCACCGGCTTATTTCGGCAAATGTAAGATTTCCGGAATTAGATAATTTTAATCAGGCTATCGAGTTATGGGGTATGGGCTATAAATATATCCGATCTTTCCATACTATCAATGAAAGGATAAATGAAGCTGATATAGATGAAGCATTCAGGGAATTATGGCAGGAGAATAAATGTATAGCAAAATTTGCGTATGTTTATACTACCATGGTAACTTACTGGGGAGGTATGCCGTTGATTACCCGTGTGATGGGCGTAAATGATAAATATGATATTCCACGTTCAACCAAGGAGGAGGTAATGGTTTACATTGAATCCATGATGCAGGAAGCACCTGCAGAACAGGCTAGTGTAATAAGAACTTTGTTGGCGCGTTATTATGCCAATGAAAAGGATTATCAGAAGGCATGCAACCTGGCAGAGCAAGTAAGTAATTCTAATCTGTACAACCTGGTTGAAAATCCTCGGGAGAGCCTGTGGAATCGCGAAGTTATGTTAGGTAGTTTTGAAGGAGGTGATGATACGGAAGTATTTGAAAGAGGTAAATATGTGCAACCGGTAAGATATACAGAAGTGATACTTACTTTGGCTGAATCATACGCAGAGATGGGTGAATTGAACAAGGCTCTCCAGTACTATAATATAATTAGGCAGAGAAGCCATCAACCACAACAATCGGCTTTCACAGATCAGGAAAACGCTAGAACTCTTATCCGCGAACTTTGGAGAGAGGAATTTGCTAAGGAAGGCCTCAGCTATATGTTTATTAATAGATGGGGATTATTGGAAGCAACTTTAGGAGAGAAAGGAGCGAAGAGTTTTAATAATCTGTTGCCAATACCTCTCTCAATAATGCAGGAATGCACTTCATTGATTCAGAACCCGGGTTATTAAATAGTATTATTATCTTTAATATATGTGAGAAGCTATTTGAAAGCACCTTTATGGCTTTCGAATAGCTTCTTTCTTTATTTTTAAAGACGGAAACTGTATACAGTAAAAATAACTATTTAAGAACTTATTGAGATTTTTTGAATCTGTAGTGTCCGATAATATCGAAACTGAATAAACAATCTTCGAGCACTTGTCCGCCACCTATGTTATGGACAATCAGGTATCTTCGTGATTGCGGTTCTTTGCGCGAGGATACGATGCCTATATGCGTCAGATTGCCGGGTAGCATCCAGCAAACAATGTCTCCGGGGTGGTAATCGTCTTTATTCAGGCTCTTTGGTAATGTTTCTCCGTGACGGGAAAAGAATTTCATAAGATTGGGTACACGACGGTGGTCTATATTGGTATCCGGCCGTTTGAGTCCCCAGTTATTCGGATACAGGTTGAAGTTGGCTTTCATATCCAGATGTACTTCTTTTTGCAGGTCGATATCCAGTTTGCGGTAGGCGCGGATTACAACATCGGTGCATACTCCACGATCGGCCGGAACATCGCCACCGGGGTAGGGAATACTGAAGTATGCCGGGTCGTAACGTACACGTTGTTTGGTTAGCTCGATTGCAGCTTCGGAAAGGCGGTTGTAAAAATCTTCCTGTCCAAAGGAAAGGACAGGAAGCAATATCATAAGGGCTAGTATGGAACTAAACTTTATTTTCATTGATAACCAAGGTAGTGTGTGATATTGCCGCTGACTTGCAGTAGTGATATTTCGCATAGTTTGGTATCGTATTCGGCTGAAAGGATGCGTTCCTCAGCATCAAGTAAACTTTTCTGAGCTTCGCGCATTTCGATACCCGAGAGGTCGCCGAGCATATAACGCTCTGTGGCAATCTCAAGATTCTCCTTGGCAGCAATGAGGTTCTCGCGTTCCAGTTTCAATAATTCAATGTTATTGAGATAGGCTTTCCACAGGGTGTTGATGTCGGCTTGCAGACTTTGTTCTACCTGTTGGCGTGAAAGCCTGGCGTTTTCAATTGCAATCTTTGCATTCTTTTTCTGGCGGCTACGGTTGCCGTCGAAGAGATTAAATCCAACAGTTACTCCGGCATTGAATCCAAGGTTGCTTCGTTGGCTATTGGCAGCTATTTCGTATTTATTAAGGGTGTATCCGTAACCTGAACTTAACCGTACATACGGGTAATTACGTGAGAGAACGGTTTTAAGATCCAATTCGGCCAATGTGGTGTATTGTTCGGCTCTCAACAGTGCGGCATTGGTTTGCAGGGTACCTGCCCAGAGTTCATCAAAGTTCAGGTTGGTATTGAGGTCAATTATAGAATCGGGTATAACAACACTTTGGTCGAGATCGGGACGTGCCATTAATTCATTTAGCTGAATGCGCGATGTATTTACCAACTCCTGTTGTTTCATGTAACGCGAACTATCGGCATTAAAGTCTACCCGTGCCTGTTGCAGGTCGAGACGCGAAAAACTACCGATGCTGTACCGTGCTTCGACAATACGGAGGCGTTCTTTCGATAAGGAAGTAGCATACCGCAGATTCTTTAGTCGTATTTGTTGTTGCAGGTAGTTATAATATTCGGCGGTAAGGTCGGCAATAAAGTCTTCGATGGTGATACGGGTATTTACTTCGCCCATTCTTTCGAGTTCCTTCAAGCGTTCGTAGTTGGTGGTAATATTAAATCCGTCGA
>DAMCMT010000030.1:27292-48169 GCA_032108265.1 Bacteroides sp.
CAGTTCAGCGATATCCCGGCATTGAGGGTTTGATCGTACACATTGCTGTCTTTGGATTTCACTCCGGTTTCGCGCAGTTTTGTTTCGGTAGTATTCAGGTTGCCTGTATAGCTTCCGGTCAGGTCCAGTGTAGGCAGGAATCCGGCGTTTGCCAGGGTAACGTTGTTTTTGGTTATTTCTTCGTCGTTACGGCTGATGCGGATGGAGTAGTTGTTCTCCAATCCGATTTGGAGACATGTTTGGAGGTCGAATAATTGTTGTGCCCAGGTAAGTCCGGGCATTATTAACAGTAGGGCCAGATAGATATTTCGTTTCATGATTCTGTTACTTTTCTCTTTTTGGAACGGTCTGTCGAAATGTAGCTGTACATTGCCGGCACAATAAATATGGTAAGGAACGTGGATACCAACATACCACCGATAACTGATACCCCCATGGCAATACGTCCGTTGGCACCTTCTGCACTGGCCAGTGCCAGTGGTATCAATCCAAGAATGGTTGATACACTCGTCATCAGGATAGGACGAAGGCGTTGCTGGGAGGCTTCCCTGATGGAGTCAGCTTTGCTTAGCCCTGAATCCTGTCGCTGGTTGGCAAACTCTACGATAAGAATACCGTTCTTTGCAACCAACCCGATAAGCATGATGATACCAATCTGGCTGTAGATATTCATGGTAACACCGGCGAAGTACATAAAGATAAGTGCACCTGCAATAGCGAGTGGTACTGTAAGCATAATAACCAGCGGATCCTTGAAACTTTCGAACTGTGCAGCCAGAATAAGATAGATAAGGATAATAGCCAGTCCGAATGCAAACATGAGGCTGGACGAGCTTTCGCGATACTCGCGCGAGTCTCCGGTGAGAGCGGTACGGAAAGTATCATTGAGTGTTTCTTTGGCTATGCGGTCCATCTCCTCAAGTCCCTGGCCAATGGTTTTCCCCTGGGCAAGTCCGGCGGAAACAGTTGCCGATACGAAGCGGTTGAAGCGGTATAGTTGCGGGGGAGCTATGTCTTCTTTCAGCGTAATGAGGTTGTCCATTTGTATCATATCTCCTTTGCCACTGCGTATCGAGATTGAACGAAGATCGGCGGGCTGGTTACGTTGCTGGCGGTTGATTTCGCCAAGTATTTCGTATTGTTTGCCATTCATATAGAAATAACCCATGCGTTGTCCGCTCAATCCGTATTGCAAGGTTTGGGCAAGGTCGCGGGTGCTGACTCCCAGTAAGCTTGCTTTATCGCGGTCGATATTAATGCGCACTTCGGGTTTACTGAATTTAAGGTTTTCGTCGGCCATCTGGAATATGGGGCTATCGTTTACCTTACTCATAAATACGGGTAGTACCTCTTGTAGCTTTTCGATATTCGTGGCCTGAAGAACATATTGTACCGGCATACCTCCGCGGCGGCCACCCATACTGGATTGCTGCTGGACGAAAGAGCGGGCCATTGTCTTTTTTTGGACGGCGCGCGATATTTCTTCGGCTACCTCCATCTGGCTATAATCCCTTTCGCTCATGTCTTTCAGGGAAATCTGGATATTCCCGGCTCCACTCCATACGCGGGCAGATATGGCACGGGCGTCGGGCACGATAGAGTCGACCAGGTCGTTAATATCTTCGGTATAATCGCGTTCCGCGGGTGTTGATGGTGATGGAAGAACGGTCTTCCAGGGGGGCCATTTCGGATGGTATAGCTGTCCACAGGTATCCTATGATAATCAGAGTAACGAGGATAATGGGTATGGACAGGTATTTATGACGAAGAAATGCAGTGAGTCCTTTGTGGTATAGGTTATTCATTCCTTCAAAGAAAGGTTCGGTTTTACGATATACCCAGTTCTTTTTCTCCCGGCGTACCAGTAACTTGGTGGCGAGCATTGGCGCCAGGGTGAGTGCGGCAAAAGATGATATGATTACACAACCGGATAGTACGATACTAAACTCGCGGAAGAGGCGGCCTGTCATTCCTTCCATAAACACGATAGGGAAGAATACGGCTATCAGGGTTACAGTGGTTGAGATAACTGCGAAAAAGATTTCCTTGGCTCCTTCGATACCTGCCTCTTTGGGAGACATACCGTGTTCAATGCGGATGTATATATTCTCCGTCATAACGATAGCGTCGTCGACTACAAGCCCTACAGCCAGTACAATGGCAAGCATGGAGAGAACGTTTATGGAAAATCCGGCGAGATACATAATAAAGAATGCGCCTACAAGTGATACAGGAATTACCAGGCAGGGGATAAGTGTCACCCGCCAGTCGCGCAGGAAAGCGAAGATAATGACAATAACCATAATGAATGCTATGTACACTGTTTCTTGTACTTCCTTGATGGACGCGCGAATGAACTTGGTGTTGTCGAATCCGTAATCAATAATAATATCTTCGGGCAAATCTTTCTTCATATTTTCCATCCGGGCGTATACGGCATCGGCAATGTCGATGTGGTTGGCGCCGGGTTGCGGAACAACTACAACGCCGACCATGGGTACGCCGTTCATCTTCATGTAGCTTTTAATATCCTGCGGACCGAGCTCGGCTTCGCCGATATCTTTGAAGCGTACTACGCGCTGGTTATCTTCTTTAATGATGAGGTTGTTGAATTCTTCGGCAGTCTGCATCAACCCCAGTGTACGGATGGTGAGCTCGGTGGTATTTCCTTCGATTTTACCGGATGGAAGTTCTACGTTTTCTTTGTCTACCGCATTACGTACATCCATGGGGGTGATGCCGTAACCGGCCATCTTCATCGGGTCGAGCCAAAGGCGCATGGAATAACGTTTCTCACCCCAGATGGATACACCGCTTACATCTTGGATGGTCTGTAGTTGTTCCTTTACAGTAAGGTCGGCAATTTCACTGATTTCGAGCAGGGAACGTTTATCGCTTTGGATGGCTACCATAAGAATAGGCATTGCATCGGCATCGGCTTTTGATACAATAGGAGGGTCGCAGTCGCGCGGCAAGTAACGTTGTGCACGCGAAACTTTATCGCGCACGTCATTGGCGGCAGTTTCAAGGTCGACAGACAGTTCGAACTCTACTGTAACACGGCTTGAACCTTGGCTACTGACGCTTGATAGCGAGCGTATACCGGGGATACCGTTGATGTTTTGTTCGAGGGGTTCAGTTATTTGGTTTTCGATTACGTCTGCGTTTGCACCCGGATAAGAGGTGTTTACGGAGATAATGGGGTTATCTATAGAAGGATATTCCCTGACTCCCAGCGATGTATAACCAATAATACCAAATATCAGGATGATTAAGGTCATTACGGTTGCCAGCACCGGGCGGCGTATACTGAGTTCGGATATATTCATTGTTGAGCTGTGAATTATAGAACTTAAATTATATTATCCAATACTACATCCATTCCTGTGCGCAGTTGTAAGGTTCCGGATGTCAGGATGGTATCTCCCACATGCAGCCCATCGACTATCTGTACCTGGGATTCTGTACGGAGGCCTTTGGTAACAGTTACAGGAACAGCCTTTCCGGATTTGTAGAGGAATACTTTGTCCATACCTAGCTCTTGGATAAGGGCTTCGGTAGGTACGGCAATAGCGTCATCTATCTCTTTCTTCACTATATTTACCCGGGCGTAACGTCCCGGTTTAAGTGCTCCGTTATAGTTGGGGTATCTTGCACGGACGGGGAGGGTGTAAGTATTGATATCTATTCTTGACTCTACAGCATATACTTCTCCATAATAGGTATTCAGATCGTTTTCTATAGTGAATGATATTTTGGTTCCGGATTTTACATCGTTAGATTCTTTTTCATTGATAGCAAACTCCAGTTTAAGTGGAATAATCTTAGTAAGTGTAGCCAGAACGGTACTGGGAGATGCATAAGCTCCTTCACTGATAAGGCGAAGACCGATAATTCCGTCGAATGGTGCGCGTAGTTCAGTCAGGTCTATATTGGCTTTAACCAGTTGGATATCGGCTTTGAGTGCTTCAAGGTCGGTGGTTACCTGTTGGTAGGCTTCTTGGCTGACAGCATCTTTCTGCAACAAGGTACTCTGGCGGAATACCCGGTCTTCGGCCAGTTTCATCTGGGCTTCCAGTTTCATGAGTTGAGCCTGTAGAGGGGCGTCATTTACTTTTGCAAGAAGTTGGCCTTTCTTCACCTGGGTTCCTTCCTGAAAGTTAATACTGGTGACGACGCCGGAAGTCTGAAAAGAGAGATCGACTTCTTCGTCGGGCAATAATTTGGCGGTAACTGCTAGTTCGTCTATGAGTTTCTGTTCCTGGATAACCATTCCGTTTACGTTCAGAACGCGCCGGTTGTTGGCCATACGGGCGGCTGTTCTGGAGTCAATCTGCTCTTCACTACTGCTTTTCGGATAAAAACGGTAAAGGCCTAAAACTGTCAGGCCCGCAACGATAAGGAACACAATTCCCCATTTAACTTTCTTGTTCATGAATCTCTTGTTTGAACGTGTTGATTAGTTAGTATTAGCACACAATTTAACCTTAGATGCAAGAATGATTCAAAGGTTTAATGGCAGCATCGTATATTTTCCGGTTTATAGTTCGCCTGTCCGGAAAACAAAGCGTGATAAAGGTAACTATTTTTATTGCTGTAGCGAAAAAAATTAAACTTGTTTAATATGCTGCGCGGTATTTACCCTCTTCTTCATCCTCGAGGATGTTTAAATAGGAGGTATAGCGAGATTCGCTAATGTAATGATTTTCAACAGCTTCGAGTACGGCACAACCGGGTTCATGCCTGTGGGTACAGTTGTTGTACCGGCAGTTAGCCGAAAATTTGAATATTTCGGGGAAGTAATGGCTTATTTCTCCTTCCTCCATATCGAATACACCGAATCCTTTTATGCCGGGTGTGTCGATAATATATCCGTTTCCGGGTACAGGATGCATTTCAGAGAAGGTTGTTGTGTGAGTGCCTTTTTTGTGATAGGATGATATTTCTCCGGTTTTAATGGTTATTCCGGGAATTATGCGGTTTATGAGTGTTGATTTGCCGACACCCGAATGTCCTGAGAAGAGTGTTACTTTTCCCTGGAGGTCTTCGCGTATTGCTTCAACCCCTTCATCTTTAAGTGCCGAAACTTTGAAACAGGGATAACCTATTTGCGTATAAAGGTTGATTATTGCATCCAGATAATGAAGTTCATCTTCATTGTAAAGGTCGATTTTATTGAATATCAATTTTACGGGGATGCGGTATGCTTCGGCTGATGCCAGAAAGCGGTCAATGAAAATAGTAGAAGTCTCTGGGTGTTTTACAGTAACCACCAACATACACTGATCAAGGTTTGCCGCCAGTATATGCGATTGTTTGGAGAGGTTGGATGAACGACGGATAATATAATTCCTGCGGTCTTCAATTTCTGTAATAAATGCCGTTCCTTCCTGATTTACTACAATACGGACATAATCTCCAACCGCTACCGGATTGGTACTCTTTATGCCTTTGAGCCGGAAGTTCCCTTTGACTTTGGATTCGATTACCTGTCCATCTTCCGTCTTAACGTGATACCAGCTTCCGGTGTTCTTTATTACTAATCCGCGCACTCTCAATTTAGTTGAGAGTTGAAAGTTGAAAGTTGAAAGTTAAGAGGTATCCGCAAGATAACTTTCAACTTTCAACTTTCAATTTTCAACTAAATTATACAGTCATTATTTCTTTGTCCTTCTCAGCCAACATCTCATCCACTTTCTTAACGTATTTATCGTGGATTTTCTGCAAGCGAGCTTCCGCATCCTTTTCATTGTCTTCGGAAAGACCTTCTTTCATCATCTTTTTGAGTTGGTCAATACCGTCACGACGGGCATTACGGATACTGATCTTCGCAGTTTCGCCTTCTCCTTTACTCTGTTTCGAAAGTTGCTTACGTCTTTCTTCGGTAAGGGGTGGAATTCCGATGCGGATTATTTCACCGTTATTTTCGGGCATAATACCCAGATCGGAGTCGATAATAGCCTTTTCAATAGGTCTGAACATCGTTTTATCCCATGGCTTGATTACAATGCTTCGGGCATCGGGAGTGGTAATAGCTGAAACGTTATTCAGCGGAACCATGCTACCGTATGAATCAACCTTGATACCATCCAGTATTCTCGGGTTAGCTTTTCCTGCGCGAATGTGCGCCAGCGTTTCTTCCAGGTACATAATGGCCATATCCATTTTTTCCTGAGCGTCGTTGATGCATTTTTCTATGTCTACCATATGAGTTCTGAGTTTTGAGTTATAATTTTTGAGTTTTAAGTTCCGGGTTTGAATCCTGAGTTATTTTGCAAAGTTACTAAAAACTCACAACTCATAACTCAGGACTCATCACTTAATTATGCACAAGAGTGCCGATTTCTTCGCCTTTTATTACCTTTTCCAGATTGCCGGGTGTATCCATATCGAACACCACAATGGGTAAATTGTTTTCTTTACACATGGTTGTGGCGGTTAAATCCATCACTTTTAGTCCACGATTATAAATTTCGTCGTATGTAATTTCTTTAAATTTAGTGGCAGTTTTATCCTTTTCAGGGTCGTCTGTATAAATACCGTCAACACGGGTACCCTTCAACATTACATCGGCTTCGATTTCTATGCCCCGAAGGGAAGAACCTGTATCAGTAGTAAAGAACGGGTTTCCGGTTCCGGCCGACATAATCACCACTTCTCCGTTTTCAAGCATTTCAATGGCTTTCCATTTGCTGTAGAACTCTCCGATGGGCTCCATGCGGATGGCAGTCAGTACCCGGGATTTGACTCCCGTTGCACCAAGCGCTGAACTGAGAGCAAGACTGTTAATTACCGTTGCAAGCATTCCCATCTGGTCGCCTTTTACACGGTCGAAGCCTTTACTGGCACCGCTTAAGCCGCGGAATATATTTCCGCCTCCGATAACAATACCAATCTGTACGCCCATGCTATGGATTTCCTTGATCTGAGCGGCATATTCGGCCAGGCGTTGTTCATCAATTCCGTATTGTTTCCCACCCATCAAGCTTTCGCCGCTAAGTTTCAGGAGAATTCTTTTATATTTAACCATAATTGTTACAATTGTTTGTTTGCGCAAACTTAAGCAAAAAATGAATAAAAATGAAAATAATGTTCATATAAACTCTAAATAATTAAGGTGGAAATGTATAAATGAATGGAATATTTTTATCTTTGTGAAATTTCACTTAAGTAATGTGCGTCATGAAAGCCTTAACCTTCATTTTATTATTCGTAATAGTTCTTCCAGCGGTGAGCTTAAGTTCTCCACCCGATAATGTTAACGAAAAAATATCCCAAGCTGAGAAGTATAAAAAAGAAATGAACTACGATAAAGCTTTACAAATATATCAGGACCTGTTGGCAAATAGCCCCGATAATACCACTTATATGGTTTCGACTGCCGAAATCCAGATACTTATGGGGCGTGAATCAGAAGCACTTTCTACTTACCAGAAGATATTATCCTTGGATCCGGATAATCTGGATGCTAATATTTACCTTGGTAACTATTACTTTCTTACCGCTGAAATGAAACGGGAAGCTCTGGAAAACCAATTTAAGAAAGCATCCTCGCCATCCCGGACTGAGAATGCCGATTATAGAAAAGAAATGAATGTTCTTTACATAACAACTTATTCCAGGGCGAAGGATTATTTGCAAAAAGTGATGACTCTATTTCCTTCAGCAGAGGCGAAACGTACGCTGGATAAAATAGAAAAACTGGAAAAGTATTTGAAAGTGAAATAGTCCTCGGTTTATTAAATATAATGTATAATCAAACGATATATTGAACTTCCTTGAACGCATATTTTCTGATTCTACCTGTCTTGTCCTCAAGAATAAGGAATCCTTCGGGTAATACTTCAATAATTGTTGCTTCGAATACTCCTTTATCGTCTTTGTATTTATGAATACCATTTTTTCGGTATAAGTACTGATGATAGCGTTTATTAATAAATTCTTCTTCGCCGTTTTGCAATAATTGGTAATTGTACAAAATCTTGTCCATAACAGCGGTAAATGCTGACTCGATACTTTGCTGTTTATTTGTAATATTTAGTAATGAAACCGGATTAGGTGCCGGACTGGTAAAAATATCCTGATTAATATTAATCCCAATACCTGCAATACTTTTAATTATTTTGCTGCCTTGTATATCACTCTCCAGAAGAGTTCCGCATATCTTTTTATCCTTCCAGTATATATCATTTGGCCATTTGATAGTAAAATCGTCTGCATAATAATCTAAACTTTCTTTTATAGAAATGGCAATGACTTTGGAAAGCATAAATTGCTTCCTTATTTCAAGGAATTCCGGATAAAATAAAATACTGAAGAGAAGATTTTTCCCTTCAACAGATTCCCACGAATTGCCTCGCTGTCCTTTGCCTGAAGTTTGATAATCAGCAATAACAGCAGTGAATTCTTCCAGATGGTTATTATTGCCTAATTGTTGAAGGTAATTACTGGTTGAGTCCGTCTCTTTAATATGTATTACCGGAAATACGGAATTATGGCAACGCGTCATACTCGGCCTTTAATTTCTTTGTAAACTTCTTCACTACCTCGTTGTATGAATGATCAATTAATTCTTTCAGAAAACGATCGTTAACATCGTGGTTGAAGGTTATCTGGTTCCAGTATTTCTTATTGAAATGGTATGCCGGTTCTATAGCGCTATATTGCTCGCGAAGTTCGATGGCATAATCGGGATCACATTTGAGTGCTATCATATTTCCGGTTTCAAGCCTTAGAAGAGCAAACATTTTATCCATAACTTTCACTACCAATGACTCATCGTCGAATGGGAAAGACTCGGTAGTTCCTTTTTTGCTAAGACAATATTCTCTGACGGATTCGATATTCATAATTATATTTACGATTTAACGATTACAATTTACGATTGAAATAACATCTTTATTACGATTGCAGTTACTTTACTGATTTATAGACTGATTTCAATCGTAAATCGTCAATCTGTAAATCGTAAATCTCTTCACCACATCATCGGTGGATAAAAAGCTTCTTGTATATGTTCAATATTGAATGGCTCTTCTTTCCCCGTTACACTGATAATATCGAAACGAACCGGAGAATCAATGCCAAATATCTTCATATATGTATCTGTGGCTCTGACGATATGTTTAATCTTTTGCATATTAACAGCTTCCTGCGGAAGTAAATAATTCGTATTCTGCCGTGTTTTCACTTCTATAACGATTAATTCATTTCCTTTAGCCGCAATAATGTCCAGTTCCAGATGTCCCCGCCGCCAGTTGCGGTGTCGGATAACGTAATCATTTCTTTCCAGATAAGCAACGGCTGCATTTTCGCCTGCTATTCCCAGTTCATTGTGATCTGCCATATTCGTTTTTTGCAAATTTACTCTTTTTTATGCTTTGAAATTAATTAAGTAAAAGTAAATTTGCGCATTATTATGAAAAAGAGGGATAAAAAATGCGTCGGTATTTCCGCGAATGAGCCAAAACGTCAGCAAAGAATGACATGTATGCTCAGTGAGGACGAGGAAAAGATAATTGACCGCTACCTGGAGAAGTATAAGATAACCAATAAATCTCGCTGGGTACGCGAGACTCTTCTTGCGTTCATATTGCGCAGCATGGAAGAAGATTATCCCACACTTTTCAATGAACACGATATGAGGCGATGAAGCAGCAGGAAGACGATATCAGGTATATGAAACAGGCTTTAACCGAGGCTGATTATGCTGCTACACGGGGAGAAGTACCTGTTGGGGTAGTTATTGTAAGTAAAGGACGTATCATTGCCCGCGGCCACAACCTGACGGAGACACTAAATGATGTCACTGCCCACGCCGAAATGCAATCCATAACTTCAGCTTCGAACGTATTGGGTGGTAAATATCTTAATGAATGTACTTTATATGTAACTGTTGAACCTTGTGTTATGTGTGCCGGGGCCATTGGCTGGTCGCAATTGGGAAGATTAGTGTTTGGTGCAGCAGACGAGAAAAGGGGTTACCAACGATTTGCACCAAATGCTCTGCATCCGAAGACAGAAGTTGTACAGGGAGTACTTGCTGATGAATGTAGCACCAGAATGAAAGATTTCTTTAAAGCCAGGCGCTAATTATTCGTTTGTATTGTCCTTAATTTCCTCAAAGTCAACATATTCTCCCTCATTCCTATCAAAATATTTTTCCCGTTTCTTTCCTGTATCTTTTACAGTATCCTTTGTTTTTTCGTTAGAACTCTGAGAGTTGGTTTGTGACTGGCTTGCACCTGTGCCTTTACGTTTGCCGAATCCGAAGATAGTGCTCAATATACTAGTTATTACGGATAATCCGAATACTAGTATAGCAATTATTATGAAGAATATGAATACTAAGAATGACGCCATGGCTAATAATTTTATCGATAGATACAATACAACAACAAACGTGCCAAATAAAACTACGACTTTTTCATTGTTAATAGAGAAAGTATAATAAACCAGACGATGCAAGCCGCAATTCCGCTCACTTTCAACACAGCAATCAATACGATGCAAACTGCCAGAAAAAGAAATTGTATCTTGTTGTCTTTCCAGGTAAGGTTCTTAAATTTCAGCGAGAACATGGGTATTTCCGATATCAGTAGCCAGGAGAATAAAAATATCAGCGCCAGAAGATACAAAGGGCTGAACTTCTCGGATACCAGCAAACTATGCGAACCTACAATCAGCGCACCCCAGAATAAAGCATTAGCCGGAACGGGCAGTCCGATGAACGAACTGGTTTGCCGCACATCCACATTAAACTTAGCCAACCGTAACGCCGAAAATACAGCGAGTATAAATGCCAGATAAGGGAAATAATCACTCAACCCGGTCAGGAACGAGGGATAAACCATTTCTTTAAACAGGGTAAATACCATCAATGCCGGAGCCACTCCAAAACTTATATCATCTGCCAACGAATCAAGGTCTTTGCCTATAGGCGATGGTGCCTTTAGCACCCGGGCCAGCATACCATCAAAGAAATCAAATACTGCACTAAGTATAATAAATCCCAGGGCCAGCATATAATTGGCTTCGAAAGCCATTACACAAGCTATGCATCCCGAGAACAAGTTCAGGCAGGTGATTGTATTTGGTATGTAGCGTATAACCATTGAGTTTACTTTAATTTAGCTATAACAGTTTGGTTGCCGGTAGTGTTTTGGTCTACGGTAACAAAAACCTCAGTGCCCAGAGGTAAATATACATCGACCCGGGAGCCGAATTTAATAAATCCCATGTGTTCGTCAATGAAACACTCTTCTCCAACTTCGGCATAAGTAACGATACGTTTAGCCATGGCACCGGCAATCTGGCGGGCCATTACTTCAACTCCTTCGGGAGTTTCAATGACTATCATTGAACGCTCGTTTTCCGTACTGGCTTTGGGAAGCCATGCTTTCATGAATTTGCCACGATGATGAGCTACTTTCTTAACCACTCCATCCACCGGATACCAGTTGGCATGTACGTTAAGTGGGCTCATAAAGATAGAAATCATCAGGCGGCGGTCGTGGAAATATTCGTGTTCGTCAACCTCCTCAACTACTACCACCCGGCCGTCGGCAGGCGCAACCACAATTTTTTCGCTATCTTGTTCGAAAACCCGGATAGGCGAACGGAAGAAATTGGTTATCAGAAGATACAGAACAATACTTGCGGCAAGGATAAGGTAAAAGAACCAACTGCATCCGATGCCGAAATATATAGCTAAGTTGAGAATTAGAAGTATCAGGAGGCTGACAATAAGAATATTGGTACCTTCACGGTGAATGCGTATTTTTCTGAGTTTCTTTAAACGTCGACCCATATATTTCTTATTATCGTATATCGTGATTATTATCTGCAAAAATAGACTTTATTTAAAAATAACACAAACAATGGGGAACAAAAATAGTTTTAAGTTATGAGTTTTGATCTATTGCTTATAACTTTTTCATAACTTTTTCAATAAAACCTTTGCCGTGAATTGTACTCGTTGTAACTTTATCCACACTTTATTCAAAAAAGAGTTTTCTTATTATGCAAGATTTTGTTCACTTACACGTCCACACGCAATACTCTCTACTCGACGGGCAGGCTAGCGTAAGCGCCCTTGTCGATAAAGCGATGGCTGACGGTATGCGCGGCATAGCCGTAACCGACCATGGCAATATGTTCGGTATCAAAGAGTTCTTTAATTATGTGTCAAAAAAAAATGGAGGCACCAACAAACAAATCAAAGAGCTTAAAAAGCAAATAGCCACACTGGAAAAAGCCGAGGGTAGTAGTGATAACGAAGAATTGCAGAACCTTCGCAGCCAATTAGCCGAGACGGAAAAGAAACTCTTCAAACCTATCATCGGCTGCGAAATGTATGTGGCCCGTCGTTCGCTCGACAAGAAAGAGGGCAAGCCCGACCAAAGCGGATACCACCTTGTAGTACTTGCCAAGAACCAAAAAGGATACCACAATCTTATAAAACTTGTTTCCAAAGCCTGGACGGAAGGTTTCTACCAACGTCCTCGAACAGACCGCACCGAACTCGAGAAATACCACGAAGGACTTATAATTTGTTCCGCCTGTCTGGGAGGAGAGATACCTAAACGAATCACCAACGGGCAACTGGCCGAAGCCGACGAAGCCATAAAATGGTATAAAAACCTTTTCGGGGAAGATTATTACCTGGAACTTCAAATACACAAAGCAACCGTACCCAATGCAAACCACGAAGCATTTAAGTTGCAACAGGTAGTAAACGAGAAACTAATTGAACTCTCAAAGAAGCATGGCGTTAAGCTTATCTGCTCCAACGATGTACACTTTGTAAACGAAGAACATGCCGAAGCGCACGACCGCCTTATCTGTTTGAGTACCGGAAAAGACCTCGATGATCCCAACCGTATGTACTACACCAAGCAAGAGTGGATGAAAACCCGCGCAGAGATGAACCAACTCTTCGCCCACGTACCCGAGGCTCTTGCCAATACCATAGAGATATGCGATAAGGTGGAGTATTACTCCATTGATAATCCCCCCATTATGCCCACTTTCGAGATACCCGAAGAATTCGGAACCGAAGAGGGCTACCGGCAAAAATACACCGAAGAAGACCTCTTCAACGAATTCACCCGCGATGAAAACGATAATGTCGTTCTCAGCGAATCCGAAGCCAAGGCCAAAATAAACAGCCTGGGCGGATACGAAAAACTATACCGTATCAAACTCGAAGGTGATTACCTGAAAAAGCTTACATACGACCGCGCCCCTCATTATTACGGAGAAACCATAGCTCCCGAAGTGCGCGAACGCCTCGATTTCGAATTGCACATCATGAAAACCATGGGTTTCCCCGGTTACTTCCTTATTGTGCAGGATTTTATCGCCGCTGCCCGAAGCATGGGCGTATCCGTAGGCCCCGGACGTGGATCGGCCGCCGGATCGGCAGTAGCCTACTGCCTGGGAATTACCCAGATAGACCCTATTAAGTACGACCTCCTGTTCGAGCGTTTCCTTAACCCCGACCGTATCTCGCTCCCCGATATTGATATCGACTTCGACGACGACGGCCGTGGCGAGGTATTGCGCTGGGTAACCGATAAATACGGATACGAAAAGGTAGCCCACATCATTACTTACGGTACCATGGCTACCAAGAGTTCCATCAAAGACGTAGCGCGTGTACAGAAGTTGCCTCTTCCCGAATCCGATCGCCTCTGTAAGCTCGTTCCCGACAGGCTACCGGATAAGAAATTAAACCTGCGCAATGCCATCGAGCATGTACCCGAACTACAAATGGCCGAAGCATCGCCCGACCCGTTGGTTCGCGATACCATTAAATATGCCAAGATACTCGAGGGCAACGTTCGTAATACAGGTGTACACGCCTGCGGTATCATCATCTGTCGCGACGATATTACCGATTGGGTGCCCGTAAGTACAGCCGACGATAAAGAAACCGGCGAGAAGATGCTCGTTACCCAGTTCGAAGGTTCTGTTATCGAAGAAACCGGACTGATAAAAATGGACTTCCTCGGACTCAAAACCCTATCTATTATTAAGGAAGCCATAGAGAATATACGCCTCAGTCGCGGCGAGGTAATTGATATCGACAAAATTGATATTGAAGACCCTCTTACATACAAACTTTATAGCGATGGTAAAACGGTAGGAACGTTCCAGTTCGAGTCGGCCGGTATGCAAAAGTACCTGCGCGAATTGCAGCCTACCACTTTCGAAGACCTTATCGCCATGAACGCCCTGTATCGCCCGGGGCCAATGGACTATATACCCGACTTTGTAAACCGTAAACACGGCCGCAGTCCTATCCAGTACGACATTCCAATTATGGAAAAGTATCTGAGCGATACGTACGGAATCACCGTGTATCAGGAACAGGTCATGCTTCTGTCGCGTCTGTTGGCCGATTTTACCCGTGGCGAATCCGATGCCCTGCGTAAAGCAATGGGTAAAAAGTTGCGCGACAAACTAGACCAGATGAAGCCTAAATTCATTGAAGGGGGGAAGAAAAATGGTCATGACCCTAAAGTACTGGAAAAGATTTGGGGCGACTGGGAAAAGTTTGCATCCTACGCGTTCAACAAATCACACGCCACCTGCTACTCCTGGGTAGCTTACCAGACGGCCTACCTTAAAGCCCATTACCCGGCCGAATACATGGCCGCAGTCATGAGCCGCAACATCTCGAACATTACCGAAATTACCAAGTTCATGGACGAGTGTAAGGCCATGGGCATACAGGTACTCGGCCCCGATGTGAACGAATCGAACCTGAAATTCACCGTTAACGCCGAGGGTAACATCCGTTTCGGACTCGGTGCCATTAAAGGAGTAGGAGAGGGAGCCGTGCAATCCATCATGACTGAACGTAATGAAAACGGCCCGTATAAAAACATATTCGACTTTGTACAACGCGTCAACCTGAATACCTGTAATAAAAAGAACATGGAAAGTCTGGCGTTGGCCGGTGGCTTTGATAACTTTCCCGGAATCAAACGCGAGCAGTATTTTGTAGCCAACTCAAAAGGCGAACTTTTCCTTGAAACTCTGATGAGATACGGTAATAAATATCAAACGGATAAATCGGTAGCCGCCAATTCACTCTTTGGTGGCGACAACGTTGTGGATATTGCTACTCCCGAAATACCCCCCGCAGAGCGTTGGAACGACCTCGAGCGCCTCAACCGCGAGCGCGAACTGGTGGGAATTTACTTGTCGGCCCATCCGTTAGACGAATATGCAATCGTCCTGAACTATATATGTAACACCAAAATGGCCGACCTTGAAGATAAGGATGCCCTTGCCGGCCGCGACCTTACCATGGGTGGCATGGTTACCGCCGTACGCCGTGGTATAAGTAAAAACGGAAACCCTTACGGCATTGCCAAAATTGAAGACTTTTCAGGCTCTTACGAAATGGCTTTCTTTGGTAACGATTGGGTTACTTTCCAAGGCTATATGTACGAAGGTACTTTTGTATACATCAAAGCCAAATGCCAGGGTAAACAGTGGAAAAAGGATGAACTGGAGATTAAAGTCCACTCGATCGAACTACTTCCGGATGTAAAAGAAAAGCTTATCGAGAAAATCACAATAGGCATACCACTACCCGAACTTAATACGGCGATGATAACAGAACTATCGACGTTGACGAAAGAAACACCGGGAGAGACCGAATTGTATTTCAAGATAAAAGACCCAACGGATGGTACTATGTCGCTCGACTTTATATCGCGCCCGGTAAAGTTATCCGTCGGTAAAAACCTGATATATTACTTAAACGAACACCCGGAACTTGAGTTTCATATAAATTGATTACATTTGCAGGGTGTAATTAATAAAGGAGTTGAGCTCCTAACCTGAACAATAAATAAAAGTAGACTAAAATGGCATTAGAAATTACAGACAGAAATGTAAATGAGCTTTTAGCTGAAGGAAAGCCCGTAGTAATTGATTTTTGGGCTCCCTGGTGTGGCCCTTGTAAAATGGTGGCCCCTATTATCGAAGAAATGGCCGAATTATACAAAGATCAGGTAATAATCGGTAAGTGCGATGTAGACGAGAATTCAGACCTTCCTGCTACTTATGGCATCCGTAATATTCCAACCATCTTGTTCTTTAAGAACGGTGAAGTGGTTGATAAGCAAGTAGGAGCCGTAGCAAAATCCGGCATCGAAGCAAAAATAAAGGCATTATTATAAGATATATTGCAGCGAGGTTGCCTGTAATATGCTATAAGGCAATAACCGGTATGCAATAATCAAAGATTTTATTTGAAAGTATCAATTGTTTTGGAACACCTAGGTCTTCGGAGTGTGAACACCTAGGTGTTCAGGTGCCAAACACCTAGGTGTTCATACTGCGAAGACCTAGGTGTTCCAAAGTTTATCAAACAATCATTCCAAAAGAAACCAGTAATCACTGAACAGTTATGGAACAATCAAACGATTTCTTACTCGATGACCAGGACGATGAAAAGACCATTGAGTACATCAAAAACTACCTGCCGCAGGAACTAAAAGAGAAGTTCGACGACGACACGTTGTATTATTTCCTGGATGTTATGGACGAATACTATGCCGAAAGCGGTATTCTGGATGCTGAACCCGACGAAGAGGGATACGTAAACCTCGATCTTGAAGAAGTAGCCAAGTATGTGGCCGACGAGGCAAAGAAAGATGAAATCGGCGAGTTCGACCCCGAAGAAATCCTCTTTGTTGTACAGGGCGAAATGGAATACGGGAACTCACTTGGACAAGTGGAGTGATTTACGACTGGACGATTTACGATTTACGATTGAAGTTACAAATGTTTTTCCGTGATGTAATTTCAATCGTAAATCGTAAATCCGTAAATCGTAAATCTAAATTATCTCCAGCGCATAATACTGATAATCCCTTATCAGAGTTGCCAGGAACCTTTCATCGCCGCCCGGTGGAGGAGGAACAGATATTACCTGTGCTACTTTCCAGGCCAATTGCTGAATATGCGTATAGCGTTCCGCATTATGCGATTGCAGTGTTTTATTTATGATCTCCACCTGTTCCAACGATAAGTCGGCTGCTTGCGGATAAGTCGGACGGTAATTATCCATCGCATAATCGAACTCGTCCAGGCTTACGTGTATCTTCTTGTAATTCTTTTCTTTAATAACCATCGTGCCCGCAGCCAGATCGCCCAGCCGTTGATTGTTTTTAGTAACAAGTATCATCACTACACCTAACCCACCGGTTAAAGTAACATCAATCAGGTACAACAGCCACCGCATCAGGTACGAGCTTAGTGATGGCGTGCTACCATCGGCTTTTACCACACGGATGTTCAGTAGCTTTTTCCCGATACTTTGCCCGTTGTTGAAAACTTCGAAAAGTAAAGAATAGAAAAACGCGGGTCCATAAAAGAATATAACAAAGAATAATATAGCAAATCCGTCGAAATTGTAAAGACGAAGAGCTCCCATAATGGCGAAGACAGAAAATAAATACACCGTCAATATAATATAGTCAATAAACCGCGCCAGAATACGCTCGCCAAGACTGGCAGGCACCTGACTGATGCGTACAAATTGTCCGGTAATAATCGTTGAGTTTGCCATGCAGTTGAAACTAAAATCGGATTTTAATTGCAAATATATGATTATTCTCCTATTTTTGCTTTCAATTTAAGAATTAACTTTACCTCACTGAGCGAAGCAATACCTCACTCAAATACTAACCGAATGAAAGAAGTAGTCTTTATCAGACAGAATATGGCTAAATGGAAAGACACCGAGAGGCTCATTGATAGTGCTGCCTCGCTGAGTCCCGACCAACTTGCTGATGCTTATACTGAACTGACTGCCGACCTTGCTTTTGCACAGACACACTACCCGCAATCGCGCATAACAATCTATCTTAATAAC
This sequence comes from Bacteroides sp., assembly GCA_032108265.1. Taxonomy (GTDB): domain Bacteria; phylum Bacteroidota; class Bacteroidia; order Bacteroidales; family Bacteroidaceae; genus Bacteroides. Next base: position 45,192 of record DAMCMT010000030.1, read on the forward strand.
CTTGCATCCACACTTCACAACCTCATTTACCGCAATAAACGCGAAAAGTGGTCGCGCATTATTACCTTCTGGACTACAGAAGTACCTTTGACCATGTACGATGCCCGCCGTGAGTTACGTACCGCCTTTATTATTTTTGCCGTGTGTGTGTTTATCGGGGTAATATCTACCCTGGCCGATGAAAACTTTCCCCGGTTAATATTAGGTAATTCGTATGTTGATATGACGCTGCGTAATATTGCCAACGGCGAGCCTATGGCCGTTTACAACGGTTCGTCCGAAGTACCAATGTTTCTGGGAATCACCATAAACAATATAATGGTATCAATTTATACCTTTGTTTCGGGCATTTTTACCAGCTTTGCTACCGGGTATTTCCTGATGGTAAACGGAATAATGGTAGGCTCCTTCCAGACATTTTTCTTCCAGCAGGGATTGCTTGGCGAATCTATGCTTGCCATCTGGCTGCATGGTACAGTCGAGATATGGTCGATCGTCGTAGCCGGAGCCGCCGGTATAGCCATTGGCAATGGTTGGCTTTTTCCGGGTACTTACTCCCGTATTGAATCTTTCAAGCGAGGAGCAAAAAGAGGGTTGAAAATAATAATCGGTACCGTACCCAATTTTATTGTTGCAGGTTTTATCGAATCATTCTTCACCCGCCATACCCACTGGCCGGTGGCCGTAAGGTTGGGAATTATCCTGCTTTCGCTTGCATTTATTATTTACTATTATATATATTTACCCAAGATAAGATATTATGGAACAACAAAACACAAAGATTAAATTCTACGCGGTGCGTACATTTAATGAAAAGTTTAATGCTTCGTTCGACTTCCTCAAACAGAGTTGGAAACCGTTACTTAAATATGTAACCTATCTTATACTGCCTGTTTGTATTATACAAACGTTCTTCACCATGCGGTTTATGGATGGGTATATGGGATTTTACCAAACAATATTAGCATCGGCAGGTAACCTGGATGCACTGGGCGCTTTCAGTGAAATAGACTGGGCCAGTTATTCCATGCTTATGATATGTAATGTATTGGGAGCAAGTTTTGTTACATCTGTTATCTATTCGCTTATACAAATATATAATGTACGTGATGGAGGTATTCAGGAATTGACTTTTGCCGAACTGAAACCTTATTTGCTTAAGAATATAGGACGGTATCTGGCATCCTTCTTTGTGTTGTTTATAATTATGGTTGTATTTTTGGCAATCATTGGATTCCTGGCAGGTATGCTTCCGTTAACTGCGTTACTTACTTTCCCGGCTATGATTGTACTTCTGGTTGCAGTAGCCTTGTTTATACCGACATATATGTTCGAGAATATAAACATATTTACTGCCTTTAGTAAAAGCTTTCAGATGGGCTTTGCTACCTGGGGTGGCATATTTGTAATCAGTTTGGTAATGATTATCATAGGTTCCATACTTCAGGGAGTAATGTCAATGCCTTACTCGGCAATGGTAGGGGTACAAACTATTTTTGCGTTAAGTGATACAACCGAAGTCTCTCCATCCGGATTCAATGTCGTTACTTACCTGCTGGGAGTTATTTCGGCTTACGGAGCTTTGGTTGGCAATATATTCTTTGTAATCGGTATGGCTTATCAATACTCTCATGCTGCCGAAAAAATGAATAGCGTATCTGTAGTCGAAGACATCGATAACTTCGAAAACTTCTGATTACTGCATGATGCTACCCAACGATACATTGGTTTGCGACTCGGCCCGGCTGGCTCGCTGGCAAACCGACCCCGGTTATGATTATAACCGCGAGTTGGTTGCACCCGAAATCAATGTATACGAATGGTTGGGCGAATGGTTTGAAAGACTCATGCGTGCCATATTCGGCAACCACATAGCGACCGAGTACAGCGAAATAATACTCGTATCTTTCTTCGTGGTTGCCATTGCATTAATTGTGTGGTTCGTATACCGGAAGCGGCCGGAGCTGTTCACTCGTTCCAAAAAAACGCCTTTGCCTTATGAAGTACACGAGGATAATATCTACGGAATTGACTTTGATGCCGAAATATCCAAAGCCCTCTCACACGATGATTACCGCAGTGCGGTACGTTTCCTCTACCTGCAAACCCTGAAACACCTGAGCGACCATAACCTCATTGACTGGCAGCTTTATAAAACTCCCACACAATACATTTATGAGGTTGAAGCTCCGCGGAAGTCGCCTTTCCGCGACCTGACTAACCGCTTCCTGCGTGTGCGTTATGGAAATTATGATGCCGACCGCCGGTTGTTCAACGAAATGCTTACCCTGCAAAAGGAGGTACAGAAAGGAGGTGAAGATGAAGTCGGGTAAAGCCTATATTGTTTTTATCCTCGTTCTGCTGGGCGTAACGATAGCAATGCTTTACCGTATGCCGCAGAAGTTTATCTGGTCGCCCACATTCCACCATCTGGATAAACAACCGTTCGGTGCAGCCATATTCGACGATGTGGTAGAGGCTTCCGTACCCGATTATTCCATCTCCAACCAGACGTTTTTCCAGTTGAACGAAGACTCCATATCCAATACAGCCATCCTTGCCGTGGGCGAATACCTCCGACTGGACCAGGTGGATGTTGACGCTCTTTTTGAAATTCTCGACCGGGGCAATAAGGTAATGCTGGTAGCTAACCGGGTAGGATATGTGCTTAGCGATACACTAAATCTGGATTACTCTTATCAGCGGTTCAGTTTCCGCGAACTAAGAGACTTGGTACGCACTGATTCTGATAGAGATACCATAAAGTGGCAACAGGACGACCAATATCCGGCTCGTAACTTTTATGCCTACAAGCACATCATGGGGCCTTTCTTTGAGGATTATGATTCATTGGCTACTCCATTGGCTGTAAGAGATTTATATTACAAGGAAGACCTCAAACCGGTAGCCTTGCGCTACACTTTCGGTTCGGGAGAATTGTATGTTGTATCTACTCCATTGTTATTTACCAACTACGG
>DAMCMT010000031.1:0-25960 GCA_032108265.1 Bacteroides sp.
GGTATGGCTTCTTTAATTTTGCGGTAGTCGGCTTGTTCAAGCACATATATTTCACAATCGGTGATGGCTTGCAAGCTCCATTTGGCGGGTTGGCGAAAGATAAAGCTGGAAATATCTACCACAAAAGAACTTTTTGTGGCTATCCATTTGGTGACTTCTTTATTATTGACGCTGGTATATTCGCGGAGTATCCCGGTTTTAACAAATCCCAGTTTGTCGGCATAGCGGCCTTCTTTCTGAAAGAAACTTCCTTTTTCGAGGGCGACCAGCTTAAAGAAAGAGTCAATCAGCTTCAATTCTTCAACCGTTCCGCCAAAATACGGTCTGATGTATTTTTCTATTTCAGTCATTTATCGAATTTAATACCCCCCGGCAGCATTATTATTCTATACTCACCCCTATTAATTGCTCAACACGAGGCATATCGTTTCCGGAGATGCTAATATTTATTTTTCAGTATATATGGTCTATTTCAGTTGCTTTCCATCCGAAAAGGCTTTTCCTACCTTTTCCCCTACCTTCAAATAGTCGTTATTAAACGGGTCGAAAATAAGTGGTTCCACTTTTGCCGCATCTACCTTGCCGTTTTCGTCGAGAACACGTTCATCAACGCTTATATTTACAATCTCTCCCCGGAGGATACCAGTTTCGGGGTTGAAGTCTATCAACTTACATTCCACAGCAACGGATAGTTCCTCAATTAACGGCGCATCTACAAACTCTGATTTGACGGCATGAAATCCAGCTTTAGCAAATTTATCTTCTATCTTATTGCCCGAAACAATCCCCACATAGTCGCAAGCCGCAACCTGTCCGGCTTCGGCCATACTCACTGTAAATGCCTTACGTTTCAGTATATTGAGCGTTGTCTTGTGTGTTGCAGTGATGCAAATGCTGATTTCTTTCATATCGCTGATGCCTCCCCACGCGGCGTTCATGGCATTGGGTGTGTCGTCTTCGCCGTAAGTGGCAATAATATACACAGGCTGTGGATAAGTAAGAGGTTTTGCCCCAAAATTCTTTCTCATAATGCGTTGTTATTAATAACGTTTATTCATATCTTTTTCCGGTGACCTCCACGAACTCAATTTCGATAACACCGGTTGCTTTCAACATATTTTCAGGAAAATCTATATTTGCCAGATGCGGAGTGTATTTATTTACAACGGCTTTCAAGGCGGCGACTTTCTTTTCTCCTTCCACTAATCTGGCGGTCCCCTGTATGATAACACTTTTATAGGCTGTATTTACATCGCAGGGCTTTTCATCCAGTATCAAACCCTGCATTTCTTCGGTTTCAAAGCAGACATTGGGATTGCTGGTTATATTCTCTATTTTCTGCCCTTTGCGCAAACCATGTATGTAAATGCGGTTGTTTTCATACACAAAATGCACCGGGGTTATATAGGGAAAACCATTCGAATTCAGGGTAGCAATTCTACCCACTTTTTGTTCTTTCAAAATCTCTTCTATCTCTGAAAAAGAGATTTGATATTTTTTCATTCTTCCTTGCATATGTATTTGATTTCGATATCAAAATGAATTTTCTTCTCGTACATCGTTTTTGATACAAATTTAATAATAAGTATTCAGTAATGATGTATACACACAAATTTGTCATATAGGGATAAAATTATGTATACATGAATAATTTATCAGTAATTGCACCAAACTAACCGATAACTTATCTTTGCAAATAAAATATAGAACATGAAAAATATTGTTTTTGCAGCGTTGATATTGATAACAATTTCTGCCTGCACCCAAAAGAAAAATTCAAATAATGAGAATATGGAAAATAATACATCTACACTTCGTTTTATCTACCCTCAATGGCAGGGTGGCGGCACTATTGCTGACTTTGTGACTGAAATCCCGGCTGAGGATGCATACAAAGGTTATTACCTGGGTTCACAGTTATTGAAGATGCTGGCTCCCGAAAGCAATCAGAAAACGATAGAAGTACCTGTTTCGTTGGATATAAACGACAGAAAAGAGGAAAATGGCGTTATTTCATACAAGGCTATTTTGAAACAATCTAAAGTTGCGCTGGATCTGCTAAATGAGAGCAATCCCGAAAGGATAGTAACATTGGGCGGCGAATGTTCAGTAAGTGTAGTACCTTTTACTTATCTCCTGTCAAAATCAGAAACATGCTGAATGGATTGCCGTTATTGAAAGATTAATAAATATAAGTTGGGATTTAAAGATAGTTTTTTTTAAGAATCAATACTAAAAATGCCTCAATTAACTAAAGGTGGAAAATTTGTCTTTGGGTGGTGTATCATCCGTGAAGACTTGACAGTCACTTTGCCGGAACAAACCATACAGGAATATGGGATTGAAAAAGTAAATCGTTTATTTCTTATTTCAGGAAGTAAAACTACAGGAGGTTTTTCTGTTTCTCATGCAGAATTGCTCTCAAATTCGGTTTTCGAGAACATTACAGGGTTATACCCGGATTTATCCATTTATAGTCCCACCATGAATAAGGTTATTGACCATAATGGCAGGAAATATGTATGGATACATATCGAATCAGGAGTGGTTCAACTTACAAGAGATATTCTATCTGCTTATAATTTAAAAACGGGTGATAAATTGATGTGTATCCGGAGTAGTAACATTGCTTTCATGATGGGCGCAAAAGGGCCTTTATTAGAAGCTGCAAAAGAGTATAAAGGGGTTATAGGGGAATTTTAAGACTATACTTCCTTCATCCAAGGTGGTGGCGGTAACAGGCAAAACGGATGTCCGGAAGGGTCAATCATCACCCGCCAACCTTCATCATATTGGATTTCAGCCATAGTAGCGCCACACGAAAGAGCATATTTTACAGCTTCTTCCACATCCTCAACATGGAAATCCAAATGCTCCATCTGCTGTTGTTCGTCCGTTGTTGCAGGCCAGACAGGTGGCACATAATTATCTACTTGCTGAAAGGTTATCCAGGTTGGAAATCCCTTCTGGTTGATATTCGCTAAGACTGTAAATTCTTCGCCGGGAAATCTCGTCCAGCCAAGAAGTTTTTCGTAAAACGCAGACAGTTCTTCCGCATTATCGGAATCCAGGACAACATTCCATCCCACAAGATTAAGTGCCATAATAATCTACCTCCTTTTTTATTACTTTTATATTTGACTGTAAAATTAATAAATTAATCGTCGCATCTATAAATCAGGTGGTTAATTTGACTATTTTTGAATTTGATTACTCATTGATAATGAATAAAACTATGAAATTTAACCCGATTGATATAGAAAAATGGAACCGCAAGGAATATTACATTCATTATATGGATGTAATGCGTTGCACATACAGCTTAACTGTAAATATCGATATTACAGAATTAAGAGCTGCTGTAAAGGAGATGGAGAAAAAGATATACCCCGTACAGATTTATATGATTGCTACTATTGTCAACCAGTACCCGGAATTCAGAATGGATAAGAATTCCAGCGGAGAGTTGGGCTATTGGGATGAAGTAAATCCAAGTTATACGGTATTTAATAAAGATAGTGAAACATTTTCGAGTATATGGACTAATTATAATCGCATCTTTAGCCGCTTTTATGACAGTTGCATGGAAGATATAACTAAATATTCGCAATCGACTGGATTACAACCGAAACCAAATGAGCCTTCCAATTATTTTACGATATCCAGTTTACCCTGGGTAAACTTTACGGGATTTAATATCAATGTATTTAATGAGGGACGTTATTTAACTCCTATATTTACGATAGGTAAATTCATCGAAACAGCTGATTCGGTTTTAATGCCGCTTTCCATACAAGTCCATCATGCCGCATGCGACGGGTTTCACATTGGAAGATTCGTGCAATCATTACAGGATTTGGCTTCAAATTATAAGGAGTGGTTTTTATAAGTATAAGTAGTAAAATATGGGTTGATAGAGTTTTATGCTTGTAGATACATCAGAATTGAACTACTCATTTGCAAAACGAACAAAAAAATCATGCAGATAATTTTCCAAAACCATGCAGATGGTTTTATAAAGTCATTCTTTCCTTGTAAATATCAATATATACCTCCGTTTTGTATAGAACTATCTTCATTTTGTATAGCCGTCAGGGTATTGTAGTCCTATACCTTTGCATAAATATTATAAAAGTAACGGAGGATTACAGATGAAAATAGCCTTTATTATATTAGTTGTACTGATAGCTGTTACAGCTTTTGTGTTCGGTCCGCGGATACATAAAGACATTCAGAAGAAACGCAATTATGCGAACACCTACGCAATACAGAATGTCGCAAGCGGAAAGGACATTAGGGTACATGATGCCGGAAATGACGACGGTACAAGAATCATTCTCTACGATCATCATAATTGGGAGTGTATTACCTGGCAACTAATCGAACTGGAGGAAAATGAATATCTACTTAAAAACCTGTACACGCAAAAGAGCTTCCAACCTTCTTCAACTCCGACGGCAGGCGTAACCTTGTGGCAACAAACACTGGGCGGAAGTCGTTTACAATATTGGGAGTTTATCAAACAATCAGGCGACAGCTATCTGATACGCCTGAAAGATACAGAACTATACCTGACCTCGACTTCCAACGAAAACGATTCGGATATTGTCCTTATGCCAAAGCAGGACTCGGAAATCCAGTTATGGAAACTGATACGACAAAATCCGATTATTTAAGACGATAAAGTTATCTTTGTAAGAAGCACAGTAAAGTATTACCAGATGAAATCAAACAATATAATCAAAATAAATACAATCGAGGAATACACTCGACTTTTGGGCTGTCCCTCAGCTAATCACCCCCTCATAAGCATCTGCCGTCTCTCGGAAGTAAAAGACTTCGTTCCATTCGACAAACCCGTTCAACTCAACTTGTACTCCATCGTAATGAAAGACGGCACAAACTGCACCTCGAAATACGGTTGGCGTGACTATGATTTCACAAGAGGTTCCATGAACTTTTTCGCAGCGGGACAGATACACTCGTGGGATGAAGGAAAGGCACAATCAGACGCATGGGGATGGATGTTAGCATTCCACCCCGATTTTATCCGCAAATATCCTTTAGGAACGAAAATCAATAAATTAAAGTTCTTCTCGTACGAAACCAACGAAGCCCTGCATATATCCGATGCCGAGCGGTCGCTGCTCGAAGGCGTTATGCAAAATATAGAACGTGAAGATAAGCGGAGCATTGACCAGCACAGCCAGGATATAATCGTATCGCAATTGGATGTATTGCTGAATTATGCCGAACGATTTTATACAAGACAGTTCAGAACAAGAAACAGTGCTGAATCGGATATTTTGATACGCTTTCAATCCATCCTCCAAAAACATTTTGAAGACAATAAAGACAAACTGATTACTGCGAACGCTATCGCTTCGCAGTTGGCTATGTCCACACATTATTTAAGTGATCTTCTTCGTAACCTGACAGGCATGAACACGCAACAACATATTCATGCCTATTTGATTGAACGGGCAAAAAGCCTGTTATCTTCAACTACACTTTCGGTCAATGAGATTGCTTTTTCACTCGGATTTGAATATCCGCAGTATTTCAGCCGCCTGTTCAAAAGCAAAACCGGGCAAACGCCTATTGAGTTTCGGAATATGAATTGATAAGCCACTGAATAATTTCCTGCATAAAAATCTTATCATCCTTACCCTTCCATATAATTGTCATCCCGTTGGGCAGTTTCATTTCCACCCCTCCCATAAAAAGACCTGTCATTGTTTCGCCGAAAGCAACGATCGTTCCACCATTATCCAGTTTCACGTAAGCCCCGTGAACGTGTTCTCCTTCGCCATTGCGTAAGCTAAGAGGGATGCCGCCTGTAATGGCACGGCTACCACTGTATGATAACTCGTATTCGTTTTTCGTAACTTCGGTTATCAGGCTCGTTGCTCCGATATCCGGCATCATCGGCAGATCCATGCCATATTCCATACCGAAAGGTTTCAGTATATCGTTTCCTCCGAATGTTTCCATATCCACACGATCCTCTTCATCCATAAAGAAAATCAGTTTACCGCCATCTTTTACATAACTTACAATCGCTTCTCTTTCAACAGACGTAAGATTGTTTTTGGGAGTATCCCTGTCTCTTTTAAGTGGGGAAAGGACGATAAGTACATCGGTTTTACAAAGCATGACATCATTTATCTCTTTATCCTTATTGATGATTAGGTTTGCCCCGATTTTATTTTCTACCAGATCCTTGTACTGTTCAAACATATCCGGATTGACATACGCATAGGCGGTATCTATCTCGTGCGATACATCAAGCAGTATCGTTTTTTTCTGGCCGTGCACACCAATGGTAGCAACAGACAGAAGAACTATTAATAATAACTTTTTCATTGTATAATTATACTGTTTTATCATTACTTATAAAGATTTGTTGCCAAAGCTGTCAGGTTATCCTCACCCGCCAGATTCGGATAAGTCATTTTCATGACAAGGATAAACTCGTCGCCCGTTTTTATTAAGGATACGGTTTCCTTTAACTTTTTCAGGTATTCAATCTGGAAGTTTACAGCATTGATATCAGCCGTCGCCATGCCATGTCCACCGATGAATGTAGTTGCACCGCTCGCTTTGGCCTGTTCCAGTTCCGCAAGTTGAGCATTAACAGCTTCACGACTCGAAATTTGAAGCGCTCCCATGTGCATGTTGGCAACAGGTGTAAAGTGCATATAATAAACTTTTCCTCCAATCAGGATACTGGCAGCAGGAAAATCGGAAGAGGCTCCGGGTGAAAACGTAAACTCTACGCCTGCCCAGTTTATAGATGCATTCCTGCCAACGGTAGATGACGGAACAAAATCGCTGATATCCATCTTATCGCCGAAACCAGCCGCAAAATTACCCATCATACCTTTGTAGATATCACCTTTCACGAATTCGGGCATGCCCTCAACCATTACAAATTTCGAATGGTCGAAAGCGCTGAAACCTGCAGCGTGGTAGTTGGCTATTACTTTTTCTACCGGCTTATTGAGCTTGTTCAGGTAGTCGCCAAATTCCTTGATGTTATCAAGAAAAACTGCGGGTTCCAGCACAACGACCGACTTGCTTCCTTCGATGATGTAACTCATATCACCCAGCGGATCGGTGGTAACATAAGCGTGGAGTTTAAAACTTCCGAAGTCTTTTACTTCAAATTTGCTTTGTGCATTCATTGAAATTGCCATAATAATTCCTCCCAACATTAAAATAATTTTATTCATAATCTTTCTTTTTTATATCGTTAAACTTAAATCTCTGTTTTCTTTTTTCATGAGCAAAAATATAGAGCCTGTGTAGTCTGTGCAACCCGGTTCCTTACGCACCTGTAAGGTTAGTAATATTAACTATCAGTGATATATGTAAATGACTTTAACCTCGTTTAACTAAAAGGAATTAATAACCCTTTTTTTAAAGTTGCACTCTATGGGAGAGTGGTATACCTTTGCAGAATATAAAAGATAGAAAATATGAAAGAATTGGACTTACAATACCCCACCTGTCCGGTGAGAAATATACTTAGCCGGTTCACTGATAAATGGTCGCTACTGACTTTATCTGTTCTATTTTCAGGTAAGACCATGCGCTACGGTGAAATCAAAAAAGAAATCCCCGATATTTCACAGAAGATGCTGACTAATACGTTGAAGAATCTGGAGGAATATCACCTGATAAGCAGACAAGCGTATGCCGAAATTCCTCCTCGTGTGGAATATTCGATTACTGATACGGGCAAGAGCTTGATACCTGCTGTGCAGATGATGATTGAATGGGCGCAGGAGCATTTTGTGGAGGTGACGGGGTAGTGTTGCTTAGTTACGTACGCACCCGCAAAAGGAAAGGCGGTATCGGTACAAAGTTACTTCATTTCCTGACCGAAAACCAGGAAAAACCAATTCTCATTGGTACATGGAAAGATGCAAAATGGGCTATCGACTTTTATCTCAAAAACGGCTTCCGGGAAGTTACCGAGGAAGAAAAAAACGTATTGCTGAAAAGTATGTCAAGCTAAATTGATTCCGACAAGTTCTTCATCATGCAAACTGATTCGGGTAAACCTTTATATTGTCCATAATTCTCTATAACGACATATCCCATGCTTTGGTAGAGCCCAACAGCTTCTTTAAATCGTTTGCCAGTTTCGAGGAGAAGGAATTTATATCCTTTCTCCCATGCTTTTTCTTCCAATGCTCGCATCAGGGCTTTGGCAATGCCTTTTCCTCTATATACCGGTTTTACGAAAACTCTCTTTACTTCTGCTGTTTTGTCTTCATATAACTTAAAGGCGGCACATCCAACAGGTGTATTTCCTTCGTACGCCACCCAAATATCAACTATGTCGTTCAACGTATTATATTGGTTATAACCATTCTGCTTTTCTTTGCCATTCATTGCATTGAAATAATCATCTAATTCATTGCATAAATTAATAAAATCGAGGGATGCTCCATTGCTGTAGGCTATTGTTGTCATGTTCTTTATTTCATATAAAACATGTTCTTTCAGGGGATGATTATCTGGTATAAGAGGATGTGGAAATTCTTTTACTCTTGTCATTCCTATTTTCTGCATCACTCTTTCCGAGCTTTTGTTAGAAATAGAAGTGAACGACCATATCGATTTGAAAGGAAGGTGTTCTTTTGCATATATAAGGCATGCCTTGGCAGCTTCGGTAGCGTACCCACGTTTCCATTCCTCGTGTTTTAACCGCCAACCAATCTCAACTCCCGGTGCAAAATCTACATTAAATGCGAAATTATGAAATCCGGTATAGCCAATAAATTCCCCATTCTCCTTTTTCTCAACGGCATACAATCCGTAACCACACCGCATAAATTCGTCTTGTATCCTATTGTAGAATTCCAATGACTCTTTTTCTGTCAATGACTTCAAAAAATACTTCATAACAACCGGGTGACTATTCATTACGGAAAAAGGGAATATGTCATTCTTGTTCCATTTTCGCAGCAATAGTCGTGGAGTCTCTATATAAATCATTTATATTATGTGTAGTTAATCAGATGAAGATTGTTCATTATTTCTCTCATTAATTTCAAGCACAAAGGTAGCTTTTTTATTCCTTTTCTTTTAGCCATTTCGACAACAAATCCGCCACTTCCACATTATTTAAATCTGAAAACGGGAAATGTCTTACCCGCTTCGAGGATTTACTATTAGTGAGATTTCTTATGATATGGGCTTTCCTTATCCGCAGCATTGTAGCAGGTGGTTTAAGAAAATGGCGGGATGTAGTCCGCAGGAGTATAGGTCGGGGAATTAAGTCCGACTAACATTAATTTATTAGCATACACGTGGATGAAATCAAAACCTTCGATTGTGTGTATTTTATCAATGCCATGATAGACCCCGACGATGATATAAAGTTCGAAACTTCTTTGCTTCAATACCACTGATAATAAAGCAATATATCATAATCGAGAGAATTAAATAATTCGGATTTAAATCATGTCCTGATGGCGATTTAATGGGAACGGGTATGTATCAGTATATCTGAAAACCGAATAAATACCTAAATCTTGCGATTGATTCGCCCTAATTAATTCCCGACTTTTGTATTTTATTTCAATATGGAAAATAGTCACGAATTTGACCCGATAAAATATGAAAGCAGAATTACAAGGAGTTCCCGAAACCCTACTCATTACCGTCAGAGCCAGAGCCGAAGAAACGGTACGGAAAGATTCTTTATTACAGGACCAGTACGCCGTTGATATCCTCAAGAAACTACATTTCGAAGCATCTGCGAAAGATAAAGTCGACCCCGCTTCACAAATCGGCGTGGTAGTGCGTACCCAACTGTTTGACCGTATCGTAACCGACTTTTCAAAGCGGAATCCCGATGGCACCATCCTGGCACTGGGCTGTGGACTTGATGCCCGGTACGAGCGTCTTCAACCGGCATGTCGCATCTGGTACGATCTTGACCTGCCCGAATCCATCCGCGTTCGGGAGAACTTTTTTCAGGAAAAAGCTAATTATAAAATGATAGCCAAATCCATGCTGGACTATAGATGGATGGATGTTATTGACGGTAGTAAACCGGTACTGATTATTTCGGAAGGTGTATTTATGTATTTCCCCGAAGAAGATTTACGCTCACTGGTACTGGAAGTATTCAAGCGGTTTCCTCACGCAGAAATAGCTTTTGACACTATACCGCCTTTCCTGGCGAAGCGTTCAAACCTCCATACCGAAGTCAGGAAATACAACGCGCCCTTCAGGTGGGGACTGGATAGAGCGGAAGATCTGAAAAGATGGGATGCCGGTATTGAGGTTATCAGTAAAGAACAGACTATGGATCAGCATCTGGGGCGATGGCCCATGAGTATGCGACTGCTACGGCTTATACCCAGTATTAACCGGGGAACGAAAATAGTACATATAAGAAAACGGCTATCATTTTGAAGGATATGCAGAAGATATACGCTTTTAACTGCTTATCCACTTTTCTATCATACCTTCCGACAGCCTCCTATTCAGGAGCTTGCCTGCCTTCCAGTCGAGCCGGGGATATGCTTTGCGGTGCGATGTACCACCATACGGGAAATCCGATGAATTTTCAACTCGCGATGAATAACATTGTCCTGAAGATATTGTATGATTTGTTCTTTCATTTTATTGATGTATTGAGTAAGACCAAAAAACAAAAATACTTTATGACAATCGATAAGCACCCGTATGCAAAAACATCCGGGTGCCAGAACCGACCTCTCAATACAAGAATCGTGTGAGTTAAGTTAATATATTATTCCTATTGATTTGTGGTTTATTGAGTCAGCCAAAGAATGCTACGTTGAAAGGCCAACTTGAAATTCTTGTTATTAAAGATGTCCGGTCCGTGTCCTATAACTATTCCAACGATTTTTCCTTTTCCATAGGAATGTGTATACATAATATCCCTGCAACTTTCGGGATGTGTAGTAGTCCATAACGGATGAATATCAGGCGACTGATAGAGTTTATCATATACTTCATCATTCACCATAAATTCAGCATCCATACCTTGAGTGATAAAGTGCTTTTTATCAACAACACTTATGGGTATATCCTGATTATGCTTGTATTTTGAGACTCCGAATGGAACACCACCCACCTCCTGGGCACTCATAAAATACTTCATTCCGGCAATCTTAGCAAATTCAGGCCAGGTATTATAAGTCAACAACCCATCGTGTAAAATCATTACGGGTTTACCTTCGCTGATTACTTCAGCAATATCTTTCTTTGCCGATTCGGGAATCTCTTCCAAGCAGATATCATATAACACAATCACATCATATTCGTCTTTGTTTTCCGGTTTGAATAGTTCCTGAGATTCTTCATTTGTATATGCTTTCCAGGTTATTCCTTCGAAATCATCGAGCAAAGGGGCATAAAGTTCGTAGTTAAATTGCGGATTCATACCAGCTATGAAAGCTATTCTGATAGGTGTTTTCCCAGTTTGACAGCCAACTGATAATATCAGGAATGCACAATATAGTAATAGTTGAGAGATATTTTTCATATTCAAATCTGATATCTATTTCTTAAAAGGATCGCCTTTCTTATCCATACTTACCACCCATCTGAAAGCGTTAATTACCAGCAAATTCTGAGTAGCATCTGTGAATTCTTCGTCGCCATGTCCGAAGTTCAGGTAAATCATACGGTAGTTTTTATTTGTCCACATGATAGGCCAATCACCAAAATTTACTACATCTTTAATTCCCAGGGGGTAATTCTTTTCGGATATGGATACAAGTACTTCCACATCTTTGTTTGTACGCGGACTTGGATTCCACTGATACCATTCGCTGGCGGGCAGCACAAACGAAGCAGGAAGATTTTTTGTTACCGGATGCGAAGTAACATCTACCTCGGCCAGTACAGGCTGTGGAGGCCAATTGTTGCAGTAGAACACTCCCCCACCCAGGAATTGAACCAGCCAAGGCCAGTTGGTATTTTTATCGTTATAAGCAGCTACATGAAACCCTACCCAGCCTCCACCGTTTTCCATATATTTCTCAAAAGCATCGCGCTCTTCTTTTTTGTTGGGATAACCATCGAGCATTACAACAACATCGTATTCTTTCAATTTATCGTACGGATATTCGGAAAAGTCCTGGGTAATATCCAGTATAAAGCCATCGCCATAATTTAGTTTTTTAAAGAATTCAACCGCCTGCAATGAAAAATCAACGTGTGCTTCCTCAGCATGGTGTGTATAGAATACTAATGCTTTGAAACGTTTTTTATTACCGGCATAGTTGGCTGGATAGCCTTCGGGTATCTGGGCAAAAGTTCCTGATACAAAGATGGCTAAGAGTAGTAGGGTAAAATACAATTTCAAATTCTTCATGATATCGATTTGTTAATGATTAATATTCTGATAATAAGGACAACCACTTCCCTGCCGATGTCACCCATACCTCCTTGTAGCAGGCATTATTCACTTGCGGCCAGTAAGGTATATCCTCATTGCCAAGTGTACGGATACCTACAGGCATTTCGCCTGTAATCTCGCCCGATGAGAAGCTATCCATCTGCGGATAATTGTACCCTTCGCCGTAGATGAGCGATTGTCCGAACGGATTCTTGCCAACCGTCCACTGAAGCTGTTCCTGTCCAATATTCAACAGTTCCTTATCTTTAAGGAAGTTACCACAGATAGCAGCAGCTTTACCTTGGGAAAGGTGAATGGCCGTGTTGCCGTTGAAGATACTGAACCATACGGGGAAGCGTTTCATATAATGTTCTTTATCCAGTTTTACTCCCCTCTTCACCTGTTCCGTGTAAAGTTCCTGGGCATTTTCGGGTGGGAAAAGGTGAAGACTGTAAAAGCTTGTCGAATCTTTATACTCTTCGGCATGATACACCCCACTGGATATCATTCCATACGGAGCAGTATAAGGCATCAGGCTTTTGATATAATCGCCGTAGAGTTGGATCGACTCTACCCATTTGCTGTAATCGGGGTGGTTGGGCTGGGTTTCGCAAAGCGCTACCATTGCTTGCATATAAACTTGCTCGCGCGACTGATGGATATAGTGTACAATAGACTGACGCGATTTATCACGATAAAAGAAACCTTTTGTTCTATTCTTATCTTTCAATGGTTCTTTACGCTGGCAATCGAGCGTATAGCGAATATGTTCGGTAGCTATATCGGCATAATACTGTTCCTTGGTTAACTTATAAAGCATACTGGCAGCCCAGGATATGGTTGCCGAGTATTGACTATCGGAAGTATTATAAGCATGTTCGTAGAAATGTATAAACCCGCCGAAGCCATCTTTCTTAAATTTCTCCATGGCAAATTCGAAATCTTCTTTTGCTACGATTGTAAGATGCTCCTGCAACATTGGGTCGTGATCGAGAGTCATGGCGGCGTAGGCTTCGTATCCTGAATAAAGGAAGTTATCGAAGGCCAGGTTCTGAACACGTACGGTCGAAATATCGTCCAACGTACCGAATATCCCGTCTTGCCAGATGAGCAAGCCGACACTACTACTGCGATAACCATCGCCATAACGATTTTTAAGGATAAACTCCAATCCCCATTCGGCCTCTTCGCGCATACGAACGGCTAACGGAAGATTACGGTCTTTAAGTTTATTGTAAGCCTCGAGCAGGGCGAAGGTTACATCACCCGTTTGCAGGGTTTGTTGCGAAAGGTCGCCGGCATCGTGCCAGCCTCCGGCATAAGATATTGATTTGCCGTCGTGCTTAGAGCAGAGGTCGATGTGGCAGGTTCCATGAATACCCGGAACAGAATATCCGCAACGCTGGCAGAAGATAAAGTTGAGTACCCGCCAAAGGGAATTGTCCCATACCTGCTCACCAATTGAGAAAGTGGGGGTAGTCAACTCCCCTACTTTCAACTGGTATTGACCGGGAATATCAAACTGGCTGAAATCGGCTACATCAAATTCGCCGATAGTAGTGGTTTGACGCTGACTGTTACCCTCGAAAGCAACCCGGCCGTTGTTACTGTCGATTACCTGAAAACGATTATCCTTTTTACCTGTAGCCATGATGGCCGTTTTATTGCTTCCCACCTGATATCCAGTGGTCGAATATACAATCCGGTTTGCACCGGGTGCCCAACCGCTCACAATTTCGGGGTCTTCGATCTGTTGAAGTTCAATCTTATCAATATAATATACGGCTGTTTCGCCGGTTGTCCTGTCTTTCCCTTTAAGTGTGGCGCTAAAACCTATCTGCATTACTTTATCGCGCTGCAATTCGTCGATATCAAGGAAGCACTGGTTCCATTGTTTGTTGACGAGGTTTATCAGATGTCCACCTGTAGGGCGGTTATATCCGGGCTTTGTTGTGCTATTGTCATTTTCAAAAGAAAGATTCATGTTGACTACCCGCGCGCCGTCGCAATCGGGATATATATAAAAGGAAATACGGTTGTATCTTTCCCAATTTGCACCACCCACATTATAAGTAATACGGCTACCGCCATATGTGGCATAGTCGGGATCGGATGGTGAACCTGTAGCACGTTTGCCGGTAGATGTGGGATATTCGAGTTTCAGACTCCCCTCGCCCGATACGGTTTTATCTTTCGAATGAGTTATACCGCCCAATCCGTGGTGTTGCCAACCATCGATGTTTCTCATACTGGCAACGGGTTCACTACTTAGTACGGCTTTCTTCAAACCTATTACTTCGTATGATTTCCGGGTATCCAGTGGCAGGGGGCTATGAATAAGACCTGAGGCTATTAACTGTTTTTCCAGTTCAGGATCGGGAGTGAGTTTTCCCTGCCCCGATATATGAATCGTGCAACTTGATAAAAGTAAACAGGCAATAAGAGTCTTTTTCATCCGTATATAGTTTTATGATTTGATGCTGCAATAGTATCCAATATTTCCCTGTTTGGGGTTTAATATATGCCATAAAACTTCTAAAAGCTATCAAAATATAGAAAAAGATAGAATCTAAACCTGTTTGCTATTTACGAACGGATGGATTTGTAGATTAAATACTAAAAATATGAAACTTTTAAACCAACCGTTTGAAAGTACCAAACGGTTGGTTTAAAAGTACCAAACTGAGCATATGAAACTTTCATATTTATATCATTTCTTTTTCCAAAGCCTGCTCATATCTTCGAGTGTCTTCCCTTTCGTTTCGGGAACCCATTTCCATACAAACACCGCCGATAGCAGTGAGAATGTGGCATAGATAAGGTATGTACCTCCTATGCTCCATTCGGAAAGCGATGGGAACGAACTGGATACCAGAAAATTAGTTATCCACTGGGCGGCAACGGCTATAGCAACCGCTTTGCCACGGATAGTATTGGGGAATATCTCGGAGATAAGCACCCAACATATCGGTCCCCAACTCATCATAAAGGATGCGGTATATATGATAATGAATATAAGGGCGGCAATACCTATGAAATCCATAAAAGAAAGGATACTGAGGGCAAGCATACCGACCATCATACCAATCGAACCAATGATAAGAAGTGGTTTACGGCCAAATTTATCTACCGTAAGGATAGCTACTACAGTGAAAAGAATATTAACAACGCCCATTACAACGGTTTGTATCATGGATACGTCGCCAGTAGCTCCCATGTTTTCGAATATTCGCGGAGCATAGTACAATACCACATTGATACCTACTGCCTGCTGGAAAACAGATAGTAATATACCTATTATAATGACACCTATTCCGTAGGTAAAGATTTTCTCGCTCTTTTCTACAGCAGTTACTTTTATATCTTCAAGTATCGACTGGGCTATTTTCTTTCCATTGATACGCTCGAGAATGCCCAGAGCCTTTTCGGGCTGACCACTCAGCACAAGATAACGAGGAGTTTTGGGCACGAAGAGCAACAATATACCGAACAATGCTGCAGGAAATGCTTCGCTCAGGAACATCCGGCGCCAACCGATGGTTACCATAGCGTCGGCCGTTGGCAGGTGGTTGCGGATAAGATAGTTAACAAAATAAACCACAAGCATACCGAAGATGATTGCAAACTGATTCCACGACACGAGTCGGCCGCGCATGTTGGCAGGAGCTATTTCGGCAATATACATAGGGCAGACGGCAGAAGCCAGCCCCACACCAATACCACCAAGTATGCGGTACAGGTTAAAAACAATAAGCAAGTTTTTGGTAGGCACCCCATAGTCGAAAAAGAGAAATTCGGGATTGTACGAACCAAGAGCTGACAGGAAGAACAGCAATGCTGCCAGCCTGAGGGAGTTTCGTCGTCCGAAGCGGGAAGCGAGTACACCGGAGATTGCACCACCAATAACGCAACCAATAAGTGCGCTGGATGCGGTAACGCCATGCCATGCTTTGTTATAGTCAAAGTCGGTGGCACCCATAAAAAAGCGTTCGAGGCCGCCCTCGGCACCGGAGATTACTGCGGTGTCGTAACCGAAAAGCAATCCACCGATAACAGCTACGGCCGTGATTCCGTAGAGGTATATTTTACTACCGTCGTTTTTCATAAATTGAAAGTTGAAAGTTGAAAATTGAAAATTAAGAATTGAAATTATACCGCATGGCAATTTTCAACTCTCAATTTTCAATTTTCAATTAATTAAATGTACATATTTACTATAGCTTCGTACAATTCCTGTTTGCCGCTGATTTGTTTCGGCTCGCCGTTTTGTTTAGCATAAGTAACAAGGTCTTCAAGCGATAGCTTGCCATCTTCGAATTCTTTTCCTTTGCCCGAATCGAATGAGGAATAACGTTTGGTGAACATCTTCTGATAAGGAGATTCGTTCAGCAATGCAGCAGCACTTTCGAGTGCGCGAGCCATAACGTCCATGGCTGCAATGTGGCCAATAAACAAGTCTTCTAAATCGGTTGAATTACGGCGGATGCGTGCATCGAAGTTAGTACCACCATTACCAAGTCCGCCATTGCGGATAACCTGCATCATGGCTTGTACGGTTTCGTACTGGTCGATAGGGAATTGGTCGGTATCCCAGCCATTCTGATAGTCGCCACGGTTTGCGTCGATAGAGCCAAGCATGCCATTATCTACGGCTACTGCCAATTCGTGTTCGAATGTATGTCCGGCAAGGGTTGCGTGGTTTACTTCGATGTTTACTTTGAAATCCTTGTCAAGTCCGTGAGCTTTAAGGAAGCCGATAACGGTTTCGGTATCTACATCGTACTGGTGCTTGGTTGGCTCCATCGGTTTGGGTTCGATAAGGAATGTACCTTTGAATCCACGGGCACGGGCATAATCGCGGGCAATACCCAGCATTTGTGCAAGATGTTCTTTTTCGCGTTTCTGGTCGGTGTTTAGTAAGGACATATAACCTTCGCGTCCACCCCAGAACACGTAATTTGCTCCACCCAGTTCGATGGTTGCATCAATAGCATTCTTTATCTGTACGGCTGCACGGGCTACAACATCAAAATCGGGATTGGTAGCAGCACCGTTCATATAACGCAGGTGACCGAATACATTCGCAGTACCCCAAAGAAGTTTGATGCCTGTTTCGGCTTGCTTCTGCTTGGCATAAGCAACGATTTCTTTCAGGTTTGCTTCGTATTCTTCGATGGTATCAGCCTCGTCTACCAAATCCACATCGTGGAAGCAGTAGAATTCGAAGCCCATTTTCTGCATGAATTCGAAACCGGCATCCATTTTTTCTTTGGCTGCCTGCATACGGTTGGCGTTGGTATTCCAGGGGTATTTCTTAGTTGGGCCGCCAAACTGGTCGCCACCTTCTGCACAAAGTGTGTGCCACCATGCCATAGAAAAACGGAACCAATCTTTCATCTTTTTACCGTTTACTTCCTTTTCAGGATCGTAGTAGCGGAAAGCCATTGGGTTTTTACTCTCTTTACCTTCGAATTTAATCTTTCCTATTCCGGGAAAATACTCTTTTGTTGCCATAATGTTTAAATTTTGAATTATGAGTTATGAATTAAATGTTGTTTCCAAGCGTTGTAGGCTTCCTGATAAGCCTGCTGTTGCGAAAGGCTGGGTTCGATAATATCCAGTTTCTCGAGTGTGGCAAATGCTTCGCGGTTATCTTTATAGATACCTGCTCCGATACCTGCTCCTTTAGCAGCACCTACCGAACCATCGGTATTATATAGTTCGATTACGGCTCCGGTTACACCAGCCAGTGTTTCGCGGAACACGGAACTGAGGAACATATTGGCATGTCCGGCATGTATCTTGTTGACGGGGATACCCATTTGCTCCATAATTTCTATACCATATTTAAAGGAGAATACAATACCTTCCTGTGCAGCACGGATGATGTGGGATTTGGTGTGCAGATTGAAATCGATTCCGTGAATGCTGCAACCAGTTTCTTCATTGTTCAGCATGCGTTCGGCACCATTGCCGAAGGGCAATATACTAAGTCCGGCGCTACCGATAGGAATACCGTCGGCAATTTGATTCATCTCGCTATAGGATATACCTTCTGGAGCAACGTTCCTTTTAATCCACGAGTTGAGAATGCCGGTACCGTTGATACACAAAAGTACGCCCAAACGAGTCTGATTAGGTGTATGGTTTACATGGGCAAAAGTATTCACACGGGATTGCGGATCGTAGTTTACTTCGCCGTTTACGCCATACACTACTCCGGAAGTACCGGCGGTGGATGCTATTTCGCCCGGATTGAAGACATTGAGCGAAAGGGCATTGTTGGGTTGGTCACCGGCGCGATAAGTAATTGGTGTACCTTCCTGTAAACCCAGTTCGCGGGCAACAGTGGCTGTTACACGGCCTTGTTCTGCGAATGTAGGTTTTATATCGGCTATTAATGAAGAGTTGAAGCCGTAATAATTCATCAGGAAACCGGCAAGTTCGTTTTCTTTGAAATCCCAGAATATACCCTCGGACAAACCTGAGACAGTGGTACATATTTCTCCACTCAGGCGCATAGCGATATAATCGCCGGGAAGCATTATTTTATGGATTTGCTCAAAGATATGCGGTTCATTTTGTTTTATCCATGCCAGTTTGGAAGCGGTAAAGTTTCCGGGCGAGTTAAGCAGGTGTGAAAGACATTTCTCTTCGCCAAGGTCTTTGAAAGCTTTTTCCCCATATGGTACTGCACGCGAGTCGCACCAGATGATTGCCGGGCGCAAGACTTTCTGATTCTTATCTACGCATACCAATCCGTGCATTTGGTAAGAAATACCGATGGCCTTAATTTCTGCCGGAGCAATGCGAGATTCAGTCAATACTTGAGTGGTAGCACTTTTGAGGTACTCCCACCAACTTTCGGGTTCCTGTTCTGCCCAACCGGGTTTGACAGCAATAATAGGCGCTTCGGTTTTGGGATAGAAAGCAGATGAGATACATTTCCCACTCTCCGCCTCTACCAGACTTGCTTTTACGGACGAACTACCTATGTCGTATCCTAATAAATACATAACTATTTCCTTATTTTATTGTAAACTTTTCGATCGAATTTATAGTAACGGGCTGCACGATGGGGTACTCCTTTCTGCCTTTCTTCCAAAGGAACTACATATTCCATCATGGCTATCTTTTTATGGAAGTTACGAACATCTACCGTTTTCTGATAAACCAGTTCAAATAGAATACGCAACTGTGCAGCAGTGAATTTCCGGGGAAGTATATCGAAAAGCATGGAAGGGTTTAAATCTACAACTTGTCGAATATATGCCAGTGCTTCTTTTATTATAATATTGTGGTCGAAGGCCAGTGTGGGAATATCATTCAGTTTCACCCAACATGCTTCGTATTCGTCCAGAAGTGACTGGCTGATACCTTTGTCTATCTTCACCAAAGCCACATAAGCGATAGTAACAATCCGTTCTACCCTGGATTGCATGGCGCGTTCCAGCCAGCGTACATCTTTCGGGTTGCTGGTACGGTTTTTGGAACCAAAGGCTTTGAATTGTATCAGATTGACGTTTTTCACTCCTGTTAATTCTTTCAGGACTCGCTTGGCTGCATCATTCAAATCTTCGTCCATATATATAAGGCTACCGGGTAGCTTCATGTCATGAAAAACTTTCCCTTCGTCTTCCCCCATACGCTTAATAAGGAGAACTTTCAGTTCTTCATTATCAAATCCGAATACTACACAATCTACCGAAATATGATTATTAGCTAAAGGAGCTTTTTTATTTACTGTTTCCATAATCCAAAAGGTTTTCGTTTGCAAATATAATGAGTATATTTGTTTTTATGCAAGAATAAAACAAACTTTTATAATGTTATAAAACACTATTTATCAGATAAATAAATATCATAATACATACAATAAGACAAAAACACCTTATCATACTAAGTACAATTTGTATTCAAGGAATAAAAAAGAAGAAAATCCATACCATACAAACGGAGAATGTAAATTACTGAAACACAAAACTATTTCAATTTAATACTACTTTATATTCTGTTTTTCTTATTGTATAACCGAAGTTAAGTCATATTTAAAAAAAATGTAATTTTAGACTTATTTTCTATTACATTTTTCTATCTTTGTTTTTACCTAAATCAAGAATGAAATGAAAAGTTATCCAATTGTCTTATCTCTCGCCGGTTCAGACTGTACCGGAGAAGCCGGAATTCAATCCGACATTAAAACCATTTCGGGCTTAAGAGCCTATGCTGCCACAGTTATAACTTCTATTGCCGTATTTAATCCGGTGGGTATAAAAACGATTCATGCGATCCCAGCAGAAATAGTACGCGATCAGATTGAGTATGTTATGGAAAATATGTGGCCGGATGTAGTTAAAATCGGCCTGATCAATGATGTTGAAACAGCCCGGATTATAGCCGACTGTTTACGTAAATACCATCCTAAATATGTTGTATTCGACCCGGAAATGCTAGTAAACGGTGTTTTAAATATTCCGGATAATGAAACAATAAAAGTTATCAAAGATGAGTTACTGCATCACACCAATTTACTAACTCTAAATCTTGCTGAAGCTGAAGTGTATGCCGAACAGAAGATTAAAACGCAAAATGATATTAAAGAAGTAGCCAGGATCCTGGCTGAAAAGCATCGGATTCCTGTACTGATTAAAGGTGGTAATTTTATGGTTAGCAAGACCTACGATGTATTGTATATACCCGACGGCGAAAAATGGGAATATATGGGCAACAAAATAAATTACCCCAATATGCACACTGCATCGCTTATTTTTTCGGCAGGTATTGCCACATTCCTGGCTTTCGGAGAAAAACTCCATGTAGCCGTCAGAAAAGCAAGAGAATATGTGGAGTTTGTTATTGAGAATAAGGAAGACACTCCTATCGTATTGGAAAGAGATTTAATTGGAATTCTTGTTCCTGTAGTTAAAATGGAAGAATACCAGGATATGCAAAAAATATAAATCTATCTGTTGCATAAAAAATAATGTGTACATTTGCAGACATTATTTAAGAATTATACAACATGAAAGCATTTGTTTTTCCTGGTCAGGGCGCTCAATTCCCAGGTATGGGAAAAGACCTGTACGAGTCTTCGCCACTGGCAAAAGAATTATTCGAAAAAGCGAATGATATATTAGGATATCGCATTACGGATATCATGTTCGAAGGCACTGACGAAGATTTACGTCAGACCAAAGTAACCCAACCGGCAGTATTCCTGCATTCGGTTATCTCGGCTCTATGTATGGGCGATGGTTTCAAGCCGGAAATGACTGCGGGTCACTCTCTGGGCGAGTTCTCGGCACTTGTTGCCGCCGGAGCCTTGTCTTTCGAAGATGGTTTAAAGTTGGTATATGCCCGTGCAATGGCTATGCAGAAGGCTTGCGAAGCAACTCCGTCGACCATGGCTGCCATCCTTGGATTGCCCGATGAGAAAGTAGAAGAAATATGTGCTTCTATCACCGACGATATTTGTGTTCCGGCCAATTATAACTGTCCGGGACAGGTAGTAATATCCGGTACAATCAGCGGAATCGAAAAAGGCTGCGAACTGATGAAAGCTGCCGGCGCAAAACGCGCATTGCCGTTGAAAGTTGGTGGCGCTTTTCACTCTCCTTTAATGGAACCTGCCAGGGTAGAACTGGAAGCAGCTATTAATGCTACTGAAATTGCTACACCTAAATGCCCCGTTTATCAGAACGTAGACGCAATGCCGCACACCAATCCGGATGAAATTAAAAAGAATCTGGTAGCGCAACTTACTGCTTCGGTTAAATGGACGCAAACTGTAAAACAAATGGTTGCAGATGGTGCGGATGATTTTACCGAATGTGGCCCGGGAGCAGTGTTACAAGGATTAATCAAGAAGATTGAACCGGGAGTCTCGGCTCACGGCAATTGAATGCAAATATAAATTCTTAACCATAAATAATCAGGGTGTGTTTGATTTTCATTCACACCCTGATTTATTAATGACACTTTCTTATCCATTTCTTGTAAATTCTTCTAACAAATAATAAGGGTTTTGTTTTTTTCATTTATATTTGTGAAAACATTCAGAGACATATTAAACCTTTTGCTTTTAATAACGTCTCAGAGAGAGACCCTTTTTTTAATTTTAAAATAATCAAGGAAAATGAAGACAGCCGTTAAACTCTATTCGCTGAATTACAGCGAACTCAAGACTTACCTTTTCGCACTTCTTTTTGTAGCCGGCAATATTATTTTGCCTCAAATCTGTCATTTAGTACCTAATGGCGGGGTTACGTTGCTGCCTATTTACTTTTTCACATTGATTGCAGCTTATAAATATGGTTTCCGGGTAGGATTGCTTACAGCAGTATTATCTCCGGTAATCAATCATTTACTGTTTGCCATGCCTACAGCGGCAATGCTGCCCGTTATCCTTGCTAAATCAGGATTATTGGCTCTGGCTGCTTCCGTAGCTGCACATTACAGCAAAAAAGTTTCTTTACCAGCAATTATACTGGCAGTATTGGCTTATCAGGGAGCAGGTTTGTTGGCCGAATGGGCAATTCTGGGCAATTTCTCCGTTGCTTTCGAGCACCTCCGTGTAGCAGCACCCGGAATGCTGATTCAGATGTTCGGTGGTTTTGCATTATTGAAAGCCATTTCAAAAATTTAACCCGGTATGGGAAAAACTTTCGAGGAAGTGATGGAGCGTTTTCGTTCTATCACTTTTCAGGATGAATTCGATCTTATTGTTGCCATTGCAAACGGAGGTATTGTTCCGGCAGCAATTATTAACCAACGACTGCTAAAGGAAATCCATTTACTCAAAATCAACCTGAGAGACGAACACCAGAAGCCCAAATATGATGCACCTCAATTAATGGCTCCTGTTGATTTCGAATACCGGGGAAAGAATATATTATTGGTGGACGACCGTATCAAAACCGGCTCTACCATAGTATTTGCACGCGAATTGCTTAAAGAAGCAAACCTTATCAAAACATTTGCTGTAAATGGAAATGCAGATTATGCTCTATATAACGAAACCTGTTTCAGGTTTCCGTGGATAGTTTAAATAATTATGAATTTTGAATTAAGAATTTTGAATTGCATAGATTGAAAAGTTTTTATTACATTAATTCAAAATTTAAAATTCAAAATTCAAAATTCAAAAAACATGGAAAGAAGAGATTTTTTAAAAACAATCGCAATAGCCGGAGCAGCAATGAGCATACAGCGCTCTCAGGCAATGGATATACTGACACAGAGCTTTAACAACGCTGCCGGAGATAAAATCGATATGGTAGCGGTGATGGGTGGCGAACCCGAAGCAATGTTCCGCAAAGCTATGGAAGAAATGGGCGGTATAAAGCAATTCATTAAGGCCGGACAAAAGGTAGTGGTTAAACCCAATATCGGTTGGGACCGCGCCCCCGAACTGGCCGGAAACACCAATCCGAAACTGGTTGCGGAGATTGTTAAGCAATGCCTACAGGCCGAAGCCAAGGAAGTTACCGTATTCGACCATACCTGCGACGACTGGATTAAAAGCTACAAAACCAGCGGCATTGAAGAAGCTGCCAAAGCAGCCGGAGCCAAAGTAATGCCCGCCCACCTGGAATCATATTACCGCCCGGTATCTTTGCCGAATGGTAAGAAGCTGAAAAGTACAAAAATCCACGAAGCTTTACTCGATGCCGATGCATGGATTAACGTGCCTATCCTGAAGAATCACGGAGGCGCCAACCTATCCATATCCATGAAGAACATGATGGGCATTGTGTGGGACCGCGGTTTCTTCCATCAAAACGATTTACAGCAATGTATTGCCGACATCTGTACTTTGACCAAAAAACCGATTCTGAACGTAGTAGATGCCTACCGTGTACTGAAAACAAACGGTCCCAGAGGACGTTCGGCCTCCGATGCCGTTGAAGCAAAAGCTTTATTCGTATCGCAGGATATCGTTGCCGTGGATACAGCAGCCGCAACATTCTTTAACCAGATACGGAATATGCCTTTGGATACAGTAGGACACCTGGCCAACGGTCAGGCGCTGAACCTGGGTACCATGGATTTAGATAAACTGAACATCAAACGGGTTAAGTTGTAAAAAAACAATGCTCAGAATCATTCGTATTATTATATCGGCCATTTGCCTTGCACTAATCACGTTTTATTTTCTTGATTTTGCAGGGCTTTTGCCGGAAAGCCTCAATTGGTTAACCCGCATCCAGTTTATTCCGGCATTATCGGCTATGGCTCTTATCATACTTCTGGCATTGATTGTGCTGACGGTGATATTCGGACGCGTTTATTGTTCATCCGTATGCCCGATGGGTATATTCCAGGATGTGGTCAACCGTATATCCCGTCCATTCAAAACCAAAAAGCAAAAACGCTTTAAATATTTACCACCCCGCACCATTCTTCGCTGGAGTGTGTTGGCAGTGTGCATTATTACCTACGTACTGGGGTTTACTTTCGTATTAGGGCTACTCGACCCATACAGCGCATACGGACGAATGATTACCAGTGTATTCAAACCCATTTACTTATTAGGCAATAATTTACTGGAAAGTATATTCACCCAGTTCAATAACTATACTTTCTACAAGGTAGATGTTTTTATACCCAGTATATTTACTTTCGTTGTAGGATTAACGACACTCTTCCTGATAGGCTATCTGGCATGGAGATACGGACGTACATGGTGCAATACCATCTGCCCCGTTGGAACCATACTTGGCTTTCTGAGCAGATTTTCTTTATTCAAAGTCCGCATCAATACGGCCAATTGTACCAATTGTGGACGTTGCGCACGCGATTGTAAGGCATCGTGTATTAATGTGAAAGAACATCATGTCGATAACAGCCGTTGCGTAACCTGTTTCAATTGCCTGGGTGCCTGCCGCGACAATGCTATCGCCTATTCCCTACCCCGCAAGATTCAGGATGAGGCTGTTAATGCATCAAAAAGACGTTTTCTGGCTGCCGGTGTAACTACTGCCGCTCTGGCTCCCCAGGCGGTAAAGGCCAAAGTAGACGAGGTTATAAACGATGGTAAAATCCATTATAAAAAACAACATCCCCTCTCCCCTCCCGGTTCGAAAGGGCACGAACATTTACTGGCACACTGTACATCCTGCCATTTATGTGTGAGCAAATGTCCGGCAAATATCATCAAGCCGGCCTTTATGGAATACGGTCTGGGAGGAATAATGCAGCCTACCATCAGTTTCGAAAAAGGATTCTGTAATTACGATTGTACCATATGCGGTGAAGTTTGCCCCAACGAAGCTATTCATCCGCTTACGGTAGAAGAAAAGCACCGGGTTCAGATGGGTTATGTTGTGTTCCTGCTCGAAAACTGCATCGTTTATACAGACGAAACCAGTTGCGGAGCCTGTTCCGAACATTGCCCCACCCAGGCCATATCCATGAAACCCTATAAAGATGGATTAACACTTCCCGAAATTGATACGGATATATGTGTAGGATGCGGCGGATGCGAATACGTTTGCCCTACCACCCCACGCGCAGTCTATATCGAAGGAAATCCGGTTCATAAAGAAGCCCAACCGTTCCACGACC
>DAMCMT010000031.1:25970-33566 GCA_032108265.1 Bacteroides sp.
GTTGAGAGTTGAGAGTTACCATGCGGCATCGTAACTTTCAACTTTCAACTCTCAACTAATTTATTTATCTTCGTACCAAATTATCTTATCACCCAAATGAAAGAAGAAAACTATACCGGCAAAAAATATAAAGTCGGATTTGCTCTTAGTGGTGGTTTCATCAAAGGATTTGCGCATCTGGGAGTGATGCAGGCATTACTGGAACACGATATTAAACCCGATATCATGTCGGGAGTCAGTGCCGGAGCCCTTGCCGGTGCATTCTATGCCGACGGAAACGAGCCTCATAATGTGCTCGACTTTTTCGCCGGGCAAACATTCGGCGATTTAACCAAACTCGTTATCCCCAAAATGGGATTATTCGATTTATGCGACTTCATCGACTTCCTGAGAACCAACCTCAAAGCCAAAAATATCGAGGACTTAAAAATACCGTTTATGATTACGGCAACCGACCTCGACCATGGAAAGAGCGTACATTTCACCAACGGCTCTCTGCCCGAACGTATAGCCGCTTCTTGCTGCATGCCCGTTATGTTTCAACCCGTTAATATCGATGGTGTTTGTTATGTGGATGGCGGGTTGTTTATGAACCTTCCCGTATCTACCGTCCGCCAAAGTTGCGAAAAGGTAGTTGCCATTAATGTAAGCCCGTTGGTAGCCGAAGAGTACAAGAAGAATATTATCAGCATCGCCATGCGTTCTTATCACTTCGTATTCTCGGCCAATTCATTTCCCCAAAAAGAGAACAGCGACCTACTTATCGAGCCCTATAATCTGAACGGATACAGCAACAGGGAACTCGAAAAAGCAGAAGAAATATTTGAGCAGGGATATAAAACGGCCAACGAAATCCTTGACCAACTGATTGATACAAAAGGACAAATCTGGAACAACTAAAGAATAAATAGAGAGAGAAAAATGTCAGACAAACAAAAAATAATTATATATCAGGTATTTACCCGGTTATTCGGCAACGATAACAATTGTTGCATACATAACGGAGATATACAGGACAACGGGTGCGGAAAATTGTCGGCCTTTACAAACGAAGCGCTGAAAGAGATAAGAAATCTGGGAGCTACACATATCTGGTACACCGGAGTTATACAGCATGCCACCCAGACAGATTATAGCACGTATGGCATCAGCCCTAATCATCCGGCCGTGGTAAAAGGCAAAGCCGGTTCGCCCTATGCCATTAAAGATTATTACAACATCGACCCCGATTTGGCTGATGATGTACCGGGAAGAATGAAAGAATTCGAAAGCCTGGTTAAACGTAGTCATAAAAACAAGTTGAAAGTTATTATCGACTTTGTACCCAATCATGTTGCCCGGCAATATCACTCCGAGTCTCAACCCGACGGAACCGTTTCTCTGGGTATTAATGACGATAAGACGCAGGCTTTCAGTCCCTACAATAACTTTTATTATATACCCGGTACGCCTTTGCATGCCCGGTTCGATATGAAAGCCGGAAGCCCCGAAGCCTACAAGGAATACCCGGCCAAAGCTACAGGCAACGACCGTTTTGACGCAAACCCGAATATCTGCGACTGGTACGAAACCATCAAACTCAATTACGGGGTTGATTACTGCAATGGTTGTTGCAAACACTTCGACCCCATTCCGGATACCTGGATAAAGATGTTGGATATATTACTCTTCTGGTCATCTAAAAAAGTAGATGGTTTCCGTTGTGATATGGCCGAGATGGTACCCGTTGAGTTTTGGGAATGGGCCATCCCGCAAGTAAAAGAGGCATATCCTGATATAATTTTCATTGCCGAGATATACAACCCGGCTGAGTATAAAAATTACCTGCATCGTGGAAAGTTCGATTACCTGTACGATAAAGTAGGTTTGTACGATACACTGAGAAACGTTATGTGCGGGTACGATACCGCCAAAGCCATTACCCGCAGTTGGCAATGCCTGGATGGCATTGAACACCGGATGCTCAACTTTCTCGAAAATCACGATGAGCAGCGCATTGCTTCGGATTTTTTTGCCGGCAACGCCCGCAAAGGAATACCGGGATTTATCGTAGCCGCCTGTATGAATACCAATCCCGTTATGGTGTATTTCGGACAGGAATTTGGCGAGCCGGGCATGGACAACGAAGGTTTCAGCGGTCGCGACGGACGCACTACCATATTTGATTACTGGAGTGTAGCATCCATCCGCAAATGGCGCAACGGTGGCACATTCGACGGGCAAATGCTGACCGAAAACCAAAAGCATCTTCAAAGCATTTACCGCAGTATCCTGAACATCTGCCGCAAAGAAAAGGCCATCAGCCAGGGTAGCTTCTTCGACCTGATGTATGCCAACGAAAACGGCTGGCGGTTCAATGAACACAAGCAATATACGTTCCTTCGCAAGTACGAAAATGAATTGCTATTGATTGTTGTTAACTTCGACAGCGTGCCGGTTGATATAGCTATCAACATTCCTTCGCATGCCTTTGACTTTTTGCAGGTACAGCCTATTCAGTCGTATATGGCAAAAGATTTACTAACGGGCGAAAAGGAAGAAATATGCCTGTTGCCATATAAAGCAACCAATACAACGGTGAAAGAATATAACGGGAAAATATTGCGGATTAAATTGAATTAATTATACAAAACGGATTTGATGCAGGGGAAGGTGCGTTCAATTCCGTTGCAACAACAGAACAAAACAGAACAGAATAGAATATTAATAATAATATTATTATCATTAATAGTAATTGATTGGACAACCAGTTATTAAGCAGGATAATCATATCCATAGCCCATAATTTAGCTAAGCACATTTAGGGGCTCAAATTCGAGCGTTTACACCCCCAGGTAATACCCGACGTACTTGAGTGGAAAATAATCGCTTAAACGAAAACAATTGAAACCATTTCGCAATTAATTTAAAACTTTCAAACGGTTCGTTTGGTACTTTTAAACGGTCTGTTTGGTACTTTCAAACGGTTCGTTTGGTACTTTCAAACGACAACTATGAAACTTTTAAATCATAAACGTGATACATTCGAACGATAAGTGTGACATTCTTAAAAAAGAAACGATAAAGTTCTGAGAATTACACGAGCAATTTTTTCTTTACATCACTCTCGTTATCTGTTTTAATAGTTCCATCAACCTTTTGCTTCCTGATACAAGAAACGCTTGATACTTTTCTTCGGTGTCTTCTCGAATTCTTCGGGATATACCTTCATTTTGGCAATCTGGCTGTAGGCGGGCAACATGGCATTCAGCGCCACCCGGTTTTCTTCCATCAGGCGCTCCATATCTTCGGCTTTCAGTCCGTGGGCAAAAGCATCGTCGAAATCCGGGTACACCAGGCCGACGAGCTTACCGTTCTGCTGTACAATAATGCTTTCGGATACGTACGGAAGGTTGTTCAATTTGTCTTCTATTTCTTCCGGATAAATATTCTGTCCGTTACCACCGAGCAACAGGTTTTTGCTTCTTCCTTTGATGGTTACGTTGCCCTCGGCATCCATTACTCCCAGGTCGCCGGTATATAGCCAGCCGTCTTTCATTACTTCGGCGGTGGCTTCTTCGTTTTTGTAATATCCCAGCATCACGTTATCCCCGCGGCAGATAATTTCGCCTACGATGTTGGCCGGGTCGGGAGATAATATTTTAACTTCCATGCGTGGAACAGGTTTACCGCACGAACCCATTTTGAAATATTTCCAGTCTTCGTAACAGATAATGGGGCCACACTCCGTCATTCCATACCCTACGGTATAGGGGAAATCAATCATTTTCAGGAAATATTCTACGTCCTGGTTGAAGGCTGCTCCGCCAACTACCACTTCTTCGAAGTTACCACCAAAGGCTTTAATGACCTGTTCGCGTATGGTTGACTTTATTTTATCGTTGATGACAGGTACCTTAAGAAGTATCTTCATCGTTGGTGTTTCCAGTTTGGGAAGCACGTTTTTCTTGATTATTTTTTCAATAATCAAAGGCACTGCAATAACTAAATCGGGTTTCACTTCGGCAAATGCCTGGAATATAATCTTCGGGCTTGGCGTGCGGGTAAGGAAGTAGATATGGCAACCTTTGGCAAACTCGTACAGGAATTCAAAGGCCAGTCCGTACATATGTGCCATGGGAAGCATGGAAATCAGTTTATCCCCGGCTTTCATATCGAGTACCTGGTAAGCAAAGGTTATGTTCGACCATAAACTGCGGTATGGCAGCATTACTCCTTTCGAGTAGCTGGTGGTTCCCGATGTATAATTGATTACGGCCAGTTCTTCGCGTTCCTCTTTATGGTAATTGATATGTTCTTTCCGGAAATTCTTCGGGTATTTCTTACCAAACAACTCGTTGAGATGCTCCCTGGCATGGTCCAGTTTTTTGGTTCGTGATACAAGTAAGGAGAAATCGTGCATGGCAAGAACACCTTCAAGCAACGGCATAGCCGTTTCGTTGAGATTTTCCCATACCACATCGCCTACAAACAGTAATTTACATTCGGAATGGTTCACGATGTTGTGAACATTATCGGCCTTAAACTCGTGCAGGATGGGAACCGCTACCGCCCCGTAAGTCAACGCCGCCAGGAAGGTTACCCCCCAATGCGAACTGTTTCTACCGCAGATTCCTATCTTATCACCCTTCTTTACTCCACTCTCTTCTAAGATAATGTGAATCTTCTCTATCTTACGGGCTACATCTTTGTATTGCAGGGTGGCGCCGTTATAATCGGTAAGGGCATCCAAATCCCAATTGTTCTTAATACTGTTCTCGATGTAAGCGATAAAACTTTGTTCCATAATTTTGCACATTTGGTTCAAATCTGCGCAAATATATGTTTTTATCGTATTACTCTCCAAACATTTTTGCCAATAAAATATAATTGAGGATACGATATAATACAAATGTTTTCTATATTTGATAAATTTAATTGCGCAGGAGCTTCCTGCGCAAATTGAAGAAAAAGAAAAAGAATGAATCGATATTTTCCCATTATACTACTAGCACTGATAATTGTAACCTCTTTGTTCTCCTGCATAGGTACCGCACCTACTAAAGAAGTGCAATACATCGATTCACTTAATCAACGGGCCTATTCATACCGCTATATAAATCTCGATTCATCGTTTCAGGCTGCCTGGACAGCTTATGAGGAAGCCTCCTTGTATAATGTAGGAAAGGCAGAAGCCTGCAACAACCTGGGTTTTTGCGCCTTTATGCAAATGAACTTCGACGCGGCCGAAAAGTTATTCAAAGAGGTCTACAGCTTAACCCAGAATGAGCTGGAACTGCTGATTGCAGATGTCGGCTTGATGAAGATTTACCAGCGTACAGCCATGAACAAGGAATTTTATGACTGCCGCAACAATGCCATCCAACGAATCAAGCGTATTGATGAAGACAGGAGTTTATTTATCGAAAGACACGAAAAAAGACGAATGAATTTTGCCTTTACAGAGTTTTCTATCGTATCGGCCATTTATTACTATTACCTGCAACAAGTGCCTGAGGCCATTTCATCCATTAACGAAATAAAGCCCGAAACGGAGTTGGTGAATGATACCAGCCAAATTCTTTATTACCATTATATCAAGGGCTCGGCATCGCTGACGGGAGAAGAATTACCCGACAGGCGGCGGTTGAGCGAGTTCGACGAGCTTCTGCAAACCTGGACACTGGCAACACAGGGAGGGTATCTTTATTTCGAGGGCAATGGATTGCAGGGATTGGCAAACCTGATGATATCTCCGGATAATTTCGAATTCTTTCTGGACAGACGTTCTCACGCGATGACACGGTTTGGGTTTCCGGTCGATTCGCTCCTACCCTTGCAACTGGCACGCACGGCTCTTCAAAAGTTTAAGGAATACGATGATATCTACCAGATTGCAGGAGCCTATGTTTCCATCGGAAGATACCTGAACGAACACGGGCATTATCAGGAAGCACTGGATACGCTGACTAAGGCATTGGATTATGTAAACTACCACCACCAGCTTTATTATTCGGACCCGCACGATGAGAAAGATATCCTTAAGCCATATGTAGAACAGGATTCCATTTACACCGAAATAAGCTGGATAACAGGAATGGATGAACATACGAACGGGGAAAATTCTAAATTGAACGTAAAAACAGTTCCCGAATGGATATCACGTATCCGCGAACAGTTAAGCGTTTCTTATGCCGGGCTCGGAATGAAACCCAAATCGGAGTATAACCGGAATGTGTATATAGAAATCCTTCAATTCACCCGTCAGAATAAAGAATTTGAAAATCGGTATCTGGTATTGGAACAAGAGTCAAAGCAGTTGAATGTGCTGCTACTTACCGTACTATCGGGTATAATCGCACTTATAATTCTTTTCTGGATTTTCAACAAGCATACCCGCAAACGGAACCAGACCTATATTTCGCACCTGAAACTCACGTTGGATATCTGCCAGAAAATAACATCTTCCATACCGGCTGATATCGAGGAGGAAGAGGATATGGTGCGTTATATTCTTTCGGCTATCTGGACAGATATGAAAACTCTACTGGGCATCACCAACATGGATATTTCGTTGGATGGAACATTGCACCTGGAAACTAACCAAAAATTATCCAAAGACAAGGAAGCACTGATAAATGTAATTAAACCTTATATTTCCTGGACACTCGAAAACGGAATGATATCTATCTCACTGGCGGGTGAACGCGAAAAACTCGAAAAAGAAAAATATATCTACGAGCAACATATCGCACGGAACAAGCGCGAGAACATAGTAAAGAAAGCTTGTCTGGCTATCGTAAACGGTATTGTTCCGTATATCGACCGTATTATTAATGAGATTTACAAATTACGCGAAAAAGGTTTTATCCGCGACACAACCATCAAGCAGGAGAAATACCAGTACATCAATGAACTGGTAAGTACCATAAATGATTACAATGATATTCTGGCGCTTTGGATTAAAATGAAGCAAGGTTCGCTCAGCCTTAATATAGAGAACTTTCCGTTGAACGATTTATTCTCCCTGGTAAAAAAAGGACGGAAAACTTTCGAAATGAAAAACCAGTCATTCGAAGTTGCCCCGACCGACGCTATTATTAAGGCAGACAAGGCATTGACTCTGTTCATGATTAATACACTGACCGAGAATGCGCGGAAGTACACTCCCGAAGGTGGTAACATTAAAGTTTATGCCCTATCTACCGACGATTACATTGAGATTTCCGTAGAAGACGATGGCCGTGGATTGTCTGCCGGAGACGTGGCTCGTATTAACGGCGAAAAGATATACGACTCGCGTTCAATCGGCATGGAAGAAGGACAAGGTAACGAAGAATTGAAAAAGCTTAAAGGTAGCGGGTTTGGTTTGATGAACTGTAAAGGAATTATTGAGAAGTACCGGAAAACGAACAAGATTTTCGATGTATGCCTTTTCAGTGTCGAAAGTAAGCTGGGGAAAGGAAGCCGGTTCTTTTTCCGTCTACCTGTAGGGGTACGAAAAAACCTGGGCATTCTTTTATGTTTGTTGTTACCCCTGGGATTATCATCCTGCCATAAAAACACCTCTCAGCCTGTTACAATCAAAACATACGATTCTCTTGCCCTGGCTAAAGA
>DAMCMT010000031.1:33576-47628 GCA_032108265.1 Bacteroides sp.
ATATAACAGATTAGTTGATAAAGCATCTCTTTTTACCGACACCGCGCACTACTGTAATGTGATGGAAGAATATAACCTTGCACTGGAGTATATAGATTCTGCCATCCATTGCCTGAACCAACATTACCAGACATATTATCCGGAACCTCAG
Organism: Bacteroides sp.; assembly: GCA_032108265.1. Classification (GTDB taxonomy): domain Bacteria; phylum Bacteroidota; class Bacteroidia; order Bacteroidales; family Bacteroidaceae; genus Bacteroides. The sequence goes on from DAMCMT010000031.1 coordinate 33,728, forward strand.
GCTTATCTGGAAGTGGTATCCGAGAACACTCCGGCCGAATTAATATGGTGGGATGAACCTTATTCTACATCCTATGAGCTTATCATGGATATACGCAACGAAGCTGTAACTTCCTTCCTGTCACTAAAAAAGTGGGATGCCTATGCGTATAATAACAAGGCTTTTACGGCTCTCTACAAATTATATCATGAGGATTCTGCACTCGAAGCATTTTGCCTGGACTTAGAACGGTCAACCACCAATAAGATGGTAGCAATTGCCCTTTGCATTTTACTGGTAGTAACCTATATCATAGGATATTACATATTTTATATGCGTAAACGGCAGGCCGACAGGTGGAACCTGGAACAGGTACTCGAAATCAATAAACAGATATTCTCATCGGCCATTATCCGGACGGATGAACCCGTAGAAGCCTTACAAAAAGAAGAAAACGCGTTAAAAGAGATTCCGCAAGACATCGTTAATAAAATCTTTCATGCCGTAAACGAACTTATTGCCATCGACGTACTGGGTCTTGCGGTATTTAATACCTCGACTAATAAACTGGAGTTTGCATCCAATCCCCGGATAAAAAAAATACCGGAAATGGTTACCTCCTGCTTCCAACAGCAAACATATATGGAGGAAGACAAAAAAATAAGTTTTCCTTTATTAGTAGAAGCCAGTGGCAAGCACCAATGTGTGGGAGTATTATATTTTGAGAAACAGGAAGATACCGTACGCCAGACGGATAGTTTGCTTCTTGAACTTATATCGCGTTATGTGGCGGTAGTTGTTTTCAATTCGGTTATAAAACTGGCTATGCGGTACAGGGATATCGAATCGGCCTACGAGGATACCCACCGTGCTTCCTGGGAAGACAATATGTTACACGTTCAAAATATGGTGCTCGACAACTGCCTTTCGACCATCAAGCACGAAACAATCTACTATCCGAATAAAATTAAGCAAATTATAACCCGGGTAGAAGAAAAGGACATGACACCTGAAGAAGAACAGGATAATATAGAATCCATCAACGAACTGATAGATTATTATAAAGGTATATTTACCATTTTAAGTTCGTGCGCATCGCGGCAATTGGAAGAGGTAACTTTCCGCCGGGTAACCATACCAATCCCTGAATTGATGGAATATGCAGAAAAATATCACCGGAGACTATCTAAATCTGCAAAAACGGATATTAGCCTTCATATAACCAACCACGTCGGGGATAACCCGGTTATCGGGGATTTAAACCAATTGAATTTTCTGTTTGAAAGCCTCCTGAACGAAGCTTTCTCTTATCCCTGCGAAGGAGAATTACAATTGGATGTTGTGCCTGATGATAAGTTTATCCGGTTTATGTTCACTGATACACGCAGGGAAAAAACAGTCGAAGAACTAAACCAACTGTTTTATCCGGATTTAGCCCGCATGACGGCAGGAGAAAAAGGAGAATTGAAAGGAACCGAATATCTTATATGCAAACAAATCATTCGCGACCACGACGAATATGCCGGTCGCAGAGGTTGCCGAATCAATGCTGAACCGGCTGCGGAAGGAGGATTTACGGTTTATTTTACCATTCCGAAAAGATAATAATTAAAACATGACTATATGGAAGATAAAAAATTCAAAGTTATCATCGTTGAAGATGTAAAACTCGAGCTTAAAGGTACAGAAGAAATATTCCGCCACGAGATTCCGGAAGCCGAAATCATAGGTACGGCAATGACGGAAAAAGAGTTCTGGGATTTAATTGAAGTACAGGTTCCGGATATGGTTCTTCTCGATCTTGGCCTGGGTGGTTCAACAACCATCGGTGTAGAGATATGCCGTAACATCCGCAAAAAATATAAAGAGGTACGGGTATTAATATTTACCGGTGAAATATTGAACGAAAAGCTTTGGGTAGACGTATTGGATGCCGGTGCCGACGGTATTATACTCAAAACCGGTGAGCTACTCACCCAAACAGACGTTCAGGCCGTTATGGATGGTAAAAAACTTGTTTTCAATTACCCCATACTCGAAAAGATTGTCGAACGTTTTAAGCAATCGGTAGAGAATGATTCCAAACGCCAGGAAGCTATAATCAGCTATGATATTGACGAATACGATGAACGTTTCCTTCGCCACCTCGCCCTCGGTTATACCAAAGATATGATTGCCAGCCTTAAAGGAATGCCCTTTGGAGTGAAGTCGCTCGAGAAACGGCAGAACGACCTCGTTAGCCGGCTTTTCCCCAGTGGCGAACGTGTGGGAGTAAATGCTACCCGCCTGGTGGTACGGGCACTTGAATTACGTATTGTTGACCTTGACAACCTTGAACCGGATGAAGAATAAATGGAGAATGTTACATCCGGCTACCATGTTTTTCTTAATAACGGTAGTCATTGTATTTCTCTCGTGGATGTTTGATGTCTACGGGCTGGGTGCGGTACATCCGCAAACCGGCCAGTTTATACAGGTTCAGAGTTTACTCAGTCCGGAAGGGGTTCGTTGGTTATTACGCAACGTGATAACTAACTTTACGGGATTTGCTCCTTTGGGTATGGTTATTATCGCTATGTTCGGTATAGGTGTAGCCGAACATTCGGGTTTTATTGCCGGCTGTATCCGTACCCGTGCGGCTGCCAGGCAGAATAAAAAGCTTATTATCCTGATAGTTATTTTTGCAGGGGTATTAAGTAATTTAATAGGAGACGCAGGCTACATTATACTATTGCCTATCTCAGCGGCATTATTCCATTCAGCCGGGTTGCATCCCATTGCGGGAATCATTACCGCTTTCGTTTCTGTAGCATGTGGCTATAGCGCTAATTTCCTGATTGGCACACTCGACCCCCTACTCTCCCGCACTACCCAGGAAGCGGTAGTATCAGCCGGCATACAGGGAGGTAATACGGGGCCGCTTTCCAATTATTATTTCCTATCGGTTTCTACCTTTATTATTGCCGGTATTATCTATGTAATAACACAAAAAAAACTTATTCCTTCGCTGGGAGAATACCAGGGCAAGATTGAATTCGAAGCATACAAACCTCTTTCAAAACGCGAACGCAGGGCTCTTGTACTTTCGCTTATTGTAGGTGTTATATATATGGTTGTTATTCTCTGGGCTACCTTTTCGTCCTGGGGACTATTGCGTGGTACAACAGGCGGATTGATACGTTCTCCTTTCATTGAAAGTATTTTGTTTATCATTTCATTATGCATTGGTATCATGGGAATGGTTTACGGGTTTGCTTCGGGTAGATACCGGAACGACACGAATGTAATTGAAGGGCTTGCTTCTCAAATGAAGTTATTAGGGATTTATCTCGTCATTACTTTTTTTGCCGCACAAATGTTTGCCTGCCTCAATTATACACACCTTAATACATGTCTGGCTATTATGGGCGCCAATATGCTGGCCTCCATTGAACTTAATGGGTTCTGGACGTTAATACTTTTCATTCTGTTTGTTGCATGCATCAATCTTATCATGACTTCGGCAACGGCCAAATGGACATTTATGGCTTTTATCTTTGTTCCCTTCTTTGCCAAGCTGGGTATATCGCCCGATTTAACCCAATGCGCATTCCGCATCGGCGATAGTTCGACAAATGCCATTACTCCATTTCTTTTATATATGCCACTTGTGCTTACCTATATGCAACAGTATAACGGACAATCCACTTACGGTACATTACTCAAATATTCCTGGCGGTATTCAGTAAGTATATTAATCGGTTGGACTATTTTCTTTATTATATGGTACATAAGCGGCATCCCGTTTGGTCTATAGGATTTTACAAAAAAACTCAAAAACCTTTTTGTAATATCGCAAAATAAACTACCTTTGCACCGCAATTAAGGATGGTCCAGTAGCTCAGCTGGATAGAGCAACGCCCTTCTAAGGCGTGGGTCACAGGTTCGAATCCTGTCTGGATCACCATAAAAAAAGTCATAAGAAGACTAAAAACAGCCAAACCTCTTTATATCAGCGATATAGAGAGGTTTTTTCTTTCTATACCTACCAAAAAATGACCCCAAAAAGACACGAAAAGACAAAGTTGTGTTACTAAACTATGCACCTAAAAAGCAAAAATGGATAAAATGGCGTAAATGGCTGACCCATTGGTGCTAACTTCATTAATCTTCTCTCTGCTGCAAGTAGTAAAAAAGCAAAATATTGTGTATTTCGGAAGACTTTCCGTTACGAATGCGTTACCAGTTTCTTTATCAACAGGTGCTATTCAAAAAGCGGATTTCCCATGAAAGAAGAATGGTTTCGGTACATATTGAGGATAGCATTGGTATTGTGTCGGATTTTTGCCTGAAATCAGTTTCTTATTCACTGAATCACAATAATTTGCATGCCGTTGATTAGCTCTATAACAATTAATTTTGTAACCTGTAAAAGAGTTAATTATGACAGAAGTAAAAGTGAGTTTCTACCTCAAACGAAATGAGGAGAAACAAGACGGAACTGTTCCGGTTTTGGGACGTATCCGTATCGGTAAATCAATGGTTCAGTTTAGTGCCAAAGTAAGTGTTCCGGTATCCCTTTGGGATACTATGTCCGGCAGGGCTATCGGCAAAAGTAAGAGTGCCCTCTCCATCAATGCATCACTGAACAAAATTTGTGTCGCCATCCATTCCGCTTATAGGGATTTGTCGGTGAAAAAAGAAAATGTATCCGCTTTGGATGTGAAAAATGCGTTTCAAGGTATCGCATCCGAACAGGACACCCTTGTCAAATACTACGAAGCCCACAATGAGCAATTCCTGAAAAATGTCGGTGTGAACCGGTGCATGGAAACCTATAAACGCTATGGTATCTCCCTTAACCACCTGAAACGCTTCATGCGGAAGAAGTATAATGTTGGCGATGTGTCTTTTCAGGCATTGACCCCATCGTTTGTTGCAGACTATGACTATTACCTGCGTGTGGAGCTTCGTTTTGCTTCCCAGACGATTGTGAATACTATCGGTCAACTCCGCAGAATCGTAAAGATAGCCATCAACAACGGGCTACTTCGTAATGACCCGTTTATTGACTATGAATTTATAACGTCGCCCATTGTCCCCAAATCCCTGACATCCGCAGAATTGAAAAAGCTGATGAAAGCAAAGCTTTCTCGCCCGAACTTGAATTTCATTCGTGATATGTTCCTGTTTTCGAGTTTTACCGGCATCGCTTTCAGTGATATGCGCAGCCTGACGGAGCAGAATCTTTCTATTGCCGAAGACGGTGTCCGGTGGGTACATCTTAGAAGAAAGAAGACCGGAACACCCTGCCATATTCCATTGTTGGAAATTCCCTTGCAATTAATTGAGAAATATAAAGGACTGTCGAAAGATGGTAAATTATTTCCTATGATTAGTTGCAGCAAGACCAATATTTATCTCAAACGGATAGCTTCGGAATGCGGTATAGATAAGCGAGTTACATTTCATATGGCACGTCACTGCTATGCCAGCGTAGTGACTCTCTCACAAGGAATTCCGCTGGAAACAGTAGCCGAATTATTAGGACATCGGGATTGGAGAGCCACTCGTATCTATGCACAAGTAAGCAATGAGAAAATCGGTGAAGATATGCGCCACCTGAATAAACGTCTGTCCGGCAAGTTTCATTTGGCGGAGAACAACGTACTATAATAAAGAAAGGAGAATATTATGAATACAAATAATAAGAGCAGTCATTCCAATACTACTTACAGCACTTTCGCCGTTTTGTTTTACATTAACCGACAGAAGATAAAGAAAAACGGTATGTGTCCGTTGATGGGCAGAATCTCCATCAATGCCGAAGTAGCCCAGTTCTCTGCCGGAATAGATATTGACCCATTGCTTTGGGATGCGAAAGCCTATCGTATGACTGGCAAAAGCCGCCATGCTGCCGAAACGAATTATCATATAGAGCAGCTGACAGATAGGATCAACTGGTATTATAAACAGATATTGGATGAGCAGGGATATATTACAGCAGAGCTTGTCAAAAATGCAGTAAGCGGTATCGGGAGGAAAAAAGAGAACCTGCTGGAACTCTTCCACGAGCATAATAAAGAGTATGCCAAGCAGATAGGTGTTACACGTTCCAAAGGGAGCATTAAAGCTTATGAAGCCGTAGCAAAACAGGTGAAACGTTTCCTGCATATCCACTATGGCATGGAAGATATACCATTACGGCAACTGGAATTATCCTTCATTGAAAAGTTTGATTCCTATTTGCGTATCGAACAGGGATTTACCGCCCATACAATATCTACCTATACAATCATCCTACGGAAGATAGTCCGCCGGGCAATCAGTCAGGGGATGTTAGATAAAAACCCTTTTGCCGCTTATATTCCCGAACAACCTCCCCGTAAGCGCAGGCACATGACTCTGGAAGAACTGGAGAAGTTTATGAATGTTCCGGTAGTATCCAAACGCTTATGTCATACACGGGATATGTTCATATTTGCGACCTTCACAGGTTTGTCATATGCGGATATGTGTAACTTGTCAGAGGAAAATATCCATAAAGGCAGGAACGAAAGTTTTTGGATCGACATCAATCGACAGAAAACAGGTATCCTGTGCAATATACCCTTGCTGGATATACCTTTGCAGATAATGGAGAAGTACAAGCCGGAGCGTAGAGGAAATAAAATATTCAATATGGCATCTCCCTCCTGTGTTCAAGTCAACCTGAATAAGGTCGCCAAATTATGCGGTATAGAAAAGCGGATCACCTACCATCAAAGTAGGCATAATTTCGGAACCCTTATTACGCTCTCCCGTGGAGTACCGTTGGAAACGGTCAGCCAGATGATGGGACACAAATGTATCCGTACCACTCAGATTTATGCTAAACTTACCCGGCAAAAAGTCAATGAGGATGTAAAAAAGGTAAGTGACCGCATCGGTCGGAAATACAAACTGCCAGTTCAAAGTGGCAGCAAAATAAAGAAAAACAATGCAAAATAACGAAATTCAAACCGGATAGTCATGAATAGAGAGATAATAACCATAGAAAACGGAATTGTATCCGTTCCGGCATCAGCCAAAATCTGGATGACACAGCATCAGCTTGCCGATTTGTTCCAATGTTTTGTAACCAAAATAAATGCGAACGTTCGTGCCATCCTGAAAACCGGAGTGTTGGATGAAGCCAACATTTGCCGAACCCATTATTATAAAAATGGCAATAGCGTCGAAGAATACGGCTTGGAAATGACTATCGCTCTTTCGTTTCGTATTCAATCAAGGAATGCGGAGGTGTTTCGGAAGTATATAATTGGAAAGTTCGTCAGAGATGAGAATACAACAAGGCATATACTTCCATTACATATAATGGATATCAATAATTTAAACTAAATTTGTAGAACCAAGTTGTGGCTAATTTGACACAATTAAAAACAGAAATAATAATGGCTAAAATAAAAGTACAGGAAACAGAAGTTACAGTTGTTAGTATCAATAATGCCGATTATATCTCTCTGACGGATATTGCAAAATATAAGTCAGAAGAACCATTTATTGTGGTTGTAAACTGGATGCGTAATCGAAATACAATTGAGTATCTGGGAATTTGGGAGAGTTTGTATAACCCAAATTTTAAACCTATCGAATTCGATAGGTTTAGAAAAGAAGCGGGATTAAATGCTTTTACCCTCTCTCCTCAAAAATGGATTGAATCAACAAGTGCAATAGGCATTATTTCAAAATCTGGACGATATGGCGGGACTTTTTCGCATAAAGATATTGCCTTCAAATTTGCAAGCTGGATTTCGGTTGAATTTGAATTATATATAATCAAAGAGTTCCAACGCCTCAAAGAACATGAGCAGCAACAACTGGGCTGGTCAGCCAAGCGGGAACTGTCGAAAATCAACTACCATATCCATACTGATGCCGTAAAGCATAATCTTATACCGGAGGAACTTACCGCTCAACAAATATCAATCGTATATGCCAGCGAAGCGGATGTCCTGAACATGGCTCTTTTCGGTATTACTGCAAAGCAATGGCGTGATGCTAATCCTGATTTGAAAGGTAATATCCGCGATTATGCTACCATTAACGAACTGATATGCCTGTCTAATATGGAGAATATTAATGCTGTTCTGATAAATGAGCAAGTGCCGCAACCGGAACGACTGCAAAAGCTTAACCAGATAGCTATTCAACAGATGCGGGTATTGCAAGAAGTTGAAAACCGCAAATTGTTAAAATGACACATATCTCATCTAATCGGTGGCAGGCTATCTATAAATTTAAAGTCTGCCATTTTTTATAGTCTTCTTTCATCTGAACACAAAGAAAAAAGAAGGGAATAAAACGACAAGGCTGAACCCTTTGGGTATTTTGCCAAATCTTCCTTTTTCGTCGGACGAAAAAGAGTATTTAACAAAATAGCCTTGTCTTATTTATTCTCCTTCCATTAAGAGGTGTTTATCAGTCGAAAAAGGAAAAGATATTCAAGGGGTGGTGTATGTAGACAAGACTACCTGAATTTATCCCGATATCCCTCTTCGAGCAGTTTCTCAATATCCGATGACCTATACAGTATCTTGCCGCCCAGCTTGATATAGGGAATACGTCCTTCGTTCCTATAATCCTGTAAACTCCTCCGGCTCAGCTTTAATTTCTTGGACAGTTCCTCATCCGTATAGAAACTTTCTCCGTTTAATGTCGGCTTGCGGCTTGTAAACAGCTTCTCTATCGCAGTAGATAACCGTTCGAGTGAAAGGAAAAATGATTTTACCCTTTCGTTTTCTGATGTAATTAATTGATTGCTCATACCTGTTTTCCTTTATATTTAGCTTGCTTGCGTTTTTCTTCTACCACTGGGACTATCTTTTCCACGTCTTCCGGTTTGTAATATATCTTATGGCTGATTTGGGTATATGCCAGCGTTCCGTTATCCCGAAGCGTTTGAAGTGTCCGCTTCGAGATGTTCAAAAGCTGGCATACGTCCTGATTATCCAACCATTCTTTCATATCCCTGTCTCCATGCAAGCGGCATAGATGTTCCATCCGGCTTGCAAAATCTTCAAACTTCGAAAGCATTTTTTCGAAAGTTTGGGCTTCAATGTTTATTATTTCCATATCCATATCATTTTTTAGATTAATAATTTCTTCCGAAGCCCAAATATATATACAAAAAATCGGTTAAATAACAAAAAACCAAGGGGTGGCAGCTTGTGGCACCGATTTGGTAGGGGTTTGTCCACCCTGCCCTTAAAATTTCTTCTTTCGTTACGAAGTAAATCAGAAATAATAATATGCCAATGGGGTTACAATCCTATGGATGTGTTTTGCATCGTTTAGTGTAGCTTCTGTCTTTAAAGTCAGTTCAGGAATGGGACATATATACAAAAACAGCCCTCAATTTTCATCGAAGGCTGTCCAATTTTACATTTACCACATTCATTACTCCCGAATAAATTTTCGGAACTCCTCATTTTTGATGGAATCGTAGGGAGCGCTCCCTTCTGCCTGTTCAAAAGCCAAGAGTATGCGCTCCTGCGCACGAGGTATCCGGGTTATTATCTGCTCGAAGAGGTCAGTATCACAAAGTTCAAATGCTACATTTAAGGCAGCCTTCTTTTCCTCTCTGTCAACTGTCCTGCCTGATGCCAGACCACCCAACATCTGAAGTTCCTCAAAAGAAGTCCCATGCCCCCATGTGCCTATTTGTCTTGCTTTTGAAATTGCTGCTACGAAGTTTTTCTCTGTCAATTCTTCGAGTAGCTCTTTACTTACCAGCGAGCGGGCAACCTTGACACGCAGTTCATAGGTACGATTCTCCACATAAAGCGTGGTGTCTTTAAATCTCTTTGATATCAAACCGGTTACTTTTCTATATGCTTTTACCACCTGTCCCCAAGTAGCATCATAGATTCTTTTCAAGAGTCTACGGTGCATATCGCCAAAAGCCCTGCGTAGCGGACCACTCAGGAGCATCCCCGCCCAAAACCACAAGCTGACCAATACATAGAATTTTATAAATACTTCGTTCATTATTCTGTCGGGTTTATATTATTCGTTTGGTAAATGGTATCTATCTCTTCTTTGAACGTATCCAAATGGTTCAGGATAATATTCTCTACATAGCTGCTGATAGTCGCTTTTGATTCATCCATCAGGTGGACAATCCGCATCAACCGGCGATGCGTAGTGGCAGTTATGTACAGCGGCTTTCGATGTGTAAAATCTATCCGGTTGAAGAACAAACTTTGATAGTCTGCCTGTGGTTTGCGCTTTCTTCTCTCTGGAGGTTTTACCGGAGGTTCAACAGCTTTGGTGACTGGCTCCGCAATTTCTTCGGTAGGCTCAACTGCTTGTTCGAGAGTTTTATTTTTCATCTTTTCTGAATCCACATCAACGGACTTTACTTCTTCCGGTGTTACATTCTCCGCAGGCTTTTCCATTGGCACACCCTGATGTACCATTGAACGGAGCTTATCGAATTTATTTTCTGCTGCCATTATAATGGAGGGTTAAGGTGAATCTTCTCCATGATTTCATTAACCAGAAAATCCAAGTTGCTGCCTTTGAGTAAATTCCTGTCTGCAGGAAATATCGTGGATAGAAAGACCGCATCGCTGCCCTCAATGGATTGCTCCTTGTCATAGCGGACAGATTGAGGGATAACCGTCTGCATCAACGGTAATCCGAATTGCCGGATAACTCCCTCATAGTGTTCAAGCCACTCTTTTTTTATACGTCCGTCTACACGATTCCAGAAGAGATGGATTGCTTTCAGGTTTAAGTCCTTGTGTCCTGCCAGCAACTCACTAACAGGAATAATGAAAGAGAGGGTACTCTCCATTGACATCCGTGAAGGAGCCATTGGAACAAAAACGTAGTCCATCGACATAAAGGTCGAAATTACCCCGTCGTTGTTGATGGTTCCGGGCAGGTCGAAAAATACTACATCGTAGCCGGTCGGTTCGCCAGCCAAAAACTCACGGGCTTTCAGGATCGCTTCTTCCGGTTTGGCGCAGACAATCGGATAAGTCTGTTTGCCCAGCGAATCAAACAGGGTAATAGCTTTGGACTGGTAATGCAGGTTGGTTTCCAACTGCCGGATTTCTCGCTTGCGCATGTCATAGACACTGCATTGCGGATAGTCGCAGTCCATTACGGCAACATTCAGCCCACCCAAGTAATGCAGATAGCTTGCCACAAGTACTGTGAATGTACTTTTGCCGACACCACCCTTTTGAGTAGAGAAGGCGATAAACAACGGTTCTTTTTTCATCTTGTTTTCAATTTTTAGAATTATACATGTTGATATTTATAAGCTTTTCAAGCTTTATTTTTTGTTTTCAAGTTTCCATGTTTTCAAATTATCAAACCACCATGTTTTCAAGTTTGATAATTTCCAAGTTCCCAAAACCAGAAACCAACTTGAAAAACGACAAATCAGAAAAATATCAAATTTCTCAACTATCCAATTTTACCGGCAGATTGATATTTGTATATTCTTCTGTCTATAAAATTTGCGAATCTTAATTTTCCAACCGCGAATTTATAACATTCTGTTTACCAGCGTACAACACCGGTTTCTTATGCATTAAAAGGGTGTATTTTGCACCAAAGGCTTGCTGTTAAGAAGGCTATTTGAATAATTGCAGGACAAGTATGGCTTTTTTATCTCTCAATGGTTTGTCGGAATTTACATTTGGCAAATCGGGGCAATTCTCACCGATTGCTTTCCGGTCAAACAAGCAATATATAGCAGAGTTATACATACCAATCCGGCTTTAATATTGACCGGATATTATTAATTTTCTTCGTGGTCTGAATTATTAAAATGACAGACCGATGAATGAAGAAAATTATTTTAAGGCGACCTCCAATTTAAGTCGCATTAGAGAATCCGGGCTTCTACGTTTTATGCCCCGGATAGTGTATAACAGTTGCCGCCGAAGCAAAAAACAAAGAGTCTCACGTCTCTTTATTTTTTTGTCGTCGTCAAAGGAGCAAGGTAATCGCACGGGTAACCCGAAATTCGCCTGCGGCTCTTTCTTGTTCCTCCTGTGCATACCTTGCCCTGCGGGGCTGCGAACTCCTACACCCGCTCCCGATGGTCGGCTGATTTGGGTTCGCCTGACAACCCTCCCGTTATTCTCCCGATGGTCGCATGGTGGTCAGGTTGTCTGGCAAGCCTTCGCTTCATCTTCCGGTAGTCGCTTTCGTTTTGGCTTGCCCGGCTATCTGAATAGCCGGAAAGATTCCATAACATTCAAATGTATATGTTATGGAAAATAAGAAAGAGGAAAAGCCTAAACGTGGTCGTCCGGCCAAGGAGAAAGAGAAACTAAATTTCTCAATCAACCTCAAATTAACAGAGGCGGATTTCAATTCAGTTAAGGATAAAGCGGAGAAAATAGGGATGAAAGCAACGCGATATGCACGGGAAATGGTGCTTAAAGGGAGAGTAAAATCCCGCTTTACATTGGAAGAACTTGACCTTATGCGAAAACTTTCAGGTATTGCAAATAACCTGAACCAGATTGCCAAGAAAGCAAATCAAGCAGGGTATATTGCGGAGAGTATTAATATAATGGGAATGATGATTAGGATTAAAAGAATACTGAATGATCGCTAAGAATATCAAGGGAAAGTCATTCAAGGGATGTGTGTCGTATGTAATGAACGATACTGCTAACTTGCTCGAAGCAGAAGGAGTGCTGGCAGGAACTAAGCAGGATATTATCCGAAGTTTTGCCATGCAACGCTCTGGCAGAAGGGAAGTAAAGCAGCCTGTCGGACACATTCCGCTGTCATTTACTCCAGAAGATAAGGCACGAATGACGAATGATTTTATGGTGCAATTAGCCAAAGAATACATGGAAGAAATGGGTATCCATAACACCCAATATATCATTGTCCGGCACCACAATGCCGACAATGAACACATTCATATTATTTACAATCGAATAGATAACAACCTGAAATTAATATCAGTCAACCACGATTATAAACGAAACATCAAGGTATGTAAGAAACTAAAAGACAAGCACGGATTGACTTATGGCAAGGATAAAGAAAGGGCTAAGCGTGAGAAATTAAGGAATCCTGACAAGGCAAAATACTATATTCACGATGCCATAAAGTCAGTTTTACCCAATTGCAAGAATCCTGCTGACCTGAGATTCAACCTTGAAAAGTATGGAATTGAGATTAACTATAAGTTTAAGAGAGGCACAAACGAGATTGAAGGAGCATCATTCCGGTATGGAAACATCGCATTTAAAGGTTCAGAGGTGGATAGAAAATATAGCTTTGGGAATCTGAAAAAGGAGTTTCAGAAAAATCTTTTGGAAGAAAATAAGCAAATAGAAGAAGCTTACTTACGGCAGCAGGCAGAGCAAAAAGCAAAACAGGAAGCCGAAGAGAAAGTTCAAGCAGCCAAACGAAACATTGTTATCAAAGGAGTAGAATTAAGCGATAGCCAGCAGGATACACTAAAGAGTGGAGGTTATATATTTCTCGAAAACATGACAGCCAAGGATGGGAAAATACAATTTTCGGCGTATGCTTTCCTAAATGATGAGAAGAAACGGGTGCTTTTCACTAATGACAATCCCGATGAGTTTGTGAAATATGGCAAGTATGAAATGCGCGTTAGGGATAAGGTTCTGATCGAGAACGGATATATCACCAAAGCCAAAGTAAAATGGTTTGGAGGTGTAAACTATGCGTATCCATATCTCTGGAAAGCTAACAAGTCCGATACGGATTATCAGGAATCATGGAATGATCCACGATTGCCGAAAGCTCAAAAGGAGGAACAAAAGCCCAAACAACCTATCGTTCAACAGAAAAATAGAGGGAGGAAGAGGTAAGTCCAAGCAGAGAAACGATAATATTAAGGTAGTGTAAATTAAACTGTGTCAGCGTTCTGCTTTCACTTTAAAATATCA